>NZ_CAMCWY010000018.1 GCF_945882965.1 Sphingorhabdus sp. EL138
TGGCCAAAATCGCTTCACAAACTTCCGTCAGAGAGGCGCTTAAAGTGCCACCTAAAGATAAGCTCGACCTTTTGGTCACGGCCTACGATGAGGGGTTCTTCGATGAACTGGTTCAGCAGGCTGAAAATCTGTTGGCGGACTATCCGTCCTCGTTCTTGATCTACAGCCTTCAGGCTGCTGGGCATTACGCAATGGGGCAGCTCGTCGAGGCAGAGCGTGGTTTTCGTAAAGCCGCGGCGCTGAACCCTGCCTATGATGCGGCACACTATAATCTGGGCAATGTGCTCAAACAGATGGGCAAGCTGGACGATGCCATCGACGCCTATCGGCGGGCGCTGCAGCTCAAGCCCACGGATGCCGATGCACACTACAATCTGGGCGTCGCCCTCAAAGAGCAGGGCAAGCTCAATGAGGCGGTAAAGGCCTATAAGCTGGCGCTGGAGCACAAGCCAACCTACGTCGAGGCGCATTACAATCTCGGCAATGTGCTGAAGCAGCAGGGCAAGCTCGACGAAGCAATTTCGGCCTATCAGCACGCGTTGGCACTTAAGCCCATCGACGCGGACGCGCACAACAATCTGGGCAACGCGTTCAAGCAGCAGGGCAAACTCGACGAGGCAATAAAGGCTTACCGCAGTGCGCTGGCGCTGAAACCCATCGACGCCAATGCGCACAACAATCTCGGCAATGTCCTCAGGCAGCAAGGCAAGCTTAACGAGGCAATCTCTGCCTACCGGCAGGTGCTTGCGTTCAAGCCCGATGACGCCGAGGCGCACTACAACCTGGGCACCGCGCTCAGCGAGCAGGGCAAGCTTGATCAGGCCATCGCTGCCTTTCACAAATCACTCGCCATAAAGCCGACTTGGGCCGATGCGGAAGCGCAATTGATATTTCTGCAGTACATGGTCTGCGACTTCAGTGTTACGACCCAGATGGACGAAGTTTCGGCTCGTCTCGGTATTCTAACCGATGCAATAGCCCCCTTTACTGCGTTGACATGGGCAGATGCGCCCTCACTGCAGTTGCAGCGCTCGTTAAAATTTGCCCAAATGAGTTATGGCCAATCGCCCATCGCGCCTCCTGCCACCATAAAAAATCGCTCTGGCCGTCTAAGAATTGGCTACTTTAGTGCGGATTTTCACAATCATGCCACATTCTTTCTAATTGCAGGCATGCTCAGATGTCATGATAGGACGCAGTTTGAAGTGTTTTGTTATAGTTACGGGCGTCGTTCCGACAATTTTCAAGAAAAAGTAAAGCAAAGCGTTGATTTCTTTTTTGACATTTCAAAATTGTCTGACGAAGAAATTTATGAACTCACCCGTTCGCACGAAATCGATATTGCTATTGATCTGAAGGGGTATACTCAAGAAACACGGTCTGGTATATTCAGATATAGAATTGCTCCCATACAGATAAACTATCTTGGCTACCCTGGCACAATGGGTGCTGATTTTATCGATTATATTATTGCTGATCCGCAGGTCATACCGGAAGATCAGCGCGGATTTTATACGGAAAGCGTTATCTATCTCCCCCACAGCTACCAGCCTAATGATTCTGACCGAGAAATAGAAAATGATTATAGTACCCGTAAAAGTTATGGCTTGCCAGAGAACGGATTTGTATTTTGCTGTTTCAATAACAATTATAAAATAACATCACGAGAATTTGATATTTGGATGCGAATATTGAATAATATGCAAGGAAGCGTTCTTTGGTTACTCAAAGGAAACACTTGGTCGCAAGGGAATCTAAGGAAAGAAGCGATTCTGCGCGGCGTTCATCCATATCGTCTCGTGTTTGCCGAAAAAGCGCCCATTGCTGAACATTTGGCACGTCACAAGCATGCTGACCTATTTCTAGATACGTTTAACGTTAATGCGCACACGACTGCAAGTGATGCCCTGTGGGCCGGGCTGCCCGTCGTTACGAAGCGAGGAAAGCAGTTTTCAGCTCGCGTAGCGGCAAGTCTTCTAACAGCGGTTGGAATTCCAGAGTTGATAACAGACACTGAAGAAAGTTACGAAGCCAAGATAATCGATATTGCGAATGATCCGATGATTCTTGCTGATATAAGGCATAAACTATCTTCAAATAGGCTTACAACTCCTCTCTTCGATACAAAACGATATACGCGTAATTTTGAGAAGGGCCTTCAATCAGCCCACCAGATCCATCTTGAGGGGCAACAGCCTAGAGATATCTGGGTTGCTGACTATGGGCAATGAGTTGGGTGCCTCCAAAATCTCTAAACACTGTTGGCTTAGCATTACAGTTGCACATTAGGCTCAGGACCTATTAAATGCTTGCATAAGGGTTGCGACGTTGATTGTGCTCTGCACGCCTTCGGCTCCAGTGTCGCAAGCTGAAGGAGGTTTGCGATGCCTGGAGCGATAGGGATGCGGGGGGACTATACTGTGTCCGTCGTCAGATAATTTGAGACATATAGCAGTTTAAAACAGGCGAGTGTTTGGGCTCATCCGGTTGGTTAATATTATGCGGCGATCTTGCGGTGATGCAAGCGCCGATATTCGATAGTGTTTCGTTTGATCCTTTCACGTTGTTTGATGATGGCTTCCGCCCTGCCGAAGTAGGCATCGGCAGGCGCAGCGTCTCTGGGCTCCCTAATGTTAAAATATTTACGGGTAACTCGCGGAATTTGCGCGACCAACCTAGCGTCTTTGTGTAGAGTTAAGTATATGACGTAAAAGGGAAAAATACCTGGTGCTGCTGGGGAGGATTGAACTCCCGACCTCGTCATTACCAATGACGCGCTCTACCACTGAGCTACAGCAGCAATACCGAAGGTGCGGCCCTATGCGAAGGCTGGGGCTTAATGTCAAGCGGCTTGCGCGCTGGCGTGCCATTTGGCATCGCGCCGACATCGCAATAGCGCGCAGAGGAGAACGGCATTGGCAAAAGATGCAGAGGACAAAGAGCGGATCAAGGCAGAGCGGCTGCGCGAAGCCCTGCGTGCCAATTTGCGCCGGCGCAAGGCAAAGCCCTCAGCGCCTAAAGCCGAAGACAATGCAGCAAAGCCGGTAACGGAGAAAAACCACTCCAAGGCATAAGTATCGTCGTTGCACCGCACGTGATTGTCGTGAATAGAACCCGACATGTTATACCAATTCGCACGCCCCCTTTTGTTTCAAGCCGACGCCGAGACCGCACATAATCTGTCGCTGGCTGCGCTCCGGCTTATGCCTATTCCCTCTTTTGGTTCACAGTCTCCGGTTCTTGCCCAGACATTTGCGGGCTTGCGGTTTGCGAACCCCGTTGGCCTTGCCCCTGGCTATGACAAAAACGCGGAGGTTCCGGTTGAAATCCTGCGGCTCGGTTTTAGCTTTACGGAGGTGGGGACGCTGACACCGTTACCGCAAGCGGGCAACCCAAAGCCGCGTCTGTTCCGCTTATTAGAGGATGCAGCGGTTATCAACCGCATGGGCTTTAACAATGCAGGGCAGCAGGCGGCAATTGATCTGCTGCGCAACATTCCCGAACAGGCGCGGACAGGACCTATCGGCATCAATATCGGTGCCAATAAGGACAGCGCCGACCGCGTGGCGGATTATGTCATTGGCGTGCGCAACATGGAGGCGCTGGCCGATTATTTGACCGTCAATATCAGCTCGCCCAATACGCCGGGCCTGCGGGCTTTGCAGGACAAGGCGGCACTGGACGATTTGCTGGCGCAGGTGATGGCGGCGCGAACGCGCGACACGCCGGTGTTCTTGAAAGTCGCGCCTGATCTGCAGCCTGCGGACATTGATGATATTGTCGGCGTCGCCATGTCGCGGGGCATCGCTGCGTTGATTGTGTCGAACACAACGATATCGCGCCCTGCGCTTATCTCACGCCATAAGGGAGAGGCGGGCGGTCTATCGGGCGCACCCTTGCGCGATATGGCGCAGCAACGCGTGATTGATTTCCGCAAGGCAAGCGGCGGGCAACTCCCGCTGATTGGCGTGGGCGGCATCATGTCGGCTGAAGATGCCTATGCGCGCATCCGCGCCGGCGCGTCTTTGGTGCAGATTTACAGCGCTTTGGTGTATCAAGGGCCAGGCCTCGCGCGCAGGATCAATACGCAACTTGCACGCCTTTTACAGGCCGATGGATTCTCCAATATAACCGAGGCCATTGGCGTCGACGGATAAATCTGCGCTTGGCTTTCGCTACACAAGGCGGCTAAGTTGCGGGCATGAAAAAATCATTGCTCGCGTTCACCGCATCAGCCATCCTCTTCACCCAAGCTGCGACCGCCCAAAATGTCGGCGTCACGTCTTCTGCCGATCCTCGGGTCACAGAAGCGGGAATAGAAATGCTGCGCCAAGGCGGCTCTGCTGCGGATGCGGCGATGGCTATGATGCTTGCCTTGACCGTGGTCGAGCCACAATCGAGCGGTATCGGTGGCGGTGGTTTCTTATTGTATCAAGATAGCGCGAAGGGCGTGTTGACGACAATTAACGGACGCGAAACCGCACCAGCGGCGGCGAAGGCCGATCGTTTTGTTGGACCAGATGGCAAACCACTGGCCTTTCTCGCAGCGTTTCAGGGCGGGCATTCGGTTGGCGTACCGGGCAACATCCAGCTGATGGCGCAAACGCACGCCAAATGGGGCAAACTGCCTTGGGCAACCGTGTTTAAGCCTGCGATCCGCCTCTCGGACAAGGGGTTCATTGTTAACAAAACGCTGGAATCACGGTTGCAGGCTTATGCGCGGCTGTGGCCGAATTTCGATGAAGTCCGCGCGATTTATTGGCGTAATGGCAAGCCCGTTACGGCAGGCATGAAGCTTAAAAATCCAAAACTTGCAGCAACGTTGAAGCTGTTGGCAAAAAAAGGGCCTGAAGCTTTTTATATAGGGCCGATTGCAAGCCAGATTGTGCAGGCTGTCACCACCAGCAAGCTCAGCCCCGGTGACATGACGATGAGCGATCTCGCGCAATATCGTGCCAAAGAACAGCAGGCTGTGTGCGCGCCCTATCGGGTCTATGTTGTGTGCGGCATGGCGCCGCCTTCGTCGGGCGCAACCACCGTGCTTCAGATTTTGGGTACGTTGCAGCGTTTTGATTTGACCGCAACGGGCAAGGATAGCCCCAAAAGCTGGCATCTGATTGGCCAAGCGATGCAGCTAGCTTATGCAGACCGCGAAAAATATCTGGCCGATGATGCCTTTGTCGACGTGCCGGTCGCCGGGCTATTGAACCCCGAATATATTCAAGAACGCTCAGCGCTGATTGATCCGGAAAAAGCGCGTAGCGACTATCCTGCGGGCAAGCCACCCGGTGCTGCGCCTCGTACTGCTGCGATTTCGAGCGAACTTGCTGGCACGACGCATTTCACTGCGGTCGATGCAAACGGCAACATCGCCAATATGACGTCCACAATTGAAGGTCCGTTTGGCAGCCAGCTTGTGGCAGGTGGGTTCTTTTTGAACAACGAGCTCACGGATTTTACCTTCGCCCCTGAAAAGGACGGGGCACCGGTGGCAAATCGCGTTGCTGGCGGAAAGCGGCCTTTGTCTTCGATGTCGCCGACGATGGTTTTTGACCGCGATGGTCGGGCGGTACTGACGCTTGGTTCGGCCGGTGGTAAGCGGATCATTATGCATGTTACCAAAACGCTGATTGGCGTGCTGGACTTCGGCTTGCCGCTTGATCAAGCGATAAAGCTGCCGAATATCTATTTTGGTGGCGGTCAGTTGGAGTTGGAACAGGACACCCCGCTCGCGGCAATGGCGGAGCAGATTGCTACGTTCGGACAAAAAGTGCGTGTGGCTGACCTCGGGTCTAAGGTGAATGGTGCGCAATATCTTAATGGCGCTTGGACAGGTGCCGCAGATCCACGGAGTGAAGGGACATCGGCGATCATATATGCAAAGGGTAAGGTCACGATCATCGGTCCCCCCGCTGCTGCGGAAGTGCCTTTGCCAAGCGTTGGATAAAAGTCGCACATTGGGCCAGATTGCCAGTGGCGCTACCGGAAATAGAATATCAAAAACAGGCCGTGGCGTGGCGAGAAATTTGCAGGAGAGCATATATGGCTGCTGAACAGTTTGATGACTTTGACAGCTTCCCTAATCTTGTAACAATGTTTTTTGCGCGCGCGCGCCACCGCGGGAATACGCCATTTTTATGGGCAAAGCACGACGATGCCTGGCATTCGATCAGCTGGTCGGACGTTGCGCGGCAAGTTGCCGGCTTTGCAAAATCGCTGCGTCAACTGGGGCTTCAAAAGGGCGACCGGGTCATGCTGGTGTCGGAAAACCGGCCCGAATGGTGCATCGCCGATTTGGGTATCATGGCGGCAGGTTGCGTCACCGTGCCGACCTATGTCACCAACACCGAACGCGACCACCAACATATTTTGGACAATAGCGACGCCCGCGCGGTCATCATATCGACGGCCAAGCTTGCCAAGATATTGATGCCAGCGGCGCTGCGGTCATCGCAGGCGGAATTCATCATTGCCATTGATCCCCAGCCAGCGATGCAAAAGGGCCAGTTATCGATGCATCACTGGGCCGATATGGTCAAAGGCACAGATGCTGATGTGCGCGCTTGTGAAGCGGCGATGGCGTCGGTTACCCGTGACGATTTGGCGTGTATTATCTACACCAGTGGCACTGGTGGCGCCCCGCGCGGCGTGATGCAGCATCATGGTGCAATTTTGCATAACGCTGACGGCGCAGCGGCAGTCCTTCGGGAAGACTTCGGCTTAGACGAAGAAGAAGTTTTCTTGTCGTTCCTGCCTTTATCGCATGCCTATGAACATAGTGGTGGGCAGTTCCTGCCAATCGGCGTTGGCGCGCAAATCTATTATGCCGAAGGGCTGGAGAAGCTAGCCGCCAACATTGAAGAAACGCGGCCAACAGTTATGGTGGTGGTCCCGCGTCTTTTTGAAGTGCTGCGTCAACGGATGATCAAGGCTGTCGAAAAGCAGGGCAAGCTTCCCAATTATCTGCTCGATAAGGCACTGACCATCGGGGAGCGTGACTATTCAGGGCGCAAACGGCTTATCGATGCGCCGATGCGATTGATTTTATCGCGCACAATCAAGCCAAAAATCCAGGCGCGCTTTGGCGGCCGGATGAAAGCAATGGTGTCCGGCGGCGCGCCGCTGAACCCCGACATCGGCGTGTTTTTCCAATCCTTGGGTATCACTATGTTGCAAGGCTATGGTCAGACCGAGTCCGGCCCTGTCATCAGCTGCAACCGGCCAAGCGCTGGCATCAAAATGGACACCGTTGGTCCGCCGTTGAAAAATACGGAGGTCAAAATCGCCGAGGATGGCGAAATATTGGTGCGCGGACCTTTGGTCATGAAGGGATATTGGCGCAATCAGGCCGAAACAGATCGCGTTATCATTGATGGCTGGCTGCACACCGGCGATATTGGTCATATTGATGACCAAGGCCGCATTGCCATTACCGATCGCAAGAAGGACCTGATCGTAAACGACAAGGGCGACAATATCGCGCCGCAAAAGATTGAAGGCATGCTCACGCTTCAGCCCGAAATATTGCAGGCCATGGTGTCAGGCGACAAAAGGCCCTATATTGTCGGTTTGATCGTTCCAGATCCCGAATGGGCGTTGGAATGGGCGCAGGCGCAGGACATGAAATATGACTTTGCCGAGCTACAAGCCAATCCCCAATTCCGCGCCGCTGTGCGCGCAGCTGTGGATCGCGTGAATGCGGATGTTTCGGTCACTGAAAAAGTGCGCCAGTTCGAATTTGCGGATGAGCCCTTTTCCATCGAAAATGGCGAGATGACGCCAAGCATGAAAATCCGCCGTCATGTCATCCGCGCGCGTTACACGGCGCGAGTCAACGGCATGTATAAGGACTAATATTAGAACCCCGAAAAGGGCGGGGTCGTTTGGATATGGCCTTTATGCATTTTGCGCCCATATCAGAAATTCGACATTGCCTTGCGGCCCAGTTATTGGGCTGGTCGTTAGGCCGTGCACTGTCCAATTTTTTTCGACCAACCACATTTTAATCTCGTCACATACGCGTGTGTGAACGTCTGCGTCCCGCACAACGCCGCCTTTGCCTACTTCTTCGCGGCCTGCTTCAAATTGCGGCTTAATGAGCGCGATGAGTTGCGCCTTGCTTTTTGCAAAGGATAATGGGCGCTCAAGCACCTTGGCTAAGCCAATGAAGCTGGCGTCGCAGACGATCAGGTCGATTGCCTCGGTTATGTGCGCGTCAGTCAAGATGCGCGCGCTTGTTTGTTCATGAACAATGACGCGCGGGTCCTGCCGCAGTTTCCAAGCCAGCTGGTTAGTGCCGCTGTCGACGGCGTAAACGCGGGCTGCGCCGTTGGTCAGCAAAACATCGGTAAAGCCGCCCGTCGATGATCCGACGTCGATAGCCACATGGTCGGTCACATCAATGGCAAACGCCTCCAGTGCATGGGCAAGCTTAATGCCGCCGCGGGACACCCATGGATGGTCACTGCCGCGCACGCTGATCACGGCATCCTCGGCGATTTGCTGTCCCGGCTTTTGCGCCTTGGCATCGCCAATATAGACATGGCCCGCCATGACGAGCGCCTGGGCGCGGGTTTTGCTGTCGGCTAGGCCGCGATCAACGATGATTTGATCTAATCGTGTTTTTTTGGTCGCCATGCCGCAACGCGCTAGCGGAGCTTGCATGATTTGGCCATAAGGCAAAGCCATGCACATTCGTTACCTGACCTTGTTCGCCGTTCTGGGCCTCGCCGCGTGTGCTGCGCCGCCGCCGCCGTCTGCGCCAAAGATTATTTCCGCGCCGCCGCCTTTGGCTGCGCCGCCTCCGCCGCCTTTGGCTGCGCCGCCTCCGCCGCGATTAACTGGCGATTGGAATGACTGGCCCTTTACACCCGGGAATTGGACGTATCGCCGCGATGGCCGCGGTTCGGTGGCGCAGTTCGGCGCGTCGGGACGCAACCCGATGATAAGCTTTCGTTGTGATGTAGAGAAACGCCGCGTCACATTATCGCGTGAGGCATCGGCACCCGGCGCGCGCTTGGTCATCCGCACGTCGACCATAACAAAAACAATGGCAGCGACGACAAGTGATGCAAATTCGACCTATCTGACCGCCGACATCGCAACCACCGATCCGATCCTGGATGCCATGGCCTTTAGCCGTGGCCGCGTGTTGGTTGACATGGAGGGGCAGCAGCCGGTCATTTTGCCAACATGGGCGGAAATCGCCCGAATAGTTGAAGATTGCAGATGAAAATCAACGCGCGATTTATCGCAGCGCAGACCTATAATTTTAGCCAGAAATAAATCTATTACAAGACTTGTTTGTGATCGCAGTTTGATTCATCGTGCGAACTGCGGAGGGCAAATAAATGTTTGATGCAAGCAAATTTTATTTAACGAAAGGAGGTGATCCGATGTCTCATGGTTCAGTTAAGAGGTCGGACAATTCCGTTCGGGAGATCGGCCGCTGAGCAAATCAGCGATGCCGGCCACGGCATGAAAGCAACTTCCGGCAGCGGGCGTCCGACCGCTGACCCATGTTTAAGGGCCGCTGGTTAACTCCAGCGGCCCTTTTCTGTTGTCCATGGCATGCCCGCTTAATGTTGTGCGCATGCTTTTTGTCGAACATTGGTGGCAATTGCTGATGAAATGCTTACATTTGATGTAAGGTTCTGAAGGATATCAAAAATGCAGTTTATGCGCCTTAGTTGGAAAATTTTAGTCGGTGTGAAGGACCTGTTTGTATTGCTGTTTTTGGCGCTTTTCTTTGCCGCCATTTTCGCGCTGCTAAATGCAAATCCGAATCCGGCGATGGTCCGCGATGGTGCGTTGCTGCTCAAGCTGGATGGCGTAGTGGCCGAACAGCCGGCTGAAATCGACCCGCTGATGGCGCTGACCTCGGCGGCGGCCCCTGTTGGTGAAATCCGTCAACGTGACATCATCCGCGCGTTGAAGCTTGCCCAAAGCGACAAGCGCGTAAAATTGGTCGTATTAGACATGGAACGCTTCATGGGCGGCGGGCAAGCGAGCCTTGCCGCAATTGGGGATAGCATTGATGCCGTCAAAAAGGCGGGCAAGCCCGTTTACGCTTTTGCGACTGCCTACACCGATGACAGCTATCAACTGGCTGCCCATGCAACGCAGATCTGGATGGACCCGCTTGGTGGTGCCTTGCTGGCGGGGCCCGGAGGGTCGCAGCCTTATTATAAGGGATTGCTCGACCAATTAGGCGTAAAGGCCAATATCTACCGCGTGGGTACGTTCAAAAGTGCCGTCGAACCCTTTATGCGATCTGACCAGTCAGCTGAATCGAAAATGGCGATCAAGGGCGTGTATGATGAGATATGGGGGCAATGGAAAGCCGACGTGGCCAAAGCCCGCCCGCAAGCACAATTGGATCAATTGCTGACCAACCCCGCTGATGCGGTTGAGGGGGCGAAGGGCGACCTTGGTCAGTTGGCACTGTCGACAAAATTGGTCGATAAATTGGGCGACAAAATCGCCTTTGGAAAATTCATCGCCAGCAAAGTGGGCGCTGATGAAAAGAAAACCACAGGCGGCTTTGCGCATACGCCTATGGATGCTTTGTTGGCCAGCTACGGTCCGCCATCGGCAGGCGAGCAGATTGGCGTTGTGACGGTTGCGGGCACCATCGTTGATGGTGAAGGCGGCCCAGGCTCAGCGGCTGGCGATACGATCAGCAATCTGATTTATGAGGCATTGGATACTAAGGATTTGAAGGCCCTTGTCGTGCGGGTGGATTCGCCCGGTGGATCCGTGACCGCATCGGAAAAAATCCGGCTCGCGATCGCTGCGGCTAAAGCCAAAAATATTCCGGTTGTTGTCTCCATGGCCAATCTGGCGGCAAGTGGTGGCTATTGGGTCTCGCTGCCCGCTGATGTGATATTTGCCGCCCCTTCGACGATCACCGGCTCTATCGGTATCTTCGGGGTGATCCCAAGCGCCGAGGCTGGCTTAGCGAAAATTGGTGTGAATGCGGATGGGGTCAAGACAACGCCATTGTCGGGTGAGCCCGATGTCCTGAACGGCTTTAGCCCTGAATTTGACCGTGTGGCGCAAAGCGCGATTGAAAACGGCTATCGCCAGTTTCTGACCCGTGTTGCGACCGCGCGCAAAAAGACCCCAGAGCAGGTCGACGCCGTCGCCCAAGGGCGCGTGTGGGCTGGTGGCACAGCGCGTCAGCTTGGCTTAGTAGACCGGTCCGGCAATATGAATGATGCTCTGGCAGAAGCAGCAAAGCGGGCGGGACTAAAACCGGATGATTGGCATGCGGTATATATCGAACAGTCTACAAGCTTCGCCGGCACGCTGCTCCAGGGGTTGATGCCAAAGAAGGCGCAATCGAACGCACCGATGGATATATTCGCCCATGCCGCATGGCAGCAAAGCCTGTTCATCCAGCGCGTCGCGGCTGACCTCGACATGCTGACGGGTGTGAAGGGTGTTCAGGCGAGATGTTTGGAATGCGGCGACTTCGCGCCGCCTGCGCCAGCCGCAGCGGACAAAACATGGCTATCGGTTCTACTGAAAGCCTTTAGCTAAGCTGGCGGTGAAGGCTAAGCCTTTACCGCGCAGATAAGTCCAGAGGAGGTTGAAACACCCAATATTTCAAGGTCTTGCAATGCACGGGTGCGCCGCAGAAACTCCTCAACCGTGACCTTACGCATATCTTGCCTGCGCAATTTTTTCAGACCGTTCAACTTGTTGAGCTGGATCAGCGAAAGGCGGTCGACCATCCGGTCGGCCATGCACGCGGCAATCGGTTGCGAAAGTCCCGCATCCATCAATGCCGTGCGGACGCGGGTTTCGGGGGTGGCACAAGCCGAAAGCGCCAGTGATAAAATACCAACTAGCGCAATTCGTTTCATACACCTTGTTCCTTTGCACGTTCCACGCATTCTATAATGATACGTTTTGCGTCCGTTTCATCACCCCAGCCATTTAGCTTCGCCCATTTTCCAGGCTCCAGATCTTTATAATGGGTGAAGAAATGCTCAATCTGTTGCAGGACGATAGGTGGCATGTCCTTGTAGGTGACGACATCGGAATAATAAGGGAAGGTTTCGTTGACCGGAACACATAGCAGCTTTTCATCGCCGCCCTTGTCGTCTTCCATCATGAGCACGCCAATCGGACGGCATTTGACAACTGCGCCCGCGATGATGGACGAACGTGCCACGACCAAAGCGTCCAAGGGATCACCATCTTCGCCCAAAGTGTGTGGCACAAAACCATAATTGGCTGGATAGCGCATGGGCGTGTGTAGGAAGCGGTCGACGAATAAAGCGCCGGATGCCTTGTCGAATTCATATTTCACGGGCTCGCCGCCAATGGGAACTTCGATCAGGACGTTGAGGCTTTCGGGTACATTGTCGCCCGCCGGGATGAGATCAATACGCATGGGAGAATGCTTTCAAATTGTTATAGCTTGGTCTGTCGCGGGCCGAGTAGACGATCAATCGCCGTCTTGCCTAGGCCTGTGACTTCGAGGCGCGGATAGCGCAAACTACCTGAATATGCGATGTCTATTTGCGCAAAACGTTTGTACTGCTGAGCCCAGCCCTATTCCACTCACCGCAATTAGCCGCTAGGGCGCTTTGTTATGGCAAAGATACAGACACCCCAAGCCGTGCGCGGCACGCAAGACATGTTCGGTGAAACCGAGGAACGCTTTGCGCATGTGGTCGCGACCTTCGAACGCGTGCGCAAGCTTTATGGTTTTAAGGGCATGCAACTGCCGGTGATTGAACCCACTGCGGTGTTTTCGCGTAGCCTGGGTGAGGCGACCGATGTTGTCTCCAAGGAAATGTATACGTTTGAAGATCGCGGCGGCGATTCTATTACGTTGCGGCCCGAATTCACCGCTGGCATTGCGCGGGCTTACCTTACCAATGGCTGGCAGCAATTTGCGCCCATGAAGCTGTCGGTGCATGGGCCATTGTTCCGCTATGAGCGCCCGCAAAAGGGCCGCTATCGGCAGTTTCACCAGATTGACGCCGAAATCATTGGCGCGGCGGAGCCTGCGGCAGATGTCGAATTGCTCGTCATGGCGGACCAGTTGCTGAAGGAGCTTGGCATAGATGATGGCGTGACGTTGCAGTTGAACACGCTGGGTGACACCCCTAGCCGAGACGCATGGCGCGCCGCTTTGGTTGGCTATTTCAACGACCATAAGGGCGCGTTGTCCGAAGACAGCCTGTCGCGGTTGGAGAAAAACCCGCTGCGTATCTTGGACAGTAAAGACCCCAAAGATCGCCCGATTGCCGACGCTGCGCCTGTTATCGACGATTATCTATCGGGCGAAGCGCAGGATTTCTTCGGTGCGGTCACCGCAGGCCTTGATGCCGCAGGGGTCGCATGGACCCGCAACGCCGCATTGGTGCGCGGCCTCGATTATTACCGCCATACTGCGTTTGAATTTGTGACCGACAGGCTTGGCGCGCAAGGGACTGTGCTTGGCGGCGGGCGTTATGATGGCTTGATCGAGAATTTAGGTGGTCCCGCGACGCCAGCGGTCGGCTGGGCTGCGGGCATTGAGCGGTTGGCGATGTTATTGGATGCGCCAACAGGTCGTGAAATGACTTTTGCAGTCGTCGCCGATGCACCAGAACTAGACGAGGAAGCCCAGCGAGTAGCCAATAAACTTCGCCGCGAGGGCGTACCCGTTTTTCGCTCATTTAAAACCAATCCAAAGCGGCAAATCGAATCTGCCCGGAAAGCCAGCGTTGACGGTCTGCTGTTCATTCGGCCTGGCCAGCAATTGCACATCACGCTTGTTCAGGGGTCTCCATACGCATTGAGAGATTTGATTGCCAAAGCTCTGGCGCATGTCCCTGACGGTTATCAGACTGCCAGTGGCGACGGCGAATGATCCGTCCTACCATAAATGTCCGCCGTCACCCTGAACTTGTTTCAGGGTCCATTTTGCCTCTCTGCCCTTCGGTGTCGGCTTCACGATGGATGCTGAAACAAGTTCAGCATGACGTTGAGGGGAATGCTTCTCTGCGTCATCTGCGCCTCTGCGTGAAACCCTATTTTCGTCGACTTAGCGAAGGCTGGGGCCTATCACACGTATCGGTAAAATGGTTCGCACAAAGGCACGAAGGCATAAAGAAGTTGCTTTGGGTCTTAGTGTCTTCGTGCGAACTAAAAACGTATCGCGCGCGGAAATATAAGGCCATGGTTTCCCGCTTTCGCGGGAATGACAATGTTTGGATTTTGGGGTTGGCCCTTTGAAAATCTCTCCGCACCGCATTGCGCAAATTGAATCGCGTTTTTCCGAGTTGGAGGCACGGATGGCTTCTGGGCAGTTGGAGGGTGACGCTTTTGTAGCCGCCTCGCGCGAATATTCTGAGTTGGAGCCAGTAGCCAAGGCCGCCGCTGAAGTCCGGCGTTTGCGTGCGGAAATCGAAACGCTTGGGGTCATGGCGCAGGATAATTCTGACCCAGATTTGCATGCGATGGCGGTCGAGGAACTGGACGTGGTCACGCAGCAGCTATCGGACGCGGAAACGGCGCTAGCCATCTCGTTACTGCCCCGCGACTCTGCGGATGACAGGCCAGCGATGCTGGAAATTCGGGCGGGCACGGGCGGTGACGAAGCCGCATTGTTCGCGGGCGATCTGTATCGCATGTATGAACGTTACGCCGCGGGGCAGGGATGGAAGATTGAGCCGATTTCGGTCAGCGCCTCCGACGTGGGTGGATTTAAGGAAGTGGTGGTCGCGATCAAGGGCACGGGCGTATTTGCCAAGCTGAAATATGAAAGCGGCGTTCACCGTGTGCAGCGGGTGCCAGTGACGGAAAGCGGCGGACGGATTCATACCAGCGCGGCGACTGTCGCCGTCCTGCCTGAGCCTACGGAAGTCGATATCCAGATCGAGGCGCGCGACCTGAAAATTGATGTGTATCGTGCGTCGGGCGCCGGCGGGCAGCACGTCAACACCACGGACTCAGCCGTGCGCATTACCCATTTGCCCACTGGTATTGTGGTGACGTGTCAGGACGGGCGCAGCCAGCACAAGAACAAGGAACAGGCGATGCAGGTCCTGCGTGCGCGCATGTACGAAAAAGAACGTGAGGAGGCCCAAGGCGCCGAAGCAGAAGCCCGCAAGGCCATGGTTGGCTCCGGCGACCGTTCCGAACGCATCCGCACCTACAACTTCCCGCAAGGCCGCGTGACCGACCATCGGATCAACCTGACGCTGCATAAATTGCCTGAAATATTGGAGGGCGGCGGATTGGCCGAACTCGTCGCCGCATTGATCGCCGAGGATCAGGCCGAGCGCATGGCCGGGCTGGGGGAGTAACCACGTCTCCCCTCCCGTAGGCGGGAGGGGTCGGGGGCGGGTTGAAGCATCTGAGCCACGTGAAGTGACGCTTTGTCATTCCCGACTGGATCGGGAATCCATGGTCTGATCTGTCGGTTTAGGCTGACCCGTCAGGCCATGGGTTCCCGCTTTCGCGGGAATGGCACGGTTTTCCGTTTTGCAAGCCGACTAAACTTCCAACCGCCCATGATCCAACTTGGGTAACACATAACGCGCGAACATGTCGCATTCATTGATATGGGGGTAGCCAGACAAAATGAACGCCTCGATACCCGCTTCGCGATAGGCGTTGATTTTGGCGAGCACTTGGTCGGGGTCGCCAACGATTGCCGCGCCGCAGCCTGAACGGGCGCGGCCAATGCCGGTCCACAGATTATCCTCTAAATAACCATCATTTGCCGCAGCTTGCGCACGCAGCTCGGCCTGATGCGCAACGCCGAATGTTTGGGTGTCGAGCGATTTGTTGCGGATCGCCTCGCCCTGATCAGCATCAAGCTTGGACAGCAAGCGGTTGGCGTAAGCGCGCGCCTCCGCCTCGGTTTCGCGGACGATGACATGCGCGCGGAAGCCGTATTTCAGCGTGCGACCGAATTTGGCGGCGCGGGCGGTCATGTTGTCGACCAAGTCCTTGGCACCCTGCACCGTTTCGGGCCACATCAGATATACGTCGCACCCTTCGGCAGCGGCGTCCTTGGCGGCTGGCGACAGGCCACCGAAATAGAGCGGCGGGCATTTGCCGCTAACGGTTTTCATGCGCGGCGGGTCGATGTCGATTTTGTAATGCTCGCCGTCAATCGACAGATGCTCGCCGTTTAGCAATGTCTTCAATATCTGCATCGCCTCAACTGTACGGCAATAGCGCGGTTCGGAATCCATCTTATCGCCGGGCAAGTCCGACGAGATGATGTTGATGTTCAACCGCCCGCCCGAAATTTGATCCAGCGTCGCGATCTGCCGCGCCAATTGTGGCGGCCAGCTTTCACCAATGCGCACAGCCATCAGCAATTTGATCCGTGAGGTTAGTGCGGCAATTGCGCTGGCGAAGGCAGTTGTGTCTAAGCCAAGGGTATAGCCCGATGGCAGCAAGATATTGTCAAACCCACCTTTTTCGGCAGCCAAAACGATATTACGGCAATGTTCCCAGCTGGACGCCAGATTGGTGTCGGGGACGCCCAAAAATTCATAGTCGTCATCGCAAAGCGCGGAGAACCAGCTCACTTCGACAGGCTTGTTCATGGCAGCGGCACTCCTCTTGCGGCCACAAGGACGCTGTACCAATCCGCGCGGGTCCATTGAATTTTGAACACGTCGGCAGCTTCGGTTATGCGCGCCGGGTTTTGCGAACCGATAATCGGGATGGGCTGGGCGGGGTGCGCCATGATCCAGCTACAGGCCGCCGCCGTGCGCGAAACGCCATGCGCCGCCGCAACCGCCGAAAGCGCAGCAGCGACATTTTGCTCACGCGCATTTTGGGGGTCGCCAATGCGGCCACCACCCAAAGGCGACCATGCCATCACCGCAAGGTTCATCGCTATCGCTTGATCCAGCTCGCCATTTTCGACGGTGTCGATCCGCAACGGCGACAGTTCGGGTTGTGTCGAAACGATGGGAACTGGGCTAAATTGCGCCAGCGCCGAAATCTGTGCTTGCGTAAAGTTGGACACGCCGAACGCGCGAATTTTGCCTGCTATATGCGCGTTTTCGATGGTGCGGGCGATTTCCTGCGGGTGGGTCAACACGTCTGGCCGGTGAATTTGCCACAGGTCAATGCGGTCAGTGCGCAAACGGGTCAGGCTGTCATCAATGGCTTTTGTCAGATATTCCGCGCTGCTGTCATAGGGTGTTGGCGGCGTAATGCCGCCTTTGGTCGCAAGGACCATGCGGTCGCGATATTCAGGGGCTTGCGCAAATATGTGGCCAAGCAGTTCTTCGGCCTTGCCAAAACCGTGGTCGCCAAAACCATAGATATCGGCGGTGTCAAACAGGGTGATGCCAGCTTCAAACGCAGCATCAATGGCGGCTCTAGCTGCGGACAATTCCAGTCCGGCAAAGCGCCACATGCCCCATGCCAGGGACGAGATTTCTATGCCACTTTTGCCCAATAAGCGTGTGTGGGGTGTGCGGGGAAGCGTCATGATTTTTTGCTCTTTTTTGGAGAAGGGACATAGGGCGGGGCTACGGATTCGCGGCTGATAAGTTCGTGGGGCAGGCGACGATGCTCAATTCCGCCTTCGCCAAACAACAGGTCGGCGGCGGTCGATGCAAGGTCGCGAACAGGCTGACGCACAGTCGTCAAGGGCGGCCAGACAACACGCGCCAGCGTGGTATCGTCAAAGCCTACAACCGAAAGCTGCACTGGGATTTGAATGCCGCGCCGATGCGCGACCGCAAGCACGCCCGATGCCATGTCGTCGTTTGATGCGAAAATCGCGGTGGGTGGATGCTTCAGAGACAAGAACTGCTCGGTGGCAGATACGCCGCTTTCGAAATCAAACCGCCCTTCGGCAATCAGGTCAAAATCAACCGATATGCCGACGCGTCCCAATGCGCGTTCGTAACCCGCTTGTCGTTCCGTACTCGCCTTATGATTTGGGTGGCCTTTGATAAAGCCAATCCGCCGATGCCCGATGTTGATGAGCTTCGTCGTCATGTCGTCAGCGGCCTGCATGTCATCCATGAAGACTGAACTGGTCAACGCATGGTTGGTGCCCGGCGAAATACGCACAAAGGGGATGTTGAGCGCCTCAAGCGCGTTCAGCACGGGCACGCAATCGGTGACGGGGGAGGAGAGTATTGCGCCATCCACATGGGTTTGACGCACCATGCCGCGCACCTGTTCACCCACGCCCGGGTCTGCAATATCGACAGGCTGTGCGATTAAGCGCATGCCCTCTTGATGGCAACGGTCCCAGCATCCTTGCATGATCTGGTGCATATAATAAGGGCTGTGATTGTCGTAGATTAAAGCGATCTGTCCGGATTTGGTGCCCGCCAATATGCGCGCGGCGATGCTTGGGCTAAAGCCAAGCTCCGACATTGCGGCGTCCACTTTGGCCTTGGTGGCCGCACTCACATAAGGATGGTCGTTGAGCACGCGGCTGACGGTTTTCACCGCCACACCAGCGAGCTTTGCAACATCACGTATGTTGGCGCGCGGGTTCATGCAGCGAACGCTGTGCGAATGGACGCAAATAGGTCCGCATATATGCTATCGGCGCGGGTGAATACAGGTGGTTGGCCGTTGGGCGCGGCTATGGCGTGCGTGCCCTTGTTATGGGCCTTGCCCGACCAGAGATGGACCCAGTCGCCATCGGGTATCACCACCGGGCGGCTGTCTTGGCCTTGTTCAACGACGGGTGCCACGATCATGTCAGCTCCATATAGATATTGGTCCTGA
Source organism: Sphingorhabdus sp. EL138 (assembly GCF_945882965.1). Taxonomy (GTDB): domain Bacteria; phylum Pseudomonadota; class Alphaproteobacteria; order Sphingomonadales; family Sphingomonadaceae; genus Sphingorhabdus_B. The sequence goes on from NZ_CAMCWY010000018.1 coordinate 18,730, forward strand.
ATATCGTAATATGCTGGGTCGTCATAATGCAGGAACATGGGCCGTTGCAGCGGTAGGCCAGTCGCCACTGCTTCGTCGCACAATACGCGGACATAAGGGGCAAGTTGCGCATGGACTTGGCTCATCCGTGCAAAATGGCGCAGGATTTCGGGGCTGCTGTCGAGTTGCAGATTGTCCGCCGGGCGGTTGCCTTCATGGCTGCGCATCACGGGGGCAAATGCGGCCAAGTCGATCCAACGATGCATGAGTTCTGCGGTCCGGACCACGCCATGCAGGCTGGTATACCCGCCCAAATCGCTATGGTGGTAGGCATTGCCCAACAACCCGGACGATAAGGCTGCGGTGATTACGGTGTTGATGCCGTCATGTCGAGTGAAGTCGACGCATTGGTCACCGGCCCATAATAAAGGGCAATGCGCCTGAACGCCCGAAAAACCGGCGCGCATGAAGAAGGTCGCGTCATCCGTTTTCCCGCGGGCGGCGATGGCATCGGCGTTGACCTTGGCCCAAAGCACTGGCCAGCGATTATGCGCCTCCATTGGGTCCGATCCGTCGAACAGCCGCACATCAGTTGGCAGATATTCGCCAAAATCAGCCATCCACCCCGACAGCCCGAAATCGAGCATTTCTTGACCAATGATGCGGTCGGCAAACCAGTTAGCGGCGTCGGGATTGGTGAAATCCACTATGCCTGCGTCAAATTCTCCGAAGTCGACGGCATAGGCTGCGTCGCTGTCCTGCCGCAATGCGAGATAATTTTTGGCCAGCGCCTCTTGATAGAGCGCGCCATCCACCGCCAGATAAGGGTTCACATAGCCCAAAAAGCGAATGTCACGTTTGGCCAGCGCGGCGACGTGCGCAGGTAGATCTGGATAGCGCGCGGCATTCCATTTCCAGTCCCAGAACAAGCGCTTGCCAAAACTTGTTTGGCGGATGCCAACCCAATCCTCGCACCATAGTCCGCTAATGGCTGCGCCAGAGGCAGCTATGGTCTCAAAGCGGTCAAATGTGTCCACGCCGTGCTTAAGGCCGACAATTGCGCCAGAAATCGCCCAGTCGGGCAAGGGCGGTTGACGCCCGAAACGGTTGGACAATTTTGTCACCAGATCTGGCAGAGATGGCGCGTCGAATAGCTCCAAATCCATATTGGCCGACCAGCATTCGACACCAAACCGGTCCGCTTCAGTCAGATCGAGGACGCAATAGGCTGCTGTTTCGAGGTGCACCGCATGACGCGCGCTGCTTAGCCAAGTCGGCTGCGGATAATTGGTGGTCCAATAATCACCGCCCGCCAAGCCATTGGCATCCATGGTCTGCGTAAGCGCGGTCGATTTATCGCGGCCAACCCCAGGCTCCGACGTCCAGAACGGAAAGCGACGCCCGTTAAGCCGCACATAAGACATTTGCTCGCCGCCACCCCAAAAGGCTTCGGAAGTGGCGCACTGCATATTTATCCAAAGACGGTTGAAGGCGGGGTCACTGCAGCGCAGTTCAAGCGCCGATTGCTGCGCACGCTGTGTCAGCTTGAGCGTAACGACCACATCAGGGCGCGCCGCATTCCAAAGGTGGATGACGCCATCTGTTTCTGAACAGCAATCCAGCATTAATCGTGTCTCAACGATGTCGTCGATGCGGAAATTGCCACGAACCATTTCAAGGTCCGGTAATCCAATGCCGACGTCAATCGCAGGCGCTTTATTGCGATGAGACATCATGCAGACGTCATCGCGCAGCAGGTCAAAGCCGTCTGCTTGCATGATGATCTTAAATGGCAAGGTCGGTCTCTTTGGTTGGTCAAAACGGCATATATGACAACACTGCAACAGTTGCTGCCAAAATATTGGAGGCATATGACACCGCTAGACATATTGAGTCAATGTTGTAACAACTCAGATATTGATAAGGCATATCCCGATAAAGCTTTTATTGCTTGAAAAAACTCAAGTAATTTAGTTGAGAAAAGGATGGCCATTTTTAGGGAGGTATATGATGTTCAGTTCTGAACTTAAGAAAGCGTCTTTCATCCGCGCTTCGTTGTTGGCAAGCGCCGCGATGATGGCCGGTGTCAGACAGCCTGCGATGGCGCAGACTGCTCCGGCAGAAGATGATTCCGCGACGGTGACTGGCTAGACCGGCCTTATATTGATTTGAACCAATTGCACGATAATGGGCCGCAAACATCGAACACTTTTAGCTAGGAAATTCGGATTGCTTCGCTGACCGGCGAATTCCTCGAATATGTTGTCGGGGCATATAATTCGAAGGCGGAATCGGATCGTATCTTCACGCGCGATGTGGTTACATTTTCGGCATCAACGCTTGCTGCGGTTGTGCCGTGCCTCACACCTTGTTCAACCGCTGCTGGGGCATCGACGATCACAACCCCTGCTGGAACGGCTGACTTTGGTTCGACTTTCAAAAACATGTCGGTATTTGGTCAGGCGACGTTCAACCTGTCCGACAGCCTGCGTTTGATTGGTGGCCTGCGCTACACAAATGACGAGCTGGACGTAAACCATATCCGCCGGACCTCGCTTGCCGGTCCAAGTGTGCAAGGAAACTTCGACGCTGGCGTTGACAATAATGGTCTTGTGGCAACTGCGCCAGCGACAGGCTTTGTGGCTGGCACGGCAAACGGCGTTCCCTTCACCACCAGCACGAGTAACAATAACCTCTCGGGCAAGGCTGCCGTGCAGGCGGATATCACTGATAATAATATGGCTTATGCAAGCTATACCCGCGGTTACAAGGGACCAGCCTATAACATCTTCTACAACCTAACGACGGTGGGCGCGGGTGTTATCGCACCAGAAACGGTCAACGCGTATGAAGTGGGTTTGAAAAATACGTTCCTTGACGGCGATCTGATTGTTAACCTTGCGGCATATTATGCCAAATATAACAACTATCAGGCAAACGGCCCCGATTTTGTGGCCAGTGTGCGTACCAGGCGCCTGACAAAGGCAGGTTCGGTCTCCACCAAGGGCTTCGAACTTGATTTTGTCGCTACCCCCTCGCGTAACTTCACTCTTTCGGGGGGCGTTGCTTACAACAAGGCACAGGTTGAGACTTTCCGCTTGCCGCCGGGTGCGGATGCATCACAATTGATTGCCAAGGGCACGCCGCTGGCGAATGCACCGAAATAGAAAATGTCGCTTGGCGCGCAATATGACATCGAAACTTCGGGCTTTGCGAACATCGAATAGGGAAGCCAGATTGCGATGCAGTCAGACCAGATTTACGAGGCAAGTGCGAACCCGGCGGTCCGCCTTGGTTCGACCGTTGATGGCTATGCGATTGTCGATTTGTGCGCAGCTTTGGTTGATCCCAACGATGGCTGGCGACTTGCGTTTCAGGTTAAGAACCTGTTCGACAAGAGCTTTGCATCGTCGATCGTATCGGGTGGCCCTGGCGGTGCATATCGCTACATCATCCCCCGCGAAGCCGACCGGTATTTTGGCGTAACAGCGAAAATCAACTTCGGCGCGAATTAATCTGAACGCGATAAATTACAATGAAAGGGCTGGAATCCAAATCGGGTTTCAGCCTTTATTTTGGGTAAAGTTTTGGGTCAATCAACCAAGGACGGGCAGCGTAAGGCCATTAGCAACCGGCCCGTTGGTCCCCGTTTCCAGAGATTTGATAGACCAATAATGGCGCCTGAGGAAAGCCACCCCTTTCTCTTTTGTCCTTCATGCGCCATATCGCTGGAATGAAATGGCCCGACACAATCAAAGCCGGCGAAACTGAACAGCATGAGGCGCTCGTGCGCCGGGTGCTTGCGCCCAATGCATCGCCTTATACCTATACCGGAACGCAAACATGGCTTGTCGGCAATGGCAAAGAACTTGCCGTAATTGATCCTGGCCCCGCTGGTAGCGGGCAAAGCATTGGTGACCCCGCCGACATTCATGGCGAGGGCCATGTGGAGGCGATCTTGCGCGCAGTGGGCGATGCAAAGGTCACCGCGATCCTGTGTACGCATACCCACCGCGATCATTCGCCAGCAGCAGCGCCATTGAAAGCTGCGACGGGCGCGCCGATCATTGGCTGCGCCCCGCTGGTGCTGCGCGATGATGGCCCGCGCGCCGATAGCGCCTTTGACCCCGATTACCAGCCGGATCGCATCCTGAAGGACGCAGAGGCCATTTCGGGCGATGGTTGGACGCTTCAGGCTGTTGCGACGCCGGGACACACCAGTAATCATCTGTGCTTTGCCTTGCGCGAAAGCGGCGCTTTGTTCACTGGCGACCATGTGATGAAATGGTCGACAAGCGTTGTCAGCCCGCCAGACGGCGACATGAGCGATTATCTGGCGAGCTTGCAGAAATTATATGAACGCGACGACCGCATTTATTACCCGGCCCACGGCCCGGCTGTTACCAACCCAAGTCAATTGGTCCGTGGCATGATCGGCCATCGCCGCCAACGCGAACGTCAGATCGTGACCTTGCTGGAGAGCGGCGAGGGACACATTCCCAATATGGTGGCGGTGATGTATAGGGGCTTAGACCCGCGCCTTATTGGCGCTGCGGGTCGCTCGGTTCTTGCGCATCTTATCGATTTGCAAAATCAGGGGCGTGTGGCGGCGCAAGACGGTGGTTGGCATCTCGTCACGGAAACGTGAAGGCGACATAATGGCATGCCAAGGCTTTGTGCACACACCGCGACAAAAAACCGATCAGAGCCCCAAGCTAGCCTTGTTTCGTGCACCAAAATCGACCACATAGGCGTTTAATTCAGCTGCCGGAATAGGTTCGGCATGGCAAAGGTAGCACCGCATGAACGCCCCAACGCCCCGCGAAAACTTGCAAGGCCTCGATCTGCTCGCAGAAATCAAACGGCTGAAAAAAGAACGCAATGCCGTCATTCTTGCGCATTATTATCAAAAACCCGAGATTCAGGACTTGGCGGACTTTGTGGGCGACAGCCTTGAGTTGAGCAAGCGCGCGGCAGAGACCGACGCCGACGTCATCGCCTTTTGCGGCGTAAAATTCATGGCGGAAACTGCAAAGATTTTAAGTCCGCAAAAAACCGTCATACTGCCGGACATGGCCGCTGGCTGCTCATTGGAAGATGCGTGCCCGCCCGGTAAGTTCAAGGCGTTTCGCGCGGCCCATCCTGACCATATCGCGCTAACTTACATAAACTGTTCCGCCGAAGTGAAGGCGCTGTCTGATATCATCGTGACCAGTAGCAGCGCCGAAACGATCCTAAGCCAAATTCCGCCAGAGCAGAAAATCATTTTTGGTCCTGACCGGCATTTGGGCGGCTATCTTGCCCGCAAGTTCAACCGCGAAATGCTGTTGTGGCCGGGCGTATGTATTGTGCATGAGGCATTTTCGGAAACCGAACTTTTGAAGCTTAAGGCCAAATATCCCGGTGTTCCCGTTGCCGCGCACCCCGAATGTCCGCCGCATATTATCGACCATTCGGATTATGTCGGCAGTACGAGTGGCATCTTGCAATATGCGCAGACGATGGAGGGCGATACCTTGATTGTCGCCACGGAGCCGCACATCATCCACCAGATGGAAAAGGCCGAGCCGAACAAAACATTTATCGGCGCGCCCGGCGCAGACGGCAATTGCGCATGCAATATCTGCCCTTATATGGCGCTCAATACGATGGAGAAACTCTACCTCGCGCTGCGCGATTTGACGCCGCAGATTGAGATGGATGAAACGGTAAGGCTGGCCGCGAAAAAAAGCCTCGACCGAATGCTGGAGATGGCGAGCGGAACGGTTGGTAAAGGTGATCTTGGACGGGCTTGATAAGGATATATGTTATTCGCCAGCCGTCGCCATGCGGATCGCATCAGCCGCCTGGCTGCGTTTTAGGCGCCAAAATTGAATAATAGTCTGTATTTGAGGCAATAATCTGAAAACACAGGATGCACTAGTTGGCGGTAAAGAGGTTTTGGGCGATAGCAATGCCGGGGCGTTTGCAAGGCTGCGCATCAGAATATGTTATTTGGTCCGGCACCGGAAATGGGTCGATCTCAATACGCCAACAACATTCAACGAATTGGTCCAGCGGCGAAAGCTGCAAAATCGCGATATGCGTATGGTTACGCTCGCTGATAAGGTCGCGGTGAAGGACATGGTCGCTGATGCATTAGGGGCGGAGTGGGTCATTCCAACATTGTGGCATGGCGCGGCGCTGCCCGACATACCCGACTGGCCCGGCCCTTTCGTGATCAAATCGCGGCATGGATGCAACCAGAATATCTATGTGCGCGATGACAACTTTAGTTGGCCTGTTTTACAGGCGCGTGCCGCAAAATGGATGCGCCAGCCATATGGGCAGTGGTTGGACGAATGGCTTTACGCCCATATTCCGTGCGGGATTTTGGTTGAACCATTTGTTGGTGATCGAGATAACTTGCCCATTGATTATAAGATTTTCGTGTTCGGTGGCGTAGCTACGCATGTTCAAGTCCACCTTGAGCGCGAAAAAGGCCATCGCTGGATCGTGTTTGACCGCAACTGGACACGGGTATCTGCTATCACCAGCGATCCGGACCCAGCGCCGCCCAAATCGCTTCAGCACATGTTGGAGGCAGCGGAAAGATTATCGCGCGGGTTTGATTTTGTGCGTTGCGATTTTTACGAGATCGGCGGAATGCCAAAATTTGGTGAGATGACATTCTACCCGGGCTCCGGTCTCGACAAGTTCAATCCCATCACCCTTGATGTCGCATTCGGGCGCTATTGGCTGGACGCAGGCGGACGTTAAAGTGCGGGTTTCCGGCGCAGTGATTCCGCTTCATCTTTGGTCCACGCAATTTTTCAAATATATACTCGCCTTCACCGTTATATCGATATAACACAGCGACGCGATGCTTTTCTGGCGCTCTTCTTCTGATAAAAATACGAATACCGACAGTCGGCTTGCCGCTTTCGATGATAATGATGCGCAGCGTTTTTCCGACGATCCGCAGCCATGGAATAACGCCACCCCCCCCGGGGGCAAGCGACTGTTTTTAGGCAAGACGCGCTGGTGGTGGTTTGGACGAACGGTCGCGAGCATGATCGCACTGTTCGTTCTGCTGTTGCTTTGGCTAGCGGTCACCGCACCATTGTCAAAATCGCTTCAGCCGATTGCGCCGCCGCGCATTACATTGCTGGCGTCAGACGGCACACCCATTGCGCGTAACGGGGCAATCGTTGATGAACCCGTCGATGTCACCAAATTGCCCCCGCATGTGGTGCAGGCTTTTTTGTCGATCGAGGATCGCCGTTTTTATACGCATTGGGGCATTGATCCGCGCGGTCTAGCGCGGGCTGCATGGTCGAACGCCTTTGGCAGCGGCATGACTCAAGGCGGCAGCACGATTACGCAGCAGCTTGCTAAATTCACCTTTCTGACGCCCGAACGCAGCCTCACCCGCAAGGCGCGGGAAATGCTCATCGCCTTCTGGCTTGAGGGGCGCCTTACCAAGGACGAAATCCTCGGACGTTATCTGTCGAACGTCTATTTTGGTGACAATGTCTACGGTCTGCGCGCCGCATCTCTGCATTATTTTTATCGCCAGCCGGAGCGTTTAACGCTTAGCCAAGCGGTGATGCTGGCTGGCCTTGTGCAAGCGCCGTCACGCCTGGCCCCGACCAAGAACCCCGAACGTGCTGCAAAGCGCGCTGGGCTCGTTCTCAGGGCCATGGTGGCCAATAAGGCCATAACGCAAGCCAAGGCGGATGCCACCCCTGTGGCGCGATTGGACGTGCGTGTCCGCGAGACATTGCCAACCGGTACCTATTTCGCCGACTGGGCCATTCCACAGGCACGGCTGCTGACCGAAAACGGATATTCCGACGTGCGGATAACCACGACCCTTGATGCCCGCTTGCAGAATATTGCCCGCAAGGTTGTCGCCCGCGCAGGGGTCGTTGACGCGCAAATCGCGTTGGTCGCGATGCGTCCAAATGGTGAGGTTGTCGCTATGGTTGGAGGCAAAAGCTACAAACAGTCGGCGTTTAACCGTGCGACGCAGGCCAAGCGGCAGCCCGGATCGACATTCAAACTGTTTGTGTATCTGGCGGCGCTTCGTTCGGGCATGACGCCGCAGTCGATGATTGCCGATACCCCCATTAATGAAGGCAGTTATCGCCCGAAAAACTCCGGCTTGCGCTACCGAGGCGATATCACGTTGGAGCAAGCCTTTGCCCAATCGAGCAACGTCGCGGCCGTGCGGCTGTACCAAAAAATAGGCGACGAAGAGGTGGAGAAAGCGGCCCAAGACCTTGGCATCCGCAGCCCGCTTACTTTGGACCCAAGCCTTGCGCTTGGCAGTTCAGGCGTCACTTTGTTGGAATTGACGGCGGCTTTTGCGGGCGTGGCGGGCAACCAATGGCCTGTTGAACCGCACGCCTTTAAACAAGAGGAACAAGGCTGGATTGAGTGGTTGTTTTCCGGACCGCGTTCTTTCAGTGGACGAATGCACGGGATGCTGCTGGATTTATTGGGGGCGTCGGTGAAGCAAGGCACGGGACGGGCCGCGCAGCTTTCGATTCCGGCTTATGGCAAAACCGGGACCAGTCAGGATAATCGCGACGCATTATTTGTCGGCTTTGCTGGCGATTTGGTGGTTGGGGTGTGGATCGGCAATGACGACAACAGATCGCTAAAGGGCATTAACGGCGGCGGCTTGCCAGCGCGGATCTGGCGGGATTTCATGTCGCAGTCTATCCGCAATGCAGCGCCAGTGAACAGACCAGAAACCCCGCAGATGCCAGATCCGGAAGGTCCGATTGAACCGCTTGACCTGCCTGAATTGCAGGAATTGCCAATCGATATTGGTAATTCGGACATTCGCCTTGAACAAGGGCAGGGCGTCACCGTGAACACGGATGTCAACGGCGTTCCGTTTGAAATTACGCTTGATCGCGATGGTGTCAATATTCAGCCTGCTCCACCTGCGGAACGTCCCGCGCCGGAACCACGGTGATGCGCATGTTTTTTTCTTGGGCTAACTTCATGCGATATCTTGCGGCATTGTGCCTGTTTCTGTCTCCTTCATGGGTTGCACCCGCATTTGCCGATGCAAGTGACATCAGCGCCGCATCACGCAGCGTGGTGCGGGTCATCGTATACAGCTCTGCCGAAGGTCAGCAGAGCATCGTTAGCATCGGCTCTGGCGTGGTTGTTGCGCGCGATAAAATCGTCACCAATGCACATGTCGTTGAAATGGCCAGCGTTGATGACAGCGTGCAGATCGTCATCGTACCCTCCGATGGCACGCAAAGCTATCGCGCACGGTTTTCTGCCAGCCTGCCGGGTAAAGACCTTGCCTTGTTGCAACTGACATCTGGCGCGCTTGTCCCTGCAAGTATTTTTGCAGGAACGCCAGAGGATGGCGCGGACGTCTTTGCCATTGGCTATCCCGCGAGCGTCGATGTCGCTTTGGAGCAGAGCGAAGCCGATGTGCTGCGTCCACAGCAACCTGTCAAAACGCGGGGAACGGTTTCATCCGGCCGGACGTCGAAGTCCGTCGAGTCGCTTTTGCATACCGCGCCCATTGCACCGGGTAATAGCGGCGGGCCGATTGTTGATGCCTGCGGACGGGTGCTGGGTATCAACAGTTTCGGTTCAGTGCCCACGGATGGAGGCGCGGAATTTTACTTCGCCATATCGGCGCGCGAATTGTCGGCATTTCTCGCCAATCGCGGTGTCGCATTCCGTTCTGTGCGAGGCGATTGCCGGTCCGTCGCCGAATTGACGCGCGCCGAGGCGGAACTTGAGGCATCCACACGCGCCAAGATGGAGCAAGAGGCGCGTGTTGCCTCCGAACTACAACGCAGCCGCGAAGGCAAAGTGCGCAGCGACGCCGAACATGCCGTCATTGGCGAGCGGGAAAACCATCTGGCACTGGCCGGGCTGTTGCTGGTGTTAAGTGCCGTCGCAGGCGGTGCTGCATGGCAGTTTTCCGAACGTGAACAGCGCGACCGCTTTAAAGCCGCAACCGCCGCTGGCGCCGTGCTTTTTGTAATGGCAGTAGGGATTTTTGCGGCCCGTCCGTCTTTCAACGAAGTCGATGACCGGGTTCGCGCTGCGTTGACTGCCGATAGGCCAGACGATGCGATTGCCCAAAAGGGGATCGCTGCTGCCGAACCGCAGTCGAAAATCTGCGTATTGCAACCCCAACGTAGCCGCGTCACGATGTCTGATACTGCGGACGTTGAATTTACGTGGCAGGCCAATGGTTGCATCAACGGGCGTATGCAATATATCGAAAGCGGCGGCCGGTGGGTCCGAAGCTTTGTGCCCAACAATGACGCGGAAATTTCCGTCATAAGTTACACACCAGAAACCGACATTTACCGCATTGAACGTTTCTTGCCGGGCAATGCCGCCATGGAATCTGCACGTGCGGCACGGCAACTTTACGACGTGAAAACCTGCACCACTGACCATAGCCAGCTCACCAACATTGAGAATATGACCAACACCATCGCGGCGCAATTGCCGCCCGCGCCGAACGAGATATTGCTGTTCACATGCGCTGACCGCTGAATCTTGGATTGTGCGTGGGAACTTAGGGCTTATGGTGGCGGCATGATCCGTTCGCTGTCGATTTTGTTGTTGCTATTGTCCGCAACACTTTCCGGATGCTCCGAAGGTGTCGACAATGAACGCGTCCGGGTTGACGTTATCGAAGATCGTCCCCGGCCTTTGAATGTATCGTCAACGCCGCTGCCTTTGGCGTCTGCCTATCTGCGCGCTGCAACTGCCCAAGGGCTAGTCACTTTCGATGAAAAAGGACGCGTTGCGCCTGGCCTTGCCAATCGCTGGATCGTTACCGAAGACGGCATGAGTTATATCTTTCGCCTGAATAAAGCGCTCTGGAATGACGGGCGTGAGATAGATTCAGGCGAGGTTGCCCGTCTGCTGACTGCCCGCATCCGGGAATTGCGCAAGGGGCGCCTTGGTGCCGAACTGGGTGTCATTGACCGTGTCGTCGCCATGACGGGTAAGGTGGTGGAAATCAGGCTGAAGGCCCCTATGCCCTATCTGCTGGAATTGCTCGCCTTGCCCGAGTTCGGGTTGCTCAGCAAAAGCGCTGGATCGGGTCCGATGCAAGCCAAGAAATATGGACAGGTTATGCAGTTGCGGCACAATGAAACCGATCACGATGGCGCGCAATCCCTGAGCAGTGCGATGGTAACATTGCAACGCGGTGCGGCATCAACGGTGCTTGCCCGTTATGCACTGGGACAAAGCGACCTTGTCGAAGGCGGACGGTTTGACAGCTATCCCTTGCTCGATGCGGCAAACATACGGGCTGATCAAATCCAATTTGACGCGGTCCCGGGATTATTCGGTTTGCAAGTGGTTAATGGCGGTCCATTTCTGTCCGATACGGCCAATCGGACGGCGATTGCCATGGCTATTGATCGCCCTAAATTGTTGACGGCGTTCGACATTGTGGCGTGGCAGGAAACGGTCACCTTGGTTCCCGAAAACCTGCCAAATCGTGCGGGCATAGCCCGGCCTGCATGGTCAGTGCCATCGATGGAAGAACGCAGGGCGATGGCCGCTGCGACGGTTGCCAATTGGAAAAATGCGAATGGCGCGCTCCGCGCATTACGGGTTGCTTTGCCGCGTGGTTATGGCAGCCGGATATTCTTTGCGCGTTTGCGGGCTGACCTTGCAACCATCGGCATTGATATTGAGCGTGTGACGATGGACCGACCGCATGACTTGCTGCTCGTTGACCGAACCGCGCAGCAATCGAGTCCCATATGGTATCTGGATCAGCTATCGTGCAAATTTGCCGCAATCTGTAGCCCGCGGGCGGACGAGATTGTGGCCGAAGTGCGCCGAACGACCGATAGCGCGAAGCGCGCGCAGCTATTGGGGGAGGCAGAGGCCGAATTGCAGGCCAGTGTTGCCTTCATCCCCATTGCAAATCCTTTGCGTTGGTCGGTCGTCCGGCCCGGCCTACTGGGGCATTTTGCCAATGGTCGTGGCTGGCACCTGTTGCAATATCTTGGACGTGACCCGACATAGGCACAAAGGAGTAACTTCAGTGCCGATTTCGCAGGAACAACTTGCGCGTATTGCCAGGGATTTGCCGGGTATGGGCAATGACCCAGTCGCCGTGCGCGCCCGTGTTGAGGCGCTTGAAAGGATATTGGAGCGCGCCTTCGTTTTTCCGGGCACGAAAATTCCATTTGGGCTGGATAGTGTGATTGGCCTTGTGCCCGTGTTGGGTGACCTCGTGACCGCCTGTATGGGCGCGTATATGGTGTGGGAAGCCCGCAATCTGGGCATGTCCAAATGGCAGTTAATCCGCATGACCGCCAATGTCGGTATTGATACTGCGATTGGTGCAATTCCCTTTGTCGGCGACGCGTTCGACCTTGTCTGGCGTTCCAACAGCAAGAATTTGCGGATTATCAAGAAACATCTCGACAAACATCACCCTGCGACGCGGATTATTGAAGCCTAACGCCCGCGCCAGATTTTTATCTGCGCCGTGGCCGGGGCGCGGCGGGTAAATGCCGGACACTGCCGGACACTGCCGGGGCTTGAAATCCCTGCCAAGGCAGATACGTATTTCCTCTAGCCAGCCTTTGCTATTGGTCTTCACATTAATGGCATGCGCGGGCAGGCCATCATTCAGATCAGCAAATCTTTCGGCCAGCGTTTCTGCCGTCAGGTGCGTCTCGCGTTCGGGTTCGCGGGACAGCCGCGCCATGTCGGGAAATTCAATCGCGTTGAACAGCAACCGCGCTGCCGCAAAATAAGCGGCGGGCGTTGTGGCCATGCAACTGCCATGTTTTGCCCATTGGTGTTGCAGCAATTGGGGGGACGGGCTGAGGCAGATATTATCTGAGACTGCTTGCCGGGGCAGCACGCCAACCGTGCGGCAATATTGCCGGTAATTGGCCCCTTTGGCCTCAGGCCATAGCCCATGCAGGACAAAACCAAAGTCGCCAATTTCACCCTAACATTGGAACCGCGCCGCAGGATCACTTATTCGACCACGGCAATATTCCGGGCTCCAACTCAGTGCCAGCACATAGCCGTCTATGGCCGTGCGCCTTATCTGGCCGGACGGAGGCAACTCCAGGGCCGGGCGCGGAAGAAATCGTGGTGGTTGGCATTGCCACGCTTGCGCCATGGTTGGTGCAGGTTGGAAAGCCGCCACGACAGCTAAAAATATGAAAAGCTTAAGCTTGCGCAAAGTCCAGTCCGATGTCGGCTGCCGGCGCGCTTTGGGTCAGGCGGCCAACCGAGATGTAGGTGACACCCGTCTCCGCCTTGGCGCGGATCGTTTCCAACGTCACCCCGCCCGATGCCTCAGTCGGCACGCGGCCAGCGATCAGCTTTACCGCCGCGCGCAACATATCTGCGTCCATATTGTCGAGCAGCAAATGGCTTGCCCCTGCCGCCAAGCCGGGTTCAATCTGCGCGATGCTGTCCACCTCAAGGATGATGCGTTCAACCCCTGCATTTTTCGCGCGGGCAACCGCTTCAGCTACGCCGCCGGCAACGGCAACATGATTGTCCTTGATCATGGCTGCGTCCCAAAGGCCCATGCGATGGTTCGTAGCGCCGCCTATGCGCGTTGCGTATTTTTCAAGCAGCCGAAGGCCGGGGATTGTCTTTCTGGTGTCCAAAAGGATGCAACCCGTCCCTGCGATGGCATCGACATATTGCCGTGTCATTGTGGCAATGCCCGACAGATGCTGCACTGTATTCAGCGCGGAGCGTTCCGCAGTGAGCATGGCCCGTGCATGGCCCTTTAAGCGCATGAGGTCAGTGCCCGCGGGCACTTGCGCGCCCTCCGCGACTAACAACTCTATCTCCATCGACGGATTGAGCGCATGGAAAAATGCGACGGCGATAGGTAAGCCAGCCACGGTTATGGCATCGCGACTGTCCATCACCCCGTCGAAGCGGACATCGACCGGAATGACGCTTTCGGACGTGACATCTTTGCCCGTCGGACCCAAATCTTCGGCAAGCGTCGCACGGACGAAAGCGTTCATATCAAACGAGGGAATGTTAAAAGGCATGTTGATGTTATCCGGCCTGAGCATGATTGGCGACTATGCCCCAAATATAGGTAAGTTCGCTATCGCCAACAATAACTGAAAACCTTTTATGGCGGGGTCAATAGCCCATTAGGCTCATGACTTCCTTGCGGCTCGATTGATCGTCAAGGAAACAGCCAATGAGTTTTGACGTTACCATGCCAACGCCGTGAACCTTCACACCGCGTCCGGTCATGCACCCATGCTGCGCATCAATCACAACAGCAACGCCCTCTGGCTTCAAATTTTCCCAGATGCAGTTTGCGACTTCTGCGGTTAGGCGCTCTTGCACCTGAAGCCGCTGCGCAAAGCCGTGCAAAACACGCGCAAGTTTCGAAATGCCCACAACCTTGTCGGTTGGCATATAGGCAATCGACGCCTTGCCGATGATGGGTGCCATGTGATGCTCACAATGCGACTGGAACGGAATGTCCTTGAGCAAGACGAGCTCGTGATAACCGCCCACCTCTTGAAAGGTTCGCGACAAATGCGCAGCCGGATCGTCGGCATAGCCAGAGCAATATTCGCGCCATGCGCGGCCAACGCGCGCGGGCGTATCGAGCAGGCCTTCCCGCTCCGGATTATCGCCTGACCAACGGATTAGGGTGCGAATTGCGTCTTGAACGTCATCAGGAACGACAAGTTTGCCGTTCGCACCGATTTCGTCTTCATAATGGATATGAGCCATGGGAAATACCTTTTCGGGTTTGTTCATCTTTAGGCTCCGGCAGGCGAAGTGCCCGCGTATTCAACCATAAAGATAAGTCTACCCGCCTCTAAAAACCATACGGATAATAGCCTATAGGGCCTGCATCGCTATATATGATGATATAGCATCCGAGGCGGAAATGCTAATTTGTTGCGCAAAAAATTAGCCAATCGCCTGACCGGTTTTGGCCCAATCGGCCAAAAAGCCCTCAATGCCCTTGTCCGTCAGGATATGCTTGAACAGGCCCTTGATGACCGATGGCGGTGCAGTCATCACGTCAGCACCAATTTTCGCGGCTTCAAGAACGTGGACACCGTGACGGACGCTGGCGACGAGGATTTCCGTATCAAAAGCGTAATTGTCGTAGATCAGGCGAATGTCGCTGATAAGCTGCATACCATCAAAGCCATTATCGTCATGGCGGCCAACGAAAGGCGATACGAATGTCGCACCAGCCTTTGCGGCCAATAGTGCCTGATTGGCGGAGAAACATAAGGTCACATTGACCAATGTGCCTTCGGACGTAAGCGCCTTGCACGTCTTCAGGCCGTCAATGGTCAATGGCACCTTGATGCAGACATTGTCGGCAATCTTCCGCAGGATTTCGGCTTCCTTCATCATTGTCGCGTGATCAAGTGCAACGACTTCTGCCGACACCGGGCCATCGGTCAAGGCGCAGATTTCGCGCGTGACTTCAATAAAGTCCCGGCCGGATTTGGCGATCAACGACGGGTTGGTGGTCACGCCATCGAGCAAACCAGTCGCCGCCAGATCCTTAATATCGGCAATGTCAGCGGTATCGGCGAAGAATTTCATGGCACTGTTTCCTGATTGGAGATTCGGTTTCATGTCTCTTGGCAAAATATCGGCCAAAACAACAGACCTATTGGAACCAGATCTGCGATGATGCGCGATGATCATCCAGATGGTGACGTTCGCCGCATCATTGCCTATACCCGCCATATGAGCTTGACCACCAACCGCGTCCGTGTTGTTTTGTTAACGCAAGCGATTGGTCCGCTCGATTACCGGCTGCCCGATGCTATGGTCGCCGGGCCGGGCTGCGTCGTGATGGTGCCACTTGGCCCGCGCAAATTGCCCGGCATGATCTGGGATGATGATGTTTTTGGCGATGCGGCGTTAGATGCCAGCAAACTTCGCGCTGTGCTTGAAATATTGGATTGTCCGCCGGTTGCGCTTAGCTTGCGTCGCCTGATCAACTGGGTTGTGGATTATTATCTCACGAACCATGCGGCGGTCTTGCGCATGGTGTTGTCGTCGTCGGCTGCGTTCACGGCGACGGGAACCATTACCGAATATCGCCGCACTGGTTTTGAGCCTGCACGGTTGACACCACAACGCGCGGCCGCGCTGGACGCCTTGGAGGGCGCGCAAGGCCTTGTGCGCGAGCTAGCGGCAGAAGCTGGCGTCAGCGACGCCGTCATCCGCGGGCTGATCAAAGCTGGCGCGTTTGAACCAGTTACCATCAGCGTCGATTCGCCGCTGCCCGAACCGCTGGCGGACTTTGACACGCCAAAATTGAACGACGCGCAGCAATTGGCAGCAAACAGCATGGTTGATGCGGTTCGCAAAGGTGGCTTTGACACATTCGTCCTTGATGGCGTCACAGGATCAGGCAAAACCGAAACCTATTTTGAGGCGGTGGCCGAGGCGTTACGGCTGGGCAAACAGGTTCTGGTGCTTCTGCCCGAAATCGCGCTGACCGCGCCATTCCTTGCCCGCTTCGAAGCGCGCTTTGGCGTCGAGCCAGCTGTTTGGCACAGCAATCTGCGATCCACCCAGCGCCGCCGTGTCTGGCGTGCCGTCGCCGATGGCAGTGCAAAGGTGCTGGTGGGCGCGCGCTCGGCGCTTTTCCTTCCCTTTGCCAATTTGCGCCTGATCATCGTCGATGAGGCGCATGAGACCAGTTTTAAACAGGAAGATGGCGTGCGCTATCATGCCCGCGACGTTGCCGTCATGCGTGGCCATTTTGAAGGATTCCCTGTGGTTCTGGCATCGGCAACACCAGCGCTGGAATCGCGGCATATGGTGGCCATTGGCCGCTACAAAGGCCTTGAAATTCCGTCGCGCTTTGGCGCGGCCAAAATGCCTGAAATCAAGGCCATCGACCTGACGCTCGACGCGCCCGAATCACAGCATTGGATTGCACCGACATTGCTGAAAGCCTTGGAAGAACGCGTCGCACGCGGCGAACAGAGCTTGTTGTTCCTCAACCGTCGTGGCTATGCGCCTTTGACCTTGTGCCGGACCTGTGGCCACCGGTTCCAATGTCCCAACTGCACAAGCTGGATGGTGGAACACCGCCTCGTGCGCCGTCTCGCCTGCCATCATTGTGGTCATGTTATGCCACCGCCGGAGGATTGTCCTGAATGCGGCGAAAGCGATACATTGGTTGCCTGTGGCCCCGGCGTTGAACGCATCAGTGACGAGGTGAACCGCCTGCTACCCAATGCGCGGACCATCGTTGCGACATCGGACACTTTATGGTCGCCGGAAAAGGCGGCGGAGTTCGTGTCCCTTGTAGAAAATAAGGCGGTGGATATCATCATCGGCACGCAATTAGTGACGAAGGGCTATCATTTCCCCGAACTGACGTTGGTCGGGGTGATCGACGCCGATCTGGGGCTTGAGGGCGGGGATTTGCGCGCCGCCGAACGCACCTTTCAGCAAATTGCGCAGGCCGCTGGCCGGGCAGGGCGCGGCGAGAAGCTAGGTGAGGTGTTCATCCAGACACGCAATCCCAATCATCCCGTCATCGCCGCCTTGGTCGCCGGTGACCGCGATGCATTTTATGATGCTGAAACCGAGCAACGCAAATCGGCTGGTGCGCCACCTTTCGGGCGTTTTGCGGCCATCATTATCTCGTCCGAAGATGAACGCGAAGCCATAGAGGCCGCGCGCGCCGTGGGTGGCGCTGCACCGCAGGTGAACGGAATGCATGTCTATGGCCCCGCGCCAGCACCGCTCGCCATGTTGCGTGGGCGTTATCGACAACGCCTTTTGGTCCATGCGCAGCGCTCGGTCGAGGTGCAGAATATCATCCGTGAATGGCTTGGCGGCCTACAATTCCCGCGTGGCGTGCGGGTTGGGGTCGATGTTGATCCTTATAGTTTCCTGTGATGCGCCGTTAGAGCCGCAAATAGCGGATTTACCTAATGCGTCTAATGCTGCATCGTGCCGTCAAAATATTGGGGGAGAACAACATGCACAAAATTTTATGGGCAGCGTTATTAAGCACGGCGTCGGCAACAGGCGCGTGGGCACAAGACGCAAAGCCAGCCTCTGATGCAACGGTCACTGCGCAACGCAGCGTCGCGGCGCAGCTTCCCGCCGAAGATGGCCGTGACCTCGATTTTGCGGACAGGGGCTTTATCGGCACTTTGTCCGACCCCGTCATCACCAACAAGGATGGCAAGCCTGTCTGGAACCTTGGCGCTTATGACTGGATGGTGGATGGCCAATCACCCGATACGGTGAACCCAAGCCTGTGGCGGCATATGGGCCTGTTGCGCAAACATGGGCTATATGCGCTGACGGACAATGTCTGGCAAGTGCGCGGCTTTGACGTGTCGAACATGACGGTGATCAAAGGCCAAACGGGTTGGATCATCATCGACCCGCTGACCAGCCGGGATACCGCAGCGGCAGCGCTGAAACTGGTGAATGAAAAGCTTGGAGCACGGCCAGTCACTGCGGTGATCTATAGCCATAGCCATGCCGACCATTTCGGCGGTGTGCGCGGAATCATCAATGAGGCCGACGTAAAAGCGGGCAAGGTTGAGATCATTGCGCCGGAGCATTTTTTGGCCGAGACGGCGTCTGAAAATGTTATGGCCGGTCCTGCGATGGGCAGGCGCGCGACGTTTCAATTTGGCAATAACCTGACGCCTGGCCCGCAGGGGCAGATGGGCAGTGGCATCGGCAAAGGCATTGGCGGGGGTGATATCACGCTGATCCCGCCTACAATCGACATTCGCAAAACGGGCGAACAGCGCGAAGTCGATGGCGTGACGTTGGAGTTCCAAATGGTGCCGCAGACCGAAGCACCGGCCGAAATGAACGTCTATATGCCTGCGGCGCGCACGTTTCTGGCCGCTGAAATTGCGACCTGCAGTCTGCATAACATCCTAACTCCGCGCGGTGCGAAAGTACGTGATACGTTGGGCTGGTCCGGGTTTCTGAACGAAGCCGTCAACCTATATGGCGAGCGGAGCGACGTCATCGCCTCAAGCCACTGCTGGCCGCGCTTTGGCCAGTCGGAGGTCAAGGGCTGGCTAGCGGGGCAGCGCGACAATTATCGGTATATGCACGACCAAACGGTGCGCATGATGAACAAGGGCATGACTCAGGCCGAGATCGCAGAAGTTTTGAAGGCACCGCCAGCTATTGGCGACAAATGGTTTAACAAGGGCTATTACGGCACCTACAGCCATAATTCGAAGGCGATCTATCAATATTATCTGGGTTGGTATGATGCCGTCCCCGCCAATCTTAACCCGCATCCGCCGGAGGTGCGCGCAGGCAAAATGGTCGCGGCGATGGGCGGCGCGAAGAAGGTCTTGGCAGAGGCGAAAAAGGCAATGAAAGCGGGGGATTATCGCTGGTCATCCGACCTGTTGAACCAACTCATCTTTGCGGAACCCAAAAATGTTGAGGGGCGGGCCTTGCTTGCTGACAGCTATGAACAGCAAGGCTATCAGTCGGAATCCGCGATCTGGCGCAACATGTTCCTGTCTGGCGCGCACGACCTGCGTGAGGGCATGAAGGCGGGCATTAACGCGCAAAGCATCGACATGATTTCGGCGATACCAACTGGTTTGTTGTTGGATTCGGTGTCGACCCGGCTGGACCCGAATATCATTGGCAATGCCACACTGGCGCTGAATTTCGTCATTTCGGACCGAAAAGAGACCGCGAAAGTCACCGTTGGCAATTCGGTGATGTTCAGCGAAATGGGGAAGGTCCACGCCGCGCCTGCCGTGACGGTCACTGGCCCGCGCCAATTGTTTCTGGCGTTATTGTTCCTGAAAATGCCGGCGGCACAGCTACAGTTCGCTGGACTGAAAATCGAGGGTGACAGGGCGGCGATTGAAAAGCTTCAGGCCGCGCTTGACCCCATGCCGGGTGCCTTCAACATTGTAGAGCCGTAAAGGGGCTACATCTCCCCGCGTTGGCGGCGCAGGGCATACCATTTTGCGACATTGGCATTATGCTGTTTCAACGTGTCGGCGAAGATATGCCCGCCCCTGCCATCAGCAACAAAGTATAAAGCGGTCGTCTTTTGCGGGTTCAGCACGGCGGCAATGGCGGCGCGTGACGGGTTGGCGATTGGTCCTTTGGGAAGGCCAGCCATGGCGTAAGTATTATAGTCGTTCACGTCCCGGATTTCGGATTTGCGAATGCGCCGGCCAAGCGACTTCCCCTTTGTGATGGGGTAAATGATCGTTGGGTCGGCCTGCAGCCGCATTCCAATGCGCAAGCGATTGGAATACACGCCGGAGACCATACGCAATTCCGATTTGAGCGCCGTTTCCTTTTCGACAATCGACGCAAGCGTCAGCGCCTCTAATGGTGTTTTGACCATCGTGTTAGGGCTGCGCTCTCGCCACAACTCGGCCATTGTTTTTGCTCTGGCATCCTGCATGCGTTTCAGGACAGCAGCGCGCGGTTCGTTTTTGTCAAAGGCGTAGCTGTCAGGCAAAACCGAACCCTCGGCTGGTATGGAAATGCGTCCAGTGAGCTGGTCATTGGCCATGAGGCGTTCGTACACCATGATCGAAGGCATGCCTTCGGGAATAGTGACCATGCGTTGCACGGTTTTTCTATCTGTCAGGATGGACAATATGTCGGAATTGGAGGCCTTTGCCGGAATAACAAATTCGCCCGCCTTGATGGTGTTCGACGCGCCAAAAATCTTTGCCCGGCTCACAAATGCCTCGGCGGATTTGACCGCGCCGCTTTTCTCAAGCTGCCGTGCAGCCGACATCATGCTTGACCCCGGCTTAATGATTACAGTTGCCGCGCGCTGCAGCGGCCCGGGCGCCGTCCATCCATAGATAAAGTTACCGGCAATTACCGCCAGCAGCAGCGCCGCCGCAACGACCGCCCATTTGGCGAGGCGGCGGTTTGCCTGTTTTCCATACCGCTTCACCATAATTAGCCCTCCTCATTCCCGCAGTCAGTTCCCGCCTGCGCTGGAATGACAAAATGAGAGATATGCGGCGGTGCTATCACGTTTGTTTATTCAGCCAATTTCATGATGAGGCTGGCGTTCGTCCCGCCAAAGCCGAAGCTGTTGTTCAAAACAGCTTTCACTTCGCGTTTCTTGGCGACATGTGGGACAAGGTCAACGCCTTCGGTGCCTTCATCTGGGTTGTCGAGATTGAGCGTCGGCGGCACAATCTGGTCACGCAGCGCAAGGATGCAGAAAATGCTCTCCACCGCGCCAGCGCCGCCCAGCAAATGGCCGATGGCGGATTTGGTCGAGCTCATTGACACATTTGCCATGGCATCACCAAATAAGCGCTTTACCGCGCCTAGCTCGATCGTATCGGCCATGGTCGATGTGCCATGCGCGTTGATATAATCAATATCGGTGGGCGTCATTCCGGCCTTTTTCAGCGCCATCTGCATGGACCGAAACGCGCCGTCACCTTCGGGATGCGGCGCAGTTACGTGATATGCATCGCCCGACAAGCCATAGCCGACGACTTCGGCGTAGATCTTCGCACCGCGCGCCTTGGCATGTTCATATTCTTCCAAAACAACAACGCCTGCGCCTTCACCCATCACGAAACCGTCGCGGTCCTTGTCATAAGGGCGGCTGGCGGCCTCTGGACGGTCGTTATAGCTCATATTGAGCGCGCGAGCCTGCGCAAAGCCTGCGATACCCAACGGGTTGATGGTGCCCTCTGCACCGCCAGCGACCATGATGTCGGCATCATCATCGCGGATCATGCGGGCGGCATCGCCAATCGAGTGTGCGCCTGTGGAACAAGCGGTGACGACGGCGTGATTGGGGCCTTTTAGGCCATATTTGATGCTGACTTGGCCCGAGATCAGGTTAATCAACCGGCCATGCACGAAATGCGGGCTAACGCGGCTAGGGCCTTTCTCTGCCAGCAGCAACGCTTCGCTTTCAATGCCGGGTAAACCGCCGATCCCGGA
This sequence comes from Sphingorhabdus sp. EL138, assembly GCF_945882965.1. Classification (GTDB taxonomy): domain Bacteria; phylum Pseudomonadota; class Alphaproteobacteria; order Sphingomonadales; family Sphingomonadaceae; genus Sphingorhabdus_B. The sequence continues at coordinate 40,669 of NZ_CAMCWY010000018.1, forward strand.
CCCGATGGAGCAGCCAGCCCGCACTTTTTGTTCTTCGGTCAAATCGGTGAGACCCGCATCTTCCAATGCTTGGCCAGCAGCATCAATGCCGAAAATGATAAAGGGATCGACCTGCCGTTGGACCTTGTGGTCCACGCGCTTATCGGGGTCAAAGCCCCATGGATGGTCCTTTGCCTTCACTTCGCACGCGATCAGGCATTTCTGGTTGCTGGCGTCGAAATGCGTAATCATGCCAGCACCGGATTTTCCGGCAATCAGGTTGGACCAAGTGGTTTCAACATCTGCACCCAAGGGTGTAACCAGACCTAATCCAGTGACCACGACACGACGCATTGCGTTATCTCCAAAATCTAATCTTTACGGCCTATTACCGCGAATAGGAGCCAAAAAGCAAACGGCTTTCCGACAGAAGCGCACTTAACGCTGGTCGGAAAGCCGTTTGAATTTTTATCTGGCCGCGCAGTATTGCGCGTAACGGCTTAGCCGTTGCTGTTGATGAAATCGATCGCGTCCTTGACGGTAGCAATCTTTTCAGCAGCATCGTCAGGAATTTCGACGTTGAATTCTTCTTCAAACGCCATAACAAGCTCAACAATATCAAGGCTATCTGCGCCAAGATCATCAATGAAGCTTGCAGCTTCTGTGACCTTATCGGCTTCAACGCCCAGATGTTCGACTACGATCTTTTTGACCCGTTCCGCGGTATCGCTCATTTTTGTGCCCCTTATTGTTTGGGATGTTGAATTTCTGCTATTGCCCTAATGTGCAGAATAGCCGCTGGCAAGTGGCAAGCGACGCTTATGCATCAAAGCATCGCCATGCCGCCATTTACATGGATTGTCTGGCCCGTAACATAACCCGCTTCTCTTGAGGCGAGATAGGCAACGGCGGCACCAATGTCGGCGCCTTCGCCCATGCGGCCCATCGGAATACGCGCATTCAGCGCCTCTTTTTGCGCGTCAGGCAGGCTTTCGGTCATCGCGGTGGCGATGAAGCCGGGTGCGACGCAATTGGCCGTCACATTGCGGCTGGCGAGTTCCTGCGCGATTGCTTTTGTCATCGCCGTAAGGCCGCCTTTGGACGCGGCATAATTGGCTTGGCCGGGGTTGCCCGTGGTACCGACGACGCTGGTGATCGCAATGATACGGCCAAAGCGCGCCTTCATCATGGGTTTCGTGGCGGCGCGCATCAGGCGAAATGTTGCCTCAAGATTGATGCGGATGACGTCATCCCATTCCTCATCCTTCATACGCATCGTCAAATTGTCGCGGGTAACGCCCGCGTTGTTCACAAGAATGTCGATCTGGCCCAGTTTCTCCAGCGCAGCGGGAACCAACGCCTCAACGCTGTCCTTGTCACCCAAGTCGCAGGGAACCGCAACATGGTCGCCACTTAAGGACGCCCGGAATGCTTCGAGCTTTTCCACGTTGGATCCTGAAACCGCAAGCCGTGCGCCTTGGCCCGCCAGCGCGTGACAGATGGCACTGCCAATCCCGCCCGAAGCGCCGGTTACCAGCGCGGTCATGCCAGTTAGATCAAACATATCATTCTCCCTTAAATTCGGGTGCGCGCTTTTCCAGAAACGCGGTGATCGCTTCGTCATTGTCCGCAGTGGCGTGGGCAAGGCTTTGCATCGCGGCGGACATTTCGAGGATATTTTTAAGGTCCGCCGTCTGCCCTTCGCGCAATAGGCGCTTCGTCATACGGACGGCATGTGGCGGGTTTGCGGCGATTTTGTCCGCAATCATGCGCGCGGCGGTCATCAGGTCGGCATCATCCACCACTTGCGTAACCAGCCCGATACGCAACGCTTCGGCAGCGTCGATGGTTTCGCCGGTTAAGGCAAGTTCGGTCGCTTTTGAAAAACCGACGATGCGCGGCAACAGCCATGCGCCGCCGTCGCCCGGCGTAATGCCGAGCCGAACGAAGCTCTCCGCAAATTTGGCCGAAGACGCTGCAATCCGAATGTCGCACATCGTGCTAAGGTCAAGCCCTGCGCCAATGGCCGCACCGTTAACCGCCGCGATGACCGGAACCTCTAGCGCTTGGAACATCAGCGGCAGACGCTGGATACCATATTTGTAGTTGCGCCGGGTTTCTGCGGGCAATCCTGCGCGCAGGCCACCACTATCCGGACGCATTTGTTTTAAGTCACCGCCGGAGGAAAACACCGTCCCTGCGCCGGTCAGGATGACGCAGCGCACCGACATATCTTGATCCGCTGCCATGAATGCATCGCACAACTGTTCGACGACAGACACATCCGAGATCGGGTTACGTTTTTCGGGCATATTCAGCGTGATGGTCAGTATGCCGCCATCGCGCGACTGGAGAATTTGGTCGTTCATTAAATCGCTTTCAACAAGGCTTCGATGTCATCCATGCTGATGACGGTTGATGTGGTGATGTCTTCATGCGTGCTGCGCTTCACCATGGGTGATAGCACTTTGCCGCCGAATTCAACGAAATGGGTAACGCCAGTCTCCGCCATCGCGATTGCGGACTCGCGCCAGCGCACGCGGCCAGTCACTTGCTGCACCAATTGCGCGGCGATGATGTAGGGATCGGATACCGGCGCTGCCGTGACGTTCGCAAAAAGGGTAACCAGCGGCGCATGAATGGTCGTCGTGCCAAGCGCGCTTTGCATCTCATCGGCGGCGGGTTGCATCAATGGACAGTGAAACGGTGCGGACACTGGCAACAATATTCCGCGCTTGATGCCATGGTCCTTTGCAAGCTCAATTGCGCGCTCAATCGCGCCTTTATGCCCTGAAATGACGACCTGCGAGGGGTCATTGTCATTTGCGACGGTGCAGGTTTCGCCCTCAGCCGCCGCCGCCGCCAATGCTTCGGCTTTCTCGATGTCTGCCCCAAGCAACGCGGCCATCGCGCCGACGCCGACGGGCACAGCCGCCTGCATCGCGCGCCCGCGCAGCTTCAGCAGCGCAGCGGTCACCGACAAAGGCAAAGCGCCTGCGGCGCAGAGCGCGGTATATTCGCCCAAGGAATGGCCAGCGACGAAATTGCATTTCTCCGATAACCGAACGCCGCCTTCCTTTTCCAAAACGCGCAAGGTGGCGATGGCATTGGCCATGATCGCGGGCTGCGCATTTTCGGTCAGTATGAGGTCGCTCTCGGGTCCTTCGCACATCAGGCGGAAAAGATGCTGGCCCAACGCCTCATCGACTTCCTCAAACACGGCGCGCGCAATCGGGCTGGCTTCGGCGAGCGCTTTGCCCATGCCAACGGCTTGGCTGCCTTGCCCGGGGAATATAAATGCGCGCATAACTGCTCCTGTTCGTCCGTGTTCTGGCAATTCGCCTATGGCGCAGCGCTGAATGTTGCAAGCCCGAACGGCACGATGCGATTGTCAGCATCATGGCCAATATCCGCGCGGCCCAGATAATTGATCCCCGTTTTTGCGCACCAGCGCCGAGCAATCTCCTCGGCATCTTCGCCAAAGGGGCGGTGATTGACAGGCACATCGCTGACGCGACCAAGCCGCAATCCGGCCAGCCCTGCGGTTTGCAAATGGCTGGTGACGTGGAAAAACGCGCGGTCGTAACCATAGAGATATTCGCTGATTTCCTCCAATAGCAACACATGGTCTTTCAGGTCCGGCATTAACGGCGTGCCGACCATCATCGCCAAGGTCATCAGATTGAACGCCGCATATTTGCCGCCTGCTTGCAGTTGTGGTTCAAGCACCTGTGGCGACGCGTGCAGCATCCAGTCGAGCGCGCGCAGGACGGCGGCCTCACCGCCCTCGCGCCGGATATCGGCTGGCATCGGCCCATGGCACACGCGGCCGATTTTTGCGGCGTACAAAGCGCCAAGCAGATTGCCGGCGTCGCTATATCCCATGTAGATTTTGTCCCCCGCCGCCGATGTGAGTGCGGCCACGGCGTCTTGTGCGATCCGGCAAGCCCCATAGCCACCACGCACAAACCAGATCGCATCAAAACTTGGGTCATTGGCAAGGTCCACAAACGCGGCGCAGCGCATATCGTCTAGCCCGGCAAAATGGCCAACCTCCGCAAAGCATTGGTCGTGAAAGATGAGTTCAGCCGTCGGGTGTGTAGTGGCGGCAAGCGCGATAACCCGCGCCGCGTCCTCCCGCGTAAATGGCGTCGATGGCGCGCAGATGGCTATCCGCATATTTCACGCGCTTCCGCAAAATTCGTCATTCCCGCGCGGGCGGGAATCCAACTCCGGGCCGTGATGTTTCTACGAGTCGGGTATTGGGCCCCCGCCTTCGCGGGGGTGACGCAGTTTTGTATATACAGGACCATTGCCAAAATCATCTTCCGGCCATAACCGCCACTGATGCACAAAAACAAATCCTATTTCTTCTGCGGCATTGGTGGATCGGGCATGTTGCCCTTGGCCAATATCGTCCATGATGCAGGCGCAAGTGTCGCCGGTTCCGACCGCGCGCTGGACCAAGGCCGGTTGGGACCGAAATTCGCATGGCTGCAAAGCCTTGGCATTGACCTGTTTTCACAAGACGGCAGCGGCCTTGTCAGCGGCGACCAGATACTCATTGCCTCTGCGGCCATTGAGGACAGCGTGCCCGATATTGCCAAAGCCATCGCGCTTGGCTGCACCCGCATGACGCGCGCGCAATTGCTCGCCGATTTGTTCAACGCTGCCCCGCGCAGCGTTGCGGTTGGCGGGACGAGCGGCAAGTCAACCGTAACGGGCATGATCGGCTGGATATTGACCGATTCTGGACATGACCCAACGATCATGAACGGCGCGGTGATGAAGAATTTCGTCGCTGATGACGCGCCCTTTGCCAGCGCGCGTGTGGGGCAGGGTGACGTGTTCGTCAGCGAAGTCGATGAAAGTGACGGCTCAATCGCCCTGTTCACGCCCGAAGTCGCGGTGCTCAACAATGTCAGCCTTGATCACAGAAGCCTAGAAGAACTGCGGCAGTTGTTCGGCGACTTTGCGCGCAAGGCAAAAGTCTGTGTCTGGAACGCCGATGATGCGGAGACTGTGGCGTTGGTCGCGCCGATGGCGTTGGCGGACGCCATTAATTTTGGCTTTTCCGCTGACGCAAATTTCCGTGCAACAGACATTACCGACCTCCCGCTCGGCAGCCGCTTTACGCTGCATGCGATGGGCGAAGCTTACCCCGTCACCTTGATCGTCCCCGGCAGGCACAATATCGCCAACGCGCTTGCTGCGATTGCTTCCAGCGTCGCACTTGGCGTGTCCGTTGCGCAAGCCGCGCACAGCATTGAAAGCTTTTGTGGCCTCGCCCGCCGTTTCGACATTGTCGGCACCGCCAATGACATAACGGTCATCGACGATTTCGGCCATAACCCCGACAAGATCGCCGCAACGCTCGCGACGATGAAGGCGTTTCCCGGCCGCATCATCGCCTTCTTCCAACCCCATGGCTACGGCCCCATCCGCGTCATGGGCGCTGAACTCGCGGACGTGTTTGCGGACATGCTTGGCGCGGACGACCATCTGATCCTCTGCGACCCCGTCTATTTCGGCGGCACCGTGGACAAAAGCATCGGCAGCCAAAGCATCACCGACGCGGTCACCGCCGCTGACCGCAACGCCGAATATATCCCCAGCCGCGAAGAATGCGGCAACCGTATTGTGGAGTTAGCGCGGCGAGGCGACCGCATCGTCATAATGGGCGCGCGGGATGATACGTTGAGCGCGTTTGCGGTAAACATATTGCAGCGACTGGTGGGCTAAGGCGTCCGACCCCATTCGCAATCCTGCGAATCGCTTGCATTCCGCACCAATTCCCCCTAAGCGCTCCGCTTTGCTCAGGCCCGCCTGACTGAAATCGAAGAAGGCCGGAGGGGCGTATGCATGGTGCTGCGTCAGCGATCGGTAGGAACAAGGAAACGCCCATGTCTCTGTACGAGCATGTATTTTTGGCGCGTCAGGACCTTTCACAGGCCCAAGTTGATGCGCTGGCTGAAAACGCCACCAAGATTGTAGAAGACAATAAAGGCAAGGTCGTAAAGACCGAAACCTGGGGTCTTCGGACATTGACATACAAAATTCAAAAGAACCGCAAAGCGCATTTCGTGATGCTCGACATTGATGCTTCGGGCGACACGATTGCTGAGCTTGAGCGTCAGACACGCATGAACGAAGATATCATTCGTTACATGACTGTCCGCGTGGACGCGCATGAAGCCGGCCCGTCGGTCATGATGCGCAAGAGCGACCGTCCAGAGCGCAGCGAACGCGGTGAGCGTGGCGGCTTTGGTGGTGGTGACCGTGATCGCGGTGCCCCTCGTCCAGATCGTGGCGACCGTCCAGACCGCGCACCGCGCGCAGAGCAGGAGGCTTAACACATGGCACGTCCGTTTTTCCGTCGCCGCAAGTCCTGCCCATTTCAGGGTAAAGACGCGCCGCAAATCGATTATAAAGATGTACGCCTGCTTCAAGGCTATATCTCAGAGCGCGGCAAGATTGTCCCATCTCGCATTACCGCCGTTTCGGCAAAGAAGCAGCGTGAGCTGGGCCAAGCTATCAAGCGCGCTCGTCACATCGGCCTTCTGCCGTACATCGTGAAGTAAGGAGCCGAAACATGGATATCATACTTCTCGAACGCGTTGAAAAGCTTGGTGCAATTGGTGACGTTGTCACCGTGAAGGATGGCTATGCCCGTAACTTCTTGCTGCCAAACAAAAAAGCGCTCCGTGCAAACGACGCGAACCGCAAGGTTTTCGAAGCCAACCGCGCAAAAATCGAAAGCGATAACGCAAGCCGCCGTGATGAAGCGCAAAAAGCTTCGGGCAGTGTCGAAGGCAAGCAGATCATTCTGATCCGTGCGGCTTCGCAAACTGGCCAGCTTTACGGTTCGGTCTCGGTCAAGGATATCGTTGACGGTCTGGTCGCCCAGGACGCCAAGGTTTCCAAGAACATGATCGTGCTTGAACGCCCAATCAAAACGCTTGGCGTATTTGGCGTCAAGGTTGTTCTGCACCCCGAAGTTACCGTCAATGTTCAGGTCAATGTGGCCCGTTCGGACGACGAAGCCGAGTTGCAGAAGGACGGCGTTAACGTTCTTGACCAGATGTTCGAAGCCGAACAGGCCGAGATCGCTGCTGAAGTCATTGAAGCGCAGGTTGAAGCCGAAGTCGCATCCGACGCAGCCGATGCTGCCGAAGCTGCTGCCAACGCAAAGCGCCGCGAAGATCAAGCTGCTGCCAAGGCTGCTGCTGAAGCCGCCGGCCTTTCAGCTGAGGCAAGCGACGACGCATAAAGTGCTCGAGTGCTGCATACAAAACGCCGCCTTGTTGCAAGACAGGGCGGCTTTTTTGTGCCTCTACTGCACGTCAACCTGCACTTGTTTCAGGATCCATTCATGCGCCTCAACCGATGGGCGATGGGGCGCGATGGACCCTGAAACAAGTTCAGGTTGACGTCTGGTTTTAATGTGCTGTTTCATTGTGAGGAACACGTGCTAGCACCCACCCCATGAACGCACCCATCATCATCACCGCCGACATGGGCAAAACGGATCAAGCATGGGCCAATGGCCTACGCCGCGCGCATTTCCCCGCGGAGCGTAATTTTGTCGATGCGCATATTACACTGTTTCACCATTTGCCGCCAAGCCATTTACCAGAGATAAAATCGCGACTTGCGGCGTTGGTTCAGGACTATCCAGCGCCTGTGGCGCATCTCAGGGATGTTATGTTGCTGGGCAAAGCCGTGGCGTTCCGCGTGGACAGCCCTGAACTGCTCGGGCTGCGCGAGGAGTTGGCCGACAGTTTTCGCGGGCTATTGATCCCGCAAGATCAGGCCCAGCCCCGATTGCACATAACGGTCCAGAACAAGGTGGAGCAAGCCACCGCCAAGGCACTGCACGCGCATCTGTTGAACAGCTTCCGTCCGCGTCCGCTCGCCATTTCGGGCCTATCTGCGCATTATTATCGCGGCGGGCCGTGGGAGCATATTGGCAGATGGTCATTTCGTGGCTGACAATGCTTGACCCCTATGACCCCCGCGCTTATAGCGCCCAGTGCTTCCCCACAAATGGTGGGGTTCACGCTTGGATGGCGAAGTAGCTCAGCTGGTTAGAGCGGTGGAATCATAATCCATAGGTCGGGGGTTCAAGTCCCTCCTTCGCTACCATCGGCAAAGTGGGTGATCTCACTGGTTGGTCGGTGGCGCCATGCCGCGCTTTGTGCGGTTGCCGCGCTTTGCAGCGTCGGCTACACTTAAGGCATGAAGGATTGCACCCAATGCATTATACGTAACCGTGCAGTTTGCGTCGGGCTCGAAACAGACGAGCTTGCGGTGCTGGGGCGGCTTGGCCGCAAGCAAAAATTTTCCAAGGGGCAAACTATATTTTGGGAAGGTGACGACGCCGTCGTCGTCGCCAATGTCATTGAAGGCGTGCTGAAGGTTTCGATGAGCATGTCCGATGGCCGGGAGCAGATTGTCGGCATCGTTTTTTCATCGGACTTTATTGGCCGGCCCTTTGGCCAGCAAAGCCTGCATAGCGTGACTGCGCTGACTGATGCCGAATTGTGCATATTTTCGCGATCCACCTTTAACAACTTCGCGCGCCAGCATCCCGAGCTGGAACACAAGCTGCTGCGCCGGACGTTGAATGAACTTGATCGTGCGCATGAATGGATGTTGCGGCTCGGAAAGAAAACCGCGACCGAACGGATCGCGACTTTGTTGCTCGAAATGTCTGTTCGGCTCGGCGAAACGGGCTGCACGGTTGACAATGGCGCATTGGACGCATTTGAATTGCCGCTTGATCGCCAGCAAATTGGCGACGTTCTAGGGCTAACGATTGAAACCGTAAGCCGTCAGCTTTCTCGATTGAAAGCCGATGGTGTTATCCATCTGCCAGATCGCCGGACCGTCGCCATACGCGACCGGGCGCGGCTCCAGTACCTGTCGGCTGCTGCCTGAACGGTAGTTTACGAACGCCTTGGGTGTGGCTTAGCCGGGAATATTATCCGCAGGGCTGCCGATGAGCACAAAATGCCGGTCGCAATAGCCGCAATCGACATAGCCTTTTTCATCGATTTGAAGCCAGACTCGCGGGTGGCCCAATGCGGCGGGAATATCTCCACTGCCGTCGCAAGCGACGCGCGGTTCGCGGACTCGGATTGTTTCGGGGTCGCTGTTTTTCATGTGCGCCGCTTAGCAAAGCCGCAACGTGGCTGCAACGGCTGAAAAATAGGGAACTAAGGATAATCGCGCGGTCACTAAATACCAGCGGATGGATTCCACGTCATTGCGCTGACACCATGCGTTCGCTATCGCACCGACATGTCTGAACAAGCTATCTCGATCCAAAACCTCTCCAAAAAATATGCAGGTGGCAAACAAGCGTTAAGCGATGTTAGTTTTGACGTTGCGCAAGGATCGATTTTCGGCCTTCTTGGCCCCAATGGCGCGGGCAAATCCACGTTGATTAACATCTTGGCCGGGCTGGTGATGAAGACATCGGGCAGCGCGTCTATATGGGGGTTCGACATCGACGCCCATCCGCGCAACGCCAAGGCGTCCATCGGCATTGTGCCGCAGGAGATTATGTTCGACCCATTTTTTACACCGAAAGAAGCGCTTGAATTGCAAGCGGGTCTGTATGGTGTGCCCAAGTCGAAACGGCGGACGATGGAATTGTTGAAAGCCGTAAGGTTGGAGGACAAAGCCGATGCCTATGCGCGGACACTGTCGGGCGGGATGAAGCGTCGCTTGCTGGTCGCCAAAGCCATGGTGCATGCGCCGCCCGTCATCGTGCTTGATGAACCGACGGCTGGTGTCGATATCGAACTGCGTCAGCAATTATGGGATTATGTGCAGGAACTGAACCGCCAAGGCGTAACGGTTGTGCTCACCACCCATTATCTCGAAGAAGCCGAGCAGTTGTGCGACCGTATTGCGATTATCAACCATGGGCAGTTGATTGCCAACAAGCCGACGCGCGAATTGGTCGGCATGGCGCGCGAGAAGGCAGTATTATTAACGCTCGACCGCGATGTAACCAGCGCGCCAACGCATGAAGCCTTTGAAAAAACGGAACTGCTTGGCGAGCGCACAATTGAGATTACGTACAACAAAGACCGCATGAATGCAGGCGAAGTGCTTTTAGTGATCCAAGGCCTTGGGTTGGGCATTGTCGACGTAACCACCAAGGAGGCCGACCTCGAAGACGTCTTCCTCCGCCTGACCAGCGCCGCTTGATGGAAGTCGATGTTCTGATCATTGGGTCGGGCGCTGCGGGCTTGACCGCGGCGTTGCAATTGGCGGCGACGCGCAAGGTTGCGGTGCTGGCCAAGGGTTCCATTTCCGACGGCGCAACAGCATGGGCGCAGGGCGGGATTGCCGCCGTGCTTGAACCCGGTGACAATTTTGCAAACCATATCGAGGATACGATGGTTGCAGGCGCAGGTCTGAATAACCGCGCCACGGTTGAATTTGTCGTGGAGAATGCGCCGCTCGCGATTGAACGGCTGGCAAAGCTTGGCGTGCCGTTCAATTTGGAGGGCAATGACTGGCACTTGACCCGCGAAGGCGGACATAGCCACCGGCGTATCGTCCATGTTGACGACGCCACCGGTTGGGCTGTCCAACAAGCGTTGGAAGCAGCCGCCAGAGCGCATCCGAACATCAGTTTGGTTCCGGACATGGTCGCCGTTGACTTGATTTTGGGCCGGCATCAGGAACGCTTTTCAACCTCAGGCCGTATTCACGGCGTTTATGCGCTCAACCGCAAAACGGGCCGCGTCGAGACCTACACTGCGCGCGCAACCATTCTTGCGAGTGGCGGCGCTGGCCGGACATATCTCTATTCCACGGCTCCGCGCGGTGCGACTGGTGACGGCATTGCCATGGCGTGGCGCGCCGGATGCCGCGTGTCGAATATGGAATTCATGCAATTCCACCCGACCTGCCTCTATAATCTTGAGGTCAAGAATTTCTTGATAACAGAGGCGGTGCGCGGAGAGGGTGGTATCCTGAAAAATCCGAAAACGGGGCATCGTTACATGCCCGATTATGACGATCGTGCAGAACTTGCGCCGCGTGACATTGTTGCCCGCGCCAATGACGCCGAAATCAAGCGCGACGGTCTGGATTATGTCCATCTGGACATCAGCCATAAGCCACCGGAATTTGTAAAAGCGCATTTCCCGAATATTTATGAAAAGCTCATGGGGCTTGGTATCGACATCACGCGCGAGCCAATTCCGGTGGTGCCAGCGCAGCATTATACCTGCGGCGGTGTGATTGTGGATCTCGACGGCCGAACCGACGCGCCTGGCCTATATGCCGCAGGCGAGGTGACGCAAAGCGGCCTGCATGGTGCAAACCGTCTGGCATCCAACTCCTTACTTGAATGCTTCGTCTTCGGGGATGCGTGCGCCCGCCATATCGACGCCAATTGGGACAGACTGCCGCCGCCGCCGCCGATTCGGCAGTGGGACGAAAGCCGGGTGACCGACAGCGACGAAGAGGTTGTGATTGCCCAATGCTGGCGCGAAATCCGGCAGTTCATGTGGAACTTTGTAGGCATTGTGCGCACGACCAAGCGGTTGGAGCGGGCGCAGCATCGCATCGATTTGCTGCGCCATGAGGTAGAGGATTATTACAGCCATTTCCGCGTCACGCCTGACTTGATTGAACTGCGCAACTTGGTCGAGGTTGCCGCCTTGATTATCCGGTCGGCGCTGGCCCGGCATGAGAGCCGGGGGCTGCACTTTACGCTCGATTTTCCCAAAATGGCCGACGAAGCGCGCGACACGATTTTGCTGCCCTAGCCACAAAACACTTTCCTACTGATAGTAACTTCAGGCGGAGTCGCTGCTGGTTATTTGGAGGCTGTTATGGACGTTCGAAATCAAGTTGCGGCTGTTCACATGGTTAAATTTTTGCACTACTCGGTGTTGGCGCTGCTGGGAGCAATAACGACACCTGCCGCCGCCGCAACGCCTGAGGAAACCGCACGCGAGGTGCTGGCCCAATCGCCTATCATCGACGGCCATAATGACACACCGCACCAGATTGCCGAGTTGTTTGACCGCGATTTTTCGAAATTCGACTTGACTGCATTACCAGCGGACGTGCTCGCCAAAACCCACACCGACATAAAAACGGCGCGCGCCGGATTTTTGGGCGGGCAATATTGGTCGGTTTATGTCGACGCTGCTTTGCCCAAGCATGAGGCGGTAACACGAACCATCCAGCAAATTGATGTCGTCCGGCAAATGATGGCGCGATATCCCGAAACATTTACGTATGCCGCAACGGCGGCAGAGGTTGAGGCGGCGATGAAAAAGGGCAAAATCGCATCGCTTGTTGGTATGGAAGGTGGCCATTCCATTGGCAGTTCGCTGGAAATCCTGCGGCAGACTTATGCGCTTGGCGCGCGTTACATGACCCTCACACATAGCCTGACCACCGATTGGGCGGACAGCTCTACCGACGCGCCAAAGCATGACGGATTGTCGCCCTTTGGCTTTGAAGTACTCGCGGAAATGAACCATTTAGGGATGATTGCCGACATCAGCCATGTGTCAGAGGCAACGATGCACGATGTGTTGGATAAGAGCACGGCGCCTGTTTTGTTCACGCACAGCAACGCCCGCGCCATCACACCGCACCCGCGCAACGTGCCCGATTCGGTCTTGAAGCGCTTGCCGGAAAATGGCGGTGTGGTGATGGTTACCTTCGTGCCGGGCTTTACCTCGGCCGAGCGGCGTCAGTGGGAATATGCACGCTCCGCCGTTGCAGGGCGCGCTAAGACTGAATTTTCTGGAAATCCAGTTGGCGAAAAGGCCACTGTTGAGGCATGGATTGCCGCCAACCCCCAACCCAAGGCAAGACTGGCGCAAGTGGCCGACCATATCGACCATATCCGCAAGGTGGCAGGGGTTGACCATATCGGCATTGGCGGTGACTTTGGCGGCGTGGACGAACTGCCAGTTGGCCTGGAAAATGTCTCAACCTATCCCGCCTTATTCGCCGAGCTCGTCCGTCGTGGCTATTCGAAGGCGGACCTCACCAGAATCGCGCAAGGAAATGTCCTTCGCGTGATGCGCGGTGTGGAGAAGGCGGCGGGTTCGTAGTTTAGGAAGCAAACCCGTCGGCCAGAAAACGTTCCGCGATGGCGGCGTGAAGGGCGGCGCCTTTTGCCATAATGCTGTCGTCGAGGACCATGCGGTTGGAGTGCAGGCCACAGCAGGTGCGCCAGTCGTCGCCTTCGTGTGACGCGCCTAAGAAGAACATCGCGCCGGGGACTTTTTCGAGGACATAGGCAAAGTCCTCTGCGCCCATGATGGGCGTGTCGAGCGTGATCCAGCTTTCGGGGCCGAACATATCCTCGACAACCGCCTTGCCGAACTGAACGGCGCGGTCGTCGCAGACGGTGACGGGGAAGCCCTGTTCGATATGCACCTCCGCGCTGCAATCATGGGCGGCGGCGATGCCGGGGGCAAGGCGGTGCAGCTCCTCGGCCACGCGTGCGCGCGATTGTGGGGACAATGTGCGGATAGTACCCAGCAAAACTGCTGTTTCGGGAATGATATTGTTGGTGGTGCCCGCTGAGATTTTGGCGATGGTGACAACGGCAGGATTGAACACCGAAATCTTGCGGGTCACCATCGTTTGGATCGCCGATACGATTTCGCAAGCGACGGGGATTGGGTCAATGGCGTCATGCGGCATGGAGGCGTGGCCGCCAGCGCCCTTCACGGTAATAGTCAGCACGTCCGAAGATGCCAGTAACGGACCACTTCGCCCACTAAACACCCCGCGCGGCGCGTTGGGCATGGTGTGCAAGGCAAAGGCGGCATCGGGTAGCGGATCAATCAAACCGTCGTCGAGCATGAAGCGTGCGCCATGATAGCCCTCTTCACCCGGTTGAAACATGAACTGGACCGTGCCCGCCAATTGGTCGCGCTTGGCGCACAGCATCTTTGCCGCGCCAACGAGCATCGCAACATGGGTATCATGCCCGCACGCATGCATCGCGCCGTCGGTTTGCGAGCTATATTCAAGGCCCGTATCTTCATGGAGCGGTAAGGCGTCCATATCGCCACGCAGAAGCACATTACGGCCATTGGCAGGGCCTTTGAGGGTCGCAATGAGCCCAGTGGTTGACGGCCCCTCACGCAGCTCCAGCGGAAGGCCGGCAAGCGCGGCCTTTATTTTTGCCAATGTCTTGGGATTTTGCAGACCCAATTCCGGCTCGGCATGAATGGCCCGGCGGAGGTCAATAAGGTCGGGAAGGATATTTTCGGCGTCGGCGCGCCAGTCTGTGCTGATTAAGTCCATAGCTTAACTAGCACCAGCCTGGCGCGACCGACAACAGTCTTAATCTTCCAAACGCACAGCGACATATTGCGTTGCCGCTCCACGCCGTTTTACGCCCAGCAGGATCGCGCTGCGACCGGCTGTCTTTGCCTCCTTAACGGCAGCGGCGAGTTCGGCGGCTGTATTCAACTCGCGATAATTTGCGGACACGATGATGTCACCGCGCCGCAAACCAACCTGCGCACCAGTGCCAGCACCCGGAACGTCGATGACAACCCCCTTTACGTCGGCTGTCACGCCAAGCGCACGCCCGATTTCGGCGTCGAGCGGGATGACGCTGAGACCAAGCGCATCACGAATGACTTTGGAATCGGGCGTATCAACTTGCTTGTCGAAGTCTTTATTTTCTTCCGGGTTGAAGTTGCGTTGCGCCAGCTTCTCTTCGGGTGGACGCGCGCCAACCGTAGCCGTCAGCTTCATAGGCTTGCCTTCGCGCAAAATGTCGAGCGGTATACGCGTGCCGGGTTTGATGTTGGCGACAATATAGGACAAGGTCACTTCAGGCGTTACTTCACGGTCATTGACGCGAAGGATAATGTCACCTTCTTTCAGGCCAGCTTTGTCTGCGGCCTCCTCGGGGACGACGCGTGCAACAAACTCGCCACGGTTCTTTTCAAGACCAAGGGCGTCGGCAACCTGTTCGCTCACCGGCTGGATGCTGATGCCAAGATAACCACGCTCTGGCCGAACACCCTTTTTAAGCGACTCAACAACGGGGATAGCTTCTTCAGCCGGGATGGCAAAGCCAACGCCGATATTCGCGCCAACGGGCGAAATCAGGCGGTTGTTGATGCCAACAACTTCACCCTTCAGGTTAAACAAAGGACCACCGGAATTGCCGGGGTTGATGGCGGCGTCGGTCTGAATGAAGCGGTCATAGGCGCCGCCCGCGCCGATGTTACGCTGCAGCGCTGAAATGATCCCCGCGGTTACTGTGTTGCCAAGGCCAAGCGGGTTCCCAATGGCGATCACCCAATCACCCACGCGGCTTTTCCGGGATTCTGACATTTTAACAAAGGGCAGGTCGGAAGCACGAATTTTTAGCAAAGCAATATCTGAGGATGGGTCGCGACCTACGATTTCGGCCTCAAATTCCTTGCCGTCGAAAAGCGTTACCGTGACACGGTCAACAGCTTCGCCAGCCGGGCCACCGGCAACCACATGGTTATTTGTGACGATGTAACCATCGCTTGAGATAAGAAAGCCTGAGCCGCCACTGGCTTGTTCCTGCGTGACGGGGCGGCGTTCGCCCGTCAGCGGGTTCAGGCTGGTGGCTACCTGCACCTTTTGACGTGTGGCGATGTTGACGACTGCTGGCTGCAATTGCGCGGCAAGATCCGCAAAGCTCGACGGCGCGCCGCCGGGGGCAAGATTGACCTGTTCCGAAACAGCCAGTCCGGTTTGCGCGGTCACGGGGTTGCCATTGACTATAGCAACTGTGCCGCCAGCCATCAAAAGCGCGGTGGTAACTGCATAAGCGTAATGCACGGATATCATTCCTCTCGTTTATTCAATTGGGCAACGCCCAGAAATTCTGTTCATCTTTGACCCGGTAAAGCTGAACGCCGATTGAATGGATGCCATTCCTCCGACCAACAGCATTTGTCCTTCGATTAAATGCCTTTACGGAATTTTTCCAGATAGGCGTTTTGCGGTGACAAGATGATATTGCTTGCACCTTCACCATTCTGGAACGTCTGACGATAGCTCTGCATCGCGCGATAGAAATCATAGAAACCCGGGTCCTTGCCATAGCTTATGGCGTAGATGCGGGCGGCTTCGGCTTCAGCGTCAGCGCGGATAATTTGCGCTTCCTTTTGGCCTTCTGCGTCGATGGCGATGGCCTCCTGGTTTCTCGCGCTGCGCATACGGTTATAAGCCGACTGTAATGTTGCGGCTGGCAAGTCGGCACGCTTGATGCGCACGTCAATGACTTCGGCTCCATATTTGCGCGCTTCGCGGTTTAACGCAGTCTGGATATTCTCCATCACTTCGCCGCGTTCGGCGCTCAACAAGGCGGCAAAGGTCCGCTTGCCGAGCTCGTTGCGCAGCGATGAACCCAAAATCGTCCGCAATTGGTCACGCAGGCGATCCTCGGTTCGGATTGTGCGGTACATTACAGCGGGCTGGGTAATGCGGAACCGGGCAAAGGCATCCACCTGCAAGCGCAACTGGTCGGTGGAAAGCACTTCCTGCTGTTCCATCTGAACGCTTAAGACGCGCTTGTCGATCATCTGGATCTGTTCAACAAAGGGAATGCGGAAGGTAAGTCCAGCGCGTGTCTCGCCGAATTTCTCGCCGGGCTTATAGGGGTTCACGATCCGGTCGACCTTACCATAGCTGCTGATAATGGCCTGCTGAGTTTCGGGAACGACATTCACCGACATGCTCATCAATATGAGCGCGCCTATTGCGCCAAAAGCGAGATAAATCGGGTTGCGAAGGAGGCTGCTGGTCATTGCTTTGTCCCTGTAACGGTCAAGGGTTCGGCTTTTGGAGCCGATCTTTTCTGGAATTCGGGAATAGGAAGGTAAGGCGTTACGCCGCCCGTTTCGACAATCGTCTTGTCGACCTTACCCAGCACTTGCTCCATGGTTTCATAGTATAACCGGCGCTTCGTCACCTCGGGTGCGGCACGATATTGCACATAGATTTTATCGAACTCGGCGGTTTCACCCAATGCAAGCTCGGTCACGCGGCTGGCATAAGCGCGGGCATCGTTCAGATAGCTCTCGCGCCGTTGCTGCGCCGCGTTCACTTCGCGGAAGGCGTCATTGACTTCAGCTGGCGGGTCCGATTGGCGAATCGAGATACTCTGTATCAACACGCCAGCCCGATATTCATCGAGCACCTGTTGCATCCGGCGGCGCACCTCAAGTTCGATCGCGCCACGACCGGGGCCAATGGCTTGTGTTAGGTCAAAATTAGCAACCGCGGCGCGCATGGCACTTTCCGCGACTTCTTTGACAGTTTCCTGCGGGCTGTCGAGTTGGAACAGGTAGAGCTCCGGATCTTTAATTGACCAGCGGACATCATAGGCCATGTCGATGATACTTTGGTCCTTCGTTAGCACCAAATTCTCGCTGCTTGCCTTTGGCGAGCCTATGGATGTCGTCTGAATCTGCTGCGTATCAATTTTCGTGATGCTTTGCAGTGGCGCAGGCAAAGTGAATTGAATTCCAGGCGGCAATGTATCAGAATATTTGCCCAATTGCGTCACGACACCCTCTTGCTCGGGGCCAATGCGATGAATGCTCGTCCAGACAATCCATAGCGCCACTAAGCCGCCAATGATAAGCGGGAACCAGCTTTTACCGTCGGGGCGTTGCGGCAAACCACCAAATCCACCGCCTTTTCTGCGCAGCAGTTCCTCAAGCGATGGTCCGCGCGAACGAGCGCGTCCGGCAGGTTCGGGTGTTGGGTCCCACGGATTCACGGGGTCGGGCTTCGATCCGCCTCCGCGTCCGGTTGAATTGCTTGTGCCGCCTGTTTCCCCAGAATCGGAGGAATCCCAAGGTCCTTTGCCATCTGTTGCCAAAATCACGGGTCCTTGCTTGTCAAATTTTCTGCTCATAAAACCTTTATAGGAACGGTTTTTCAGAAAAACAGTGTCAATCCCGCAATTCTGAATCTATTCGGCAAGTCATGTCCAATTTTGCTATATTTTCCGATGCCATTTTTGCGGTTGTAGGGAACCGCGCGAGTGGTTTGAAGGTCACCGAAAATGCGGTCTCGCTGATGCTTGACGTGTCCGGCTTAAATGCCGAACAGCGCACTGAAATCGAAGCCGATGTCCGCACGGCAGCCACGCAGGCCGGCGCGCAATCGGTGCGTGTGATGTTGACCGCCGAACGCATCACGCCGCGCCTGATTGCTGTGGCGAGTGGCAAAGGCGGCGTCGGCAAATCTACGCTGTCGACAAACCTTGCCATTGCCATGGCGCGCGCTGGCGGTTCTGTTGGTCTGGTGGATGCAGATATCTATGGCCCGTCGCAACCGAGATTGATGGGTGTGGAGGGCGTGAAGCCCCAAGCCGAAGGCAACATGATCATACCTGTGATGGGCGCGGGCGGCGTGCCGTTTCTGTCCATGGGGCAATTGGTCAACCCGGGGCAAGCCATTGCATGGCGCGGACCGATGGCGGGTAATGCGTTGTCGCAACTTGTCGATGCCAAATGGGGCAATGTCCGCGACATCGTGGTTGATATGCCGCCAGGCACGGGCGATATTCAATTGTCCATGATCCAGAAGCATAAGCCTATCGGCGCAGTCATCATCTCCACGCCACAGGACCTTGCCCTCATTGACGCGATGCGCGCCATCAGCTTTTTCGATACGGCAAAAGTACCGATCATTGGCCTTGTTGAAAATATGGCCGGGTATCTGTGTCCGCATTGCGGGGAAATGAGCGATCCTTTCGGTTCGGGTGGGGCAGAGGCGGCAGCGAAGGAATTGGGTATTCCGTTCTTAGGACGGATACCACTCGACATTAAAATCCGGATGGAAAGCGACGCTGGCACGCCGCCGGCATTAGGTGAAGGACCGATTAGCGACGCTTATGCTGCGATAGCGCGGCAAGTCTCTGCGTGGATTGATTCTCCGAAAGATACCGCTGCATGAATGAAGCGCCAGCAGCAAAGGACGGCATAAGCCGCCGGAAACTGCTGGTTGGCGGCGGCGTAGGCATAGGACTTTTGGTGGCATGGGGCCTATGGCCGCGTCGCTATGCGCCAAACATGCGTGCGGCGGATGGGGAGCATCTTTTTGGTCCATGGCT
>NZ_CAMCWY010000019.1 GCF_945882965.1 Sphingorhabdus sp. EL138
GGACGGATAGTCCGCCAACAGATTTTCAGCCTGCTGAACCAGTTCATCGAAGAACCCCTCATCGTAGGCCGTGACCAAAAGGTCGAGCTTATCTTTAGGTGGCACTTTAAGCGCCTCTCTGACGGAAGTTTGTGAAGCGATTTTGGCCAGGCCCTGCCTCGCACGGGGATTATTTGGAAATCTGGACAGCACCAACTCATAAAGTGGGCGCGCACTGGTGAACTCCCCCTTGCGCACGAGCGCATCTGCTCGGAATAAAGCCTGTTCAATGGATAGTTTGACCACTGGGGTGTCTCCAAGATGTCATCATACACGTAAGGTTTGACCGGCCCCTACTGAGTGGTTTGCTTTGAATGTTAGCGTAAAATTGTCTAGAGTGGCCATGGCTGGCCGTAGGTAGAGCGAAGCGGAACCGGAGGGCACTCGTCACGTCCGTATATTACTTCGGCGAACGGATCATCGCGATACTGAACACGGTTGCCAGTCCCAGCGCCTGGCGCAGGCCAACTAATATGCTGCCAAACAGGAACTCGATATGATCGCGTGACACAAACCACACAGCCTCCGAAAACCCCGAGACGCGTCAAGTCGAAAATTTGTCCAATTTCACGTATCATCTACCGACCTGACGATAGACAATCCATGTTCAACATTGACATCCAGAACCTGGTACCGACCGGACGCCTTGAGCTCATCAACATACTCAAACACGGAAAAATTATACTGTTTATCTTCGCCATAGAGTGTTGAAAGATTGTTACTCAGGCTGTCATGGAAAAAAACAAGATGCCTAGGCGATAACTTTGGAATAAATGCCTCATGGTCAAATCGCACCTGCTCTGCACTGTGAAAACCATCGATGAATAAAAAATCAATAGATCCAAGGTTTGCAAAGTGCTGAGAGGCAACAAATTTTTGAGTTGTCAGGCAATGATGTTCAATTTCCCCGGCATCGAATTTGTCAAAATGCGACCAAACTTCCGCCTGATCCTTCCAGAAATCATCAACAAAGGACGGATCAATAAACAAAACATGTCCATCATCCGAGTTGTCCTTGAGCGCACGAGCAAACAGGATTGGCACGAACCCCCTATATGATCCAATACAAACAATTCGTTGTGGTCGCAGAGCTCGGCAGAGCCCGTAGTAGACCCATCCCAGACCAAGGTTCAGATCTGAAAGAGACTGTCCATGCCCCATGCCTTGAAAGTCTGGACAACCAAGAAAAGATTCCAGCCAACCCCTATCCATCGATCACGCGTCCAAGTACTTTATTTCGGCCGCATAGGGGCGCGCAAGCGCTTCCAATTGGTTGATGAACGCCTCAGCATAATCAGGTTTAAGGGCGATTGCCTTGTCATAGCTCGCCAGCGCATCGTCGAGACGCTTGAGATCCTGCAGCGCATTGCCACGGTTGTAGAACGCATCGGCATAATCAGGTTTAAGGACGATTGCCTTGTCGTAGCTCGCCAGCGCATCGTCGAGACGCTTGAGTGTTGATTGTCGTTGAGAAGTGACCCGTTATTTTCACTGAGAAGTGACCCGGGTGGTTGGTATATCCCGCGTTGCGGGTTTTGGGTCAAGAGGTTGGTTTTTCCTTTCTGTTTTTGGGCGCTGCGGCACTGGCGCGGAAGCGGAAGCTGTCATTCCCGGTCTCAAGGATGTGGCAGTGGTGCGTAAGTCGATCGAGCAAAGCGGTCGTCATCTTGGCATCACCGAACACACCGCCCCATTCGCTGAACGATAGATTGGTGGTGATGATGACGCTGGTCTGCTCATAAAGCTTGGAGAGCAGATGGAACAGCAGCGCGCCGCCTGATGGACTGAACGGCAGATAGCCTAACTCGTCGAGAATGACGAGATCAAGGCGCAGCAGGCGCTCGGCAACCTGGCCAGCTTTATTCATAGCCTTTTCCTGTTCCAGCGCATTGACCAGATCAACCGTGGAGAAGAAGCGGACCTTTTTGCGGTGATGCTCAACAGCCTGCACGCCAAGCGCTGTAGCCATGTGGCTTTTACCTGTCCCGGGACCGCCGATCAGTACGATATTGTCGGCACCGTCTATAAAATCTCCACGATGGAGTTGACGGATGAGGGCTTCATTCACCTCGCTGGCTGCAAAGTCGAACCCGGCCAGATCCTTGTAGGCCGGGAACCGGGCTGCCTTAATGTGGTAAGCGATGGATCTGACCTCACGTTCGGTCATCTCCGCCTTGAGCAGCTGCGAGAGGATCGGCACAGCCGCTTCGAACGCAGGGGCACCCTGTTCGATCAGGTCGCTGACGGCGCCAGCCATGCCGTACATCTTGAGGCCGCGTAGCATGACCACGATCGCGGCGCTGGCGGGATCATGACGCATGACGCGCCTCCTTGTTCCGGAGGGCATCGTAGCGCCCGACATTGGCTAGAGGCTCGCGCGCAAGGCGCAAAGCCTGTGGTGCATCTATAGGGGTTGGCGGGATAGCTTTGCCATCGGTCAAACGATGCAGGATATTGAGAACATGGGTCTTGGTCGCCACCCCAGCATCAAGGGCAAGCTCGACCGCGCATAGCACTGCCTGCTCATCATGATGCAGCACAAGCGCCAGTATCTCGGCCATCTCCCTGTCGCCGCCAGGCCGCTTGAGGATCAGCCCTTGCAACTGCCGGAACGCTTGCGGCAGTTCGGTGAAGGGTGCCCCGTTACGCAAGGCACCGGGCTTGCGTTGGATTACTGCCAGATAGTGGCGCCAGTCATACACCGTTTGGCCGGGCATATGGTGCGAGCGCTCAATAATCCGAACATGCTCGCACACGATCTGCCCTTCGGCAACAACAACGACCCGGTTCGGGTATATCCGCAGGCTCACCCGCTGGTTCGCAAACGATGCCGGCACGCTATAACGGTTACGGTCAAAGTTCACGAGGCAGGTCGGGGATACCCGCTTGCTGTGTTCGACAAAGCCGTCGAAGATACGGCCCTGCGGCATCAAGCTGGCGACTTCCTCGGCATGCACATCAGCCACGGTACCAGGCAGGCTACCGTGCTTGATATGCCCCCATTGCGCAATGCAATGTTCCTCCAGCCAAGCGTTCAGGGCATCGATATCGGGGAAGCTGGGCCCAGAGGCACTAAGGGGCTGCCACAGCCGCCGCCGCGCATCCTGCACGTTCTTCTCGACCTGTCCTTTCTCCCACCCCGAGGCCGGGTTACAGAAGTCTGCTTCGAACAGGTAATGGCTCGCCATAGCGGCAAAGCGCGCATTGACCTGTCTGACTTTGCCCCGGCCAATGCGATCGACCGCCGTCCTCATATTATCAAAAATACCCCGCTGGGGAACACCGCCCAGCACCCTGAACGCCTCAGCAAGCGCGTCGAACAGCATCTCGTGGGTCTGAAGTGGATATGCCCGAACAATGAACGCTCGGCTGTATGATAGCTTGGTATGCGCTACCTGCAACTTGGTCTGCCTGCCACCTATAATGGCCCAGTCTTCGCTCCAGTCGAACTGGAAGGCTTCACCCGCCGCAAACACCAAGGGCACAAAAGTGCCGCGTCCGCTGGTCTGCTGCTCGCGTTGGCGTTCAGCCTTCCAAGCGCGCACAAAGGCTGCAACCCGCTCGTAGGAACCGTCATAGCCCAATACCACAAGATCAGCGTGCATCTGCTTGGCTGTGCGCTTCTGCTTTCGCGACTTGCCAACCTCAATCCGCAGCCACCCCGACAGCTTCTCTGCAAACGGATCAAGCTTGCTCGGCCGAACAGAGGCCCTGAATACCGGTTCTAACGTGTCTGCACGTAAATACTTGCGGATCGTGTTCCGCGACAATCCTGTCCGCCGTACAATCTCACGGATCGGCATCCCTTGCCGAAAACGCCAGCGACGTATCACACTCAATAAATCCATGTTGATCACTCCTCATCCCCCCAACCGGTCGGTCAGGGTGTGGTTCAAACATGGGTCAAATCTCAGTGAAAACTTATGCCCCTAACGGGTCACTTCTCAACGACAATCAACAGTTGTAGGCATCCGCTCCATTGGCTCACCGAGATTAATTCTGGTCCACTCACCGTTAGCCGAAACATAATCACCGGCATCATATATGGAGACGGTACCACTGGTATTCGGAGTTGGCGTCGAACCGGCTTCAATAACTAGAATTTCTCGGGTGAATTCAAAGGCGATTGCCATAATAAAAAAGGCAATCATCCACTTATTTAAGCCTTTAGCGTAGTCCCACAACCTAGCCATAACTGTCTGCCCTTATTCTAGCCCGCTTATGCTCTAAGCGTTCCCCATAGATCCGCACTCAGCACCCTCACCGCCCCAAAATCAAGCTGGTAGTTCCAAATGTTCTGTCTGCGAGATTAATCTAGAAAGATCTCACGACCCTATCTTCTCACTGCGTGGCTCTAACCACAACTAGACTATAGCTGAGGTTTTCTCTCGCATCATATGGCATTGTAGCATTTATCGATCACTACCGAGCCTACCTTTTCACCATTTTTATCAACATACAAATATGAATAGCTAGCGCCTGATTTCACCATCAGGTGGGTCACAGCATTGCGACATATCGCTGCATTGGCATCATATTTCGCCATCACGACCATACCATCCCAATCAACTTCGTCAGCTCGAGCGGCAATGACGTATGTGTATGTAAGAGCGGTATTGTCGATCTTTGCGCTAATGACCTTTGTCCGATCGTCTATTTTCAAAGGACCCTCAGTCCGAAAATATTCCACTTGCTGCTCGTGTTCATATTTAATGCGAGCTTGCGTGAATAAATGTACGGCTCCTTGCCTGATCAGGATATCATCGCTGGGATACCACATTGAGGCGGAGGGAGTTGCCAACGCCTGACTGATGAAAGCATCTGATAATCCAGCAGCCTCATACGCCTCTGTCACTTCAGGAGATTCGGACTGCGACTCAAGGTCACTAAGCCCTAGAATCTTTGGGCTGTGAAAACCCAATGCCGCATTGATATCAAACATCCTAATTTTGCCCGAGAGGAAGATAAACGTACACGCTGAGGAACATTCTCCGGCAGCCACAGTGTTAAGTTTTCGTTTGGAAATAATTGAAGCTATCGCAACCCCAGCGTTAGTTCGACCACCAAACGATGATATCGATACTTGATCAATATCAGGATGTTGATCAATCAGGGCTTGAAACCGTTCGGTGACCTTATGCGTTATAGTCCCGTCGATATGTAATGTACGACCAGTGACCTTTAGCGTAGCTGGCGGCCCAAGAGTTTCAATTCCTGCTCGTACTATCAAGGTTTGAAAGACGGGAAGTGTTGCTCGGCTAACTTCGGAAGCAAAGCCCAATGCACTAAGCAGCACCAAGAGTCTTGCCGTAAGCGACCACTTCAACGCACCACCTTTCTTCTGGTAGCTTGTTGCAGACCGCCAGATGCCTAAGATGCTCCAAACGAAGATGATTATCGACACACAGTATAGTGTCAGTGTGGCAAACATCCACGAATTCTCAGACAGGTCGCTGTAATCAAGCTCGTCCGTTACATAGACGGTCATTACGGCAACGACGAGCGCAGTTAGCAAGCCGTTTACCCAGAATGATATGGGAAGTGACAGGCTTCCTCGCCAGTGTCCTCGGACATATCCGGCGATGCACATTGGCGCTTGGCGGTAACTGTTGATCATCGACAAGCTTATTTCAGTCACCCTTGTAATTTAACTGTTCCCAATCACGAGCCAGCTCTTGTGCTTTAAAAATCTCTGCTGTTGTCATTTTTCTAGCAGCAATGTCTAGGATCTTCACTGCATCATCCTTCTCACTACAAATTCAAGACTTTGCACGTCACTACTGCAATCGAAAATAGCGTTTGCTAGGTCGCTGACTTCAACAGATGAAATGGCTCGTTCTCCGGTTTTCTTACTGTTGAGGATAGCAACATCGGCGGCTCCTCCGTAAATGGCTGAGTGAATTATCTCGTTTCGATCTTTTGCCAAATCTTGACAGCGGAGAAGAAGTTTACGGACACGGTGCTTCTCATAAGTCGAGGGGCAATCGGGGGTAAATGCCTGTACAAGCTGCTTCCTAAGGTGCTTTGCTTTGTCAGAAAAGCGAAGGTGTTTCTTGTCGTTGAGCTCCGGGTGATGCTCCGCCACGATTTCAAAAAGGTTATCCAGACTTTCCTCCAGATACCCATAGTAGATAGTCATAAATCCGATAGCTTTGACGATATCACCTTTGTCGTGCAGCGGCATAAATGACTCCCGGTTCACGCCGAAATTCAGGCGAATAACGCACTTGTATCCGCTTTAACATCGTTAACGCTAAAAAGCAGAAGAGACAGTCGGCGCAACCAATGATCACCTTGATGGATGTCGGTCATCGTGTATCATTCTTTTTTTCGCCAGAGAAGGGTAAGACAAGGCGGAAAATGCAGGACAGCGAAGACGCTTGCTGTGGAATGGCGGAATGATTTGCTGAAAAAAATTGCCTGCCTGTTTTATAATTGAAAACGAGTTGAGTAACGCATTTAATGGTATTTCTGCCCAATAGGTGAAAAATGACCGAATTTCCTAAATCTAAGCAATACGAGCGGACCAGTCCTTGGTCGATTAATGCAAACGGACGTGCCTACTCGATTGATCCGTGGTCTTTTCAATCTACGAACATCACGATCCTAGACCTACGTTTAAATACTAAGGGTCCAAATAAGTGGGGCTGGGATAATGATCAAGTTTCGCAAATTGTTGGAATGGCGAAGTTTCCCGACTTCGGATTTATTGGCGGAGAGGACTATCCGAATAGATTGCTAGAAATGGGCGAATACGTCATTTTTCCTATTGATGACGAGGCAATAGAAACTGAGTTTCAGAAAGGATTACAACACTTTAAGTCTGCCCTTGGTGATTATAGAGATGAATTTGACCAATTGAGTCCGATTGAAATCAGTGAAAAATTTGGAGATCCGCATAAATGTGGCGTTTGTAGAATAACGGGAGGTCTATGGAGCGATGGTTTTTTTAGAATATATGTCGGAAGAGATATCTTTGATCAAATATCATCAGAAATATTAAGGACTGGTGTTTCAGAAATAAGCATAAGATTTAGATTATGGAACGCTTATGTTGATGGAGAATTTTACCCGCATTATGCATATGGAAATAAGGCGCACTTATATACGAGATTATTTCTGCAGAAAGAACAAAAAATTGGACTATCTGATTATGTAAGCCACGGAATTATTGATGAGATAAACATAAATTACTCGTATGATAAAATTTTAACTAATTCTGGATTAAATTATGAGAAAGATAAAATTATAGAGTTAAGCAAAAATATTATAAAATTAAAACAAAACTTAGATTCATTAAATGAATCTATTTCTAAGATTTATTTAGTATTAAAATCTATCTTCATATTTGCATTAATTATTTCAGTTATATTTGCAATCTGGCGCTGAGAAAGACCCAGTGGTTGTGATTGACATTTTCTGCTGCTCGTAGACACTGAGGACCACTCAGGGGAGTAAGTTATGAAGAAGATTGGCTACCTGAATTTTATTCTGATCGCCTCATTGGCATTGTCCGGATGTCAAAGTCCCGAAGACGTAGCCGTAGAAGCTTGTTCAAATAGCATAAAAAGGGATCTCAAAGCTCCGTCAACGTTTAGCATAGCTGACCAAAGCGTTTACTATTCCCCCGCTGCTCCGCTTGGAGGTGATGCCAAAACGTCAAAGTATCAATATTTGCACCTCACAATATCGTATGATGCAGAAAATTCGTATGGGGCACCGCTGCGTTCGGAACAGAAGTGTGACTTCTTGGTAAAGGACGGGGAGATACCAGACGTTTCGAAGCTGAATTTTCAGAGGGCTCTCAACAGCGGCGTAAACGCTTTGACTTGTTCAGAAAAAACTAAGGCATCGCAATCGTCTGACCAACCAGTGGTTTGCATTGCTCCACCAGAATTGAAAAAAGAATGCTGCCTACCTTCGGAGCATTACAAAACACAAACTGGGGCTATACTCTGGAAGTAGGTTAGGAGCACCTGACTTCACCATCAGGTGGGTCATAGGTTTCCGGCATATCGGAGTATTGCCATTACGACGAGCTTATCCCTCTTGCCTCTCAGTTTCTAAATTTTATTTTGGTAATTTGGCTTAGCGATAATATGCCCGTAAGGCAGCTTAAAAGCTCATTTTCGAGGAACAAACTATGGAGCGGGGACCTAAAATATTCTTTGGCGCTACTGCTGTTGCCGCCATCTTTGTAGGCATTATCAGCGCCGTCAGCGTCACTAAGGATGACCAGTCAAAGTGTGACGATGCCATTCATAGCTGGAAGATGGCGCTTATCGATAAAGACCTCGGCATCGCAGAATTGAGAGTGGCCACGGCGCTTGGAAAGGAGCCAACCAAAGCTATCATCACACGGGCAGCCAGCAACGATATTAGCGAGCGCAGTGAGATGATGAGG
Source organism: Sphingorhabdus sp. EL138 (assembly GCF_945882965.1). Classification (GTDB taxonomy): domain Bacteria; phylum Pseudomonadota; class Alphaproteobacteria; order Sphingomonadales; family Sphingomonadaceae; genus Sphingorhabdus_B. The sequence goes on from NZ_CAMCWY010000019.1 coordinate 8,444, forward strand.
AGCTGCGATCCTGAGAGATATCTGAATGCGCTTGAGACCCAAGCTGCAGAAGAGCAAATTGACCGAATGACTGCTTTTTAAGCTACTTAAGCTACCCATCAATCCACCTTCCAAAGTGAAACATCGGTCCCATCTCTATCCAGAAACTAGCCCAAAAATCATCTTAACTATCTGTAAAACCAGTAGAATATGACGAATTTTACACAGCTAAAAAATGCACAAATCGTGCACACGACCCAGAAACATACCATAAGTTATTGATTTACAACGATTATTTTAATCGTTGTATGCCCTCCGAAGGGCGGCGGCAGAAACCCCGAATTCGCTCACTGCCTCGTTTCTGTCCGTCGGGGTTAAGGTCATACCAATCTTGGTAACCGCATCTTCAATCGCTGATCACGGCAGCTGTGCGATTCTGCTCGGACACGCAAACATCACAACGACTGCGCTTTACTGCGATGTGACGGATGAGCAATTACTCACAGCAGCGAATGCTAAATTCTAATTATCCAAACAAACAAATTTATAGGCAGCGTACCCATTAGACAAAGTGTCATTCTTTACAGGTTCCCAAGCTCCATACTCAGTATCATAGTCAACCTTACCATTACTGTGATAAATATCAGCCCTCTTAACCCTGCTGGTATTTTGCTTACAGTCCGTTTCGATAGAGCTAATGATCTCCTTCACCCCATCCGCATCGTTACTCATAATAACCTTATCTTTATAGGAATATACATCGCCATTTTTTTCGAGGGAGTGTTTGTCGATGAACATTTTCACCTCTCCCATCCCCTCTACATTTGAAGAACCCCCAACCAGAACCCAATCCGATTGAATGTCTTCAACAACAGAGCCAGAGCATCCCTGTAAAACCACGAAAAAAGCACAAATGCCGAAACAACGATTTCCCATATACCCCCCCCACGCATAGAGCGCATCAATCCCACAAAGATTCCCAGACTGCCCGAAATCCCACAAAGCCACATTTTCTACATTTTGACTGATAAAGACCATCAGAATTCAAATGCGAACTACGATCCTCTATATCTATTTGAAGGCTTACTTTGCTTCGACAACTTACGCACCTGTGCTGCCGAACATACGATGATCCATCTTCAAATACTACACTGACCGCCGATTTCTGCTGCCACACACCGCACTTTTCACACTCGTAGATCTTGTAGCCAAGATCGCTCAACTCACCACTTTTACCTAATAGCAAAGCTCTGAATTTTCTTGCCTCCGCACTACCACAATATGCTCTGACAGCATCTTCATCACTATCAAACCCGCACATCCCAACGCCTTCAGATAGCGCCATTTCAAAGCCGCATTTATCACAAGCCAGTCCAACGCCTGTACCCATCGAGCTTTACTCACTGAATTTACACCAAAATATAGTCGCTAAAATCGCATTGAACAATAGCACTGGGACGACAGTGTACAAGCTGCGAATTAGTCACACCAAAGATACGCTCAGACTTCTGCCGTTATCCGATCCGGCATATTCGAATGACACAAGACAACTAAAGCGACCACCAAAAATCACCTTAACTATCTGTAAAACAAGTAGAATATTGAGAATTTTGCACAGCTAAAAAATGCACAAAACGTGCACACGACCCATAAATGCATCATAAGTTACTGATTTATAACGATTATTTTAATCATTAAGCGCCCTCCGAAGGCAGAGGCCAGAGGTTCGAATCCTCTTGGGTGCGCCATTTTTTCAATGATTTGGCAACTTAACGACATTAATCGCAACAGAAAAATAAGCCTGTAGCAAGCAATAAGGCTGCTTTAGTATGGCTAGACAAGATTACGGAAAGATGCCGTGAAGGTAAGGCACGCTATCGGCAACCTTCACCCAAAGCGGACGTGCCGGTAACGACCCGATAGCGGCTTATTAGCCCGTTTGTATCGCCTCGCTGATCAGCGCCGCATTGATGGCAATTTAGAGGCCGGTGCCTACGAAGAAGAACCGCCTATCCGACTTGAGCACCCGTGCCGCGTCCCAACCGTTCCGAATCAGGAAGGTCCAGGCCGTGGCGGCTGCGGTAGCCGGGACCGCCAGGGCCAGGCTCAAGAGGTGGGTTTTATCCATCAGGCTGAGCCCATTGGTTTCGCCCAACATCTCCTGAACCGAGCGCATGTTAAGCACAATGGCGAACAGGACGCCGCCCAAAACGCCCAGCCGCGGGGTGAGGTACTCGTTATCTTTGTCGTCCATCAGAAAGCTCAGGAGTGTAAGTATCGAAGCGATGTAGACGGGTCCGACCAGCTTTAAGAAAGTCCAGACGTCCGATCGTTCGATGTCGATAACGATCTCTAGGTGTGGATAAAGCGTTTGCTGGGCATCGGGCCGAGCCGGGTCTCCGAACGCGGTGCCAAAGGCCTCCTCGCGCGTCTGGACGACAAAGCGCTTAATGTCCCAGCCTTCGACCTGCAAATTGGGCGACACTCTCGAACCCCGGTCATCGGCGACATATTTGAGCGTGCTGGCTTCGTCGATGGAATCTTCTACGACTATGCGCAAGGTGTGGCGGTCGAACGGATAGTTTCGGATGTCGAAGGGCTGGCGATAGTGGCCTGTGATCTTCTGGTTTGACCAGAGGCCGAAGTCTGTCGCAGAATTAAATTCCAAGGACTGGACCTGATCTTGGGCATTGATCCAGTCGGCGGCCTTGAGCGCGTTCTTTCCGTTGTTGCAGACGCTCCAAGCCCAGATGTCGGCCCCAAACCGGCGGGCACGGGTGTCGATATCGTAGAGATCCGCCAGGTAGACACCGACCTTGCAGACGGTCTGGGTCTGACTATTGGAGGGGGTGGTCTCCTGCGCTTGGACTGGTACGGCAACTGACCATAGCAGTATCGCCAGAAAAAACACGCCGATACGCATACAAAATCCCCCCAACCGAACGGGTGGCTCAGCAACCGCCACGGGCGGGATAGGCAAGCCTCAGGCCGAATGGGTTCGCCCAAGGGCCTTGCCGCCGCCCTTTATTCGTCTTGTGCGTCTTTTGGCGGCTCAAGGAACAAAGTTGGAAGCGCTCTAAAGACGGACAAAGGGGTCGATCTTCGAAGGTGTCTGGACGCCGCCTTCAAGAATTAGTTCATCGGCCACATCACCCTGTCCGCTTTGCGTCCACAAGCAGACAGGCAAGTTTCCAACCACTTTCGGTGGTTGGGTCTTTTTGTAAAATTGTGTCTGCTATTGTGCGATCCGCAAGCGCGGGAATGCCCGACGTTGAGCGCAAAGCGGATATTGACATCGCTTCTTAATCCTATCGCCTATGTGATCGGCGTCGCATCTCCGGCGCACCCCCGCCCCCTCCACAAAAAAGCCATATGCGGCGACCTAGCTGCGCTGCGTCGGCTTTCCAAAGGCATTATATGCTACACCAAGCAGCGCGATCATGACTGCTTCAGCTATAATCGGCGGGACTGTCGTCGGTGCAGTCCCATCGAGCGCGATGCTGACGAAACGCCCGAGAAGCGCAAATGTGAGAAGCGTCAGTGGCACCATTAGGGGGGCCCGCTCTGCGCGCCACGCACCGATCAGCGAAAAGATAGCCCCTGTCAGAAAGAAGGCGGGGAAGTCGGCGCGCATCGTCGCCATTCCCTGCGTCCCTAGCGGAGAAAGCGCAAATTCAGCTGCCATTTTCGTCGGATTGAACAGGAAACTCAAACCAATAACGATATTCAAAAGACCAACGAGGCCAATGACAAACTGCATTATTCTTTTCATGTTTTCCGTCCTCAAAAATGGGCAAAGGTGCACAGATGTCGTCCTTCGCCTGGCAATATGGCATTGATAATGTCATTAGATTGCGTCAAACAGGATGACAAGACAAATAGGGGAGGATATTTATGCGCACGCGCACCAAGATAGTGTTGGGGGTTGCCGCGCTGGCATTGATAGCGGGCATCACTGTCAAAACGCAGCAAGCGGCTATAGCCACTGCTCTGTTCGAGCGCGCCGTGGGCGAACGCGTTGGCCGCGATACGACCGCAGCCTTACCCGATGGCCTCCACATCGCGCTGTGCGGAACTGGCTCGCCCCTCCCCAGCCCCAGCCGTGCCGGTCCATGTAATGTTGTGATCGCGGGCAAGCAAATCTTCGTCGTTGATATTGGCGAGGGCGGCGGGCGCAACATCAACATGATAGGCATCCCTACAGGAAAGATCGCGGGCGTTTTGCTCACCCATTTCCATTCGGACCATATTGACGGCATGGGTCCATTGATGATGACCCGATGGGTAAGTGGCACGAACATAAGCCCGCTGCCCGTGCATGGGCCAAAGGGCGTAGAAGCTGTGGTCGCTGGCTTCAACGCCGCTTACACCATGGATAATGGCTATCGCACTGGCCACCATGGTGTCGCTATCGCCCCGCCAGGCGGCGCAGGTGGCATAGCCATGCCCTTCACCGTTCCCCAAGCGGGCAACAGCAACAATGTGGTCGTGCTGGACAAAGACGGACTTAGAATCACCGCGTTCCGCGTCGATCATGGCCCGGTTGAACCGTCGGTTGGCTACCGCTTCGACTATAAGGGCCGTTCTATCGTGATCAGCGGCGATACCAAAAAATCCGCATCGCTCATCGCCGCGTCAAAGGACGCAGACCTGTTGGTGCATGAAGCGTTGCAGCCAAAGCTGGTCAAGATGATAACCGCAGGACTGGAGAAAAAGGGCCTCAAGAATCTGGCGCAGATCACCCACGATATCCTCAATTATCATGCCAGCCCCGAAGAAGCCGCCAAGTCCGCAAAGGAAGCGGGCGTCAAGCAACTGGTGCTCAGCCATATTGTCCCTGCAATCCCGTCCAAATTCTTCTACCCCGCTTTTCTGGGCGACGCAGCCAAGCTTTATGGTGGGCCGATTGTGGTGGGCGAAGACGGCATGATCTTCACATTACCAGCAGGCAAAAGCGGGATTACCCAAGACAATTTAATGTAAGGCGCCCCCCGAATGTACGCAATTAACGGAGCGCTGGGCTCACCCTATTCAATGAAGATGCGCGCGCTCATGCGGTATCGGCGCATTCCGCATATGTGGGTGCACGGCGCAGAATCGCGGGATGCACTCAGCAAGGTCAAGGCACCTGTCATTCCCGTGCTGGAATATCCCGACGGGACATTTCACAATGATTCAACCCCGCTCATCTATGATCTGGAGGCGCGGCACACCGAACGCTCAGTTATCCCGTCCGATCCGGCACACGCATTCATCGCGCATCTGATTGAGGATTTCGCGGACGAGTGGGTGACAAAGGCAATGTTTGGCTATCGCTGGCTGGAGGAAGTGGACCAGATCCAAATGAGCCGCTGGCTCGCTTTTGACGCGATGAAGGGCGGCGGGCTGGCGATCAGCCAAGGCTTTGCCGAACATTTCCGCGCGCGTCAGGTCGGCCGCATGGCGATTGTCGGCTGCACGGCTGAAAACTTCCCGCTGATTGAGGCCTCGACCCGCGCGATCCTAAGTGCGCTGGAGGCGCATGTAGTGGATAAACACTGCCTATTCGGCACACGGCCCAGCATAGCGGAATTCGGGATGTATGGGCAATTGTCCCAGCTTGGCGTTGATCCAACTGCACAGGCGATGATGCGCAAAGATTTTCCCTATAGTTTCCGATGGCTGCTCCATATTGACGACATGTCGGGAATCACCGGGGAATGGGATACCGAGATCGCAGGTGCCGATGCGCCCTTTGCGCCGATTATCACCGCGTGGCTGAAACAGGTGGGCAAAATCTATATGCCCTTCCTCCTTGCCAACGCCGCCGGGATAGAAGCGGGAGATGAAACATTCAGCATCACGGCCATGGGCCTGCCCTACACGCAAGGCGTGTTCAAATATCAGGTAAAGTGCCTCGCCGATTTGCGCGCGCGCTATGCCACTTTGGATAATGCCGCGCGGGCGAAGGTCGATCCGCTGCTGGCAGAGGCGGGCTGCCTTGATGCTTTGCTGAGCCAATGACCCTGAAGGGACTGGCAACTTTATGGATAGCGTTGGCGTTGCTCGGCCCGGCAACGCCGGGCGCGCAAGCGGCACCAAAGAAGCGCCCCAATATTGTCATCCTCCTTGCCGATGATTGGGGCTTTAGCGATGTCGGGGCATTCGGCGGCGAAATTGCGACACCCAATATCGACGCGCTTGCCGCCAAGGGTGTGCGTTTTTCAAACTTCCATGTGGCTGGATCCTGCTCACCAACGCGCGCGATGCTGCAAACGGGCGTGATCAACCACCGCGCTGGTCTGGGCAATATGCCCGAGACAATTCCACCGGAACATCTGGGCAAACCTGGCTATGAAGCGCAACTCAACAACCGCGTGGTAACCATTGCTGACCAGCTACGCGCGGGTGGCTATCGCACCTATCTGACGGGGAAATGGCATCTGGGGCACACGCCCGATACCGTGCCGACGGCGCGCGGCTATGATCGGGCGCTGGCGCTAGCGCAATCGGGCGCGGACAATTTTGAAGATAAACCCAATCTGCTGATTTACGACAAGACCGAATGGAGTGAGGATGGAAAGCCCGCAAAACTGCCGAAGCGCTTTTACTCCTCAACCCTGATTATCGACAGGATGATCCGCTATATCGACAGCGACAGGGCAAGCGGAAAGCCTTTTTTGGCATCCGTCAATTTCATCGCTAACCATATTCCGGTGCAGGCACGCGATGCTGATATTGCGGCTTATGCCGGGCGCTACACAGATGGCTGGAGTGCACTGCGCACCCAACGCCGCGCCGCTGCGGTCGCCAAAGGCGTAATGCCCGCAGGTGTTGCAATGGTAACCATGGACAGCAGCGGTGACTGGTCGAAATTGTCGGCACAGCAGCGCCAGCAACGTGCAGGTGCAATGGCCGCTTATGCGGGCATGGGCACAGCGATGGACCGCGAAATCGGCCGATTAATTGCGCACCTAAAGGCCATCGGCGCATATGAAAACACCATCTTTGTATTTCTGTCTGACAATGGCGCGGAAGCCACTGATCCCATGAACATGGGCGCATTCGCGCGCTGGAACGCCAATCAACTCTATGATCAAAGTATCGGCCAACAGGGACGCCCGGGTTCGCTGACCGCGCAAGGTGCAGGGTTTGCGAGCGCATCGGTCTCCCCGCTGCGTGGATATAAGTTTACAGCGAACGAAGGTGGCTTGCGTGTTCCGATGATTATAGCCTGGCCGGGCAACCCCGCGATCAAGGGTGGCAGCGTTGCAACAGGTTTTGCCCATGTCACCGATATGCCGCTGACGTTGCTGAACCTCGTCGGGGTCACGCCGCAGCAAGGCAGCTTCTCCGGACGCCGCGTCGAGCCAATGACTGGGATGGACCTAACGCCTTTGCTCACCGGGTCTGCAGTGTCCGTCCATGCGGCAGACAAGCCTTTGGGGTATGAATTGTCCGGCAATGCGGTGTTGTTCAAAGGCGATTACAAGCTCGTCAAGAACCTGCCGCCTTATGGAGATGGCCGCTGGCGGCTGTACAACATCACCACCGACCCCGGCGAAACCAACGATCTGTCAGGTTCCGACCCGAAACGTTTTGTTGCCATGCAAGAGGATTATGCCGCGTTTGCCAAGGCAAATAACGTGCTGCCGATGCCAGACGGGTACACCGCGCCCAAACAGATTTTCGCCAACGCCCTGCGCACATTGCTGATCCCACGACTTATCGCGTTGTGGCCAGTGGGCGCGCTATTGGTTATGGCAACAGCCGCCGCAATCTGGTGGCGCAGACGGCGCGCTACACGGTGAAGGGCTATTGGCCCAGTCCCTGGCCCTGCGAGGACGGCGGTCCTCGCCGGTTACAGTCAACGCCGGATCCCCTGGCCCTGGCAGAACCTTCCAGTCTGCGGCTCGCGGCGACCTCGCGGCGCCGATTGATGACGACGATGACCGTGCTAGGCGATCCGGGGGAGATTTTTCTGCTTACCCATCAGGCGCTGCGAGCACAGATCGGACTGCCTACCACCGCGCAGGTCGAGCGTATCGATCCGTTGACGCTGCGCCCTCTCGCACGCAGCCCGCGCCTCAACGGCGGCCCGATGTGGCCGGGCGGGATGGCCATTCACCGTAATGGCGATCTTTACACCGTCTATGGGCGCTACATCCATCGCCTAACCCGCGCAGATCTAACTGTCCGCGCAGCAGCCAGATTACCGGTCGATCAGCCCTACAACAGTTTCGTGATCCTCAATTCCGGGTTGATTGTAACGAAGAATCTCTCCCTTCACTCCACAGCGCAACTTTGCGTGATTGATCCGGACGATTTGACCATGGTCTGCCCGCCACTTGATTGCGCCGAGCCATCGGTGGCGCGGCTCACCTCCGTTGGCAATACCGTCTATGTCGTGGGTGTGCGTACAGTGACCCGCTATCATTGGGATGGCACTGCCCTGCGGCGTGACGATAGCTGGGTCTGCCCCTATATCGGCAACAGCCAGCGTAGCCACGGCTGGGATGCGGTGATCGGGGACCGTCACCTATGGCTGATGGACAATGGCCAGCATCGTTATCGCACAAGCATGGTCGGGCGCGGCGTTGCGCAGGCACCCAATCGGCTCATCCGCGTAGCACTTGCAGACGCTGACGACTGGCAGTGCATCGACGTCAGCGGTTTGCCGGGTGGCAGCATCACCAACCCGCCGATCTGGGACGAAGCAAGGCAGATCGTCATCGCATATGACAGCGCCAATCGCGTCATCTGCGGCTTCCGCTTCGAGGAAGAGAAGCGCGCGCTCGTACCTCTGTGGAGGCAAGATGGTTTGGGCTGCGCCAGCCATATGCTGCATTTCCCTGAAAGTGGCCTAATTTGTACCAATGATTATCAGAGCCGCGAAGCAGTCGTCCTGCTCGATATCTCCAGCGGAGCGACGGTTGCGCGAGTCGAAACAAGTGGGCTCATGCAAGGCGTGGTGTTTCCGTCACCCGGCTGGAACCAAGATTTCTATTGGTGCTCGATGGACCAAGTGACGCGGATCGCATTTACGTGATCCGCGCCGCTGAAGAATAGCCTGGCATGTTCGAGACTTAGGGTCAGGACCTATTAAATCCACCTTCGCGGTTTGAGGCCATTTTGTCCAGTGCAAGGCGGCAAGCGCAGGACTTAGTGGTTCTAAGTCCAAGCTTGCCAACGTGGCCATGGACAAAATGGGTCAAATCCGAAGGACGCCAAAATTGCTTTGATCTCGAAACAAAATACCCTTGCAGGCAGAATGACTGCCCGCAGCGGACATTTTGCTCCGATATCTTTGCCATTTTGACGCCGCGAAGGTGGATTTAATAGGTCCTGACCCTAGGCATATGACGGTAAAGCGCATCACTGTGCGAGGTTTACCCGCCGGTCATCACCTGCGCTGCGATGAAATTTTGGATCAGCTCGACAAGCTGTTCGGGCTGATCTTCCTGACAGAAATGGCTGGCGTCAATCCGGCAATGTGGCTGCCCCTTCGCGCCGGGAATGCGGCGTTGAATTTCCGCATCGAGATGACCCAGCACCTTATCCTGACTGCCAAAGCAGGTGAGCACTGGTTTTTCAAAACGTTCAAGCTGTGCCCAAGCGGCGACGTTTTCCGCAACCGAGAGATGGTCAGGGGTCACAGGCACGAGCAAAGGAAATTGGCGCGCGCCGGCCTTAAAACTCTCATCTGGGAATGGCGCATCATAGGCGGCGATCTCGGCGCTGGTCAGTGCGCGATTACAGCCACCATTAACAATCCGACCGCTCTTAAACTCGGGCGTGGCCTGGCTGAATGCGCACCAAGCATCGAAGCCTGGACCAATGTTGTCGCCAACGGGCAGATAGGTGTTTGAAATCACCAGCCGCGCAAAACGTTCTGGAAAGGCCGCCACCAGTCGCAGCCCAATCAACCCACCCCAATCCTGACAAAACAGCGTGATGTTGTGCAGATCAAGCTGCGTCAGCCAGTCGCTCATCCACGCAACATGGCGTTCATAGCTATAATCGTCACCACTGGCAGGCTTGTCAGACTTGCCAAAGCCGATCAAATCAGGGGCCAGCACCCGATGGCCAGAGGCAGCGAGCGAGGGCACAAATTTGCGGTAGAGATAGGACCAAGTCGGCTCTCCATGAAGCAGCAGGATCGGCGCAGCGTCGCGGGGGCCTTCATCGACATAATGAAGCCGCAAGGGTTGCGTATTTTGTGCATCAACCTCAAGATAGTGTGCAGCGAAGGGATAGTCCGAAAGGTCGGCGAAAGCGGCTTCCGGGGTTCGCAAGACCTTCATGGCTATCTCACTTTTAGGATGCAGTCGACGAAGCCTTGCGGGTCATTTTCCTGAATGAAGTGACCGCCTTTTAACGTGCAATGCGGCTGGCCCGCAGTGCCGGGAACACGGCCGATGAAACGGCTCTCGCCGCCGCGCGTGACGGGGTCACCATCGCTGAAGCAGCACAGGAATGGCTTTTCCCATTGCTCAAACACTTGCCATGCGCGCTTCTGATCGGGGATCGCGATATTATTTTCAAACGGAACGAAGCTGGGGAATATCCGCGCTCCGGCCTTATAGCTGCTGTCGGGGAACGGCGCGTCATAAGCGGCGATCTCGGCAGCGCTGAGTGCGCGCTTTGCCCCGGCGTTGACGATTCTGCCGATCGGAAAAAACGGGCTCCATTGGGAAAAGGCGCGCCAAATGGCAAAAGCGCGCGGTGCCGGGCCGCCTTCGGGCAAGCCGCCATTGGACAGGACGACGCTGGCAAAGCGATCTGGCATTTCTGCGACAAGGCGCAGGCCGATTAGCGACCCCCAATCCTGACAGACGAGCGTCATGTTGCTCAGGTCAAGCGCCTCGATCCACTGACGCATCCAGCCAACATGGCGAGCATAGCTATAGTCGGTTTTTTTGGTTGGCTTGTCAGATTTACCAAAGCCAATCAGGTCAGGCGCGATAACGCGATAGCCTGCCGCAACGACCGGGCCAATCATATGGCGATACAGATAGCTCCAGCTTGGCTCACCATGCATCATCAGCACCACCGGCGCATCGCGCGGCCCTTCATCCACATAATGCACGCGCAATGCTGTGCCGTCCGAGGGATCGGCAATCTCCACATAATTTGGCGCAAAAGGAAAATCGTGGATATCGGCAAAGGCGCTATCGGGTGTGCGAAGGACTTTCAAAAATTAACCCCTAAAACAAATTATATTGACACTTTAAATGCCATATTATGAAAGGCGGGTCAAGGAGTCGGTCCAACCTTCTTCATATCCACCAGCCGGAACCCGATATGGTCGGTCCCCAGCCCGCGTTCCTGAAACTGACGCGCGGCGGGACGATAACGCGCGCAATAATTGGCGGCGCAAAGGTAAGATCCGCCTTTGATGACATTAACCTCCTCGCTGGCATCGGCGCGCGCGCCGCTGGCGCTCGTCCATTCCCACACATTACCGATCATATCGTACAGACCAAATCCGTTGGGTTTAAAACAGCCCACAGGGGCGCGTCCGACATAGCCGTCGGTGTTCAGGTTTTTCACCGGAAAGACGCCTTGATAATAATTAGCTTGCGGTCGGCCCTGCGCATCAACTGGCTCCGGCAAAGCCGCCGCGCCGCCACGCGCGGCATATTCCCACTGCGCTTCACTCGGCAATTCTTTGCCCGCCCATGTCGCATAAGCCTCTGCATCCTGATAGGCGATCTGGACAACAGGTTCGCGGTCTCGCCCGACGATGCTCTCTTTCTGCCCGGAAGGATGTCGCCATTGCGCGCCCGGCACCCAGCGCCACCACCGCGGGTCAGCGTCCGACGGGACATTGAACACAGCAGAACCCGGAACCAGCATGTCTGGCGGTGCATTGGGCAGCTTGGGCGGATCGCGCTCCGCTATGGTCTTGTAACCAGTCGCCTGTACAAAGGCCGCAAATTCGGCGTTGGTGACCTCATTTGCATCGATCCAGAATCCCTTGACCTTCACGGTCTGCGGCGGGCCTTCCTCCGGGTAATGGGGATCATCACCCATCACGAAACTACCGCCGGGCACCCAGACCATATTGTTACCCGACAGGCCAGTGCATACTGTTTCGGGCGGCCCAGATGCATCGGTGCAGCCAGACAGCGCTAAAACCAGACCCAGAGCAAGACCGAAGCGTTGCATCAATCCTCCGGCATGGCGGCAATAGCATCGCCCAGCAAACGCCGCACGACAGCCTTGGCATCGTCAACAGGCAGTTCCTGATCATGCCGTAACAGTCGCCAAGTCTGGAAACTCAATATGACATTAAGACCATGGGCCCCCGCCACATCGGCCTTCACCATCGCGGGTAAATACGCCTCAATGGTATCAGTTTCGAGCCGCAGCATCCGGCGATAGTCTTGCATCAGATAGGGCGACTGGAAACGTTTAAGATTGGCTGAAATCCGATAAGGCAAAATGGTTTCGAAAACCACCGCCCGACGATCCGCGATGTCGAACAGCTTTGCCTGCCAAGTAGCGCCCGTTGGCGGCTGCAGGATGATGGGCATCACCTGCGCCTCAATCACCTCGCCCATTTCACGGTACAACCCATCCATATCGTCAAAGTGTCGGAAAACCGAGCGGAGCCCGACGCCTGCCACCTCCGCAACACGCGCAGCGCTGGGGGCGACTTCGCCCTTGCCCACCAGGTCGAGCAAAGCAGCGACGATCTTTGAGCGGCTAGACCGGCTGCGCTCGCGGCGACCATCGGCGTGCTGCGCTGTCAGGCGAGCTGTCATTTTGTGCGATACATTGGCCATGCGTTCTAGCCTTGCGGCAAAAAGACCCGCGCGCAAGCCACAAAAGCGATTGCAAATATATTTTGGCACAATTAATGCCAATAAAGCTCCACTGCGGTGTTGGACGGGGATAAAGCTAAAAATGTCGAAAAATATGCTCATTTTGACGGCGTCGGCACTGCTGCTGTCTGCTACACAGCTGTCAGCGCAAGACAATGTGCGCGAAGCGTGCATGCCGGATATCCGCAAATACTGCTCTGCAGAATTGGGCACTTTTAGCCGCGAAAAAGTCCGCGCCTGCCTCATCAAAAATATCAAAAAAACGTCACCCGCCTGTCAAGCGGCAGCAAAGGCGCGGCGCGATGCCGAGCGCGCCACAAAGAAAGGCAGTTAGAGCCATGACTATTTGGATAATCTGGGGCACGGCGCTGCTCGCTTATGGCGTATTTCGTCTCTGGTATGACAACTGGTCCGACCCACTCAAGCCTGCCGAAATTGATGCGTTTCTTGCGCAAATGGCAGGGCGTTTTAAGGGCACAGGAAATAGCGCCGATGTTATGCGTGCCTTCCTCGAAGCCGATGATGGCCGCGAGTTTGTCATGCTCAATCTGGTCAAAGCGCAGATGGAGCAGGTTGAGGACCCCAAAACGGGGCAAATGGTTCAAGGTTTTGATCTGCTCAAGCGCTATTCGAAACGCTTCATGCCGGTTCTGTTCCGCACTGGCGGTCATCCCGGCATGGTCGGACGCAAGGTTGGCGGATATATCGATGCGTGGAACACCGAGGCGGACCCCGACTGGACGATCTTTGGCCTGATGCGGTACCGCAGCCGCCGCGACATGATGAAGCTGGTGATGAATCCTGCGTTTATGGAAGGCCATCCGGATAAGCTGCTTGGCACTTTGGCGACCTTCTCCTTCCCGACACAGCGGGTGGTGTCCTTTTATGTAAGCCCACGCGTGACGGTTGCGCTGGTGCTGGCGTTGATCGCAGCCCTCAGCCATATCGCCCTGCTGACATTTGGCTGATGACATTACGGACGCAGGAACGTCACTGGGCTCTCTGGACCCGGCAGCGTTGGATGCGGCTTGCCACGGTCAACGCGCTCCTCTCCACCATCGCGCTTATGCTCTCGGCCTATGCGCCTGAACCTGTGGCGCCAATCGTCCGGATCGGTGCCCAAGTCCAGTTCATGCACAGCATGGCTAGCATCGCTTGTGCCACATTCATGAATGTCGGCGCAGACGCCGCGCGCCACGCGCCGGCCTTTCTCCTTGGCGGATCGCTTTTGTTTGCGGTGCATCATTATGGCGCAGCAGCCGGCCTTTGGGGGTTGGCCAATGGGTTGATCGGTTTTGCCGCGGTCATGATGGCAAGTGGCTGGATGATCATGCTCGCAGCCGGGCGGAATATCGATACGTAAAGTAGAGATGGGGGAGACATTGGAGATGCGCACCATTCTGCCGCCGAGCACAAATAACCAATATCGTGGTTCCCGCTACGCCGCGTGGTTTTTGGCCGCTTATGGCATTGGCTGGATCATACCGGGGATGATCCACAGTTTCCTGCCCGATGGTGGTGCGGGTGTTATCGCAGGGCTTGATCTCAGCCATAATCCAACGTTGATCTTTAGCATGTTTGCCTGGGCTGGCGCGACACAGATTGCACATGGCATAGTCACGCTGGCGGTCGCGTTGCGTTACCGCGCGCTGGTGCCGCTGTTTCTTATTGTGTCTTTCATCGAGCGCCTATTGCTTAGCTGGTCGGGCTGGATAAATCATGCGCCAGTCAGCGGCCATCACCCGCCCGAACACTATGTTAGCCTGATTTCGCTACCGATAATTCTGCTATTTCTGTGGCTGTCCGTGCGGCAATCACGTCAAACCCAACCGGAGAGCCCAGCATGAAAAAATGGATATGGATCGGGGCATTAATGCTGTTGATCGGCGCGGGCTATTTGGGTTTTCAGCAGTATAAAATCTATCTGCCCGGCATCATTGGTGAATGGCGTGAACCCATTGCCGAAAACCGTCCCGTTGCATGGGCGCAGGGTCCTGCGGTGGCACCATCGGGCGAACGTCCGCCTAATGTCATCCTGATTGTCGCCGATGATCTGGGGATGAACGACATTTCGCTGTACGGTGGCGGCGTTGCCGGAGGCGCGGTGCCGACCCCCAATATCGATTCCATTGCCAAACAGGGCGTCAGCTTTGCCAATGGCTATGCCGCCAATGCCACCTGCTCGCCGTCGCGCGCGGCCTTAATGACCGGGCGTTATCCAACACGGTTCGGTTTTGAATTTACCGCTGTTCCAGCGGCTTTTGTTTCAAGCCTGGCGCACACGAATGGGAATTCACCTTATCCAACCATCTATCATAAAGAGCTTAACCACGACCTGCCGGCCTATGCCGATATGGGGGTGCCCAATGCGGAGATCATGTTGCCTGAGGTGCTGAAAGCCAAGGGGTATCATAACATCCACATCGGCAAATGGCATTTGGGTGAGGCCAAGCCATTGCGGCCAACGTCACAGGGTTTTGACGAAAGCATTGGTATGCGTTCCGGCGGCGATTTGTTCATGGCCGAAGATGACCCGCAAGTCGTCAATGCAAAGCTGCCATGGGACCCGATTGACCGCTTTTTATGGGCAAATCTGCCCTATGCCGTCTATTGGGGGAACAGTCAGCGTTTTCGCCCCAAAGGCCATCTGACCGACTATTTCACTGACAATGCATTGGCCGCGATTGACGCGAACAAGAACCGGCCCTTCTTCATGTATCTCGCCTATAATGCCCCGCACACCCCGTTGCAGGCGCTGAAATCGGATTATGACGCCCTGCCGCAGATCACGGATCATACGCAGCGCGTCTATGGCGCGATGATGCGCCAACTCGACCGGCGGATTGGCGATGTGTTGCAAAAACTGAAGGACACCGGCCTCGACAACAATACTTTGGTTATCTTTACCAGCGACAATGGCGGCGCGTGGTACACAGGTATAAAGGACCACAACACACCCTATCGCGGGTATAAAGGCACCTTTTTTGAAGGCGGCATTCACGTGCCGATGCTGATGCGCTGGCCGGGCAGAATCGCGCCGGGTACCGTGCGCAATGACGTGGCCCAGCATCTGGATATGTTTGCAACAATTGCAGCGGCAACGGGCGCAAGCCTGCCCACTGATCGCAAGATGGACAGCTTCAACCTGCTTGGCACTGGGCCAAAACGCGACATCACCTTCTGGCGTTCGGGCCATTACCGCGTTGTCCGCGCAGGGGACTGGAAATTGCAGATTTCTAAACGTCCCGAAAAGGCATGGCTGTTCAACCTTGCCACCGATCCAACCGAGCAAGTCAATTTGGCCGCTAAAGACCCCGCGCGCGTGGCGGAACTTCGCAAGTTAATCGAAGCCCAAAATGCCGGACTTCCCCAACCGCTATGGCCCGGCTTACTCGAAGGCGCGATCCGCATCGATGTGCCGCTCAATGCCCAATGGAAGAAGAATCAGGTATATGTCTATTGGGCCAACTGATCGCGTAGGGATGCGCGGGCGCAAAGAACGGGTTGGGCGCGCCGGTTACCTTCATTCTTAATATGGTTCACGCAGGAGTCGAAGGCGGCCGGAGGCCAGCCCCGGAGGACGTAGAATATTGCCCTACCCGTCGTCCTAAAACACCGTCGCACCAGCGGAGGCTGGTCCCCATCACGTATGTCTGGGGAGACCGACGGGCGAGATAGGCCCCAGCCTGCGCTGGGGCGACGATGGCAACTATGGTGACAGGTGGGTTATGCCCTCAATAGCTTCACCTATCGCCTTTTTTCCCAAAACTCTGCGTCATTCCCGCCTGTGCGGGAATGACGACGGGTGAAAAGTCAAGCTAAGCGAATTACAGCGGCACGTGCGTCAACCCCCAATAGGTATGCCGCATTAGTTGGACGCAATTGCAACCACGAAAACCCCACCAACACGCCCACCAACACAGTCTCGACTTTGCCCCTACCCAACGGCTATGGTGTTGGCATGCTTACACACACCCAATCTGCAATCGTCCTTTTGTCCGGCGGTATTTTTACCAACAGTCTGACGCGCGCGCAGCGTGGGGTTGCGGCGGCACTGGAGCCCATATATGCCCCTGATTGAGGCCGCAGATTATATCATCGTCGGCGCAGGGTCGGCTGGGTGCGTGTTGGCGGATCGGTTAAGTGCCGATGGCACGCATAACGTCCTGGTGCTGGAATATGGGGGCAGTGACCGCTCCGTGTTGATTCAGATGCCCGCCGCGCTTGCCTACCCCATGAACACCAAAAGGTGGAATTGGGGCTATGAAAGCGAGCCGGAGCCGCATTTGAACAACCGACGCCTGAACTGCCCACGCGGTAAGGGGTTGGGGGGTTCTTCCTCGATTAACGGCCTTGTCTATGTGCGCGGCAATGCGCTCGATTTTGAACATTGGAAAGAAGAGGAAGGCGCAACCGGATGGGGCTATGCCGATGTGCTGCCTTATTTCAAACGCGCCGAGGGCCGGGCCGAAGGTGGGGACGAATATCGCGGCGGCTATGGCCCGTTGTCGACCAGCTATGGCCCGCTCGACAATCCGCTGCATCACGCTTGGCTCGATGCGGCGCAGCAAGCGGGCTATAGCCTGACCGAGGATTATAACGGCTATGCCCAAGAAGGCTTTGGCCGGATGGACATGACGGTGCGGGACGGCACGCGCTGTTCGGCGGCGAAGGCCTATTTGTATGACGCCCGCAAACGCCCCAACCTCAAAGTCATACAAAAGGCATTGGCCACGCGCATCCTGTTTGACGGCACGCGCGCCATTGGGGTGGAGTATGAACGCGCAGGCCAAATGCATAAGGTGCACGCGGCCCGCGAAGTCATCCTGTCGGGCGGTCCCATCAATTCGGTTCAGCTGCTGAAGCTTTCCGGCATTGGCCCCGCCGAGGAGTTGAAAGCGCATGGCATAGACGTGCGCGCGGACAGGCCAGGTGTGGGCGCAAACCTGCAAGATCATCTGGAATTCTATTTCCAAATGGCCTGTACGCAGCCAATAACTTTATACGGCAAGGCAAATCTTCTCGGTAAATTTATGGTCGGTGCCCAATGGCTATTGGGTCGGTCGGGCTTAGGGGCGTCAAACCAGTTTGAAAGCTGCGGCTTTATCCGCAGCCGCGCCGGTATAAAATATCCCGATATCCAATATCATTTCTTTCCCATGGCTATCAATTATGATGGATCGTCGTTGGCGTCCGAACATGGTTTTCAGGCCCATGTTGGCCCCATGCGGTCCAAAAGCCGGGGCACCGTGACGCTCAAAAGCGCGGACCCGCATGACAAGCCCAAAATCCTGTTCAATTATATGAGCCATCCCGACGATTGGGCAGACATGCGGGCCTGCGTGCGGCTGACGCGGGAGATTTTTCAACAGCCCGCCTTTGCGCCCTTTCGCGGACGTGAAATTCAACCCGGCGCGGACATTGTCACCGATGCGCAGATTGACGCCTTCATTGCCGAACATGTCGAAAGCGCGCTGCACCCCAGTTGCACATGCAAGATGGGCAGTCCACGTGACCCGATGGCCGTGGTCGACCCCGAATTGCGTGTCATCAGTGTCCAAGGGCTGCGCGTCGTGGATAGCGGCGTGATGCCAACCATCACCACGGGCAACCTAAATGCGCCGACGATCATGATCGGTGAAAAGGCGGCCGATCATATCCTTGGTAAGCCTATGCTCGCCCCGTCTAATGCGCCATTTTACGTCGCGCCAAATTGGGATATTGCGCAAAGATGATACAAACAATAGTTGAGCCCGCCCGCAATATTGATGTGATCCGCCAAACCGATGTGCTTGTCATTGGTTCTGGCCCCGGTGGCCTTGCCGCAGCTTTGGCATCGGCGCGGGCGGGCGTCGAAACAACCTTGCTCGAACGTTATGGCTGTTTCGGCGGAAACATCACGCAGGTCGGCGTGGAGGGTTTCGCATGGTATCGGCACCCGGCCACAATCGACAGCGAGGGTATCGGGCGAGAGTTTGAAGACCGCGCCAAATTAATGGGCGCGGCCATGCCAGAGCCGCAATCGATCAGCCACAGCCTGGATGCCGAAGCGTTTAAATTTGTCGCAGATACGCTGGTTGAGGAAGCAGGCGTGATCCCGATGCTGCACCGATTATGTGTTGCGCCCATCATGGATGGCAACACGATCCGTGGCGTGATTGTGGAAAGCAAGGCGGGCCGCGAAGCGATCCTTGCAAAGCGGGTGATTGACGCAACAGGAGACGCCGACATTGCCCACCGGGCCGGTGCGCCAACGCATAAGCATCCCGTGGACGAAATGATGTCGGTATCGGTCATGTTTTCGATGTGCGGCGTGAACAAGACGCGGTTCATTGATGCGGTGAAGGCGGACCCGCAAACCTATGGCGACTGGGCCATGGGCGGAGAGTGGGAAGTGATCACCAGTGGTAAAGAGGATGAAATGTTCTCGCCTTTTTTACGCAAGCCGTTTCAAAAGGCGTTGGAGGCTGGCCTGATACCCGACAGCGTTAAGACAATGGCCGGCACTTGGGGCACCGTTTCCGATCAGGGGGATCTCACCTATCTCAACATGTGTCATCTGTATCTGGACGGCACGGATCCCGATGCCCTGACGCATGGGGAAATGGCAGGGCGTAAGCAGGCGATGTACGCCATATCAGCGTTGCAGGCGTTCATGCCTGGCTGCGAGGACGCCAAAATTCGTAACTTCGGCATGACATTAGGCATTCGCGATACCCGCAAGATTGATGCGCTGTATAATATGACCGCAGACGATGTGATGGAGCAAGGCCGTTTTGACGACAGCATTGGGATCTTCCCCGAATTTATCGACGGCTATGGCTATCTTATTTTGCCGACGACGGGCCGCTATTTTCAACTGCCTTACCGGTCGATGTTACCCAAAATTGTGCGGCATTTAATTACCGCTGGCCGCGTGATTGGCGGCGACAAGGTTAGCCATGCTGCGGTCCGGAACATGATGTGTTGCGCGGTTGCCGGACAAGGCGCGGGCGTTGCTGCGGCGTTGGCCGTCAAGTCGGATCGCGATTTTTGCGAGGTCGATATCAGCACCGTGCAACAAGAACTCCGCCGCCAAGGTGCGCGCATTTTCTAAGGCTTAGGGTAAGGACCTTTACGCCTCAACATCTGGGTCCAGCGCGGCTTGAAGGCGTTTGCGGAACAGCAAAATGACCGTACAGCCGACAATAGCGATGCCAGCATCCATAGCCCAGAAAACCGACGGGCTCATTTGATCAAAATAGCTGCCAATCCATCCCGCCAGCACATGCGCGACAAAGGGAGACAGAAACGCAACACCCATCAGGAAAGAGCCCATCCCTTCAGGTGCCGCGCGGCTGACAATGGCCAAAGTCGTTGGCCAATAATACATCCAGGCAAGCCCCATGATCAGCCAGCCAGCGATTGCCCACCCCGCGTTCACACTGTCCGGCGCGCTTTGTCCTAAATTGCCATAAGCGAAAAGAAGTGCGGCAATGGCAATGATGGATGTTCCAATACCTACTTTGGTAACGCTGCTGGGTTCGCTGCCGCGCTTTGCCTGCCATGCCCAAAACATAACCAGCGCAGGGGCCGCCAATATCGCGCCGATCGAATCCATCGATGCAAACCAGCTTGATGGTACCTCGCCAAGCGATGTCGCCAAGTTAACATATTGATCGACCCACAAGATGCCGATGCTCCACACCATGGGGTAAGCGATTTCCGCCGGTATCGTCAGCGCAATCATCAACAAGAGGGCCGCTAAGCGTTTCTTCTCTTTGTGTGTCAAAGGCGGCTTTCTCTTCTGTTTGCGTGCCACAGGGCGGTCATCAGGCAAGTGCCGCTGGCCCAAAATATAAGCGACGAGCGCAATCAACATCAAAGCTGCGGCAACTGCAAACCCTGCATGCCACCCATAAAGCGTCGCAATCAGCCCAGTCACGAGCGGTCCGCTCGCTGCCCCAATGCAAATTCCGGTCGAAAAAATGGTAAAGCCGCGTGACCGCATGGACTCATCCGACCGAGGGTATAGTGCGCCGACCTGCGCAGAGATATTACCCTTAAGAAACCCCGAACCAAGGATCAGCAGCAAAAGCGCGAACAGAAAGCTGGCGTAAAAGGACATCGCCAAATGCCCCGCACTCATCAGGACGACGCCGATCATCACGGTGCGCTTTGCCCCCAATATCCGGTCGGCAACCCAACCGCCGACAATTGGCGTGAAATACACAAGGCCCGCATACCAACCATAAATGATCGCCGAAAAAGCCACGTCGCTCATCGGTCCGCGAAATTCGAACATATTGCGCAGCGCAGCTAGCCCAATGACCTGCGCCGCATTTTCAGGCAGCAGCAGCTCTTTGACCATGTAAAGCGTGAGCAACGCAGACATCCCATAAAAGGAAAAGCGTTCCCACATTTCGGTAAAGGATAAATAGAACAGGCCTTTGGGGTGACTAAACGCCTGGCTATCTGCGGTTTGTTCGATCCTGCCCATGCTTATTTCCCCCCGACAATCTGTGCGTCTCCCGCCGCGCCTGTATCTATGCTCGCTTAGATGACAGGTGCAAGGAAATGATGAGAGTTTGAGCGGATGAACGACGACGCAGCAAGCACATGTAAAGAATAATGGTGGTCGTCAAGCGGTTGACGCTAAACATAAAATAAGGGATAAAGCGTTACGGCGGTCCAGGTCGATACGATCTTGAAATCACATTCAGGCGTGAGGAAATGCCATGCACGTCATTGGCTCGGACAGTGAAATGGCCCAAAAAAAAGACATCCAAGGGTTGTACGGTTCTTGTGGTCGACGATGATCCGGCGTGTCTCGATGAATATTGCGATGCGATAGCCAATTTGGGTTACACCATGAGATCGGCCACCAGCGCACCCGACGCATTGAAACAAATCGCGGAATCACATGAAATCGGCGTTGTTATTACTGACCTTGAAATGCCCAGCATGAACGGCATTTCATTATTGTCTGAAATTTCCAACCGCTTCGCACTGAACCGACCCATTGTGACCTTGGTGCTGACGGGGCATTCGAGCTTGCAAGTCGCCACCAAGGCAATGCAATCGCAAGCTATAGATTTGCTTAGTAAGCCAGTGTCGATGGAGCAATTGGCCGAAGCGCTTTGCCGGGCGTCCGCCCATCATTTTGCGACGGCCAACCGGTTCCAGATCACGGCCCTGACCCAAAGGCTTGATCCACCCGTCGTGCGCGACCAGAACGCAAAACAGAACAATACACCAACGGAAGAAGAGCTTCAGGCATTCACCCGCATGCTGTTAAAACTCCAGC
Organism: Sphingorhabdus sp. EL138; assembly: GCF_945882965.1. Taxonomy (GTDB): domain Bacteria; phylum Pseudomonadota; class Alphaproteobacteria; order Sphingomonadales; family Sphingomonadaceae; genus Sphingorhabdus_B. Next base: position 30,518 of record NZ_CAMCWY010000019.1, read on the forward strand.
ATAATAAATCGAAATTTTTTGACCCGGCGTGCTAACGGGTCCGTCGTGGGAAATATGATCGGCTCCCAGTGGCACAAATTGCAGGCAACATGGGTACCTATGGTTACAATAGGTCCCTTGTTGCCGGATTATGCAAATTGAATGTGCGAAGTGTCGGTATGACCCGACACTTATAGCTCCCATTCAAGCTGTTGCGTTGGGCGCGCATAAATGCACGGCATATCTCCGCCGGAACGGCAGCAAATACCGCCAATATGAAACCAAATCGCAAAACTTACCTAAAACTGAGGCTTAGGCGCACATTGTAAGAGATGTAAACTTTTACAGTCCTGCATATAATGTCGGGAGTTGATGGTGTGCTCCCTAGGGTCAGGACCACTTAAATTCACCTTCGCGGCGTCCTTGCATGGAGCAAATGGTCTCAACCCAGCAGCAAAGGGGCAAGCTTTGCGCGTTGCCACGCCGCATCGCCAAATTGCGACGCATGAAATATCGCGGCACGGCGGTGAAGGCCTGCGTCACAATCATGGGTAAAGCCAAAACCACCGTGAAACTGGATCGCCCGGTCGGCGGCAAAGCTATATGTTGCATCCGCCGCCGCCTTTGCCATGCGCACGGCGATTTCGCCAACGCCTTGATCGCTAAAACTATTGGCAGCGCTGTATAAATGCGACCGCGCCTTTTCATAGTCGACATAGGCGTCGACCGTCGGGTGCTTCAGCGCCTGATATTCGCCGATGATTTTGCCGAATTGCTTGCGCGTTTGCAGATAGCTGACGGTGTAATCGATCACGCTTTGCGACCCACCGCACATTTCGGCACTTTGCAGCAGGTTTGCGGCCTGCTCAATATGCGACAGCGTCGATGCGGTGCGCCCAGTGTCAAGCAAGGCGGCGCGCGATACCACCAAGCCATCCAGCGACAACGCAAAGCTACGTTTGGTCTCGTCTATAATCACTTCGCGGCGAAGGCGACCCGCAACGTCCTGCGCGGTGAGCAAAACCAGAGCTGGCTTGCCATCCAACATCACCGACGCAATGACGATATCGGCGGTCTGTGCCCATGCGACAAAAAGCTTTTGTCCAGACAAATGCACCGAGCCACCCTCCAGCTTTGCCGTCGCTGTGATATTCTGAAGGTCCCAGTCGCCATGCGCTTCGGACAGCGCCAGCGTGCCAATTGCCCCTTCTGCAAGCCGAGGCAGCCATTCAGACGTTTGTGCGTCCGTGCCGCAGACATTAAGCGCCTGCGCGGCTAAGGTCGATGACACCAAAGGCGATGCCATCAGGTGGCGGCCCATTTGTTCAACCACCGGCACGACTTCAGCGAGGCTTAAGCCAACGCCGCCATGCGCCTCGTTTATGGCGATTGCCGTCCAGCCCAGAGCGGCCATTTCGGCCCAGACATCCGCGTCATAGCCCAAATCGCTGTCCATAAGCTTGCGGACCCGGTCGATAGGCGATTTGTCGCGGCAAAAGCTTGTGGCCACATCCAAAAGCTCGATCTGTTCTTCGCTATATCCCAGCCCAGCCAATTGCATGTCATTCTCTCCTCACGCCAAGGTTCCCCTATGGCGCGAGGCGTGACACAAAATCAAGGCGATTTAACTGACTAGTTAACAACGCAGTCTTGGATCAGGACTTATGCCTGCTCCAATATTTTTCGACCTGGCCGCACTTTCATTTTATGGCCCGTCTTGGTGGCAAGCGAGATGTCTTTCACCGTCTGCATGAACACCCATTCATTGGTTGCAGCCTGCGGCGTGAGCGACAAATGCATATAGCCACGGTTGGATGTATCCACCCAGCGCAATTCCTGTTTGCTGGCGCCAACCAAGGTGCGCGCAACAACGGCTGGGTCAGTCAACGGAATCGCGCTTTCAAAGCCTGGCGACGAGACGCTGTGGCCGCCAAATTCAACGCCGGCTGGCTTGCCGCCTTCTGGCAAGTCATACGCCCAGCCATTATGGCTATCGCCCGTGACCACGACCAAGTTCGCGTCTGCGCGCTGCGCTGCCGCCAACAAGCGCGAACGCGCAGCGGGGTAACCGCCCCAATTGTCGAGATTATAAGGTAAGCCCGCCTTGGTCGCAGCAATGCCCTGACGTACATAGTTTTTAGCGCGTTCAGGGGCAAATTGGGGGACCCAATCCATCGCGCTCTCCGGCGTGTAGTTATAGCCCATATTGGTACCCGAACCGAGCACCGCCCATGTGGAACGGCTGCGGCCAATTGCGCGTGACAACCACGCCTCTTGTTCGCTGCCCAGCATCGTCATCGATGGATCGCGCCACGCGCCATCACGGTATTTAGATAGTGCCTTTGCCGGATCACCTGAGCGCAGAAGGTCACTATATTCATAGGGCTTGGTCCGCGCGATTGCGCGCGTGTCTGTGCGATAATATGTCGCAAGGTCGCCAATCGCATATTCCTTCCATGGCTGCTCACCGACGGGCAACCATTCGCGCCATACCTGCATCGCTGCGTTGCGCCGGGCGCTCCAGTCGCCTTCGTCAACGCTGTGGTTTTGCGCGCCACCTTCCCAACTGTCATTGGCAGTTTCATGATCGTCGGTATTAACGATCATCGGGAAGTTCGCATGCAACGCCTGCAACTGCGCGTCCGAACGATAGCTGGCATAGCGCAGGCGGTAGTCCGCAAGCGTTAGGATTTCATCCGCCGGGAACATCCGTGCGGCAAACTTTGCGCCGCCATCATAACCACCAGGGCCATATTCATAAATATAATCGCCCATGTGCAGCACGAGATCAATGTCGTTGCGCGCAGCCGCATGGCCATATGCGTTGAATTCACCAAAGCCCAGATTGGAGCAGGAGAATATCGCGATGTTGAACTTCGCCGCCTTGCCAACGGGCAACGTCTTGGTGCGACCAACCGACGAAATGCTGCCATCGGGCGCGATGAAGCGGAACCAATGCCATTTGCCGGGCGCTAGATTATCGACGGTGATTTTGACCGTATGGTCGCGCCATGGCCCAGTGACCATTTCGCCACCGCCTGCAATCTTGATAAAATCCTGACTTTCGGAAATTTCAACGCGCACTTTGGATGCGCCGCCCGTTGGGTTCACATAGCGCGTCCATAACAGCACCGAGTCGGGTCCAGGCTCACCGCTTGCAACATTGTGCGTAAATCCAGTGAGACCAAGAAGCGTCTGCGCCATGGCAGCGCCGCCCGGCAGCATCAGCCCGCCAAGACCAAAGCCAGCGGTCGCCAACAAATGACGGCGATTGATTATAAATGACATTATCGGCTTCCCCTTTTGCGTTCCCAACTATCCATTGGGCGCACCGTAACGATGCTTCGGGGCCTGCGTTAATAAATAGCTATTGCATCCTTATGACAGGCGCAGGTGCCGTCTCAGATGAAACTATCCAGCCATTTTTCGGCCAAAGCCTCCGCCTCAGCCACGCTGAACGGCGCATTGCCAAGGCTTAATTCAAGCCATAGGCCATCGACCAAAGCCGTCAGCGCCACTGCCGCCAATCGGGCGTCTGCTGGAGCGTTGGGGCAGGCAAGGATGAGGCGCTCCATATCCTGCCGGTTTTCAGCGTAAATCTCATCATGGATTTCGCCAATGGTGGGCACCGTGCGCGACAGGCTCCAAAACGCCAGCCATGTGGCGAGCAGCTCCGGATCTGCAATCGGCGCACGAAAACTTGCGTTCACAAAGGCCAACAACCGGCCGCGCGGGTTATCGCACGCAACAGCGTTAACCGCCGCGTGCATCGCATCGGAGACGCGCGCGCCAGTGGCACGATAGGTTGCGGCCACCAACGCATCAATTCCGCCGAAATAATGCCGCAGCAAACCCGCCGACACCCCGGCCTCCAGGCAAATGGCGCGCACCGACGTCCCATGCGCACCGCGCATGGATAGGCAGCGCGCCGTAGCCGCAATCAATGCGTCGCGGCGCGTGTCAGCGCTTTTTCGGGTGAAGACTTGTCGCGGTTGCATGCCGCTGTTATACACTCGTATAACAAGGGGAGCAAGATGTCCGAATCGGGCTTAGACATATCGCATGATCATTTGGAAGGTTGGAGCCTGCCGGCTTGGACCTATGATGATCCCGAATTTGCCGCACTTGAGGTGGACCGCATCTTCCGCCCGTCGTGGCAGGTGGTGTGCCATGTTAGCGACGTCGTGGGTGCGGGTGACTGGCACAGCCTCGATTATATCAATGAAAGCGTCATTGTCGTGCGCGGCGCGGACCACGTGCTTCGCGCGTTCACGAATGTCTGCCGTCACCGGGGCAGCCGCTTGGTCGATGGCTCCGGCGGCTGCGCCAAGAAATTGGTCTGCCCCTATCACGCATGGACCTATGACCTTGATGGCCGCTTGACTGGCGTACCCGACAGCGCATCTTACCCGACGCTGGACAAGGATAAGGCCGGCCTTGTGCCCGTCGACATGGAAATCTGGCGCGGGTTCATCTTCGTCCGTCTGGAAAGCGGCGGGCCTTCGGTGGCCGAAATGATGGCCCCTTATGAAGCGCAAGTTGCGCCTTATCGTTTTGAGGAATTGACGGCGCTTGGCCGCGTCACCATGCGCCCGCGCGATGTAAACTGGAAAAATATCGGCGACAATTATTCCGACGGCTTGCATATCACCGTCGCGCATCCCGGCCTCACACGCCTGTTCGGCAAAAGCTATGGTGTTGAGGCGCAACCGCATGTCGACCGCATGTGGGGCGACCTTGTGGACCGGCCATCGGCCAATTGGTCGGAACGCGCCTATCAAAACATGCTGCCGCCAGTCCCGCATTTGCCTGCCGCTAATCAGACGCGCTGGTTGTATTTCAAGCTATGGCCCTCAGTTGCTTTTGACATATATCCCGATCAAGTTGACTTCATGCAATGGCTGCCCACTGGGCCGAATAGCTGCGTCATCCGTGAGATCAGCTATATCCTTCCTGACGCCCCCGATTACCAATGGCGCCGCGAAATGCGCGCCGCGCGTTACCTCAACTGGCGGATCAACCGTCAAGTCAATGCCGAGGACACCGTCCTTGTCACCCGCGTGCAGCAAGGCATGGCGAGCCGCAGTTTTTCCATGGGTCCGCTGTCCGACAAGGAAGTGTGCCTGAAAAGCTTCTGCCGCCAAATCCGCAATATCATTCCTGAGGCCCGCCTCGAACAACGCCCCGCATCGGGCTGGAGCAGAAAATGACCAAAAAATATGACGCCCTCATCATTGGTGCTGGCCATAATGGCTTGGTTTGCGCCTTTTATCTCGCCCGTGCCGGCTTAAAAGTCCGCATTGTCGAGCGCCGCGATGTCGTCGGCGGCGCGGCTGTCACTGAAGAATTCCACCCCGGTTTCCGCAACTCGGTCGCAAGCTACACCGTCAGCCTGCTTCAGCCGAAGGTGGTCGCCGATATGAAGCTGGTCGATCATGGCTACCGCGTCATTGAACGCCCCATTTCCAATTTCCTGCCTCAAGAAGATGGCGGCTATTTGAAACTCGGTGGCGGGCTGAAACGCACACAGGCTGAATTCGCTCGCTTTTCAAAGCATGATGCGGCGGTCTTGCCGCAATATTATGACATGTTGGAGGGTGTCGCGGACGTGTTACGCGACCTTGCATTGCGCTCCCCGCCCAATGTCGGCGATGGCATAAAGACCCTTATCGATGCCGCCGTGCAGGGACGCGGGCTGATGAAGCTCAACCTATCGCAACAGCGTGATGTGTTGGAACTGTTCACCAAATCGGCGCGCAGCTTCTTGGATAGCTGGTTCGAAAGCGAAGCGGTAAAGGCCGCGTTTGGCTTTGACGCTGTTGTTGGCAATTACGCCAGCCCCGATACGCCGGGCAGCGCTTATGTCTTGCTGCACCATGTCTTTGGTGAAGTGAATGGCAATAAGGGCGCGTGGGGCCACAGCATTGGCGGCATGGGCACGATTACCCAGATCATGGCCAAGATATGCCGCGATCTGGGCGTCGAGATCACCCTAGAGGCACCTGTATCCCGCGTATTGGTTGATGGCGAAAAAGTTGCGGGCGTGCGCCTTGAAAGCGGCGAAGAAATCGTTGCCGACCGCGTGATTTCCAACGTCGGGCCAAAGCTGCTTTACGAACGCCTATTCGACGATGCCGACCTGAAACCCGAATTCAAACGCCGCGTAAAGGGTTTCAAGGCAGGTAGCGGCACGTTCCGTATGAACGTCGCTTTGTCCGAGCTGCCCAAATTCACGTGCTTACCCGAAGTTGGCGAGCACCATCAATCGGGCATCATCATCGCGCCAACATTGGATTATATGGACCGCGCGTTTTTGGATGCGAAGCGGGGTGGCTGGTCGCAAAAGCCCATCGTTGAAATCCTTATCCCGTCGACCGTCGACGACAGCCTCGCGCCCGCAGGACAGCATGTCGCCAGCCTGTTCTGCCAACAATTTGCGCCTGAACTGCCCAACAACGCAGATGGCGCGCCGCGCGATTGGGACGCCGAAGAAGGCAAGGCTGCCGATGATATCATCAGCACGGTTGAGGCCTATGCCCCCGGCTTCCGCGCGTCGGTTTTGGGCCACCAAATCCTGAGCCCAAAGGGGCTGGAGCGGAAATTCGGACTGGTCAGCGGCGATATCATGCATGGCAATATGAGCCTTGACCAATTATGGTCCGCACGCCCGATTTTGGGCCATGGCGCATATCGCGGGCCGTTAAAGGGCCTGTATATGTGCGGCGCGGGTAGCCATCCCGGCGGCGGCGTAACCGGCGCTCCGGGCCATAATTGCGCCGCAGAGGTGTTAGCCGACCGCAGTGTGTTCAAACGCATATTTGCCTGAGGACCTTAGCTCATGACAATAAAAAAGCCGGACCTTTTCAGATCCGGCTTCCTCCCCCTGTCGCTTTTAGCGACGAACTCTATGTCATGCGTTACATGACATAACAATAATTTGCGCGCAACAAGTTTTATGCGCGACGAAAACGGAACAATCGTTAGAAATCCCGCGAGAATTTCACACCGATTATGCGGGGCTTGATGAGCACGTCGTAAAACGCACCGCCCGTTGGCGTGGTTGGCGTGACACCCGTTCCGCACGTTGTTTCAATACACTGCACACCGGTATTCACCACGCCGCGTGTATCGAACAGGTTTGTGGCAAATGCCTCAATCGCCCATGTTTCATTCTTCACGCCAACGGAAAAGTCCGCCGTTGTATAGGCATCCAGATTGCCCTTGATCGCATTCTGCACTGGCCGCAAATCGCTGCGGCGGCTGCCTGTATGATTGACGGCAAACTGCACATGACCATCCCAATCAGCGATGGGGAATTCATACCGCGCAATTGCATTGCCCTTAAATTTGGCGGTCACAGGCAAACGCGAGCCCGATGGCGCAAGCAATTCATTGCCCGCTGTGGTGCAATCAAAAGTTGCGTTGGCTATCTTACAAAAATCGCGTTGGCTTTTCGCATCATTATAGCTGAAACCAGTGTTGATGCTGAAACCGCCGGCACGATAGCCAACGTCCATTTCGACACCACGAATACGGGCCACACCCGCATTGCGGATTTCGGTCAGGCCGTTTGCACCCAAGAATGAAAGCTGGATATTATTCCAATCTTCCTGAAACACCGCGCCATTCCAGCGGAACGTACCGAAGGTGGTTTTCCAGCCCAATTCATAATTGTCGAGCTTGTCCGACCCATAAGGTGGCAAGGTGCCGCGACGGTTGATCCCGCCCGGACGGAAACCGCGCGACCATGTCGCATAGACCAACACATCGTCGGTGACTTTGTACGTTGCGTTCAACTTATGGATGAAACCCTTGTCCGACGTTGATTTGTCAACATTGGTGCAAGGGCTGCCATCGACAATCGCTGGCCGTCCGTTGCATGCAGCTTCACCTGTTCCATCTTTAATGAACGCCCCAGTATCTTCATCAAATTTGTCGGAGCTATAACCAGCCGAATAGCCGAAGAAGCCCTGAAGCGAGTTATCGAACTTATAATAACGCAAGCCACCGGTCAGCGAGAGCTTCTCCGTCAAATCATAGGTTAATTCACCAAAGGCCGCATAATCGCGGTCAACCCGCTGTTGCTTGGTCAGCCAAATATTACTGTCGGTACCCGTCACAGTGATGGAATCGGCAATATTGTCGATGATGTAATTCTGTTCGATATTATGCGACTGACGTTGCGCAAATAGACCGCCGATGAACCGCAAGGGCGCATCCGCAGGGCTTGCAACCCGCAATTCGCCGAAGCTTTTGTTATACCGGTCAATGCCTTGAATATACTGGTTCGGGTTCACCAGATTTTCGGCATTGTCATAGAAATAATTGCCGTAACCAGACAGAGCGTCATAGAAATAGGCATAATCGGAATAGTCGGTCTGCGTTTCGGTCTTGCGGCGCAAATAGCCGCCCGTCGCGGTCACATCCCAGCTGCCGATCTTGCCTTCTACCGTCATCGCCGCCTGAATCCACTTATCGCGGCTGCCTTCGGGATTGTACTGAACGGTTTGCAGCTCGCCAGTGGTTTGCCCCGAACGTTCCTGCGCATAGCTCCCTTGCGTATTCTGAACCTGCCCCATCACGGTTGGCTTAATGGTCCAATTGTCATCAAGGTCGATGCCGAGCGCCAAACGCGCGCCATAGGTTTCGGCGTCGTTATAGTTTTTCTCAACCAACGCAGCGTTGCTCTGCCGGATACCAGACGAGGCATAGGTCCGCTCGCCCAACACATTGTCGATATAGCCGCCATCGTCTCGATACCAGCCAACCAAACGCGCTGCTGCACCTTCGGCAATCGGCACGTTGACAAAGCCTTCGTAAATCGATCCGAGGTCGCCATGCGCAATAGTGTTCAGTTCAACGCCAGCGCTGCCGTAGAAACCGGATGTATCAGGCGCGTTTGTCACCAGCTTCAAAGTGCCAGCCATCGAACTTGCACCATATAATGTGCCCTGCGGTCCGGCGAGCGCCTCAACACGCGCAAGGTCATAAGCATGCAAATCCAAAGCGCCCTGAATGGTCGTGATCGGCATTTCGTCGAGATAGGTGCCAACCGTCGGCAGCGAAGCCGAGTGGTTTGCGTTTTCGCCGGAGGCTACGCCGCGGAAATAGACTTGCGCAAAGCCGGGTCCGCCTTGCTGGATAGTCACCGATGGCAGGAACTTCACAACATCCTGCAATTCGCTGACTTGCAATTGGTCCAGCTTTTCATTGCCAATGGCATTGATCGCGATTGGCACGTCTTGCAAATTCTGTTCCCGCTTTTGCGCGGTCACGACGATGACGTTGCTGTCTGTGTCCGCCGCTTCCTGCGCCATTGCAGGAACGGCAAAGGCGGTTGATGTTAACAACATAACCAATGCTGTGCGGACGTTAGATTTCTGATTTGTTCGGCGCATGTAGCGACTCTCCCTGTTTACCTTGTCAGAAATAGGCCCCCAATATGGCGTCCACGCAATATATTTTCGCAATTTGCGTCATTTATTTTTAATTTTAGATCACTGTGTTGTAATGCAGCAACTATATTGTTGTGGCGGGATAGATTTCCCAAAGCGGCCCAAGCGCGCGCTTCAGCGGCTCCAGATGCGCCGCATAGGGCTTCCATTGATCCACGCCGTCACGGTTGATGGGGCGGCGAACTTGCTCGCTTGATGCCGTACGCACGGCCCGCGTATTCTGATGAAAATTCAGGCAATTGTCTTCAAACGGAAGGCCAAGGAAATCCAATAGCCCGCGAATTTCACGTTCTGGATTTTCCAACAATTCTTCATGAATGACGCGGTAGACATAACCCGACGTACCCGTGTCAAAATGCGCCATCAACCGCACATAATCCACATAATATTGCCCCATATGCGCAAGGTCGTAACTAAACGCCTGCCCCTTGGCGAAATGCTGCCGATAATTGGAAAAACAGCAATCGAGCGGGTGCCGCCGCGCGTCGATGATTTTGGCGTTGGGCAAAATCAGACGGATGAACGCGACGTAATTCCAGTTATTGGGCAGCTTGTCGATGAAGAACGGTTTGGCGGTCTTACGCTGAATCCGCGTGCGTTCGATAAACTCCGCGCCAAGCCTGTCGGCATCATCGGCGGATAGCGCAACGGTCGCATCAATCCAGTCCGACGCGCGCCCTTCACGTAGCGCCATCGCTGGAATGTCGGGCAACTCCATCGTGCCCTCCACCATCGAATGGCTGGCAAGGATTTGTTCAATCAGCGTTGAACCCGCGCGCGGCATACCGATGATGAAAATCGGGTCGGGCGCATCATGCCCCTGCCCCGCCCGCGCGCGCCAAAATTCCGGCGTGCATATAGCGATGATTTTGTCGACCTGCATGCGCACCGCTTGCGGATCATAATGCAGCTCGGCACTGCGCAGCGCATTTGCTTTTGCATAATGCGCGAATGCCGCATCATGGTCAGCGCGCTCCTCCATCGCCTTGCCCAGTGCAAAATGCAGATGATATGCGTCCTCTGCGCCAAGACCGTCCGACGCCAGAGCCGCGTCCATCGCCGCGACGTCATCGTCGGAGAAGCTTACCGTCTTCAAATTGGCGAGGCTCCAATATACTTCACCCAAAGTGGGTTCCACCGCCAGAGCGCGGCGATAGGCGGCAACGCTTTCATCCTGATTGCCGACGGTCTTGAGCATATGGCCATAGCTCATCCACAATTTGGCATGGTCCGGAAAACGCGCGGTCAGCTCCTGATACAGCGCGATAGCCTCTGCATAGCCGCCAATCCGTCCAAGCGCTGCGGCTTTCAGGTTTTGCTGGACGGGGTTGTCACCCCCTTGAGCCAAAACGGCGTTGAGATTTTCTAGCGCCTCTGGAAAGCGATTTTGCTTATACAACACAGTTGCCAAATTGGCCCGCGCCGCGCCGAAATCAGGCGTCAGTTCCAATGCGCGGCGCAACAAAGCCTCGCTATCTTTCAACCGGCCAACGCGTGCGGCCAGCTCGGCCATCATACGGATCGCCGCGACATCAGTGGGCGCCGCACGCAAATGCCCGCGCAAAATCGGCTCTGCATCCTCCAACCTGTTTTCTGTCAAAGCCACCGCCGCCGCCATGAGGTTGGGGTTGCGCAAGGCGGCTTCAATCGCGGGGCGAGCGGAGGGCTGGTTCATATGCTAAGGTCTATGCCAAGCGGCAGCGATTTTGAAGCGGCCAAATCATCGGGCGTGTCGATGTCGCGCAAACTGCCAATTGGTGCAGCTATTGTGCGGGCGGGCGCAAGGATTTGCCGCGCGCCCGCATCGCCTTTGGTCTCCAGCAAAAATGGCCAGCTTGATCGCGGAAATATGGCAGGTGGCATTGGTTGGTTGCCGTCCGATGACGCAAGGATGTCGCCGTCGCATGCCTGTATCAGCGCGTCGATGTGTGCGGCCATGATGAATGGCATATCGGCCAGCGCAATCAGCAAGGCGTGCGCCTGCGTCTTTGCAACGGCCGCAACCGCAAGATGCAGCGACCCCGAAAGCCCAAGATTAACGTTCGAGTTTTCGACCACCGCATAACCCGCCCCTGCATAAAGCGACGAGATAACCGCCTTGGGCTGGCACACCGCAAAATGCGCCGCAGCGTCCATGCTGGCCAAAGTGCGCGCGGCCCGCAGACCGAGCGGCGCGCCATCCAAATCCGCCATCAACTTATCCGAACCAAAACGCCGCGCATTTCCAGCGGCAAGGACGGCAATTGCGACCTGCTTGGCCTCCATCATCGCAGGCCCATATTGAACGCACAGATCATGCCGCCCGCAATTGAAAGCGCGATTTCCGGTGCGCTGATCGCGTTAATCGCAACGCCCGCTGGCCCCTCTATCCGCGCGCAATGTTCCGCACTGACGCCCGCCACAGACAGCCGCGACAGCCGCGCCTGATGTGACCGCGATGAGCCCAAAGCCGCCACATAAGCCGCGGGGCTTGCCAATGCGGCAATCAAAGCGGGATCGTCGATCTTGGGATCATGGCTTAAGGTGACAATCGCGCTGCGGCTATCGGGCGCGAAGGCCTTTACCGCGTCGTCGGGCCAGCGGTCATCCAAGCGCACGCCGGGGAAACGATCCGCCGTCAAAAACCGACCGCGCGGGTCGCACAACGTAACATCAATGCCTTGCGAAACCGCAATCGCCGATAACGCCGCCGCAATCTCCACCGCGCCGACAATCAACAGGCGGCGGGGGGGATGATAGAGATTGATAAAGCCGTCCGCCTGCGCGCCTTGCATTACCCCAGTGCGGCCAGTGGCGAGGTCGGTCACAACGGACAATGTCGCGCCGCTGGCGCGGGCGCGTACGATATCGGCAAACAGGCTTTCTGGAAAGCCTTCCGCCGACACCGGCTGCACCAGCACCTGAATATCGCCGCCACATGGAAGGCCAACGTCCCACGCCGCATCATCGGCAACGCCGTAACGCCGCAATATTGCTAGCGCACCGGCCAAGACCATCTGCGCGCGTGCCAGAACGTCCGCCTCAACACATCCGCCAGAAACTGAACCCACAAACCGCCCATCGGCATGGACCAGCATATGCGTGCCGGCTGGACAAGGCGCAGACTTCCACGTTTCAACCACCGTCGCAATCGCCATTGGCGCGCCAGCCCAATCACGCGCGGCGGCAAGGATACGATCATGGTTGGCACTGCCTGTTTTCATGGCTACCCGCTAGCAAAGTGATTGAAGCGTTGCTATATGAAACGCGCTATAGGGTGGGAGCTACTTCACATGGCAATTCAGACGTCAATTAACGGCAAAGCAGTGAGGCTGTCCGCCGAACCGGATACGCCATTATTGTGGGTCATTCGTGAAGAGCTTGGCCTGACGGGCACAAAATTTGGTTGCGGCATCGCGGCTTGCGGGGCGTGCACCGTCCATGTGGATGGCGAACCCGCCCGTTCGTGCAGCCTGCCCGTCAGCGAGGTCGCTGGCAAATCGATCACCACGATTGAAGGTCTGAAATCCGCCGATGGCACGCTGCATGCGGTGCAGAGGGCGTGGATTTCGGCGCAAGTGCCACAATGCGGATATTGCCAGTCAGGACAAATCATGGCCGCAGTTGCGCTCATCGAAAAAACCGGCCGCCCAAGCGATGCGCAAATTGACGCAGCGATGACCAACCTGTGCCGCTGCGGCACCTATCCGCGTATTCGCAAGGCCATTCGCGCCGCCACCGGACAGGCCGCCCAAGCTGTTGAGGGAGCCGTCTGATGACCGATACTCTTTCGCCCGATCATGCACCCGAAACACCCGCCAAGCGCAAAGGCGTAAAGCGCCGCGCATTTTTAATCGGCGGCGTCGCCATCGTCGGCGCTGGCTTGTTCGGCATCTCGATTGCCGACAGCAACGCGGTCAAAGACGCCAAGGCGCGCATAACAGGCAAAGGCGAACATAATTTTGCCACTTGGCTAAAAATCGGCGAAGATGACGCCATCACCATTTATTCGCCGCACACCGACATTGGTCAGGGGTCAAACACTGGCCTGGCGCAAATGCTCGCCGAAGAATTGGATGCGGCATGGGAACAGGTGCGCGTCGTTTCTGCGCCTGCGGAACCTTCCTTTGCCAATGTCGGCTTGGGTCGCGGATTTCTTGCCGACACCTCTGGGCAGCCAGCGATCATCAACGGCATTCCGCAATCCTTTCTGTCGTTCATCGCGCGGCAAATGAACCTTCAGATGACCGGCGGTTCAACCGCCTTGCGGTTCACGGGCCAAGTGACCTTTCAAAAGGTTGGTGCGGCCGCGCGGCTTGCACTGATGGAAATCGCATCCACGCGGTTAAATGTGCCGATCGGCCAACTAACCACGCAGGACAGCCGCGTCATTCATGCAAAATCCAGCCAGTCGTTGCGTTATGGTGAACTGGCGGCCGAAGCTGCGACCTTATCGCTCGACAACGAACCAACGCTGAAAGACCCCACACAATATCGCCTGATGCGGCAATCGATGCAACGCCTCGACATTCCCGCTAAGGTCGACGGCAGCGCGCAATATGGCATGGATTTTGCGATCCCCGGTATGCGCGTGGCAACGATTCAAGCCGCACCCGTGCGTGGCGGAAAGCTGAAATCGGTTGACACCGCGCCTGCCTTAGCGATCAAGGGCGTGGAGAAGGTCATCAAGCTCGATGATGCCGTTGCCGTGGTGGCCAAGGGCTATTGGCCCGCAATTTCCGGCCTGCGCACTTTGGCACCCAGCTTTAGCGACGGCGGCCAATCAGGCATTTCCACCGCATCGATTTTCAAGGCACAGGACGCCGCAATCGCAAAGGGCGAGGCCGACGGCGAAGCAGGCGAAGGCGACGTGCAAGCCGGCCTTGGCGTCAAGCCCATTCAAGCCAAATATCAAGTGCCGTTTCTCCACCATGCGATGATGGAACCCTTTGCGCTGACCGCGCAATATAAGGACGGAAAGCTCGATATTTGGGGCGGGATGCAAGACCCGTTGGCAACCAAAATGATGGCGGTTGAGGTTTCGGGCCTTGATGCCGATAATGTTGCTTTCCACCCCATGATCATCGGTGGCAGCTTTGGCCGCCGCTTGCCCATGTATATGGAAATTGTTAGCCAAGTGACCCAGCTTGCCATGCAATTGCCCTATCCAGTCAAGCTGATCTGGAGCCGGGAGGAAGAAGTCGCGCAAGGCGCATATCGTCCGCAAAGCTCAGCTTTGCTGTCGGCGTCGTTGACCGACAAGAAACGCATTGCCGCTTACCGCAATGATTATGCGCAACCCGAAAGCGCGGAGGACGAGACGGTATTCCCCTACACTCTGCCCGCTGTCTCGCGTCGGCATTTTGCGCATGTTTCGAACCAGAATACAGGCGCGTGGCGGTCAGTGAACTCGACACAGCAGGGCTTTTACAATGAAAGCTTCATGGACGAGCTTGCTTATGCCGCAGGCGAAGATCCCGTCATTTTCCGCCGCAACCATTTGCGGTCGGATTCACGGCATTTGCGGGTATTGGATGAAGTTGCGGCGCGCAGCGGATGGAACACGCCTGTGCCTGCCGGACGCGGACGCGGCGTTGCTTTGGTCGAAAGCTTCAGAACCATCGTCGCTCAGGTCGTTGAAGCCTCTGTTGGCGAAGACGGCATGCCAAAGGTGCACAAGGTCACCACGGTCGTGGACGCAGGCAGCATCGTCAACCCGGACGCCGCCATGGCGCAGATTGAGGGCGGCACGATCATGGGCCTGTCCTCGGCCATTGGTGAGGCGATCACGCTTGAAAAAGGCAAAGTGCAGCAAAGCAACCTTAGCGATTATCTGTTGCTGACCATGGCGCAATCACCCTTAGTGCAGGATATCCACTTCCTGAACAGCGGCGCACCGATGGGCGGCATTGGCGAACCCGGTGTTCCGCCAGCCGCGCCTGCATTGACCAATGCCTTGTTCGCAGCAACGGGCAAGCGCATCCGCAATCTGCCGATCATGACGCAGGCAAAGGGATAATTTTGGTGCACGCAAAATTGCTCAAGCCCACAGACAATCTTGAGATTGCCGAAACGCTGGCGCGCGCGTTCCAGAATGAATCGGGCTGGAGCTATGTCATCCCCGACCCCAAATTGCGTGCACGGCGGTTGGTGGGTGCATTTCATTTGTTCCTGCGCGACGAACATCGCAAAGGCGCAGTGTTCGGCACCGACGGCATAGAGGCCGTCACCTTATGGCGTGGCCCCGGCCAAGCGCACGATACCCTATTCGACACGGCGCGGTTGTTCATTCCCTTTGTGCAGCAATTGCGCTTCTCGATTTTGCGCGGGTTAGAAATATCCAATTTGATCGAAAAGCATTTGCCGCAGGAACCTGTCTGGTATTTGCATTTTGCCGGTTGCGACCCCGATTATCAGGGCAAGGGATTTGGCGGCGCAGCGATCCGCGCAGGGCTAGAGCGCGCAGATCAAGACGGCCTGCCCGTCTATCTGGAAACCGCCGACGAACATAATATCCCTTTGTACCAGAGCTTTGGCTTTGCCATCAAACATAGCTGGCAAGTGCCCGAAGGCCCCCAATTTTGGGGCATGCAACGCCCCGGCAAAACGCGGCATTAAGCGCATAATCGCGCGCACCCTTGCCCTCCATCCAAAATCCGCCTAACCCCTCCGCACGCATCTGGTCTGCGCGAGAGCGTGGATAATAGGGAAGCCGGCGGAAATCCGGCGCTGTTCCCGCAACTGTAACCGGCGAGCTTTTGCTCCATATGCCACTGGAAAAACGGGTGACCGTGAAACTGGGAAGGCGGAGCAAGCGCATTGACCCGGAAGCCAGGAGACCTGCCTGATTGCGGTTTGTCCTTTGTGCTTGCGGGACACTGGCGCAATCGGGGTTTTCCTCCGCGTGACGACATATTGTTGGACGTCATGCGAAGGAGATATAACCATGACAATGTTAAAAGTGACGGCAGCCGCGCTTGCGATGCTGCCAACGAGTGCCTTTGCACAAACGGCAGAGGATGAAATTGTCGTCACCGCCAGCGGCTTTGAACAGCCGCGATCCGAAACCGGTCAAGCCATTGAGATTGTCGATCGTGACCGGCTTGACCAATTACAAAGCGCCACAATCGCCGATGCCCTGCAGACCATTCCGGGGGTCCGCATTGCCACCCGTGGCGGCCTTGGCGGCCAAAGCAGTGCCTTCATCCGCGGCGGCAGCAGCGCGCAGACATTGGTTCTCATCGACGGCGTGCGGATCAACGATCTCACCAGCCCCAATGGCGCGTTTGACTTTGGCGCATTGATGACGGGCAATATTGGCCGCGTGGAAATCTTGCGTGGGCCGAACTCAGTCATTTGGGGCAGCCAAGCCATTGGCGGCGTCGTCAACATCCAATCGATTGCGCCAGTGGATGGGTTTGAAGGCCGCATGGGCTCAGAATATGGGGCCTATGACACCAAGAGGATGAACGCCAATCTTGCGGGCAGCAGCGGCCAGTTGGAAGGCAGCGTCGGCGGTTCTTTCGTCAACAGCGACGGCATCTCAGCACTGGCGGGCGGAACCGAACGCGATGGCTATGACAATCTGACGGGCAATGCGCGGTTGAAGGTGCATTTCGGCGACGGCTTCACCCTCGATTTTCGGTCTTATTATAACCGCGCAAGGGTTGAAGCGGACTCCGAGTTTGGCGTGGGTGCAAACGGCCTGCCAGTGTCGCGCAATCGCCAATTTGTTGGCTATGTCGGCGCGAATTTCGACCTGCTTGATGGACGCCTGCAAAACCGCATTGCTTATACCCGCACCGACATAAAACGCATTGGCACCGACCCGGTTGTGTTTAGCTTCAACAATTTCAATGTGCGCGGCGCAATCGACAGGGCCGAATATCATGCGGTCTTTGACCTGAACGATGCGCTGACTTTCGTGGCGGGCGCGGAATATGAACGCAGCTTCGCAAGCACCGCGTTTGAGGGCGCGGCCCCTGATGTCGCCCGCAACGAACTGGGTAGTGGCTTTGGTCAAATCATTATGCGCCCTGTCGCTGGCCTAACGCTGACAGGAGGCGTGCGGCATGATGTCTATGATGATTATGGCGGGCAGACGAGCTTTGGCGGCAATGCGGCCTTTTCCCCCAATGACGGGCGGACGATGTTCCGCGCGACCTATGCCGAAGGGTTTCGCGCACCCACCTTGACCGAAGGGCAGCCGCCTTATGGCAATCCGGACCTTAAACCGGAAACCGCCCGCAATTTTGATCTGGGCGTTGAACATCAATTTCTGGGCAACAAAGCCCAAATTTTTGCGACCTATTTCAATCGCCGTAGCAATGACCTGATTGCTTTTTCATCGATCAGTTCCCAATCGGAGAATATCGACAAAGTGACGTCAAAGGGGCTTGAGGCCGGGCTAAACCTGAACCCCACGAACGACATTGATATCCGCGCAAGCTATACGCTGGTCGACGCCATCAACCGCAGCGCAGGGGCCAATTTTGGTAATCGCCAAGCCCTGCGCCCGCAGCATAGTGCCAGTGTGACCGCCGATTGGCAGACGCCGTTCGGTCTGTCCGTTGGCAGCAGCGTGCTAATCATCGGCGACAGCTTCGACAATGCCGCAAATAGTTTGCGCCTCAATGGCTATGCGTTGGTCGGGCTTGGGGCGTCGATGCCACTGACCGACACGCTGCAGGTGTATAGCCGCATCGATAATCTGCTCAACGCTGATTACACATTGGTCGCTGGCTATAACAGCTTTGGGCGCAATGCGACGATTGGCGTGCGGGCCAAATTCTGATGCGCTTTGGCTGGTGCCTCCTTTGGGTTTTTGCCTTGGCCGGATGCGCCAGCCAGCCCGTCATTGCGCCGCATGGCGTCGTGTCGAACAATCCGTGCATTGATGCCGTGTTGGCGCACATCGCAATACCCGGACAAGTCACCGCCGTCAGCATATACTCGCATGACCCCGATAGCGCGTCTGCACCACTGGCATGGGCGCGGCAATTGCCCGCCATTGGCATCAGCGCAGAGGAATTGTTGTTGGCGCGGCCCAAGATCGTGCTCACCGGAAATCTGGCCAGCTCTGGCACCAACGCGGTGCTTGCGCGGGCGGGCATTCAAACATTGGCATTGGGGGTTGCGCCTACGATCGCAGACGACATGCAACAGATCCGGACGATCGCTGCCGTACTCGGCAGGGGCGTTGCTGGAGAAGCCCTGATTTCCGCCATTCAGGAATCGCTACCCAGCACCCAATTTTCCGGGCCGTCTGTATCGGCGATTATCTGGCAAAATGGTGGATTTGTGGCGGGTAAAGGCACGTTGCAGGACGAATTACTGGCGCGCCACGGCTTTCGCAACGCCAGCGCGCAATATGGCCTATCCTCATGGGGGATATTGTCGTTAGAGACCCTGATGCGCAACCCGCCACAGGTGATCTTTATGCCCACGCATCAGCGCGGTTCCGATGCCAGTGACATGCGCGCGCGGCAAAAGCTGCTGGCTTATTTGGGTGGTCGCACGCGCATCACAGAATTCCCCGACAGGCTGTTATTCTGCGGCGGTCCGACGATCATCAAAGTGTCCGCGATACTAAAGAAAACCCGCGCTGCATTCGGAAAGGATATGCCATGAATAAGCGCGCCGTAACATCGCTTCTGCTGCTCCTCACGGTCGCTGCGTTCCTGCTGTCGTTGATGGCAGGCAAGGTCTGGATTTGGCCGACCTCTTGGATGGCGGACAATGCCGATGGCTGGATTTTCTTGGAACTGCGCTTGCCCCGCGCGGTGCTTGGCCTGTGTATTGGCGCGGTGCTCGGGCTTTCGGGCGCAGTGATGCAGGGCTATCTGCGCAACTCACTGGCTGACCCTTCGGTGCTTGGGGTTTCGGCCAGCGCGGCGCTTGGCGGTGTTGTTGCGATTTATTTGGGGCTTAACCTGCTGCCCTTTGGCCTATTCGCCTGCGCGATGCTTGGCGCGGGGTCTAGCATATTGTTATTGCTGGTAATTTCTCGAGGCGGCGGACCAGTTGGCTTTATCTTGGGCGGCATGGTGCTGTCAACGCTGGCGGGCGCGCTCACCGCCTTTGTCATCAGCATTGCGCCAAACCCCTTTGCCGCCAATGAAATCATCAACTGGCTAATGGGCGCGCTGACTGACCGGTTGATGGCCGATGTCTTGACCGCTTTGCCCTTCATGGCGCTGGGCGTTGCTTTATTGCTCTCCACTGGCCGCGCGCTGGATGCGCTGACCTTGGGCGAAAATGGCGCAAAAAGCCTTGGTATCAATCTGCTGCGGCTGCAGTGGATTATCGTACTTGGCGTTGGCCTTGCCGTTGGCGGATCGGTCGCGGTGTCGGGTGTGGTCGGCTTTGTCGGGCTAGTCGTCCCGCATTTTATCCGCGCCATATATGGGGAACAGCCATCGGAGATATTGCTGCCGTCGGCCTTTGGCGGCGCGATCCTGACGCTGACCGCCGATAGCCTTGCCCGGCTGGTCCCCGGCCCCGGTGAAGTGCGGCTGGGCATTGCTATGGCAGTGCTTGGCGCGCCGTTTTTCTTGCTGCTGTTGCTGCGCTATCGCAAGGGTGCCGTATGACTTTGACCGTCCGCAATCTTGGGTTTTCGCATGTGCAACAGCCGAGTTTAATCGGGGTCGACGCGACATTTGAAGCTGGCAAGCTCATCGTCATTCTCGGCCCCAATGGCGCAGGCAAATCCACGCTGCTCGCCTGTCTCGCTGGTCTTTTGAAGCCCGATAGCGGGACCGCCTGCCTGCATGACGCAGACATCACCCACATGGCCCCGACCGCACGCGCCCGCCAAATCGGCCTTTTGCCGCAAGGCGCAGAAACGCATTGGGCGATCACATCACTGGCCTTGGTTGCGCTTGGCCGCATTCCCCATATGCGCGGCGCAGGGACATCCTCAGATGACCGCAAGGCGATAGCAATGGCGATGTCGGCGACCGCCACCGAAGGCTTCGCGCATCGGCCAGTCACGCAGCTTTCGGGCGGCGAACGCGCCCGCGTCCTGCTGGCGCGGGTGCTGGCGGGTGAACCTTCATGGATCTTGGCGGATGAACCACTGGCCAATCTCGACCCCGGCTTTCAACTCGACATATTGAATTTGCTGCGGCGGCAGGCCGAGGCCGGAAAAGGCGTCGTCGCGGTGCTGCATGATTTGCACCACGCCGTGCGCTTTGCCGACCATCTTGTGTTGCTGCATGAGGGCAGATTGTTCGCGCAAGGCAGCGTCGATGACGTCATCACGCCTGCCAATCTGGCGCATGTTTACGGGATTGACGCGAATCTCTTCAAGGACAAGGAAGGGGCAGTCCAGTTGTTCATCAAAGGCAAGGTCAGACCATGAAATATGCCCTCCCGATTATCGCCCTCTTGCTCTCCGGCTGCGCCATGAGTGTCACGTCAACGTCCAATATGGCTCCAGTTGCCCCGCAAAGCGCGCAGGAGGCGCTTCGGCCTTTTTATGCGACCATGATCGTCAATTTGCCCAAGGCGCCCTCAAACCCCGCTTTATCGGCGGACACCGTGATCACGCGTTTCGCCTTTGGCAGTTGCGTGAATGAAAACCGCGACATGAAATTCTGGGACGTCATCGCCGCGCAGAACCCGCAGGCTTTCCTGCTGATTGGGGACAATGTCTATGGCGACACAAGGCCTACCAATGGCGCGGATATGCCGACATTGACCGCAAGCTATAAAAAGCTCAACAGCCGCGTTGAATTCGACCGCTTCCGCCGAAATATTCCCATGATGACAACATGGGACGACCATGATTATGGCGCGAATGACGCGGGCGGCGCTTTTGCATTCAAGGAATGGGCGGAGAAAGCCTATGAAACTTATTGGGGCGCCTCCGACGAGGTAAAGTCCCGCCCGGGCGTGTATGAAAGCCGCATCGTCGGGCCAGAGGGCAAGCGCGTGCAGTTCATTATGCTGGATGGCCGCTTTTTCCGGTCAGACCTTGCATCCATGCCTTATCGCGACCCAAGCCCAACGCTGGGTTGGTATATTCCCAATATGGACCCCAACGCGACGATATTGGGCCAAGCGCAATGGGACTGGCTCGCACAGGAACTCGAAAAGCCAGCCGAACTGCGCTTCATCATTTCATCGACTCAAGTGATCACCGACGCGCATAATTTCGAAGGCTGGACCAATTTTCCCAAGGAACGCGAACGCCTATATGCGTTGCTCGGGCAAAAGGGCGTGAACAACGCCATTTTCCTGAGCGGCGACCGGCATAGCGGCGGTTTCTACAAGACCAACGCACCCGGCCTTTCCAAGCCCTTATGGGATTTCACATCCAGCTCGCTCAATTTCGCCTTTGGCAAGGGCGATGGCAGCGAGCGTGAACCCGATCCACGCCGGACCGGCGGATTTTGGGGCATACCCAACTTTGGTCAGATCGACATTGATTGGGCGACAAAAAAGGTTACGATGACACTGCGTAAGAATGATGGCAGCGTGATTGAAACGCAAACTAACGCGATTGATTGATCGCTGAATAATCGACGGCGGCAACCTTTGCCATCACCGCAGCGCGGATAGCGACAGCTGTGGCGAGCGGCAGGGCGATCATCTCCAGCGTCCCGCCGGCGATACCGAACTTGAGCGAAGCCAGACCTTGCCGCCGCGCGAGCGGACCCTGCGCAATTTCGATACTTTGCACCTTCACCTGAGGCGCGATGGTCAATTGCTGCTGCCACCAGCCGCGCTTGAGATATAACTGATGGTCATCAAGCCCGAAACGGTACTGCCGCCAGTCCAGCCAGAATAGCGCGCCGGGAAGCACCAGTAACAGCAGCAGGACCAACGTGCGGCCAACCGGGGCATCCGCGAAGACCACAAGCGCAGCCATGCCAGCCAACACCAAAGGCACGATGACCAAAAGCTGCGTGAGCCAATATTTGGCAGCGCCTCTCTGCAAGCGTTCGTCACCATCGGGCGCGGCAATTGTTGCGGCCTGTGCGATGCGCCAGACTTCGCTTAGTGTCGCAAAGGGCGCTGCGACATAGTTGCTTTCCTCCTTGCTATCCTGCGCAAGGCTCACAAATTTCAGGCTGTGCCAGCCGCGCCGTTTGCGGATGGGGCCAGTTTGCACCACGGCGGCTTGCACCCGGTGCGTGGGCATCACGACATCGGTGAGCGTCAGCAACCCGCGCTGCCGCCGGAAACCCTTTGACGTCTGGGTTAAGCGGAAACCATGCTCGCGTAACAGCGTGCGCACAACACCGGTTGCAAAGCCGATGAATATTAGGCTGCCAACAGCTCCAAAGGCCAAAATTAGTTGTGCGAACAAGCCAACGCCGTTGATCTGTTTAA
Source organism: Sphingorhabdus sp. EL138 (assembly GCF_945882965.1). Taxonomy (GTDB): domain Bacteria; phylum Pseudomonadota; class Alphaproteobacteria; order Sphingomonadales; family Sphingomonadaceae; genus Sphingorhabdus_B. The sequence continues at coordinate 53,272 of NZ_CAMCWY010000019.1, forward strand.
CACTAACGCCCCGCTCTTCCGCCAAACCAATCCAATGTTTGAAGTCCCAAAAATCGAACGGCAGCAGAAAATCAAATTGCTGTGCAAGACCGCCCAGCACCGCAAAAATCACAAGCGAAAAGGAATAGAGGCCAAAGACGAACACCCGCCTGCCATCCATCGCGAATATCGGATGCGCGTCTTCTTCAACATGCGCTGGCGCGTCTGCCGTAACAAAAACGGCCACTCCTGCCTTACGCGACCGGATTAACGCCCGCAGGCGGTTTGCTTCCTCCAGCGTCACAAAGCTGAGCATCGCATCATCACCATCGCCGCCACCGGTTTCAAACTTCACCTCACCCAAACCCATCATGCGGGCGAGCGGCTTTTGTTCAATGCTGACATCCTGAATCCGCTCATAGGGTATCGAGCGCGCGGTCCGGTTCAATATGCCCTTCTCGACGCGAATATCATGTTCGCCGACGAAATATTGAAACCGTAGCCATGCCAACCAGCGAAAAAACAGACTTAAAATCAGAACAGCCGCGATGACGATTGGAATGAGAACTGGGTTCTCCGCCTTTCGCACACCGAAGATTGCGGCAACCATTGGAAACACCAACTGCGGAAGTCCCGAGACAAAACTGACTATTAAGCCAGTAATATGCAGCCGGTAGCCCTCGACTGAAGGGGGCAGATCATCGATCACGTCAGCGGTTTCGCGCATTATGTGTCTTGCCGAATGGCGGCGCGAATGGCCTCCCGCATTGCCAGCGCGTCGGCATGCGCCAAGCCCGGCAGCGCCACAGTGCTGTTGTGGTTGCCTGCCGTGTGGACCGTCAGCGTCGCGAGGCCATAACGTCGGTCAATTGGCCCTTGGTCCACATCAATATGCTGGATGCGCCCAAAGGGCACAATCGTGTCGCTGTAGAACATATATCCACGCACGACGCGCAGCCGGTCCGTTCCCATATCATAGCCCCAATGCCGATATTTGCGCGCTGGCACCGTGTATGCGACGAACGCATAGGCCAAAAGCACGGGCACAAGAAATGTGCCGGGCGGAAGCAACTGTGCAAACTCCAACACCCCTGCCCCAACGACAAATGGCAGCAAACCAAGCGCGGTGGCTATCCGGCTTGTCGTTATGAATGCTGGATCAAGTGGCGTCAGTTCCGGCGGGGCGTCATCGGTCATGCGGTTGATATGCGCACACTGTGTTGTGTTGGCAAGACGGTTTATCTCCCCATCGACTTGCGATGGGGAGGATTATCCGTTACCTAGCCAAAGCGGCGTTGGCCTCATTCACTAGCTTCGCGATGATATCGACGACAGGCCGCTCCACATGGACCATGCCAACCGACTGCCCGGCCATGACGGAGCCATATTCGACATCGCCGTCAATCACCGCGCGGCGCAGCGCCCCTGCCCAATATTTCTCGATCTCAAGCTGCGCGGTGTCCATGTCGATTTCGCCGCGATCCAGCATGGCTGCGACTTCGACCTGTTTCTTGGTGAACTCTTCGGTGCCCTTGTTCTTCAACGCCCGCACGGGAATGACGGGCAAGCGCGGGTCAATCTGCACACTTGCGACCGCATCGCGGGCATTGGCACGCAGGAATGCAGCCTTAAAACTGGGGTGCGCGATGCTTTCATGCGCGCAAACGAACCGCGTTCCCAATTGCACCCCTGCTGCGCCCATTTCCAGATAGCTTGCCACTGCGCCGCCACGAGCAATACCGCCCGCCACGAAAATCGGCAGTTGCTCGCCAAGCTCTGGCAAGATTTCCTGGGCAAGTACGGATGTTGACACAGGCCCAATATGCCCACCCGCCTCACTGCCCTCAATCACCAGCGCATCGACGCCAGAGCGCGCAAATTTCTTCGCCAGCGTGAGCGCGGGCGCAAAGCAAATAACCTTCGCGCCAGAATCCTTAATCGCCTCAATACTGCCTTTTGGCGGCAGTCCCCCCGCCAGAACCACATGGCTGACATGATGCCGCGCGCATATCGCAATCAGGTCCATGATCTGCGGATGCATAGTGATCAGGTTTACGCCAAAGGGCTTGGACGTAAGCGCCTTCGTCGCGGCAATCTCCGTATCAAGCAACGCAGGTGTCATCGCCCCGCACGCAATCACGCCAAAGCCCCCAGCATTGGAGATTGCCGACACAAGATTGCGCTCCGACACCCAAGACATGGCCCCACACATAATCGCGACGTCGCAGCCCAAAAAGTCCGTACCGCGTTGCATGAGATGTTGGAGTTTAGTCATATGTTAGTACCAATTTTTGTTCACGCAGAGGCGCGGAGGTCGCAGAGGAATAGAGTGAAAAAGCTTTTAAGTCCTCATGGTTATTGACGACGCGTTTAACGCCTTCTTTCAAAGTATCGCATCCGAAGTGAACGAGCAAACCGACAGGCAATTTCATCAATTGGCTTCACTCAAAGAACTCCGTGTTCTCTGCGCCTCTGCGTGAAAAATTTCTTCACGCCGCATCCAACCCATAAGCGGTATGCAACACGCGCACGGCGAGCTCGGTTTCATCCTCATCAATCAACACGCTAACCTTGATTTCGGACGTTGAAATCGCCTGAATGTTGATTTTGCGGTCGGCAAGGCTGCTGAACATCGTTGCGGCAACGCCTGCATGGCTTTTCATACCAACGCCCACGACCGATATTTTGGCAACCTTGGTATCCGGAATAAGCCGGTTATAGCCAATGGCATCGCGGCGGTTTTCCAAAATGTCGGTGCAGCGCGCAAGGTCGGCTTGCGGGCATGTGAAGGTCACGTCGGTTTCGCCCTTATCACGGCCAATATTTTGAATAATCATATCAACATTGATGTTGGCATCGGCCAATGGCGCGAAGATATTGGCCACTGCGCCGGGACGGTCGGGGACGCGGGTGAGCGTGATTTTCGCTTCATTCTTGTCATGCGCGATACCGGTGATCAGTTGGCGTTCCACTTGGCTATTCTCCAATTCTGCGTCGGTCACGATCATCGTGCCGGGGATACTATCGGCGTCGGGGGCACTGTCGTCGACGAATGAGGACAGCACTTGAATGCGCACGCCCTCCTTCATCGCAAGGCCGACGGAGCGGGTTTGCAATACTTTCGAACCGACCGAGGCCAGCTCAAGCATTTCTTCGTAGGTGACCGCCTTCAACTTTCGCGCGCGGGCCACAATGCGCGGGTCCGTCGTGTATACACCATCTACATCGGTGAAGATATCGCAGCGGTCCGCTTTCACAGCGGCAGCCACAGCGACGGCAGAGGTATCCGACCCGCCACGTCCAAGGGTAGTAATGCGATTGTCATCGGTTAGGCCCTGAAATCCGGGGATGACCGCGATATTCCCTGCCTTCATAGATGCGAGCAATTCTTGCGAGTCAATTGACCCGACCCGCGCCTTGGCATGTGCATTATCGGTGTGGATTGGCATCTGCCAACCCAACCAACTGCGCGCCTCGCAGCCGAGCGCCTGAAGCGTTATCGCCAAAAGGCCAGCGGTAATTTGCTCACCGGCGGCGACAACCACATCATATTCGGCAGGGTCATAAAGCGCATTTGCCTCACGACAGAAATTGACGAGGCGATCCGTGTCGCCTGCCATGGCCGAAACGACAACGGCAACCTCGTCCCCACGCTCGGCCTGACGCTTGACCAGCTGGGCAACACGGCGGATGCGCTCGGTGCCGGCCATCGACGTGCCGCCAAATTTCATTACAATGCGCGCCATGAAAACCTTCAATATTCGCTATATTACAATCGCGCGCCCTGATAGGGACAGGATATGACAAACGCAAGCTTACCCACGACAATTAACGCCGCGGAAGCCGCGCATTTTGGATCCCTCGCCGCCGAATGGTGGGATCCAAAAGGCAGCTCTGCCATGCTGCACAAGCTTAATCCCGTGCGGTTGAGTTTCATCCGGTCCGCGATCGATGCGCATTTTGGTGGCGATGGTAAGGCGCGCCATCCGCTGGCGGGCAAAACTGCGCTCGATGTAGGTTGTGGCGCTGGATTACTGTGTGAACCCCTTGCGCGGCTTGGCGGCGCAGTCACCGGTGTGGACGCCGCCCCGGAAAATATCGAGGCCGCAAAGGCACATGCGGCGTTATCCGGCCTAGCGATAGACTATCGTGCTGGCGAAATCGCTGCGCAGGGCCTTGGTAAGTTCGACGTCGTGACCTGCATGGAAGTTATCGAACATGTCATGGACCCCGGGGCGTTTGTTGCAGAGCTTTTCCGCCATCTAAAGCCCGATGGTCTATTGTTGCTCTCTACGCCTAATCGGACAGCAGCATCGCGCATATTCTTAGTCGAGGCCGCGGAGCGTTTGGGTCAAGTCCCACGAGGCACACATGATTGGCACAAATTCCTGACGCCAGAGGAGGCGACCGTTTTGCTTGAGGATTCCGCCCTTGAGGTTGTAGACATGAAGGGCATCGCCTTTTCGCCGATGTCCGGATTGCACTTGAGCAGCAATATGGCGCTGAATTACATCCTCAGTGCGCGGTTGCGGAGGTAAAGTTCGTTTCGAAGGTGGTCGGCATAACCTCCACTTCACTCCTGCCCTCAGCTCTGACCCGCCGTCTCAATCATATCGCGCATCGGCATATTGGTCATCGGCAAGATCGCTAAAGCGCGTGATTTTTGCTTCGAACTTCATCCGCACGCGCCCTGTCGAACCGTGCCTTTGTTTGGAAATGATAAGTTCTGCAACGCCATGGATTCTCTCCATTTTTTCGTTCCAAGCGTCAAATGCGGGCGTGCCTTCATCGGGTTTTTTCATCAGCTCGTAATAATCTTCGCGGTAAACGAACCACACCATATCGGCGTCCTGCTCGATTGAACCTGATTCACGCAAATCGGACAACATCGGCGTCTTGTCTTCGCGCTGTTCGACGGCACGGCTAAGCTGCGACAGTGCAACGACAGGAATACTCAGTTCCTTCGCCAATGTTTTCAGGCCCCGGCTGATCTCTGAAATTTCATTCACGCGGTTGTCGTTCGCACGGCTTGAACCTTGAAGCAGCTGCAAATAGTCAACAACGATTAGTCCAATCCCATGCCGACGCTGTAGGCGCCGCGCGCGGGTGCGCAAGGCTGCGATCGTCAGCGCCGGCGTGTCGTCAATGTAGAGCGGCAATTCCTGCAATTCGCGGGACGCGCGCGAAAGCTCCCGGAAGTCGTCACGGGAAATTTTGCCCATACGCAGCAATTCGGAACTGATCCCCGATTGTTCGGCCAAGATACGGGTAGCAAGCTGGTCTGCGGA
>NZ_CAMCWY010000020.1 GCF_945882965.1 Sphingorhabdus sp. EL138
ATAGGCATCAGTATGGCAAATGCCAGTCGCCATGATCTCGACCAACACTTCGCCAGCCTTTGGACCTTCCAAATCAAGCTCGACAATCTCCAATGGCTTCTTCGCTTCAAATGCAACGGCTGCGCGGGTCTTCATGGCAGGGATCCTTATTATCTGCGAAAGGCTTTTCCATTAACAGCGCCGCCGCGCAAGCCTAGATTCCGGCATAATATTCATAGTCGCCGACATCCTCCCAATATCCGCCCTTCCCCCCATGGAATTTCGACAGATCATCGGTCGCCTCAATACGCATGACATATTTGGCATGCTTATACCCCAGTTGTCGTTCGACGCGAAGCCGGACAGGTGCGCCATATTTTACCGGCAATGTTTCGCCATTCATACCCCATGCCAATATCGTTTGCGGATGGAAGGCATCAATCACGTCAATTGATTCATAATATGGGCGAGCGCCGTAATTGTCCGCACAATGAAAGACGATAAATTTAGCGCGCGGCGATAATTGGGCCTGCTGCAGCAAACGGCGCAGCGGCGTGCCTTGCCATTGCGCAATCGCGCTCCACCCCTCAACACAATCATGCCGCGTGATTTGCGTGCGCGCGGGCATCGCCCGTAGCGCTTTCAAGCCAATGTCCATGGGATTGGCTACCATGCCATCAATGCGCAACCGCCAGTCTGCGAAGTTGTTTTGAAGATGCGCGAGATAGTCCGTCGACGTCCCCGTCAGCGAACCATTGGTTTTGAACACAGGCGAAATGTCCGATATCGCAAATTCCGGTGCCAGGGTTGCGCGGTCGGTTAAGGTGCGATGCGTCGCCTGATTAAGCTTTTCCGCCACACGCAATGCTGACCGGAAAGTCGCATTTTCATTCATGGCGTCGCAACCACTCAGAATCAGCGCGCTACTGCCTAAGGTCACGCCGCGCAACAGATCACGGCGGCGGAATGATGTGTAGTCATCTGTCATGGCAATTCCCCTCCATGATCAGGTTTTGACATGGTCACATGCCGCCGGGTAATCATCGAACGGATGCCGTTAATCGGGCCAGAGAGCAGGACCATGATCAGGTGCGCCACCACAAACAGCACCAGCAAAAAGGCCGCGATGAAATGCAGCGACCGTGCCGACTGCCGCCCACCGAATAGATCAAGCAACCACGGCCAAGCTGCGTTCATGGCGGGGGACATGGTGATACCTGTCAGGATTAACAGCGGCAGCAATAGGAATATCACGCCGATATAACTAAATTTTTGTATGATATTATAATTACTTAATCTATACCCTGGACTTAAACTCAACCGCGCATGATTTTTGATATCCGTCCAAATAGCAGCAGCGCTCCATTCCGCGCGGCGAACGTGCAAGTCCTTACGGATATGTCCGTTGAACAGCGCAGCAAGCATGAACACCGTCAAGCCCAGCGCGAAAACCCAAGCAAAGGCAAAATGCCAGCGCCGCGCGGCAGCCAGATCGTAACCTGTGGGTATGGTCGCCCAGCGGGGAAAGGCCACCCGCCGGACATTGTCATTGGAGCCTAAGGAAAGCCCGAACACCCCTGTTGTTTCGACCCGCGCGCTTCCGATTCGGACAAAGCCCGTGGTGCGCGTATCGTCAATTTGCAGCCATGCATAATCTTCGCGTGAACCAAAATCGCCCCAATATAGCTGCGGATGAGCGTTGAAAATCATAAGGCCGCTCATCAGCAAAATCGTCGCGACAAACGCATTCAACCAATGCCAAATTCGCGTGGATAGACGGTGTCGCTTCGCCACATCTTGAGTCATGTTCTGCGCTGCATCCATTAATCGCTCCCACGCAAAGCCCAGACGACGATCGGCGAGCTAAAATTTCTCGCCCGTGAGCCGCTGACACAGCATGTCCAACTGGTCCAAGCTGCCATATTCAAACGTCACTTCGCCTGCGCCCATGTCATTCTTTTGAGCGATCCGCACCTTTAGCCCCAGAAGATCACCAAGATGCGACTCCACGGCCCGTATATCTGCATTTTCCGGCGGGCTCGTGCCCGTTTGCTTGCGATGTTTCGCCTTTGGCGCGCGCTCTTGCTGCACCAGTGCTTCAGTGGCGCGCACCGAAAGGCCATTTTTAATAACCAGCATTGCCAACTGCACCGCATTGTCACTGCCGAGCAACGCGCGCGCATGCCCCATGCTTAGTCTTTCTTCTATGACCAGATCACGAAGCGTTTGCGGCAAATCTAGCAAGCGCATCATATTTGCGACATGGCTGCGCGACTTGTGCACCAGCTCCGCCAATTCGGCAGCACTGTGGCCAAAAAGTTCAGTCAGCTTTTTATAAGCTTCCGCCTCTTCCATAGGGTTCAGGTCTTGGCGCTGGATATTTTCAAGCAGCGCAATCTCAACGGTTTCCGTGTCGTCAAAATTCCGAACAATCGCGGGCAGATTGTGCAACTGCGCGCGCTGGGCTGCGCGCCAACGGCGCTCGCCTGCTACAATTTGATATCCGCCTTGAAAAGGCCGTACGACGATGGGTTGGATAACCCCGTGCCGGGCAATACTTGCCGCCAATTCATCCAGCTTTTCTTCGGAAAAATGCCGCCGTGGCTGATCGGGATTGGGACGAATGTCGATGACCGACAAGGTTGTCACGCCCTGGTTTTCGGCGTCTCGATCTGCGGAGAAATTCCCAGAATAACTGTCGCCCCGCAACGCTTCGCCTAACAAGGCGTCCAAGCCCCGGCCAAGGCCCATTTTCTTCTTCAAAGGTGACTTTTCGGACGGATTATCATTACTCACGCTGCTAACTCCCGGACCGGCAAGCGGCCAATTAATTCTCGTGCAAGTTTCATATAGGCTTCGGACCCTGAGCAGCGTTGGTCATAAATCAACGCAGGAAGCCCATGGCTGGGCGCTTCTGACAAGCGGACATTGCGCGGAATCACAGCATCAAACACAAGGTCGCCCAAGCAACTGCGCACATCATCCGCCACTTGTTCAGTCAACCGGTTGCGCTTGTCATACATGGTGAGCGCCACGCCCAAGATCGACAGCGCCGGATTAAATCGACCTTGGATACGCTCCACCGTCTGTAACAGCTGGCTCAAGCCCTCAAGCGCGAAAAATTCGCACTGTAGCGGGACGAGAAGCGATTCGACCGCGACCAGCGCATTGACGGTGACCAGCCCAAGCGAGGGTGGGCAATCGATGAGGCAAATGTCCCAATGCGCATCAGATTTGTCAAACGCCGCCTTCAGTCGCCCGGTGCGATCTTCACATTCGACAAGCTCGATTTCGGCACCGGACAGATCGACGGTTGCGGGGACTATATCGAGGTTCGGGATAATCGTGGGTATTGCGGCATCTTTTAACGATGCATCGCCGAGCAACAAGTCATAGCTGCTATGGACCCGCTGCGCTTGCTTCAGGCCAAGCCCCGTGGACGCATTTCCCTGCGGATCAAGATCAACCAAGACACAGCGCCAACCACTGGCCGCGAGTGCGGTCGCAAGGTTGATGGCGGTGGTTGTTTTTCCGACACCGCCTTTCTGATTGGCTATCGCTATTCGGATCATTCCTCTTGCCCCTGTGTTTCCAAGATGGCGCGCGCTTTGCGTTTCCCCGACAATGTGCCGACGAGAATGCCAGCCTCTTGGTCTGTTACACTGTCCATGATGCGGAAATTTCCGCCCCACTGCGCCTGCGCGCCCTCCCACTCGGCTTTGGCTTTACGCCCCTTTGGCAATAGCCACAAAGTGTTATTTGTGGCGAAGCGCGCGGCAAGATCAAATAATTTAGGCAAGGGCGCAAAGGCACGGGCGCTGATGACCGCATATGGCGCGGTTTCAAGGCGCCCCAACGTCACCCCCGCCACGCGCACGCGACCTGTTAGATCAAGCATTTCGACCGCTCTTTGCAGATACTCAATTCGGCGGGCACGCGATTCGACTAATGTCACATGATAATGGGTCAACAATGCAATGACCAATCCCGGGAAGCCGGCACCGGACCCGAGATCCAGCCAATTATTCTGTTGCGCAGATGTATCGGTAAACAGCAACAATTGCGCACTATCGACGATATGGCGGGACCATATATGGTCTAATGTCGAGGCCGATATCAGATTCTGGCTTTCGGCTTCCCGCTTTAGAAATTCCACAAATGTTTCGAGAGCGTCGAATGTTTCACGTGAAACATGTAGGTGGGCCTTAAGCCAAGCAATGGCTTCGGTCTCTGTCATGCGGCTTGCGCGATAGCAATTTTGGCGCGCTTGGCGTGGACGAGAATGGCTGCAAGCGCAGCGGGCGTAATGCCCCTGATCCGTGACGCGGCGGCCAGGTTTTCAGGCATCGACGCCTCAAGCCGCTCAACCATCTCATGCGACAGTCCAGATATGGCCCTATAGTCCATCAACGCCGACAGCCGAATTTGTTCGTTGGCAGCCATGTCGTTTATCTCTGCCTCTTGCCTTGCCAGATAGGGTGCATATCGACCGTCTTGTTCCAACTCCATGATCAGGTCCTGCGGCCAGGCAGCTGCATCCAATTCCAACAACTGGGCAATCGATAGCTGGGGAAAGCGCAACCAGTCAAACAACGACATTTTGCCCGCGTCTTGCTTTACCTGGATACCTTGTTTGATCAGGACATCAGCGCTCACTGTTTCCTGAAGCCTGCTTTGAAGTTCGCTCTGCCGCAAAAGCCGCTCCGCAAACGCATCCGCGCGTTCGTTGCCCACAGCGCCCACCGATATGGCCAGCGGTGTGAGCCTTGACGCCGCATTGTCGGAGCGCAGGCGCAGGCGATACTCCGCGCGCGCCGTTAACATGCGATAAGGCTCCGTCACACCTTGCAGCGTCAGGTCATCTATCATCACCGCGATGTAGCTATTGGTCCGGTCGATAGGCGGCATAGGCTGCGCTAATATCTTCGATGCCGCGCCCATGCCAGCGACCAAGCCTTGCGCTGCTGCTTCCTCATAACCCGTGGTGCCGTTAATCTGTCCAGCGCAATATAGACCTTCAAATCCACGCACCGCGAGACTGGAATCCAGACAACGTGGGTCGATATAGTCATACTCAACGGCATAGCCGGGGACGACAATCTCGCATTGTTCAAGACCCACCATAGACCGGACCATCGCCGCTTGAATATCCGTTGGCAGCGACGTTGAAATGCCGTTGGGATAAATCACATGGCTGTCGATGCCTTCTGGCTCCAGAAATACCTGATGCCCTTCACGATCTCCAAACCGGAAAATCTTGTCTTCAATCGACGGACAATAACGCGGTCCCCTCCCCTCAATATCGCCGCCAGATAGAGGCGAGCGATGGAGGCCTGCCCGGATGATATCGTGCGTTTGGGCATTGGTGCGTGACATCGCACAGAATAACTGCGGCACAGATCGGCGCGACCGCATCGGTGACATTGTCCAATCATCATCATCGGAGGGCTGCATGTCCAAACGCGCCCAATCAATCGTGCGTCCATCAAGCCGTGGCGGCGTTCCCGTTTTCAACCGTGCGATTGGCAAGTCTGCACCGCGCAGTTGCTGCGCCAACAGCATGGCGGATGCTTCGCCCACGCGGCCGCCATCAAGCCTTTCTTCGCCACGGAACAGCTTGCCACCTAAAAACGTTCCCGTGGCCAAGGCCACTGCAGCCGAAGTTATGACGGAACCATCACCCAAAACCAAGCCTGCAACACGTGTGGGTGCATTGGCAAGAAAATGCAGCGCCGAGGCTTCCGCTTCAATTATGCATATGTTGTCCAAACCCGCAAGCTGCGTTTGGATAGACGCCTTGAACAATTTACGATCTGCTTGAATCCGGGGCCCCTGCACTGCTGCGCCTTTTGAGGCGTTGAGCATGCGATAATGCACAGCAGCGTCGTCGGCAGCGCGGCCAATCAAGCCATCAAATGCGTCAACCTCACGCACCAAATGCCCCTTGCCCAAACCGCCTATAGCCGGGTTACACGACATCGCGCCGATCATGCCCTTGTCAAAACTAACCAAGGCCACCCGCAAACCCATGCGTGCAGCAACAGCGGCTGCCTCTGTACCAGCGTGCCCGCCACCCACAACAATGATGTCGAAATCGGTTTTCATGCGTCGCGCATATACGAACTATGCCTGCTGGTCAAAAAAGAGTGGCGACTGTTTCACGTGAAACAGACTATTTTCCCACGCAGAATTTTCCGAAAATGTTATCGAGCAAATCTTCGGTATGCGCGCGGCCCGTTAAGGCGTCGAGTGCAAGTCTTGCCTGCCGCAGATTTTCCGCGATGATCAACCAATCTGTAGAATCACTGCACGCCGAAAGCGCTATGGCGGCGTCTTCCAAATATGTCCTTTGCCGCGCGTTGATCGCAAACTGATCAGGCGGCGGCAGCAGCGTCTTGGCCCTTGCCGCCACAATATGGAGAAGCTCAGCTGTGCCCGCGCCCGTCTGAGCCGACACCTTCATGGCATCCGCAGACTTTTCGTCATTGACCATGATGTCGCATTTGGCCGCTATCTCAATCAGATTCGCGTGGCTCGGTCCTTCACCCTCCGGACCAAGCCATAACACTATGTCCGCCTGCGCCATCGCGGCGTGACTGCGATCAATGCCGATGCGTTCGATGACGTCGGCGCTATCGTCGCGAAGGCCGGCTGTGTCCGTAAACACCAGCGCAACGCCTTCGACCGCCACAGGCACTTCAATCATATCGCGCGTCGTTCCGGCGATATCAGAAACAATGGCCGCGTCGCGCCCGACCAGCGCATTTAACAAAGTGGATTTTCCGCTATTGGGCGGACCTGCCAAGACGACGCGTAACCCGTCCTTTAATTTTTCGGCAGGTGGGCTGGCCAATAACAGCGATATTTTCTGCCGTAGTTCTGCACTACCATTTATAACATCACTGTTGTTCTGGGCATCAACATCACCTTCATCCGAAAAATCTAACTCTGCCTCGGTGAACGCAGACAATCGGAGCACCTCTTGCCGATATTCATCAATCGCGGTGCTAAATGCCCCACCAAACATCTTGGCTGCAGCGCGACGCTGCCATTCGGTCTCGGCCGCCAATAGATCCGCCAAGCCTTCGGCTTCATTCAAATCCATTCGGGCACTGGCAAAGGCACGGCGGGTAAATTCTCCAGCCTCCGCGCGTCGCGCGCCGGGGAAACTGGCGATGGCATTTTCAACGGCGCGCACCACGGCGCGGCCGCCATGGAGATGGAGCTCAACAAGATCTTCGCCGGTAGCCGTATCCGGGCCGGGAAAGACGAGCACAAGCGCTTCGTCTAATATTTCCTGAGTCTCTGGCGAACGCAAGCTGCACACCGAAGCCCTTCGCGGTGTCGGGACTCGTCCGGATAGACCGAGCAATATATCAAAAGCCGCAGGCCCGCTGATACGCATGATGGCAATAGCAGCCGGCGGCGCGCCGCTGGACAGCGCGAAAATCGTGTCGTCCGATATCATTCCAAAGCTATTTTTTATCGTTCTTGTTCAGGCCAGACATTGCCGCCTTTGCACCTGTTTCCATCAGTTGCTGAAACAATTGCAGCCCCATTTGACCCATGGGCGCGATTTGCTTTCCCAATTCCTGCAGCTGGTCAACGCCACCAGCTTTGTTCATAAGGTTCGTGACCTTCTCGACATAGGCTTCATTGGCCTTAGTGACATCAGGCAGCCCAAGCAGCGCCCGAGCCTCTTCAGGGGAACAATCGATTTCAATGTTCATCTTCATGGGCTGCGCCCTCCTATTTGCCAATAACATCACTATAAAGGTTCAATCGAATCACGCAATTGCGGAGAATATCCGCCTAGGAGCATAAAATGGGTGAATATGTGAAGATTGATGCACTGGCTGAGGATGCGTTGTTTCCCGCCTATGTCGCCCTGCCATCGGACAGTGCGCGCGCCGCGATTATCGTTATTCCCGAAATATTCGGTGTGAATGCAGGCATTCGGCAGAAATGCGACCACTTCGCAAATGCTGGTTATCTCGCGGTCGCACCCGATATTTTCTGGCGGTTTGCACCGGGGGTGGAATTGAACCCTGATATTGAGGCCGAGCTTCAAGAGGCATTTGGCTATTTCGGTCAATATGATGCCGATGATGGCGTGCGGGATATTGAGGCGGTGATTCACGCCGTGCGTCGCGGCCTATCCGGCAAAGCTCCTGTCGAAAAAGTCGGCGCTGTCGGCTACTGCTTGGGCGGACGACTTGCCTATATGGCGGCAGCGCGGACGGATATCAGCGCATCGGTTGGCTATTATGGCGTGATGATCGACCAGATGTTGGACGAAAGCCATGCCATCGCCCATCCGCTGATGCTGCATATTCCGACCGCAGACCATTTGGTCGGGCCAGGAGCACAGGCCGCGATTCACGCTGGCCTTGGCAATCACCCAAAGGTGACGCTCTATGACTATGAAGGTCTTGACCATGGCTTTGCCGCAGAAATGGGCAATCGCCGGAACGTGGAGGGCGCAGAGCTGGCCGACGCACGAACCGCCGCGTTTTTTGCCGCGCATCTAAGCTAAAGAAACTAGGGCTCCCGCATTTGGGAGCCCTAATTCATTACATGCCAGCAAAAGTCATGGCGTAAGGTTGTACTTCGCTCCAGCCTTCGACGATCATCTTACCCGCAACATATACGATCACAACCAAGCCAACCCACGCAATCCAGCGATAACGCTCAATATATTGCGCAATGATATTAGCCGCGATCCCCATGAGGGCGACCGCGAAAATCAGGCCGACGATAAGGATACCTGGATGTTCGCGCGCCGCGCCTGCGACCGCCAGAACATTGTCGAGGCTCATCGATACGTCAGCAACTGCAACGCCCCATGCCGCACCCGCAAAAGTCTTGGTCGACTTCAGACCCGAATGTTCGTCACCCACGATTTCAGGTGAGCCCGCTGATTCACCAGCATGGCCCTTAATGTCGCGGTACATGCGCCAGGCGACCCACAGCAGCAACAAGCCACCTGCGAGCACCAGACCAACGATACCCAGCAACCATGTCACCATAAGCGCAAAGATGATGCGCAGTACTAAGGCCGCGAGCACACCGATGAGGATGACTTTCTTGCGCTGTTCAGCCGGCAATCCTGCCGCCAAAGCGCCCACAACAATCGCATTGTCGCCGGCAAGCACGAGATCGATCAACAATACCTGCATGAAGGCCGCAAAGGCCGCAGGCTCGGTAATGTTCGAGAAATCCTTAACGATAGCTGCCCAAATATCACCGGGCCCGCCCAGATTATTAACGGTCGACGCGACCAAGAGAAAATCAATCACAACATGCCCCCCAAATATTTGGCTTACTGATTCATCGAGTCAAAAAAGTCTTCGTTGGTCTTCGAATCCTTCATTTTGTCGAGCAGGAACTCCATCGCGTCGATGGTGCCCATTTGCATGAGGATACGGCGAAGCACCCACATTTTCTTGAGCTTGCTTTCCTCGACCAGCAATTCTTCCTTACGCGTTCCGGATTTTCCGACATCAAGTGCAGGGAAGATGCGCTTATCCGCAACCTTGCGATCCAACACGATTTCGGAGTTGCCAGTGCCCTTAAACTCTTCAAAAATAACTTCGTCCATGCGGCTACCTGTGTCGATCAAAGCCGTCGCGATGATGGACAATGATCCACCTTCTTCGATGTTCCGTGCCGCGCCGAAGAAGCGCTTTGGACGTTGCAGAGCGTTGGCGTCGACACCGCCGGTAAGCACCTTGCCCGATGACGGAACGACGGTGTTATACGCGCGGCCAAGACGGGTGATGGAATCAAGCAAGATAACAACATCATGCTTATGTTCCACCAAACGTTTTGCTTTTTCGATAACCATTTCAGCGACTTGAACGTGACGAGTCGCGGGTTCATCAAAGGTAGAGGATACAACCTCACCCTTTACCGACCGCTGCATATCGGTCACTTCCTCGGGCCGTTCGTCGATCAAAAGAACGATCAAGAACACCTCAGGATGGTTTTCGGTAATTGCGCGCGCGATATTTTGCAGCAGCACCGTTTTACCCGTGCGCGGCGGCGCAACGATCAATGCGCGCTGTCCCTTGCCCTGCGGGCTGACGATGTCGATGACGCGCGCAGACTTGTCCTTAACCGTCGGGTCAAGCGAATCCAGGGTCAGCTTTGAATCCGGATATAAAGGCGTGAGGTTATCGAAATTGACGCGGTGACGGACAGCATCGGGATCATCAAAATTGATCTTCAATACTTTAGTCAGGGCAAAATACCGCTCGCCGTCCTTTGGCGCACGAATTTCGCCTTCGACGGTATCACCTGTGCGCAACCCAAATTGCCGCACCATGTTCGGCGACACATAAATATCATCTGGACCGGCCAAATAATTGGCCTCTGGCGAACGCAGGAAACCGAAACTGTCCGGCAAAACCTCAATCGTGCCAAGACCCATGATCTGCTCGCCATCTTCGGCCAGCTCTTTCAGGATCGCGAACATCAAATCCTGCTTACGCAAGGTCGATGCGCCTTCAACCCCCAGCTCTTCAGCCATTGATACAAGGTCAGCGGGGTTTTTGCTTTTCAGCTCTTTCAAATGCATAGATAATTCCGTTGGATGGACCATAAGTCCGCATTGTGGATGAGCAGAACGCCCGATGGTATGACCGGTTTGTAAATGGCCAACCGGTTGAATTAAGAAAAGTTGATGGCGCGGTTATTGTGAAGGTCGCGCCGCATGCCCAGGACGGGCTAACGAGATAAATACGCGTCCACGGGCGCAACGTCAACTCTTCTCAAAAAAAGCCCATAAAAAGCCGTTAAAACGGCTTGGCAACGACCAATATCACGATGATCGCCGACGCAATGCCTGGCACTTCGTTAAACAGCCGCAATTGCTTGCCGGTAAGCCGCCGTTCGCCGCGCGCCAGTTTTTTCGCGTAGCCGACGGCCCAGCCATGATATGCGGACAAGCCCAACACAAACAGCAATTTGGCATGGAACCAACCTTGCGCCATTGCACCAATGTTCCACGCCAAAACGAGCCCCAACACCCAGACCACGATGATAGAGGGATTGAGGATGATTTTGATCAGCTTGGCTTCACGGTCCACCCACTTTGAGGCCTCTTCTGATCCTTCAGCGCTTTCCTGATGATAGACAAAGAAGCGCGGGATCATGAATAATCCCGCCATCCAGAAAATAACAAAAATAATGTGCGCGGATTTGAGCCAGATATACAACACAGATAGAGTTTCCGTCATAAAAACGGCCTTTATGGACTAGGTCCTGACCCTAAGCCTTGCGGACCAGATTAAGAAGCAGTTCAACATTATCGATTGGGGTATCCGGTAGGATACCATGCCCAAGATTGAAGATATGTGGTCGGTCTTCAAAGGCGCTGAGGATATTCTTCACGGCGTCTTTTAACACATTGCCACCTGCAATCAACGCCAGCGGGTCAAGATTGCCTTGTACAGGAAGGCCCTTGCGCAATTCACGGTTGGCCCAATGCGGATCAACGGTTTCATCCAGTCCTAAGGCGTCGACGCCAGTGCCTTCGGCATAAGCCGCAAGCTTACCGCCCGCACCCTTGGGAAAGCCGATAATGACGGCATTGCGATTGCGTGCCTTTAATCGGCGGACGATTTCGGCATTTGGGGCAATAACCCACTTTTCGAATTGCGCGGGCGACAATGACCCTGCCCAACTGTCGAATAATTGCACCGCATCAACGCCGGCATCAATCTGATCACTCAAATAATCCACAGTTGCGGTAATGATTGCCTCGATTAACGCGCCAAAGCGTTCAGGCTCCGCATGCGCCATTCTACGGGTCTCAGCTTGGTCTTTGCTACCCTGACCATGGACCATGTAGGTAGCGACCGTCCACGGGCTTCCAGCGAAGCCCAAGAAGGTTGTTTCAGGTGGCAGCGCTGCCGACACCTTGCGCACCGTATCAATGACTGGGGCAAGCCGTTCAGGTGCTGGCACAAAATCTTCAAGTCGCGATTCCGCTAAGCGCGGTGCGAGCCTGGGACCTTCGCCCGTTTCAAACCAAAGGTCTTGGCCCATGGCATGCGGGATAACTAGAATGTCGGAAAACAGGATCGCGCCATCAAAACCAAAACGCCGGATCGGCTGCAAAGTGATTTCGCAGGCCGCATTGCTGTCATAAGCCAGCGCCAGAAACCCACCCTTTTCGGCACGTAACGCGCGGTATTCAGGTAGATAGCGACCTGCTTGACGCATGAGCCACATAGGCGAGATAGCTTCTTGGTTGCCCTGTAGGACGTTAAGCAATTTTTTTGGGCTTTGCGCAGACATAGAAACAAGAGAACCAATCAAAATATATATTTATATAAAGGATGATGAAAGATGATGCGCTGTTGATAGCTCAGGCCTTAAAAGCTTTTGCGGATATTGCCAACATCTTGACGCGTGCGAACGCACGAGATGATCGGGATTCGCAAATTTGGTCCCCATTATCCACAGCCTGTGCATATTAGATTTCCGTTGTGGACAGCCTGTGTCCGAATCGAGCGGTAAAATCGCGGTAATGGGCAAGAATTCGTCATGCAAAACTTGACCCTTGATTTATCCCCAGCCTGCCAACAAGACTGTGCATTATGAGCCAGCGCTTTCATTTACATCTGTTATCGGACTCCACGGGCGAAACCTTGGAAAACATCGCTAAAGCTGCATTGGCGCAGTTTGACGGCGCAGAAAATGTGTTCAAGCATTTCTGGCCGATGGTGCGATCGGAAAGCCATTTGGACCGGATATTGTCCGATATAGCCGCTAATCCCGGACTTGTGCTGTTCACTTTGGTCAATCGGGACACACGGCGCAAACTGGAAACGCGATGCAGGGTTTTGGGCTTGCCTGCGGTTGCTGCGCTCGATGCGGTGAGTGATGCCATGTCGAATATGTTGGGCCAAGAGGCCAAGGCACGCCCGGGTCGGCAACATGTAATGGACGCTGCCTATTTCGCGCGTGTTGAGGCCATTCAGTTCACCATTGCCCATGACGACGGCATTAATGCGCAAAATTGGGAAGAGGCGGACATTGTGTTGGCTGGGGTATCGCGAACCTCAAAAACGCCCACAAGCATTTATCTCGCAAACCGAGGATATAAGACCGCGAATATCCCCATCGTGCCCGAATCGCCGCCACCAATGATATTGTTTCAACTCAAGCATCCGATGGTCATTGGCCTAGTCACGAGCGCAGAGCGTTTGATTCAGGTGCGGCGCAACCGTTTGCTGTCCCTCAACCAGTCGCCAGACACCGATTATGTAGACGAAGAAAAAGTGCGTGCTGAAGTCACCCATGCGCGGCGTATGTTTGCGGACAATGGCTGGCCAGTATTGGACGTGACGCGCCGGTCGATCGAGGAAAGTGCCGCGGCGATTATCAATTTGTTCAATGAGCGCGAATTGGCGCAGGTGACCGATTCGTGACTCTTACCCTTGCCTCACAAAGCGCTGCGCGAATCGCGATGTTGAACGCCGCAGGGGTATCGATAGAAGCGGTCCCTGCCTTGGTTGATGAACAGAGCATCAAAGCATCATTGGTTCAGGCTGGCGCAAAGCCGCGCGATATTGCCGATGCCTTGGCAGAGGCAAAGGCACGCAAACTGTCGCGCAAAATGCCAACGGCTATGGTGTTGGGGTGCGACCAGATTTGCGTTGGTCCAGACGAATATATCTTTGACAAACCCGAAACGCCTGATGGCGCGCGCGCGCAATTGGCGCAGCTTTCGGGCAAGGTACATCGCCTGATCAGCGCGGCAGTTATCTGCGAGCAGGGCGAACCTGTCTGGCGCATTGTCGACACCGCGCAGTTGACGATGCGCAGCCTAAGTCCCCAGTTTATCGATAATTATGTGGATACATATTGGGATGAAATCCGCCACTGCGTTGGCTGCTACCGCATTGAAGCCGAAGGCGCGCAATTGTTCGCCAGCGTCAGCGGTAACCAGTTTACAGTTATCGGAATGCCCTTGCTTCCACTGCTTGATTATCTGCGCTTAAGAGGCCTTTTAACAACATGACACATTATGCTGAAGTGATCGGACACCCGATATCCCATTCCAAATCACCCTTGATTCACAATTTTTGGCTTCAACAATTGGGGTTGGTCGGTGATTATCGCGCGCATGCCGTGCTGCCAGATGATCTGGAGTATTATTTTACCGAGCGTGCCGCCGATGCAGCGTGGCGCGGGTGCAACATCACGATACCGCACAAGATTGCGGCGCTGGATTTTGTGGCCGACCCCGGCGATGTGCGCCACTCGATTGGCGCGATTAATACGGTGTTTCGCAGTGAGGCCGGCGCGCTTGTCGCGACCAATACGGACGTTGGCGGCTTTTATGGCCCAATCGCGGATATCCCCATTGCGCGTGAGGTCGCTGTCGTCATTGGTGCAGGCGGCGCGGCGCGGGCAGTGCTTTTCGCCTTGGCACAAGCCGATATCGGCGAAGTCGTTTTGGTTGCCCGCAACGGTTTGAAGGCGGCAGGCTTGCTCGCGCATTTCGGATTGAAGGGCACAGTGATTGGTTTTGACGCGCACTTGCCGGATGCAGCGTTGCTGGTGAACGCGAGCCCGTTGGGCATGGTCGGGCAGGAATCGCTTGAGATTGACCTTTCCCCTTTGCCCGAACATGCCATAGTCTATGACCTCGTTTACGCGCCGATAGAAACGCCATTGTTAAAAGCGGCGCGCGACCGCGATCTGGAAACGGTCGATGGCCTTGAAATGCTGGTGGGGCAGGCGGCAATCGCGTTTGAATTATTCTTCGGCGTTGCCCCGCCCGAAGATAATGAGGATGCGTTGCGGGCATTGCTGTTGAAATGAAAAAGCCGATGATCATTGGCCTGACAGGCTCAATTGGCATGGGCAAATCGGCGGTTGCGGCGATGTTTGCCGACGAAGGCGTCCCAGTTTTTGACGCCGATGCTGCGGTGCATGACCTGCAAAAAGCCGGTGGTGCGCTTGTGCCCGCAATTGAATCGGCCTTTCCCGGAACAACCGGGCCGCAGGGCGTCGACCGTCAAGCGCTCGGCGCTGCTGTATTTGGCGACCGCGACCGTTTGGCACTGCTGGAATCGATTATCCATCCCGCCGTAGCCGAGCGCCGCAGGGCGTTTCTGGAATCGCATCAGGGCGCGGATATGATATTGTTTGACATCCCCTTGTTATTTGAAAAGGGCGGGCAAGCTGGCGTTGATATAGTCGTTGTTGTCAGCGCACCTGCACAGGTTCAACGCGAACGTGTGCTCGCCCGTGTTAATATGACGCCAGACAAATTCGAACATATTTTGGGCCTGCAAATGGCCGACGCCGAAAAGCGTGCACGGGCCGACCATGTGATCGATACGGGCAAGGATCTAGCGGAAACGTGCGCTGATGTGCATGCTCTTGTGAAAAAGCTGCGGGCGGGACTTGCATAAGCGTTTAAACAGGCTCACATCTAATAACAGAATGCGTGAAATTATATTCGATACGGAAACGACTGGCTTTGATCCTGCAACCGGGGATCGGATGGTCGAAATTGGCTGCATTGAAATGGTCAGCCGGGTAATGACGGGTAAACATTACCATGCCTATTTCAACCCGCAGCGCCCGATGCCAGCCGCCGCTGAACAAGTGCACGGCCTTTCGGACCGTTTCCTGTCTGACAAACCGGCCTTTGGCGAAAAGGCGGATGAGTTGCTGGCATTTTTGGGTGACAGCCCGCTCGTTGCGCATAATGCCAGCTTTGACTTCGGCTTTCTCAATCACGAATTGCAGCACTGCGGTCGTCCGCCAGTGTCAATGGACCGTATGGTTGACACAGTGGCGCTGGCGCGAGTCAAAAACCCCGGAGCAAAGCTGTCTTTAGATGCTTTGTGCACCCGCTATGGCATCGACCGTAGCCACCGGGTCAAGCATGGCGCGTTGTTGGATGCTGAACTGCTTGCGCAGTTATATATTGAACTAACTGGCGGCCGCCAAATCGGCCTTGGCCTCGCGGACGACAAAAGCTCTAATAAAAACATGAGCCAAATGGACGGCAACAGCGTTCAGACAACGAAAACATTTCGACCCGCGCGCGCGCATTCTGCTTCAACGGAGGAATTGGCGCGCCATGCCGAATTTGTTGCAAAGATCAAGGATGCGCTTTGGCTCCAGCCGGGGTCAGCGCTTTAACACAAAGGAGACAGGCATTGGACATCAGGGTTTCAGGACATCAAGTCGACACCGGTGCAGCGCTCCAGGCCCATGTGGAAAAACGGCTCAGATCTATTTCCGAAAAACATTTCACCAAGGCCTTGTCATCGCATGCAACCTTTGGCCGTGCGCCACATGACGGGTTTACCAGCGATATTGTCATGCATGTGATGCAGGGCCTGGTACTTAAAGGCCGCGGCGAAGCGCAGGATGCGCATGTTGCCTTTGACCGTGCCGCCGAACGTATTGAGAAACAATTGCGCCGTTACATGCGCCGACTGCAGGATCGCCATATACAAACCGCTTATGCAATAGCGCAAGAAGAAGCGGCCTATACCGTGTTTGATGCAGGTTATGGTGCGGATGAAACGCCATTACCCGATGCACCAGTAATTGTTGCCGAAATGCGCGTAGATATTCCTGAATCGACGGTTTCCGATGCAGTTATGTTAATGGATTTACGCAATACGCCTGCCTTGTTATTCAAAAACACTGGAACTGGGCGACATAATATGGTTTACCGCCGCGAAGATGGCACGATTGGGTGGGTTGAACCAAAATCTGCACCTTAGACCTCGGCTGACGTGAATTAATATTCTATATCATTCCAAATATTTAAGGGTTGCGTCGCCGGTGGCACCGGGCGCTTTTGAACAAAATATGATTCGACTTTCTACTAGGCTCGTTGAAGGGGCCGTTGCTGCTGACATGCTCTGTTCGGGGAAATCGGACCTGCTGGCGCAGCTATCGGTTATCGCTGCTGAAAATTATTTTGTAGACGCTGACGCCGTGCTGGACGGCATGATTGAGCGCGAGCGACTTGGTCCAACGGGTTTTGGCGGTGGAACAGCTATTCCGCATTGCAAGGTCTCGGGTATCGACATGCCCGTGGCCGTATTTGTTCGGCTTTTGAAGCCAGTGCCTTATGATGCAGTTGACGACGAGCCAGTAGATCTGGTCTGCGGGCTTGTTTCCCCGGCGCAGGACGGGGCATCGCATTTGCGGGCCTTGGCAGAGGTCTCACGCCTGTTTCGCGATGAGAAATTCCGCGCGCAATTGCGCGGTGCCGCAGATTCTTCGGCGATGTTTGCGGTGTTAACCTTCTCTGAAGAGCGTGACGCCGCTTGATTGAACCACGGCTAGCCAGCGGTGTTCTTATCTCCGCAATCAAGCGCATATTGGAATCCGAAGGTGACTTTGCTACCGTTCTGAAAAAAGGCGATGCGGTATCGGGTGCCATATTGCTTATCGGCCAGGTTCGCGGCGCAGACCCCAAATTATACGAACGCTATCCGGCATTAGACGGCCAGCCCGTCTGGCAAAGGATGGATTTGAAAGAGTCTGGGGAGGCCGCGGTGCAAGATTATTGGAAAAAACGATGCGCTGGTGATCCGGATTTGTGGGTTTTTGAACTGGATGTCGCGTCCAGTGCACGGTTGGACGGACTTCTGACCATGTTTATTTGACTTTGCTGCGCCGCGGCATAGATCCAAAAAGAACGAGTAGCGAAGGTTGTTAAATAGGGCACAAATGGGGTGGCCAGACAAACACGCGAGTCGGATACAACAAAAGACGAAGCATGGTAAAGTAATAGAGTTTCGTCTGCTGGTGTCGCCGCTTTAATGTATGCTTCATGTTGAAATTTTTTCGGGCTGCTTCTTTCGTAGCCGTATCTTGTACCCTGATTTCCGCAGCTATTGCTGCAGATGCAGGTCTTGCTTTTGGTAATGACCAAAGCACACCGTTAAGCGCCAATGATATCATCATTAACCCCCAGCAGACCGCAGCCGAACAAGCGCAGTTGGATGTGGCGAAAAGCGGTAAGGTGACCGCGACGCGTGCTGACAATGGCGACATTATCTATGTCCCAAGCAACGGCTTAATGCCGAAACTGCTCCTAAACCCCAATGCTGTTGATGCAGATGTAACAACCGCATCCTCACTCACTGACCTCGTGCGCATACAAGATGTCGATGACAGCTTAAGCGAGGAAGAGCGGTGCCTTGCCAGCGCGGTCTATTTCGAAGCCAAGGGTGAATCGCTCGCCGGCCAATTGGCTGTGGCCCGTGTGGTGCTTGCCCGCGCCTCTTCGGGTCGATTTGCCAGCACATTATGCGGCGTTGTCTTCCAAAAAGGTCAGTTTTCTTTCGTGCGCGGCGCAAGCTTGCCGCCGGTTCGAACGGACAGCATGCATTGGCGCAACGCCGTCGCGATCAGCAATATTGCGTTGGACAATACATGGAAAAGTCCAGTTGAAGGCGCATTGTTCTTTCATGCCCGTCATGTTTCGCCAGGATGGCGTCTGACGCGGATCGGCAGCGTGGACAATCATATCTTCTACCGCTGATCATGGCGACCGGACTGAATGATAAGGGCCCCTCAAGGGGCGTTTATTTTGTTCTACTTTCGTTCTAAGGGTGGAACATGGATCAGGCGCTTACACCTTCATCAATTTTCGGCGCGCCTGCGGTCGCGCGCGGCGTTTCGCGGTTGTTCTTACGCAACCAGATTGTGGTGCAACCCGAGGTCAGCCTACGCAACAATCGCCGCGCGGATCTCATGGGCCTCAGTAACAAGGGCGAGATTCTTATCGTCGAAATCAAATGTTCGCGCGCCGATCTTTTAGGGGATCAGAAATGGCCGGAATATCTCGAATATTGTGACCGCTTTTTCTGGGCTGTCCCGGCTGGGTTCGACATTAGCCCGTTGCAAAACCTTGCGTTCATGCCCGAACGCGCCGGTTTGATCATCGCCGACGCATATGATGCCGAAATCGCGCAGCCGGCAGCATTGGTGCCACTCGCCCCTGCGCGCCGAAAAACCGAAACGCAGCGGCTCGCGCGGCTCGCCATGCGCCGCTTGATGGGGATATCTGACCCTGACTCCGCGCTATCCGGGTTTGAATTCGAATAAAAGCTAGCTGGCTTTTTTTGGGTTATACCAGATGGGTGACGAATACGCCCGCTCCTGCGCCTTTAACTCCGTCCCCGGAAGCAATTTTGCGCCATAACGCATGGCGTCAAACAACACCCAGCGCGGTGTCGGAATTTCCAGCACCCGGACATAATAAAAAGCACGGATATTGGGGTTAAATTCCGGATCGGTCCACACCGTCCGCAATTCTGGATCACCAATGCTGTTGGTATAGCTCGCCTTTGCGATGTTTACGGTGTCGCCTACCTTAGCAACTTTGCCGTTCGCGCCCTTGCGCCTTTTGTCGGCATCGCCCCAGACAACGTCAAAAATCTTTTCCTGCAATGTGCCGGAAGAATCTACCCAGCCTTTGACGATTTGAACGCGATCGAGATTTGCCCCTGTCGGGTCTTTCAACGCCGAAATCATGAACTTTGGCGCGCCGTTGCCGGGCTTAAGGTCTGCGCCCATGGGCACACCTTTGGCATATCCGGCCTTTACCCAGTCGCGTGCGAAATCCGTTTCATTGAAATCCCAACCGCCAAAGAAACGCAATGTCATGCGCGGGCCAGTTGTGGCGTACACCTCGCGCCGCATCATGGCGTCAAATATCGCGGCCCGTGTATTGGCTGTGGCCCATATGGCGGCATAGCCACCGGCCAGATAGTGCCAACCAATGCGTCCTTTGCGCGTGCCAAGATTTTGGGCCTGCGAAGCACGGTCGGCGTTAGGCTCGCCGCCCGAATGCTTGCCAAAAAAATTATCTTCGTCACCAGTGGCCAGCGCAGTGTGGCTGTCGGTTGAACCGATAACGCCGAATTTATAGGGGTTCACGCCCGTGCGCGCCTCAATCGCCAGTCCGCGCTTCAACGCCTCACGAATATATTCGCCCGCATAATCCTGCGGCTTCTTCGCGGCCTGCATGGTCAAATTGCCAAGGTCCCAGCCCGCAGTGCCGAAACCGGAGAATTCGTCGTTGGGCGATAAAAACGGGTGCGATTCACTATCGCCCTTGATTTGCGTGATTTCGCTCACTGGCTCGCGCGCGGCGCGCCGCCGTGCATATGCGGCGGTCATGGGGCCACCATCCGGGCCAACCAATTCGTACATCAGGCCATTGGACAGGTTGCTGTTATGCGGGATCGCCAGCACCTTGCCGCCAGTCACCTTCTCATAATTGTCCATATAGTCCCACAATTGGCTGACCGGCGTTTCGCCTTGGCCAGGGTCGTAGGGCAGGACCTTGTCAGTACGGCTTTTGCCGTCACGGAACATGACGACGCGGTGTAAATTATTGCCGCCGGGCATCAACGTATATTCAAAACCCATGAAGGCGGTGAACTTTCCAGGCTCATTATAGCGTTCGACCAGCGTGCTATGACCTGTCCAGATATTAGTTGCCGTCTTGCGTTGTCTTTCGGGATTGGTCAGCGCAGCGGGAAGCGTGTTGCGGCCCGCGCGGTCGATGAGTTCGCCGGTCACGCGCTGCATGCCCTCAGGCCCCTTATGCATTTCGGTGTGCCACCGTTTCAGCGTGGGGTCGCGGACAAGAAATCCAGGCGCGTCATACAAAGCCTTTGTTGCCCCAAGACCGCCCGAGTGGTCCGCGATCACAAGAAAATCAAGTGGACGGTCCAACTTGGCTTTCATCCCGCCAGTAGATGTCACTTCTTCCCCGCGCGCAAAACGCAGCGCCTCTTCCGGTCCAAGCTTTACGCCAAAGCCAAAGGCATCGATGGAATTGGAGGTATGGAGATGGGTGTCGCCCCAAAGCAAGCTATTGGCGGGGCCAGACGTGACTTCAGCGTCCGATGATGCCTGTGCCACGCGCGACTCATCCATGATGCTTTTGTCGCGATATTGCTGCCACCCGTAGGTTAGCCCTGCACCAACAGCGATGACGGCAACGCTGCCTAATATTACCTTGCGTATTCTGGCCATTTTCAGCTCCCCTCAGTTGAAAATGCTACGGAAAACTATCTGGGTCAAGACGGCCTTAAATTCCGTTACGTCATGGGTTGCTTCATGCTCCAAATGAAGCCTGAGGGGCGGCTATCGTTAATTTCCGCCAGACCTATTTTCTGGTTTTCGGCACCTACTATCGACTCTGCGCTATAGGTGCCGAAGCAGCGATCCCAAACCGTCAGCGCGAACCCGAAATTATGTTTTTGTTCTTCAGCGCGGGTGCTGTGATGAACCAGATGCATGTCGGGCGTCACCAAAAATAGCCGCAATATGCGGTCAAGCTTGCGTGGCAGGCGGATATTGCTGTGGTTGAACAGCGCATTGGCGTTGAGCCATACTTCAAACGCGAGTGCGACCAGCAGAGGCACGCCAAGCAAAGCAACGATGACGGATTTATAGAATGTCGACACTATCAGTTCAAACGGGTGGAACCGCAATGCTGTGGTAACGTCCAGATCACGGTCGCTGTGGTGGACCGCATGCATGCGCCAGAGCAATGGGCTGCGATGCATGTAAAAATGTTGCAGCCAGACCGCGAAATCAAGGACGATAAAGGCAATGGCGGCCTCAACCCAAAAGGGCAAGGCGACCAAATTCAGCACGCCAAACTTGTGCGTATCGGCCCAATTTGCCGCCACGCCGACCACCACCAAAAAAGAGAGCAGTCGGCCCATTACTGCGTTGCTGATGAAGAACAATGCGTGTGTCCGCCATCGTGGGCTTCGGCCCAACACCAATGCGCGGCGCGGCCAGATCGCTTCGGCGCTTGCGAGCAGCACAAGCAGCAAGGCGGGGATAGCTATCGCATAAGCGCCAAGCCCCGCCTGTATCATGTCCGTTATGCGTCTGCCTGTTCAAGGAAAGGATAATCCGTATATCCTTCCGCTGCGGGCGTATACCAGGTCTTGAAATTATCCGGCGTCAGTTCCGCGCCAGTGCGCAACCGCTCTACAAGGTCTGGGTTGCTGATATAAGGACGACCAAAGCTGATCGCGTCGGCAAGGCCCAAGGCAAGATCGGCATCCGCCAATTCCTTAGTATATTCTTGGTTAAGCACCAGCGGGCCTTTGAATATCTTACGGATTTCGGGCGAGATGCGCGGCACGTCGGTTTGTCCAAAATTGCCATAAGGTTTGATTTCGCGCAGCTCAAGAAAGGCGATGCCGATATCCTGCAACGCGGCGGCCGCAGCCGTGAACAATGCAACAGGGTTGCTGTCGTCCGCGCCTTGTGTTTCGCCATTGGGGGACAGGCGAACCGATGTTCGATCCGCGCCCACAGCGTCAACCACGGCTTGTGTCACTTCGCGCAGCAAGCGGATGCGATTTTCAATCGCGCCACCATAATCGTCAGTGCGCAAATTGGTGTTGTCGCGCAGGAACTGGTCAATCAGATAGCCATTTGCCGCGTGAATCTGCACGCCGTCAAAACCTGCGGCCATCGCGTTTTTCGCGGCATGGACATAGTCCGACACAATACGCGGAATTTCCGAAATATCGAGCGCGCGGGCTTCGGTATAATCTTTCTTGCCCTCTGCCGTATGTGCATAACCGGGCGCTGTGGTGGCCGAAGACGAAACACAGGGCGCGCCGCCCAAGAAATCTGGGTGCACAAGACGGCCCATGTGCCACAATTGCAGAATGATCCGCCCGCCCGCATCATGCACAGCCTGAGTCACGGGTTGCCACGCCGTGATTTGCGCGTCGGACCAGATGCCAGGCGCCGATGGCCAGCCAAGGCCTTCTTGGCTAATGCCGGTCGCTTCTGCGATGATCAGGCCTGCGGTGCTACGCTGGCTGTAATATTCTGCCTTCAGGTCTGACAGCGGCACATGTTCGCCTTCGCTCCGTCCGCGCGTCAACGGCGCCATCAATATGCGATTAGGCGCGGAGATGGCACCAAGTGTAATAGGGTCGAACAAAGTTGCAGTCATGGGATTTCCTGTCATTAAGGCGTTTCTTTGCCGCCTAAATGCGGATGAAAGTTGCAAATTGCAACGGGGGTTTATGCAGCAGAAGATTTTTCATCAGCAATCGCCAACTCTGCTTGCCTTTGCCGCGCTGCTTGCGGGCAATGTTGCGATTGCCTTTGGTCCTTTGCTGGTGCGCTATGCAGATAGCGGTCCAATAGCGACGGGATTTTGGCGGCTGGCGCTGGCCACGCCGTTTTTGTTGTTCGTGGGCTATCGTTTTGGTTTTCGCCTCTCGGCGGTCAGCCGTCCGACCTATTGGCTTGCCATTGTTGCGGGCCTGTTTTTCGGGGTCGATATCATCTTGTGGCATGTTGGCATTTTTCAGACAAAAATGGCCAATGCAACGCTGTTCGCTAATTGCGCCAGCCTGTTGCTGGTAATTTATGGCATCACCATAGCACGCAAAATGCCGTCAAAGTGGGAGAGCGTGGCCGTATTGTTCGCTTTTGTCGGGGCCGCTCTTTTAATGGGACAAAGCCTTGAATTGTCCCCGCGCCACTTTTCCGGCGACCTTTTATCGCTTGGCGCAGGGCTGACCTATACTGTCTATTTGGTGATGATGATGAAGATGCGGCAAAACACCGAAAGCTGGGGCGCGCTTGGCATGGCGAGTGCCATTGCGGCGGTAGTCCTGTTTGCCGCCGCTGTCTTTGCAGGCGAACAGATCATTCCCACGGCATGGTGGCCAGTTGTCCTGCTCGCCTTCACCTCGCAATTTTTCGGTCAGGGTTGCCTCACTTATGCATTACTACATTTCAGCCCGCTGGTGATCGGCCTTGCCTTGTTGTTGCAACCCGCTTTATCTGCGACGGCTGGTTGGCTCGCCTTTGGCGAAATGCTGACGGCGATGGATTTTGCGGGCAGCGCGCTCATTATGATCGCGTTGGTTCTTGTGCGTAAGCAATAGACCTTTTCTTGAACGCAGCGAACGTCTACATATCATGCATGTCCCAAAACGCCCTTCCTGCTGACCCGACGATTGATGAAATTCGCGGCGCCCTCGCCCCAGTCATTGGCCGCCATGCCGGCTTTGACGGATGGTCCGAAACGGCCGTCCATGCCGCCGCGGATGACATGGGCGTTGACCGCGACGTTGCTATGCTGGCGTTCAAGGGCAAGGCCATCGACATGATTGACGCATGGGTCGAAGGCGTTGACCTGGAGCTTGCCCGCCGCCTGCCACCGGAAACGCTGAACGCGATGAAGATCCGAGACCGGATTACGGCATTGGTTGCGACTCGGCTGGAGATCATGGCCCCGGACCGGGAGTCCTTGCGCCGTGCGCTTGCCATCATGGCGATGCCGCTAAATCTCGCGCGGGCCGCAAAAATGGGCTGGCGTTCGGCGGATCGCATGTGGCGACTGGCAGGCGATACCGCCACTGACCTCAACCATTATACTAAGCGTATGACGCTATCGGCCGTATATGGCAGCACCTTGAGCGTTTTTGTCAATGATGACAGCGAAAACTTCGCCGACACGCGCGCCTTTCTGGACCGTCGGATCGACAATGTGATGCAGATTGAAAAGGTGAAATATCAGGCGAAACAGCGCAAGGCGTATACGCCAAGCCTGTCACGCTTCGTCGGTCGGCTGCGTTACCCCGCACGTTAATGTAAATCGCTATTGATGTTATTGCGAATCGGTTGCAAATAGCGCTGGGTGCAACTTGATCATCTTCCGTTGAACCAAATCGCCGTCATCCGGGCCATTGATTGGGAATCCTTGCCCGATCAAGAGGGGCATCGTTTGCGCTCTTTGGGTTTCGAACCCGGGGTGACAATAGAGGCGTTGCACAAGGGCATATTGATGTGGCGTGACCCATTGGCGGTCCGCGTTGGCCGCATGACGGTGGCTTTGCGCAGCAATGTCGCCGCTGCGATTGATTGCACGTTGGCCGCATGACGCAAATGCCGCCTCTGGTCGCATTGGTCGGTAACCCCAATGCCGGCAAAAGTGCGCTGTTCAATGCATTGACTGGCGCACGGCAGAAAATTGCCAATTATCCCGGCGTGACGGTGGAGCGTAAATCTGGTCGCGCCGCCTTTGCCGATGGGTGTCCGGTCGAAATGATCGACTTACCCGGCGCGTATAGCCTTGATCCCGACAGCCTCGACGAAGCCGTCACGCGCGACGTTGTCTTAGGCAAGTTGGAGGGGCATCGCCGCCCTGACGCATTGGTGATCGTGCTGGACGCGGGCAATCTCGACAATCATTTGCGCTTTGCGCTTGAACTGATTGCGCAAGGCCTGCCGACGGTGGTCGCGCTGAACATGATCGATCTTGCCGAACGCGATGGCCTTCGACTGGATGTGCAGATACTGGCCCGCGCGCTTGGTGTGCCGGTGATCGAAACCGTTGCGGTGCGCCGTCGCGGGCTGGAACCACTGATGACGGCGCTGGATGAAGCGCTCACAAATGCGAACCCCGTGACGGAACCCGTTGCTGCATCCTTTGGCGCGCAGAATCAGCTTGCGCGCGACATTGCCCGCTCGGCCATCATCAGCGAAACCGCTGGCCGCCAATGGACACGCAGGCTGGACGCAGTTCTGCTGCATCCGGTGGGCGGCGTTGTCATATTGCTGGCGCTATTGTTCCTGATGTTTCAGGCGGTTTATGCTGGGTCCGAAGCCCCGATTGGCTGGATTGAAAGCGGCTTTGCCTTGCTCAGCGATGGCATCAAACATGTCCTACCCCACGGATTGCTGCGCTCGTTCCTCACCGATGGCGTCATTGCCGGTGTCGGTTCCGTCATCGTATTCTTGCCACAAATTCTGATCCTGTTCCTCTTCATCTTGGTGCTTGAGGCATCGGGCTATATGACCCGGGCTGCCTTTGTGATGGACCGCCTGATGGCGGCAGTCGGCCTGTCGGGGCACAGTTTTATACCCTTATTGTCCTCCTTCGCATGTGCGATTCCGGGCATCATGGCGACGCGCACGATCATGGATCAAAAGGAACGGTTGGCGACGATCCTGATTGCGCCGCTGATGACCTGTTCGGCGCGTTTGCCGGTCTATACCGTCATCATTGGCGCGTTTATTCCGGCGTCCAGCGTTCGCCCCGGCATAGGCTTACAGGGCCTTGTTCTGTTCGGTCTATATATCGCAGGTGTATTGGGTGCCATGCTGGCAGCGGCGGTCATCCAGCGCTTTGTGACGCAAAGCCGGGCGAGCAGCTTCCTCATCGAAATGCCACGCTACCAATGGCCTCGCCCCGGCGACATTGCGATCAATCTGTGGCAGCGTGCATGGGTGTTTTTGCGCCGCGCAGGGACGATTATCTTTGCCGCCACGATTATCTTATGGGCGCTGTTAAGCTTTCCCAAAGCGCCCGAGGGCAGCAACGTCTCGCAAGTTGAATATTCGGTCGCAGGCCGCATAGCCGACGGGCTTGAACCAATTGTGCGCCCCATTGGGTTCAACCATGATATTGCGCTAGCGCTCATCCCGGCGATGGCGGCGCGCGAAGTTGCGGTATCGGCGCTTGCAACCGTCTATGCCATTGACGCCGCGGATGACGATGCCGCGGCAACCAGCCTTGGGCCAAAGCTTGCGGCGGATTGGTCGTTGGCGACGGCCTTGGCTTTCCTCGCTTGGTTTGTTTTTGCGCCGCAATGCATCTCGACCATTGCGGTGACACGGCGTGAAACCAATGGCTGGAAATGGCCCATCTTCATGGTCAGCTATCTTTTTGCGCTGGCATATGTGGCTGCCGGGATTACATATTGGACAGCGCGTTCCTTCGGCTTATAGCGGCTTAATATAAAATTTATTCAAAGGACCGGAACATGGCGGGAAGCGTCAATAAAGTCATCATCGTTGGCAATTTGGGCGCGGATCCTGAGGTCAAATCATTCCAGAACGGCGGACGCATCTGCAATTTGCGCATCGCAACGTCGGAAGATTGGAAAGACCGCACCACGGGCGAGAAAAAGGAACGCACCGAATGGCACAGTGTTGTGCTCAATTCGGACGGCCTTGTCGGCGTGGCTGAGCGCTTCTTGAAAAAAGGCAGCAAGGTGTACATCGAAGGCCAGTTGCGTACGCGTAAATGGCAGGATGCCTCAGGCAATGACCGTTACACCACCGAAGTTTCGGTTGCCGGTTTTGATGGCAAGCTGGTGATGCTTGATGGTCCCAAGGGCGGTTCAGGCGGCGGCGAAGGCTGGAGCGGCGGTGGCGCATCATCTGGTGGCGCGTCAGGCGGCAACAACTGGGGTGCAGGCGGCGGCAGCGGCGGCGGAAGTGGAAGTTCGGGCGGCTTTGGCGGTGGCGACTTTGACAATGACCTTGACGACGACGTACCTTTTTGATCGCACGTGCGGGGGCATTTAGCAGGGGCTATGGTTAAAAAAGCAATCTTAGTGCTTGTTCTGCTTGGCGCGATTGTCGCCTATTTCGTTTTCGATCTTGGCCAGATTTTGAGCCTTGAAAGCTTCAAGGCCAGCCAAGCAGATATCGTCGCCGCGAAGGACGCGAAGCCTGTTCTATACATAGCTGGGTTCTTTACCCTGTATGTCGCAGTGACGGGCCTTTCGATTCCCGGTGCGGCGATTATGACCCTTGTTGCGGGCGCGTTGTTCGGTGTGGTGGTTGGCACGATCATCGTTTCCTTTGCCTCCACCATGGGGGCGACATTGGCATTTCTGAGCGCGCGCTTTGTCTTACGCGAATGGGTGCAGGGCAAATTTGGCGAACGCCTGCGCGCGATTGACGATGGCTTGGAAAAGGATGGCGCTTTCTATCTCTTCACGCTGCGCCTGATCCCTGTATTTCCGTTTTTCGTGATCAATCTTTTAATGGGCCTGACGCGTATAAAAACGCGGACATTTTTCTGGGTCAGCCAATTGGGCATGTTGCCTGCGACCATTGTGTTCGTAAACGCAGGCACGCAGATTAGCCGTATCGAGAGCACCTCTGGTCTATTGTCGCCAACGCTGATCGCGTCTTTTGTCGCGCTCGCATTATTCCCCTGGGCGGCAAAGGCCATTGTCGCCTTGGTTACGCGCAGCCGTGGCTAAGCGCTGGCAAAAACCCCGGCGGTTCGACCGCAATCTTATCGTCATTGGCGCAGGCTCTGCTGGCCTCGTGTCGGCCTATATCGCGGCAATGGTGAAGGCCAAGGTGACGTTGATCGAAGCGCATGAGATGGGCGGGGATTGCCTGAACACCGGATGCGTGCCGTCAAAAGCGCTGATTAAAAGCGCAAAGGTCGCGCACCAGATTGCCGATGCCGCGCGCTTTGGTATTGACGTTGGCGCGCCTGTTGTCGACTTTCCTGCGGTCATGCGCCGCGTGCGGGACGTCATCACCGCCATTGAACCACATGATAGCGTTGAACGCTTTACGGGCCTTGGGGTTGACTGTGTGAAGGGTTACGCGCGCTTCATCGACCCATGGACCGTCGAGATTGACGGCGCACGGCGGATGACGGCGAAGGCGTTCATCATCGCCACAGGCGCAGCGCCGCTTATTCCCCCGCTACCCGGTGTTGAGGATAGCGGATATCTGACCAGCGAAACTTTGTGGGACGCCATGGCCACGCGGTCCGCCGCGCCGGGCAGGCTTGTGATCTTGGGCGGCGGGCCGATCGGCTGTGAACTGGCGCAGGCATTTCAGCGGCTTGGATCGAATGTCACCATAATCGAAATGGCCGAACGTTTGCTGTTAAAGGAAGACGCAGACGCCGCAGCATTGGTCACAGCAGCTCTTAAAGGCGAGGGCGTGTCGATTCTTAACAACCATCGCGCCGTGCGTTTTGAAGCGGATAAGGCGCTATGTGTGGCGGGGCCGGACGGCGCGGTAGAAATTGCGTATGACGACATCATCATTGCGGTTGGCCGCAAGCCCCGCGTCGCGGGCTTTGGTTTGGAAGAACTTGGGCTGATCGTCGATGGGCGGATGGAAAACGACGCATTTTTGCGCACCAACATGCCGCATATCTTATGCGCGGGCGATGTGGCGGGGCGTCAGCAGCTTACCCATGGCGGCAGTCATGAGGCCTGGTATGCCAGCGTGAATGCGCTTGCGCGGCCTTTCAAAAAATACCGCACCGATTACCGCGTGCTGCCGCGCGTGACCTATACCGTGCCTGAGTTGGCGGCCGTGGGCCTAACGCAAGCTGAGGCCGAAGCGCAGGGCCTTGCCTTTGATAGCACGCGCTACGATCTGGATGACCTTGACCGCGCAATTGCCGACGGCGAGGCGCATGGTTTTGTGAAAATCCTGACGGCAAAGGGCAGCGACCGGATATTGGGCGCGACGATCATAGGTCAGAATGCAGGCGAAATTCTCGCTGAGGTCACCTTTGCCATGAAGCACAAAATGGGCTTGCGCAGCATCCTCCAGACCATTCACCCATATCCCACATGGGCGGAAGCGAACAAATATGCGGCGGGGCAATTTGGCCTTGCACGCAAGCCTGACGGCTTGTTGAAATGGGCCGAACGCTGGTTCCGTTGGCAGCGCGGTTAATGTAAGCTTTTTGCGGCGCGCAAAATACGCTGCAAAACGGTCAGCAGGCACAATGCAGCGAACACAATCGCCAGCGTCGGGAAAAAGTCTGGGAACAGGCAAAACAGCGCAAAAAAAGCGATGGTCTCCGCGCCCTCCATCAATCCGGTGGAATAGATAAATGCCTTTGGCCCATGCGCGCCGTCGTCGGATGTCTGGCGCGCGGCAATGGCAGCAAATGCCAGAAAGCTAACAGCTGTAAGAGTGAAGCTGGCGATCAGCAGCAAAGCGGGTATTTGGTTGGCAGCGTTCATCAACCCGAACGCCACCGGAATAGACAGATAGAAAACATAATCGCAGATGGTGTCGAGATAGCCCCCGAACTCTGTCGGTCCGTTGATACGGGCCATTGCGCCGTCCAACCCGTCGAAAATCCGGTTCAGCAGGATAAAGCCCAAGGCCGCCGCGAAATGTGACTGAGTGACAAAAAAAGCAGCGGCAAGCGCAAGCCCTGCGCCGCTGATCGTCATCATATTTGCCGAAATGCGTGTCTCCGTGATCCAACCCGCCATGCGGATAAGCACAGGGTTGACCAACCGGCGCAGTTGCACATCAAACATGGCGTGCGCTTATCATTTTTTCGCCAATAAGTCCTTAAGGCCAGCCATCGCGCCAGTCGGGGCCACATCTTCCTCGCTCTTTACACCTGCGGCCTTGAGCATTTTCTCCGCCTCCGGACTGCGCGGATAAGGGTTAAGCGCAAGGCCAAGCGATTGGGCCACTGCCTCGCCCAGATCAAAAGTTTGGCCATCGTGGAACATCGTGTCGCAATCGTCCGCTTCCAACTCCAGCTCAACTTCGCCGCTCATAACGGGTTCGGTGATGAAACGGATATGCACCACCTCATCCATTTTCGCTAGGACAGGATCATGCGATGCAATGCAAAATTGCGCTAGTTCAGCGGTGAAACGGCCAGTTGCCACCACGCCTTTGGCATCATGCGCCAGCGAAATCTCCGCCTTTAGCGAATCCAGCGCAGCCAGATCAAAGCGCGCCATCAGGCCGGCGCGTGCTGCCGCATCCGCCGACAGTTGGATATTGCGGCTATGGCTGCCTACTTCAGAAAGCTTGATGACATGG
The DNA here is from genome assembly GCF_945882965.1 of Sphingorhabdus sp. EL138. Taxonomy (GTDB): domain Bacteria; phylum Pseudomonadota; class Alphaproteobacteria; order Sphingomonadales; family Sphingomonadaceae; genus Sphingorhabdus_B. Next base: position 30,619 of record NZ_CAMCWY010000020.1, read on the forward strand.
CTGAACTCATTTGCGGTCACCATCTGGCGTCGCCCTCCACCAAGTTATCCGGCAATTGTGCGCCAAGTGCCCGTTTGATATCAAGCACGCCCTGACGTGTATGCGCAAGCGCCTCTGGCGATGGTGTAACGCTGCGATAGATGTTGCGGACCAGGGCATCGTCAAGGACGCTGTGATCGTCCATCGCATTGCGCAGCGCGCCGACCCTACCGCCAAGGGCGCTCATGATCTGACCGATATGCTTTCCGACAATCATGTCGCCAATGCCGACTTCGCGCAGCTGACCGTCCATGTCGTCGATAAAAACCTCCGTCATCCGCGCCATATCAAGGGCATAGGCCTTGCTCTCTTCAAGCCGCAAAAGCACGAGAGACAGAATCGTTGCCACCATGTCGAACCTGCCATCAAGGCTGTCGGGAACTTGGCCTTCGACATACCAATGCGGTTCGCGTGCCTTAGCAACAATTTGGTTATATAAAGGGACAAGCTTTATTTTCGGGTCAGGTTGCCCGTTGCCGAAAAGTCGTTTCAATAATGTCATAACGGCGCTTATATCCTTACTCATCGGACGTTCATCTGGGATTGCATATTGATATTGCGCCTTAAGGATGCAATGGCAAAGGCCCAAGTTTAGTGGATTAGCGGAGAAGTTTATGCGTGCGTCGCAAATAGCCGGTCTTGCAACATTGATTGCCGCATTGACCCTGTCCACTGGATGCACGCGGTTGCGCTCGCATCAGGGGTATATTGGTGATCAAACTTTGCTGAATTCGGTTCAGCCGGGCGTCGATAACAAGGAATCGGTTCAGGCATCGCTTGGCCGCCCAACCTTTGTTGGCCAATTTGATCAGAATGACTGGTATTATTATTCGCGTGACGCACGGCAACTGGCGTTTGCGCAGCCAAAGGCCGATAAGCAATATGTGCTAAAGGTCCGTTTTGACTCCGCCGGCAATGTCGCGTCGATTTCCCAAACAGGAACGGAATTGATTTCGAACATCAGCCCGATTGGTGACAAAACGCCAACATTGGGTCGGGACACGAGCTTCTTCGAAGAAATTTTCGGTAATATTGGTGCCGTTGGCGCTGGTGGCGGTCAAGGCGCGTCGCCGAACGGTCCGAATTAAAAGTAAACTAGGTAAGGGGCAGCGCCATCCAATTGATGTCCCGGAATGACCTCGTCTTATAAAATCTTCGTCACCCTGAACTTGTTTCAGGGTCTATCGACCCGTCGAGATTTTCGGTTTGTTAGGCGACATGGATACTGAACCAAGTTCAGCATGACGATGTTGGATAGCTTTGTGCGAACATTCAAAGCGTTTTGGTTCGCACAAAGCCACGACCACCCCATAATGGCAACTTGCAAGCCGCCTGAACCGACGTCACATACCTAATCCGCAATCCCCGCAGCCGCCAGCACCGCGAGCGTTACCAAATCACTCGTGCTTGATGCCATGGTTGCCACTTGCACTTGGCGCTCAATGCCTAGCAACATGGGGCCAATGACCTGATCCCCACCCAATTCGCGCAGCAACTTGGCCGAAAGGTTCGCGGACTGAAGCCCGGGCATGATTAGAACATTTGCGGGGCCGGACAGGCGACAGAACGGATAGTTTTTCATCAGCGCCGGGTTCAACGCCACATCGGGCGGCATGTCGCCTTCATATTCGAAATCGGGCCGACGTGCGTCAAGTATGGCAACCGCATCGCGGATATTGTTGAGCCAATTGCCCGCGGGATTACCAAATGTTGAAAAGGACAGAAACGCAACGCGCGGCACATGACCCATGCGGCGGGCGACGACGGCGGTTTTCTCGGCGATATGCGCGAGTTCCTCGGCGCTTGGGCGCTCGTTAACGGTGGTATCGGCAATAAACACCGTATGCGTTTTGCCGACCATGACGTGAATACCAAAGGGGACCGCATCCTTTTTCGCGTCAAGCACGCGGCGCAGCTCGCGCAGCGTCTGGCCAAAGGTGCGGGTGACGCCCGTGATCATGGCATCGGCCTGATCCATTTGCAGCAGCAACGCGCCAAAGATATTGCGATCACGGTTGACCATCCGCTGAATATCGCGGCGCAGATAACCGCGTCGTTGCAAGCGGTTATACAGCCGGTCGACCATTTTATCGACAAGTGGGCTTGTGGCGCTGTTGTGGATTTCATAATCATCGGGGTTCGCACCCAGCTCAATCAGCTTCTCCGTCACGCGGGCATCGCGGCCAATCAAAACCGGAATGCCATAGCCATCCTGTTTGAACTGGACGGCGGCGCGGACGACGACATCTTCTTCGGCCTCGGCAAAAATCACGCGCTTGGGTTTCGCGCGTGCCGCCGCATAAACCTGCGTGAGCGCAGATGTCGTCGGATTTTGCCGCGCGCGTAGGCTGGCGCGATAGGCCTGCATATCGGCAATCGGCCTTTGCGCAACGCCCGAATCCATCGCGGCCTTGGCCACAGCAGAGGCGACAATTTCCATCAGCCGCGGGTCGAACGGCGATGGAATGATATAATCCCGGCCAAATTTGTGCATCAGGCCACCATAAGCCGCCGCGACCTCTTCGGGCACAGTCTCGCGCGCCAATTGCGCCAGCGCGTGTGAGGCGGCAATCTTCATCGGCTCATTAATGGTGGTCGCCCGCACATCCAGCGCCCCGCGGAACAGGAACGGGAAGCATAGCACATTGTTGACCTGATTGGGGAAATCTGACCGACCCGTTGCAATAATCGCATCGGGCCGCGCCGCACGCGCCACAGGCGGAGAGATTTCCGGATCGGGGTTCGCCATAGCAAAAATGATTGGTTGATCCGCCATGGATTTCACCATATCGGCGCTCAAGGCGTTTGCCGCCGAAAGCCCCAGAAACACATCCGCGCCAACAATCGCTTCTGCAAGGGTGCGCGCGCTGGTCTTTGCGGCATGTGCGGATTTCCACTGATCCATGCCTTCTGTCCGGCCCTGATAGATGACACCTTTCCGGTCGCACATGATGACATTGTTATGCGGCACGCCCATGCCCTTGATCAGTTCCGTGCAGGCAATTGCCGCAGCGCCAGCGCCGTTGCAAACAACCTTAATGTCTCGCAGCGATTTTCCGGTAAGCTCGCACGCGTTGATTAACCCGGCGGCGGCAATGATCGCGGTGCCATGTTGATCATCATGAAACACGGGGATGTTCATCCGCTCTTTCAATGTTTGTTCAATGATGAAGCAATCAGGCGCGGCTATATCTTCCAAATTGATGCCGCCAAAGGTCGGTTCCAACAATTCAACCGCGTCAATGAAGCGCTGCGCATCTTCGGTGTTCACTTCAATGTCGATGGAGTCGACATCGGCGAAGCGTTTGAACAAGACTGCCTTGCCTTCCATCACTGGCTTTGATGCCAAGGCCCCCAAATTACCCATTCCAAGAATAGCGGTGCCATTTGAGATGACCGCGACCAGATTGCCTTTGGCGGTGTAATCATAAGCCGTGGCGGGATCATCATAAATGGCCTGCACCGGCACAGCGACGCCGGGCGAATAGGCAAGACTAAGGTCCCGCTGTGTCGCCATGGGCTTGGTCGCCACGATTTCAATTTTGCCGGGGCGTCCCTGCGAATGGAAATCGAGCGCTTCCTGCGGGGTGATTTGGACGTCGCTATCGTTCATTCTTGGCCCTCACCATTTATCATCAATTTTTAAGCCCTAACGCGCTGCTGACGCAAGGGCAAGCATTGCCCCGCCCGACGGGCTTCGCTAACGCATTGTGCATGGCGGGGGATAACACACCGACACCCATGATGGTGCAATATCTTGGCTTGAAGGCAAAGGCGGGCGATTGCCTGCTGTTCTATCGCATGGGTGATTTTTTTGAACTCTTCTTTGATGATGCACGCGCGGCAGCAGCGACGCTGGACATCGCTTTGACGTCGCGCGGGGAACATGATGGCAAGCCAATCCCGATGTGCGGTGTGCCTGTCCATGCCGCCGAAGGGTATTTGGCGCGGTTGATTAAGGCGGGGCATCGTGTCGCGATTGCCGAACAGACGGAAAGCCCTGACCAAGCCAAGGCGCGTGGTGGAAAGACATTGGTCACGCGCGACATTGTGCGGTTTGTCACCGCAGGGACGCTGACTGAGGATAGTCTGCTGGATAGCTGGGCGTCCAACATGCTCGTGGCAGTTGCGCAGGTTGGAGAGTTTTTTGGGATAGCCGCCGCTGATATTTCGACAGGCTATTTTGAACTGGTCACGGTGACGGGTGGCGCGCTTGAAGCAGAGTTGGCGCGGCTTTCTGCCAGCGAGTTGGTGGTGCCCGACGGGTTCGCAGACCTGCAAGGTGCCATCATACGGCCACGGGCAGATTTTGACAGCATTGTTGGTAGCGATCTGTTGCGGCAGCATTTTGCGCTCGCTACGCTTGATAGCATTGGCCCTGTCACACGGGCCGAACAAGCGGCGGCTGGTGGCCTGATTTCCTATCTCGCGCATGCCGGACAGGGCAAAATGCCGTTCCTAAAGCTCCCGGTCCGCCGCGAGGTGCATGAACATCTTTTGATTGATCAGGCCACGCGCGACAGTCTGGAGATAAACAGTGCGAGCAAAGGTGGGCGCACGGGATCTTTGCTGGCTGAGGTTGACCGCACGATCACAGGGGCAGGTGCGCGGCAATTGGCCAATGATCTTGCTGCACCCCTCATGGACAAAGCGAAAATCGATGCGCGTTTGTCATTGGTGCAATGGTTCCATGATGCGCCGCTGACCCGCGAAGCTGTGCGCACGGCATTGCGGCAACTGCCCGATATTGCGCGCGCACTTGGCCGTGTTGTGGCGGGGCGGGGCAGCCCAAGGGACTTAGGCCAGATTCGCGACGGGTTGGATGCGGCGCGGGCTTTGCGCGAGCGTTTGGGCGCAATGGCCGACCGTCCGGAGCTGCTCGATCAACTTCTGCCCGCATTGGATGGCCATGGCCATATGGTGGATTTGCTAGCGCGCGCTTTGGTGCCTTCACCGCCCACCGACACCACGCAAGGCGGCTATATCGCCGAAGGCTATGACGCCGCTTTGGATATGCTGCGGGTGGCGGGGCGCGATGGACGCCAAGCGATCGCGCAGTTGGAAGCGCGTTATCGCGATGCGACGGGTATATCCGCGCTGAAAATCCGGCACAACGCCGTCCTTGGCTATTTTGTTGAGGTGCCTGCCAAGCACGGCGATGCGTTGATGGCCGCCGGTACAGGCTTCACCCATCGGCAAACAATGGCGGGGGCGGTGCGGTTCAATTCGCCAGAATTGCATGAAGAAGCGGTCCGCATCACGCAAGCCGGCGGCCATGCTTTGGTCGCTGAAGCGGCGCATCTGGAAGAGCTGGTGACGCTGATATTGTCCCGCCGCGATCCCATTGCCACAAGCGCGGACGCCTTGGCGCGTATCGACGTGTCCGCCGCGCTTGCCGAGCGCGCTGCGCAGAGCAATTGGTGCCGCCCAAATTTTGTCGCGCATCCCTGCCTTGAGATCGAAGGCGGACGTCATCCCGTTGTCGAAAGCGCGCTGGCAAAGTCAGGCAATCGGTTCATCGCCAATGACTGCAAGCTGTCGCCGGAAAAGCGGTTATGGCTGGTCAGCGGCCCGAACATGGGCGGTAAGTCTACCTTTTTGCGACAAAATGCGTTGATTATTTTGTTGGCGCAGGCCGGCAGCTATGTGCCCGCAACCTCTGCGCGGCTTGGCCTGGTCGACCGATTGTTCAGCCGCGTTGGCGCGTCGGACAATTTGGCGCGCGGCCGGTCAACCTTCATGGTTGAAATGGTCGAAACCGCCGCCATTCTTGCCCAAGCGACGGAACGCAGCTTTGTTGTATTGGATGAGGTTGGGCGCGGCACCTCGACTTATGATGGCCTTGCCATTGCCTGGGCCGTGGTGGAGGGCATTCATGAAACCAATCGTTGCCGATGCCTGTTCGCGACGCATTATCACGAATTGACGCGGTTGGCGGACAGCCTTGATGCGTTGTCGCTGCACCATGTGCGCGCAAAGGAGTATAAGGGCGACCTGGTGCTGTTGCACGAGCTTGCCGATGGACCCGCAGACCGAAGCTATGGCATTGCCGTGGCAAAGCTTGCCGGTCTTCCGCCACAGGTGGTGGCGCGCGCAAGTTCCGTTCTGGGTAAGCTGGAAAAAGGGCGCGCCGAAACTGGTGGCCTTGCGGCAGGGCTGGGTGATTTGCCATTGTTCAGCGCCGCTATCGACGCCGCTGAGGCGAAGGTTGATGCCTTGCGTGAGAAACTTACCGATCTCGACATCGACGCACTTAGCCCGAGGGCCGCGCTCGATTTGCTGTATGAACTCAAGCGCGCGGCTGGCGAAAACGGATGAGGTCCTGATCCTACGTGAGCGACAGGAACAGCCCCGCCAGCGCAGCACTCATCAGGTTCGACAGCGACCCTGCGGCAAGAGCCTTGAGCCCAAGCTTCGCAATCATGGGACGTTGATTCGGCGCTAGGCTGCCTGTGACCGCCATCTGAATCGCGATGGAACTGAAATTGGCAAATCCGCACAAGGCGAAGGTGACGATGCCGACGGTTGGTGCGGACAATTGCTTGAGTGCGCCCAAATCAATGAAAGCCACAAATTCGTTCAGGACAATCTTGGTGCCGAATAATCCACCCGCTTGAATAGCCTCACTCCATGGCACACCAAGCAGGAACATGATCGGCGCAAATACATAGCCGACAATCTGCTGAAAACTTAAACCTGGCAGGCCGAACCATCCGCCAATGCCGCCCAAAATGCCGTTGGCCAATGCAACCAAGGCGACAAAGGCAAGGACCATGGCACCCACGGCTACTGCCAGCTTAACGCCGGTTTGCGCACCTTGCGCAGCGGCCATGATGATGTTCGCAGGTTTTTCATCCGCATCGTCATGCGCCATTTCGGGTTCATCATCGGGATGCGGGTTGGCCAATGTGGGGTCGCCCTCTGCCACTGCGACTGGCGGAACATCGGGCATCATGATTTTCGCCATCAATATGCCGCCCGGCGCCGACATGAATGCGGCGGCAAGCAGATAATCAATGCGGATGCCCATTGAGGCATAAGCCGCCAATATCGTCCCTGCCACGCCCGCCATGCCAACGGTCATGACGCAAAATAATTGTTCAGGCTTCAGGGCGGCCAGATATGGCCGAATGACCAAGGGCGATTCCGATTGACCAACAAAGATATTCGCGGCGGCACACAGGCTTTCCACTTTTGAAATGCCCGTCATTTTCTGCAAACCGCCGCCTATCCAGCGGATCACATATTGCATGATGCCGAGATAATAAAGGATGGAAATCAGCGACGCGAAAAAGATGATCACTGGCAAAGCAGCGATGGCAAAGCTGTTGCCGCCAATTTCAGGGGACGCTAACGGGCCAAAGATGAACTGCGTGCCTTTGGCCGAGTAACCGAGCAAATTCGATACGCCAGTCGACGCAGCATTCAATGCAACCTTGCCCCACGAGGTGTACAACACCAAAGCTGCCAAACTTGCCTGCAGGGCAAAAGCCGCACCAACGACACGGAACTTGATCGCGCGGCGGTTGGACGACAACAAAACTGCAATCGCCAGTATGACGACCATGCCCGCGATGCTCATTAAAATCTGCATGTATAACTTCCCCGAAAACCGTCACTCTCAACTTGTTGCAGGGTCTTACTCCGATACGTTGAAAGTAAGATGCTGAAACACGTTCAGCATCACAGCCATTTATGGTTCTCAAGTTCGACCTAGCGCCATCGTTAGCCTTGCGCCAATAAAATTAGACGCTAGTCAGTTTTGGATGACTGATCAGACCACATTGCACGCGACCGGCGGAGGCATCCCGAAATCGCTTTTCATGTTTTCAATCATTTACGGCGGCATGGTGTGCATTGCCGGTGTGCTTGGAAATAAACAGGTTTCTTTAGGGCCGCTGGCTGTGGAGGCGGGCATTTTTCCGTTTCTTTTGCTGGTCATCCTTTCCAGCTCGGTAGCAGCCTTGCATGGTAAGGCCATTGCGGATCGATTGGTAAACTATGGCTTCATTCCTCTTATTGCGTCGATATTGCTCGCGTTGTTGGTGCTTTCATTGCCTCCGTCACCGAAAATGGACGAAAAATATCTGGATGCGTTCAACACCATGATGGGGCAGACGCCGCGCATATGGCTTGCAGGTATAATCGCTTATGGCGTATCCCAAATGCTTAACGTCTATCTGTTCGATCGCCTGAAAAAAATAGTGGGAAAATATGTCGCATTGCGGGGTGCCATCGCTGCGGTGCTGTCACAGATTATCGACACTTTGTTGTTCGTAAGCATCGCCTTTTACGGCGTGTTCCCCATCACAGAATTGCTGTTCGGCCAAATGCTAGCGAAGGTGGTGTTGAGCATGATTATGGTGCCGTTACTCATCACGTTCTTTGTCAGCTACGGCCATAAGCTGGATGGCACAGACCCCAAAGCAGTTGGTGCACATGACCATTGATCCAATCAATCTCGCCAAGGCCGAAACACTTACCGAGGCGCTGCCCTATTTGCAGCGTTATGCAGGTAAGACCTTTGTCGTCAAATATGGCGGCCATGCGATGGGCGATGCAAGCCTCGCGCGGGACTTTGCCGACGATGTGGTGTTGTTAAAGGCTGTCGGCATCAACCCCGTTGTCGTCCATGGCGGCGGACCGCAAATTGGCGCAATGCTGAAGAAATTGGGCGTCGAGAGCAAATTTGTCGATGGCCTTCGCGTGACCGACGCCGAAACCGCAAAGATTGCCGAAATGGTGCTGTCGGGCGCGATTAACAAGGAACTGGTCGGCTGGATCAATGCGGCTGGTGGTAAGGCGCTTGGCATATCGGGCAAGGATGGCGGGTTCGTTACCGCCACCAAGGTTGAACGCACGCAAAAAGACCCCGATAGCCATATCGAACGGATTATCGATCTTGGCTTTGTCGGCGAACCAACCACCGTTGACCGCAGCATTATCGATACGATTAGCGCGGCAGGTATGATTCCTGTGATCGCGCCGATCGGTGTTGGCGCAGATGGCCATACGTATAATATCAACGCCGATACCATGGCTGGCGCGGTGGCGAGCGCGCTGGGGGCCTCGCGGCTTTTCCTTTTGACCGATGTCGCCGGGGTACTGAACAAGTCGGGCGAATTGCTAACGGACCTTGACCCTGCGGCGATTGCCGCGTTGCAAAATGACGGCACGATTAGCGGCGGGATGATCCCCAAAATCCAGACATGTGTTGATGCGGTTCAATCCGGCGTTGATGCGGCGGTAATCCTGGATGGCCGCACCAGCCATGCCATGCTCATCGAAATGTTCACTGTAAAGGGCGCAGGAACCCTGATTCACAAGTAAACTATGTCCTGACCTTAACCAGTTGATGCAGCGCGCTGCCTCGGCTAATCGGTTCGACAAACTTTTTCGGAGAATTTCATGCTTCTCGCGCTTATTTCTATAATCGGATATTTGATGACGATATTATCCACCGTCGTCATCATTCAATTTATCCTGAGCTTGCTGATTTCGTTTAATGTCGTCAGCATGTCGAACAACATCGTCGCCTCCATCTGGCAGGCGCTTTCGGTCATTCTTGACCCGTTTTTAAAGCCTATCCGCAAGATCATGCCGGACACAGGCATGATCGATTTTTCGCCGATGGTGTTATTGATCGGTCTGCGCATATTGCAGATGCTGTTGATGGGTGTGGCCAATGATATTTCTGCAGCGGGCCTGTGAGCAACGCCGTTATCATAGATGGTAAGGCATTTGCCGCCCAATTGCGGCAACGCGTGGCCGCTGCCGTTGACAGCTTTATAGCGTTAACGGCCCGTAAGCCGGGCCTTGCCGTTGTGCTGGTGGGTGAAGACCCGGCCAGTCAAGTTTATGTGGGTTCCAAAAAGAAAGCGACGGTCGAGGCGGGCATGAACAGCTTCGAACATCGCCTACCCGCATCGGTTTTGCAAGACGCACTCATCGCGCTGGTCGAAACGCTCAACGCCGATGCCGCCGTCGATGGCATATTGGTGCAATTGCCCTTGCCGCCGCATATCGATGATAAGGCTGTGATCGCCGCGATTGATCCGGGCAAGGATGTCGATGGCTTTCATGTCGTCAATGCGGGGCGTCTCGCGGTGGGTGAGGAGGCATTTGTGCCTTGTACCCCGCTTGGCTGCCTGATGCTGCTGAAGGACCATATGGGCGATCTGTCCGGCAAGAACGCCGTCGTCATCGGGCGGTCGAACATTGTCGGTAAGCCCATGGCGCAATTGCTGTTGGCAGAAAATTGCACTGTGACCATCGCACATAGTCGAACGCAGGATTTGCCAGACGTTGTGCGCCGAGCAGACATTGTTGTGGCTGCGGTTGGCCGGGCCGAGATGGTGACTGGCAATTGGTTGAAGCCCGGCGCAGTCGTGATTGATGTTGGCATCAACCGCTTGTTGCCCGAGGTGGGCCAAAGCAAAGGACGCTTGGTCGGCGACGTTGCCTTTGACGACGCGTTACGCCATGCTGGTGCTATAACCCCCGTCCCGGGCGGGGTCGGGCCCATGACCATCGCGTGCCTGTTGCGCAATACGTTGGTTGCCGCACACCGCCGTGCAGGAGTTGCCGCACCAGAAGGAATATGACGCGATGAAAGCATTTCCTGTCCTTCTTGTTACAGCGGCGCTTTCGGCCTGCGCGGCGTCGCCAAGCCGGCAATATTATGATTTTCAGCCCAAAATCGCGAACCCAAGCGCGATTATTGCGGCAGACATTGGCTTTAATCAACTTGCCCAACAAAAGGGGCAATGGACCGCTTTTCGTGAAACCGCCGCCAAGGACGCCGTCATGTTCGTGCCGCAACCCACGCTTGCGCTCGAATGGCTGAAGGGCAAGGCAGACCCGGCCGCGCCGATAAAATGGCAACCGTATAAGGCGGTCATGTCTTGCGATGGCAAAACCGGCGTAACGACTGGCGCGTGGGAGAGACCGGATGGCGCGGTCGGCTATTTCACCACCGTCTGGCAATTTATTGAGAAAAATGCGCGCGGTGACGGGGAATGGAAATGGGTGCTACACCATTTGGACAAGCTGACCGTGCCCCGTGCGCCGAAAGAGATGATTGAAACGACGGTCGCCAGTTGCAAAGGCCAAGCGTTTGCAACGCGCACTGCCGGGCCTGAGGCCGCAACAATAAAAACCGGCTACGCGCGTGATCAATCCTTGAGCTACAGCTATGTCGTCCAACCCAATAATGCGCGCAGTATCGAGGTTACATATTGGAACGGGGAGGCAAACGAAACTGCCGTCAGTGATCAGGTTGCGCCGCAATGATGATTGAACTGTTTCTTTCGGCCTTCATCACTTTTTTCGTCGTGATCGACCCGCCGGGTTGTGCGCCGATTTATGCCAGCCTGACCAAGGGCGCCAATGCGGCGCAGCGCCGCAATATGGCGTTGCGTGCGGTGATGGTTGCATCGGGCATATTGCTGGTTTTTGCGTTGTTCGGCGAACGATTGCTGGGCGCGTTGCATATTGAATTGAACAGTTTCCGGATTGCAGGCGGTATAATGCTGTTCCTGATTGCCATCGACATGGTTTTTGAAAAGCGCACGTCACGCCGCGAGGAACGCGCGCAGAAAATCATCGACACGCCCGAGATTGAGGATGTTTCTGTTTTCCCTATGGCCATGCCAATGATCGCAGGGCCAGGGTCGATTGCCTCGGTCATGCTGCTTATGTCGCAAAATAGCGGGATTGACCGCGCTAGCGTCGTTTTGGCGGCACTGGGAGCCGTGCTGGTCCTGACGCTTTTGGCGCTGCTCGCTGCTGGCCCCATCATGCGCGTTCTGGGTGCCAATGCCGAAGCCGTGATCACACGGCTGTTGGGTGTACTGCTCGCCGCATTGGCCGCGCAATTCGTCATCGACGGCCTGCGGTCGAGCTTTCTGGGCTGATTATTGAAGCGTGACGCGGTCGTCGGACCCGTCATGGCGTCCGAAAAACTGCATTAACTGCACAATAATGTCTGCACGGTCGGATAGCCCACGCGCTTCCAACAAGGCCTGCTTGGCCGCAAAATCGAACGGCGCGATTTGGGCAATGGCATTCACCAGAGAATAATCGTCCAGCTGCGACACCGCCGCCCAATCGACGCTGTACCCTTGCGAATCGGCAAAGCGGCGCGATTCAATTTCAATGGAAGCGCGTTCGGCCAATGACAGCGTTTCGCCCATTTCATCTTCGTCCCACAATTCGGCCTCAACTTGGCGAAAGCTGGTGGTCACATTCAATTCATTAATCACCGAAAAGCGTTGCACACCTTCAAGGATGATATTGTATCGACCGTCGTCCAACGCCTCCACATCGTGAATCCGTGCAAGGCAGCCAATGTTGAACAAGGGGGGTTGATTGCCCTGCCCCTTGGGCTGGATGATACCGATCTTGCGGTCACGGGCCAGCGAATCGCTCACCAGATCGCGATAGCGCGGTTCAAATATATGCAGCGGCAGTTGCATGCTCGGGAAAATAATCGCGCCGGTGAGCGGGAAAATCGAAATGCGCTGCGTGGTCATCCGAACAGGATCGCTGACAATTTTCGGCGTGTCGCTGCTACCCATGAGTCTTCCAATCCAATTAAAGCAAATATTTCGAGGAGCCGCGCCTTGGCTGCGCCGTCATTCCATTCTCGGTCCGCCGCGATGCTATGTAACAACGCCTCGGCGGCACCATCGCGGTCGCCCGCTGCCATCAGGGCATTGGCAAGTTCCATGCGCAGGGCAAGGTCATCGGGTGACGCCGCAACGGCGGCTTTCAATCCGGCCAGTTCTTCAGGGGGAACAGCCGCAGCTGCTATGCTCAATACCGATCCCGCCTTTTCCAGCGCTGGGTCGGTACGCAGTTCCGCGCTTAGGCTGTCAAAAATAGCCTGCGCCTCCTCTTGACGCCCCAAAGCGGTCAGTGCCCGGATAAGCCCAGACAAAGCGGCAGGATGTTCGGGCAATACCGAAAGCACTTCGGCAAACAGGGCGTAAGCCTGTTCCGCGCCGTCTTGCACCAAAAGGGCCTCGGCCTCTGCCACAAGCGGTGCCAATGTTGCGGCTGGGTCGATAATGGCATCGCCAGCGGTGATCGGCAGCTTCTCCAACAATTGGTCAAGCATTTGGCGCAATAGCGGCTCCGTGCGTGCCGGCGACAGGTCGGCAACGGGCTGCCCTTGGAATATGGCATAAACCGTTGGAATGGACCGCACCTGAAATTGCGCGGCGATAAACTTGTTCTCGTCGACATTGACCTTAACCAGTATCACGCCGCGGTCTGCATATTCCGCCGCGATCTTTTCCAAAATCGGCGTCAGTTGCTTGCACGGTCCGCACCATTCGGCCCAGAAATCAAGGATCACCAACTGCTCCATCGACGGCGCGACAACGTCGGTCCGGAATTGCTCAACGGCTTTTTGTTCGTCGGTGGTCAGGCCCATCGTCGCCAAGGTCATTCTCCAATCTTTAGGATTCGATTCGTCCCCTATGTGGGCAAAGCGATAGCTTTCACAAGACAGGCTTTACCCCGTTTTCGTAAAAAGGCGGCATTTGGAGCTTGCGGGGGGATATACCCCATGCTAACGGCGCGCCTCACCCGTCAGGATTTCAATGCCTGACCGCCAGAGCGGGCGTAGCTCAGGGGTAGAGCACAACCTTGCCAAGGTTGGGGTCGAGGGTTCGAATCCCTTCGCCCGCTCCAGTTTTCCTAGGAAAATCAAGGACTTACAAAATAGTCCTTTCGGGACTAACCCCAAAAAACCTATAAACGGATCATAAACGGATTTAGTCGTTTTTGAGGGGCGTTTATGGACGTGGATGACACACCGCCGAGCACGAAGCGTCGAGCAGCACCCAAGGTTCTCGACAGCAAGACGTTCAAGGATGGAGCAATCTATCTTTACCGCCGAGCGGAATACAAAAAACCGACGTGGTTCATCCGCCTCAAGATCCCAGGTGCTAAGGGCTATGTATGGCAATCCAGCAAGACCACGGACGAGTACGAAGCCTATAAAGCGGCGGAAGATCTCTACAATCAGTCGCTGGTCAGGGTTTTGGGTGGCGGCAAGCTCCACTCCAAACGAATCAGCGACGGATTGAAGGCTTACGTCGCCCAGCTTGAGCCCGACCGCGAGCGGCTATCGATCCACTATAAGATCCTTTTGGCTGAGCGGTTGATCCCTGTCTTTCATGGCAAAACGTTTGACGAGCTTGATACTGCACTGATCTCAAGGATGGTCAGCAAACTCACTGAGGGCTCCAAAAAGGTTCGGCTGTCACCCAACACGGTGAAGCGCATCTTTGCCGACCTTCGCACCTTCCTGAATTGGGCAGTCGAGCAAGGCTACGCAGACAAGATACCGACGTTCCCCAAGGTCGTTGGCGAGCAAGGACGCCGACCTCACTTCAATTCAGAAGACTGGGCGAAGCTCACCGCCTTCATGCGCAACCGCCGTAAGGGCTGTCACGGTTCGGTTCTGCGTGATCGAGAAATGTTGAGGAACTACGTTCTGATTCTCGCCAACACGGGGATACGGGTCGGTGAAGCCAGAACTCTGAAGTGGCGCGACCTTCACAAGATTCACATCAAGGGTGACGAGAGGCAGGTAGCCGATGTTGAAGGCCAGGAAGCTGCCAAGCCCGTCACCAACCTCGCCCTCACCGTTAGCGGCAAGACGGGCAAGCGTGAGGTGGTCGCGCGAACCTCGGAAACAAAGAAGCATTTTGAGCGCATTCTGACCCTACGCAAAGCCGACCTGACCGACGAACGATCCGACATTTGCGGTCTGAAAGAGGTTCCGCTGGACAGCTATGTGTTTTGCGGGATCGATGGGGTTCCAATCGGCTCGTTCAAGAAGTCCTTCGCAACCCTGATCCAAGAGGCTGGGGTCGAGACCGACAGCTTCGGTCAGCGGCGGTCGCTTTACTCCCTACGTCACACCTACGCGACGTTCCGCCTTCACGAGGGCGTCAACCAGTACATTCTTGCAAAGAATATGGGGACGTCGGTCGCGATGCTTGAAGCGTTTTACGGTCACACGTCCAACATTCTGGCGACCGATGAGCTGACCAAAAGCCGTGAGCGGAAGACGACCCATCAGAAAACCAAAAAGGTCTCCGCGCTAGACTGGCTGAGCGACGCCTAAAGCCCGAATAAGCCCCAGAGAGCCTCGAAGTCGGCTGTAGGCGGCCTGCCTATAGGAAATGTTGGATCGACGCTCGACGAGGCTCTCTCGGCTCTCGGCAGGGTTCAATCTGGTGCGCAGAAAATTTCCCATAGGAAATCTCAAACCTTTTGTAGCGCTCCAAGCAGCCTCACAATTCACAAGTCCCGCCTAAACCCCGCTTGTGGGCGGCGAAAGGGGACCCGTTATTGATGTTAGGGCTTTGCCCTCTAACTTATCGGGCACTGTCACAAGAGAAGGACGAGTTTGAGGAGTGGGCAAAACCTTTAGTAGCTTTGTCAGCAGAAGCTGAGCGTATCTTGGGTGTGACTAATTCGCAGCTTGAATGCTGTCGTTCAACGGATAAGGTGATGCAAAGTTTAATAGCGTTTGCAGAGATCTGACTCTGCTTTAAATAATCTGAGGCGGCTGAGAGGGTAACATGGAGATTGGCGCTGTAATTTTCATGATCGTGGCTCTTATATGCTACGCTATAATTGCGAACTCTCAGGGCGATGCAGAGATAAAAGGCGCCGCATCTAATATTGATAACTTACTTAATGACGCACAGCTCGCAGGGGCTAGTCTCTGGACAATTACCATCTTTCGGAAGTCTGGATATCTTCATGATGTCCGAGAATTTAGGGGGGATGCTAATGCAGCGATTGCAAAGGCACTAACCTCTTGCCGTAAGTCTGGAATTTACAACGTCATCATCACAAAAAACGAACCAGCCATCCTAGAGTTTTATAGCACTAATCAGGACGGACGAGGCAAGGCAATCGGTGGGTTTCGCATATCCACTGAACAAGACGTTGAAGTTCCAAATTTCAGCGAAAAAACGCAAACGGCAGCCAATGACCTTGATGTTCTATATGACGAAGTACAGCGGAATCTTGCCAAATTGCTTCTGGATAGCATCAAACCTAACATGAACGAAAAACAAGCAGAGATTTTGGGTTCGCTGCCAGAAGATAAACTCATAGAAGTCATGGTCTCACAGATGGAGGGCGTAGAGCGATTATCGGGCGAGCCATATAAGTTTGTTATCCCGCTCAATTATACGTGCAAAGACGGCATACGATATGATGATGTGCCATTGACAATATCTGTTGGTGACAATGCGCCTTCTGATGCGCTCACCAAATCCGCCCCAACCAATCAAACTGAAAAGCCATCTAGTTCAAGTGATTCGTTTGGATTTCCAGATCAGGACGCTTGGGAGGGCTCGGTTTACAATCTCGGAGGGAACCCATTCAGATGCGATGTTAAGCTTGGTTTCAGCTACACTGACAGTAATGGGGCAATAACAAATAGGCAGATACGCACCAAAGCTTTCGTGTCATGGCTAGATAATGATCATCTCGTTCTAGGCTTTTGCAACTATCGGAAAGCAAATCGCTCTTTCGTTACAAGTCGCATGGAGGGCGTGGTGGATTTAGAGACTGGGGAGTGCATTGACGACATAGATCACTATCTGACGGAAGCCTATGCAGCCTCTGATTACAAGAAGGTGGATGAATTCATTAATCGCCACATGTCAGTAGTGGATTGCTTGCTGTATTTGGCAAAATTAGATGGCAACATAACACCGACGCAAAAGTCGCTCGTTGTTGGCTACATCCAAGAAATGTGCGGGGTCGCAATGGTAACGGACCTCGTAGCTAAAAAACTTATCAAAGATTTTGCTGAAGACCTTACACCTCAAAAATTCCGTAAATTGATCAATCAAATGCGAAAAGAGCAGCCTGAGAACATTGCCACATTACTTCAGTTGGGTCGGGATGTTGTTGACTTAAGACGAGGTAACACTGCTGGTGGGCAAGCTGCACTGGCATCAATTTTAAATGAAAAAAAGTGACCGCGATGAGGCATAAAGCACTGATGCTAGCTGTATCTGCAGCAGTTCTTGCTAACGGAGCGACAAGCTAATTCAAAGCCAGAAGCAGCTCCACGACAGTCTTTTTGAACTCTACATGCAGGGCGGGTTAGAACTCTTTCAGGCTGGCACTCGTGGCTTAAA
>NZ_CAMCWY010000021.1 GCF_945882965.1 Sphingorhabdus sp. EL138
TGACAGGCCCCCCATTGAGTGGTCCGGTTTGATTGTTAGTGCATGATTGCCTCCTTGGCCAGTGTTGACCGTAGGTGGAGCGAAGCGGAACCGGAGGACGGCACTGGCCAAGGGACGGTCTGTGGTGCGGGTGGGCGATAACCAAGCGAGCTATGTGGTCTGACAGTATTGTAATGCCGCCGCCATGCTTCGATCAGGATTTGGGCTTCGGCAAGGCTGTAGAAGATTTCGCCATTAAGCAACTCGTCACGCAAGCTGCCGTTGAACGATTCACAATAGCCATTCTCCCACGGGCTGCCAGGCGTGATATAAAGCGTCTGCACCCCTATCTGTGCCAACCAGCCTTTGACGGCGGTGGCAACGAACTCGGGGCCATTGTCAGACCGTATATGCGCTGGCGGGCCGTGGATGACGAACAGATCAGCTAAGATAGCCAGAACGTCAGCGCTTCTGATCCGGCGTGCAACCAACAAGGCCATACACTCCCGGCTCGCTTCATCAATGATTGCAAGGATCCGGAACTTGCGACCATCATGGGTTCGACCCTCGACAAAGTCGTAAGCCCAGACATGCCCCGGATAATCAGGGCGCAGCCGGATGCACGAACCATCGTTCAGCCACAGCCGTCCGCGCTTTGGCTGCTTCTGCGGCACCTTAAGCCCTTCACGCCGCCAGATGCGCTCAACCCGCTTGCGGTTCACATGCCAGCCTGCGTCACGCAGGAGCGCTGTCACACGCCGATAGCCATAACGACCATATTGGCGTGCCAACTCGATAATGTCTGCGGTCAGGGATTCCTCGTCATCCGCCCCGCGCGGAACTTTACGCTGCGTCGATCGGTGCTGGCCCAGAACGCGGCAGATGCGGCGTTCAGAGACAGGTAGTTCCTTGCGGATGTGATCAATACAGCGCCGCCGTCGCGCGGGGCTTAGTAGTTTGTGCTCTGCACGCCTGGCGGCTCCCCCGAGCAGCCTCTTGCAGGATCAGCTTGTCGAGAGTGAGATCTGAGATCGCACGGCGCAGCCGCGCATTCTCTTTCTCAAGCTCTTTCATCCGCCGCGCCTGATCGGTCTTCAGACCGCCATATTCCTTGCGCCAGCGGTAATAGGTCTGCTCGCTGATCGATAGCCGGCGGCAAGCGTCCGCTGTCGTCCCTCCCTGCGCCAGCACAATCTCTGCTTCACGCAGCTTGCCGATAATCTCCTCCGGCGTGTGTTTCTTGCATGGCATTCGTCTTTTCCTTCCGTGTCCAAAATAACATAGATTTTGGACCAACCAGAAGGGGGCAGGTCACTTGGACCGCCAGCTACGCTAAAGGTAACTGCTCGTACATTACATATCGACGGGACTATAACGCATAAGGTCACCGAACGGTTTCAAGCCCTGATTAATCAACACCCCGATATTGATCAGGTATCGATATCATCGTTTGGTGGTCGAACTAACGCTGCTGTTGCGATTGCTGCAATTATCTCCAAACGAAAACTTAACACTGTTGCTGTCGGAGAATGTTCCTCGGGATGTACGTTTATCTTCCTCTCCGGCAAAATTAGAAAGTTTGATATCAATTCGTCATTGGGTTTTCACAGCCCAAAGATACTCGGGCTTAGTGACCTTCAGTCACGGTTAGAATCTCCCGCTGTGACAGAAGCGTATCAAGCTGCTGGATTATCCAGTGCATTCATAGATGAAGCTTTGAGCACCCCCTCAGCCTCAATGTGGTATCCAAGCGACGATGTTCTTATCAAGGAAGGTGCCGTCCATTTATTCACGCAAGATCGCATTAAGCATGATCACGAGCAGGAAGTGGAATATTTTCGGACTAACGGTCCTTTGAAAGTAGATAGGCTGACAAAGGTAGTTAGCGCAAAGACAGACAAAAACTCTATTACATACACATACGTCATTGCAGGTCGATCTGAAGAGGTTGATTGGGATAGCATGGTCGTTCTGGCAAAATATGATGCCAATGCAGCGATATGCCGAAATGCTGTAACCAATGTGATGGTGAAATCAGGTGCTAGTTACACCTATTTGTATGTTGATGAAAATGGTCAGAAGGTTGGATCGGTAATGATTGATAAATGCTACAATACCGTGTGATGCCGCATGGGTAACAAATATCACAAGTATCAATATTTACGTGTTGTTTTTGGCTAGCTAAAAAATTCCGACGAACACATATGTTCCGCTAGCCAATTGGTGGCGCAGATTATTAGGGTCAAAACGTGTCGGAAAAGAACCTCTACGAAATTCTTGGGGTTCGCCCTGATGCATCACAGGCTGAAATACGTGCCGCATATCTGAAGCTGGCCAAGCAATGGCATCCTGACCGTAACACCGGAAATGAAGCCGAAGCAGAGCGGCGGTTCAAGGAAATCGCACACGCCTTCGAAGTGCTATCGAATTCAGAAAAACGAGCAGCTTATGATACTGCCCGCGAACAATCGTCTGGCTTTGAAAGCACGATGGACGAAGCTGATGCTTTTGACCTGTTTATCTCGGTGCTGCTCGACCTTGCATTCGAATTAGCTGAAAACGGTGCTGACCAGATCACTATCTACCAAGCCCTTGTAGACATGGGCTGTCCTAGCGGGACTGCTAAAACACTTGCACAAAAGGCTCACAAGCTTGGTGGTAAAAGCGATGCTGGCAAGTCGAGTGGGAAAAGTGCCAAGCCCAAGGCGGAGAGCCGCCGTGGAAACGGTGGTGGAGGAGAAACCACAAATGCGACAGCTAGTGTACCAAATGAACCGGATGAAACATTTCCGGCAGGGCCGTGGTCCCGTTGGTTCGCAAGATCGCTAGATTTGCTGGTAGGCGCTACAGTTGCGTCTCCGCTGATTGGTTTGTTAGTCCAGTTTATGTGGACATTACCGCCATTTCCTTCACCTGATCGGATAGCCCTCTATCTGCTGGCAATAGTTCCTTTACCGTTCATTGTTGATGCAATCATTGTGGGTGTCTTTGGGAACAGTCTTGGAAAGGCGCTGTTGAAAATCAAAGTGCATTCGAAACTAACCGTCGATGGAGTGGAAACACTTCAGCCGATTTATTTTGACGAAGCAATTCAGCGAAATTTTGAAATCTGGGTCAAAGGCTACTGGTTCAGCATACCCATTCTAGCTGCTATTCCTCAATTTTTGGCCTTTTTGAAGGTATCGGATGGAAAGCAAGTTCCTTGGGATATGGCACCTGATTTTGAGCGTGTTAAGCAAACGGATGCTGAAAATTTATCGGGGAAAGCGATCCCAGAGAAGCAGAGATTCTTCGTCTTGCGGCAAAAAACACGATGGGAATTGATTGTAGCTTTTGTTGTGTGTGTCATTGCTGCGCCTATTGCCGGAAAGGTTGGTGCTGAGCTTTTTGTTGGTTCGTTCCCTGCGTTGATGGCGAACGAGATGGCTTCAGCCCCCGAAGTTTTGGCTGCAGACGCAGCCGATGACGCAACAGAACCTGCTACTGACGCATCAGGTGCCAATGCACCCGATTTAGAAAATACTTTTGCCAATATAACGTTTGAAACTAATCCAAAAAATGGGACAATTTTAATTAATGGGAACGAGTACTCTTCGCCGTTGACTCTTAGCTATCCGCTAAATGAATATAATATACAGTCAAAATACATAAATATAATTGGCGGCTACGCTTATTGGAATGATCGCTCAGCATCTTTTAATTATCCAAATATAAAAGTGAATCTTGATGAGAATTTTACAGGTTCTTTCACATTTAATCGCGCTCCCTCTACAGAAAAATTTTCAATAAATGAGAGTATAATCGATAAAAATTCCGGAGATTATGAAAATATAGTTAAAAATACGGGAGAATCTTTCCCAAACTCAAAGTCAGATGCAGATAATTACAGCGAAAAAAACGAGAAGGTTATCGTTGATCAACCCTACAACTTTGTAGGAAGTTGGCGTGGCCTTGGCCAAGACGAAGGCATGGCATGGGAAATCATAATAAATATCACCGCCGGAAGTCAGTTAGATCAAATCGTAGGGGAAAGCTCTTATACTAATCGAGATGGGTTTTCCGCGAGTTGCAAGGCGCGGTTGAAGTTATTTTATATCCAAAGTCAAAAAATAATTATCCAAGAGGAAAAAATAAATCCTATTTCTGTTGGTTGCATAGGATCACCTGCTGGAAAAAATATTATTATACAAAAAAGTACTAATGGTAGGTGGTACGGCGTATGGTCTAAAATAAATGGTTCGCGAAATGTTACAATGGTGGCATACCTAAATCATTATGTGGATTGAGAATGATTGATATTTTTAAAAATATGTGCAGATAGACACAATCGCAGAC
Source organism: Sphingorhabdus sp. EL138 (assembly GCF_945882965.1). Classification (GTDB taxonomy): domain Bacteria; phylum Pseudomonadota; class Alphaproteobacteria; order Sphingomonadales; family Sphingomonadaceae; genus Sphingorhabdus_B. The sequence continues at coordinate 4,315 of NZ_CAMCWY010000021.1, forward strand.
GATCTTTTAAAGCCGATGAAAATATTTCCATCAGAATTTATATTCATAGGTGATTGTCGATTGATGGAATAGGTTTGGTAATTTCGATGCATTCTTTTCGACTGCGATTCTCTGCGCAATGAGCTAGGGCGTGTTGCGGATTTTGCTCAAAATTCTCTATATCCCGTTAGCTCCATTGAAACATTGATGCCATGGCTCCGTCGTTACGGTTTGGAGCATCTCGCGACATAGGCGGGCGGTTGTGATGTTGTTTAGGCTCTCATGATTGCGCTGATGGGCGCAATGCTAGAGGAACGCATCGATCTCCCGTTCGAGATCGCTGGCCAGGATGTCGTTTTCCAGAAGCATGTGGTTCTTGAGTGTGTGTTACCAGCTTTCGATCTTGCCCAATGTTTCCGGATGCATAGGTGCACAGTAAACTTTACATCTTGGTAAATTATGGCTTGCAGTGAGAGATAGTCTTACACACCGGGCGGGGGGTTAATTCCAAAGTCCATGCCCCCCCAAAAAAACGGGAACAAATATTGGTTTAGATTAGAGATCGAGGTCCGAAACCCCAGCTTACCCCAATACCACTTAAAAGTGGGGCTAAATGTGGGCCCGATGACATGTATTTCAATTAATACTCATAAAATTTATATACTTAACGAAAGTAACTGGCGGAGACGGTGGGATTCGAACCCACGATAGAGTCACCCCTATACACACTTTCCAGGCGTGCGCCTTCGACCACTCGGCCACGTCTCCGCATTCCCCTTAGGGACGCACGCCCCTAGCCGCTCCTTTGCGCTTTCGCAAGGCACAGTGATTTGCCATAATGCATCAGATGAAAAGATAGCTGACTTTGGTCGCTTGCGCGGCTTTGTGCGCAGCCTTCCCGCTTTTGGCGCAGGAGGCCAAAATCTACCCCGCGCCGTCGGAAATGGTCGCTGCGACCGAAGCGGATGAGTGGGTGGCGATTGAATCTTCTGACCTGGTGATCATGGAACTCGCGCCCGATTCGAAAGGCAAGCCACGCCGCGTGGTGGTTCAGTTGATTCCTTAACCCCGACATGGACCGCAGGCGCAAAGGCCGAACGGATTCGCCTCACGGCGTTGCGGAAGCCCCGGCGGCAGGCGCTTGAGCAGGTGATGGCATAGTTACTGGCAAGACCACAGGGCGGATCAAGGCCATTTGTTCCAAACGATCAAGCGCCTTACGGGCATCGGCATAACGTTTTGCGCGGATCATCCACGACTGGGCCGCAGGGGCGCCCGGCATCGCGGCGACGTCCAACATCGCGGCTGACATATTGCCCGCCTCAACAAAGGCTTGGGCGCGGATCAGGCGCTGTTCGGGGGTGCGCGTCGGCCCGTCATCCCGGCGCAACACGAAAAGCTGCGACAGCTCATCTTTTACGGTTTCCCAAGCGCCATTATCGCGATGACCGGAGACCAATATAGGCGCGAGTTCGCTAAGCTCTGTCTGTAGTTTATCGATGGTGACGGGCGCCTGCGCTGCAGAAATAATGGTTGCAACCGCCTGCGGCTGCGTTGCGCCAAAGCGAAGCCGTAGCTGTTCAGCCAGATATCCCAAGGATGCGCCATTATCGAGCGTCCGGCGCACGGCAAATGTCAGCAGCAGCCCTTCACTACGCACCGCGTCACCCGATATCGCGGGGTCCGTTACATAAACCGGAACCACTTGCCCCGCGACCTGCGCCGTTGTGCCAGCCGACGGCAAAAGCGCAGCGGCGTTTTCTGCTTCCGCTGTTTCTTGAGCTGACGGCGCGAGAATACCAAAGCTATCAGCCAGCCACCATGTCGCCGCCCCGCCGCCGGTAAAGGCGACCAGAAGCAAAAGCATGAAATGCTTGAATTTCATCCCGCCAGCCGAAGCGGACTGTGCCGTTGGATAATTGCTCATATCGGTCCTTCAATAGCCGCGCCGCGCTCGTCTTGGCAATAAGGGAGCGTAAACTGTCCTTGGATCGCTTTCAACAATGCCGCATCATTGGGCGCTTGCGCTATAATCATTCCCCCCCAGTTCTCCCCAGCCGCCTTGGCAATCGCGTTCGAAAATGTCGCGAGCGTGACGGCGGCGCGCGGCAAGCTTATGCTAGCACACAGCTCTGCAAAATGCTGGGCAGCGCGCGACGAATGCAGAATCACGACATCGCTTTCGGTGACGTGACGCACAAAGTCGTCCGGCACGCTGACGGCGGCGCTTCGGTAAACGATTTCAATGTCGATACGGACACCATCGATAGGCGCAATGGGGCTATGATCTTCACCTGCCAGCCATAACAACCGTTGATGGCCGTCGGCGACTGCACGCCGCACCAGCGCGTCAACGCCTTCAGACCCTGTTTGAGCAACGGGCAATGACAATATTTGCAGTGCGCTGGCGGTGGCACTGCCAACGGCATAAATTGGCTTGGCATGGTCCTGGCTCAGAAACTCTACCGCCGCGCGCGCGGCGTTGCCGCTGGTCAGCAGTATCGCGTCATAACCATCTGCTGAGACGCGCTGCGCGGGCAGATGCTCGATAGCAAACAACGGCATGAGAATGGGTGCATGCCCCGCCGCGCGCAGGCGATGCGCAGTCGCATCCGCCCCAGGTTGCGGTCGGATAATCAACAGTTTCACGATGCGAAAATACCGCGCAACTTAAGGCTCGCTTTGCCCAATAATTCCTGCGCAAGCAGCGCCGGGCCATCGCCACCGATAGCGTACAGACATTCGCCCGATTGCAGTTCGCTTCCGTTTGCGGTGAAAATGTCGGCGCGTAGTCGGATCTGCGCCCCTTCAACCCGCGCCAGTGCCGCAACCGGGGAATGGCAATTGCCTCCAACAGCCGCCAGAAACGTGCGCTCGGCATTGACGGCCACAGATGTATCTGTGTCGTTGATAGCCTCTAACAAGGGGAATAGGTCGGCGCGGCTGGCCAATCGGTCAATGCCGACGGCGCCTTGCGACGCGGCGGGCAAAAACGCATCGAGCGATAGTTCAGCGCCCACCCCGGCCATACCCAAACGGTCAAGCCCTGCGGCGGCAAGCAGGGTGGCATCGGCGTCCCCTGCGTCGATATGCGCAAGCCGGGTCGCGACATTGCCCCGCAGTGGCACAATCTGCAAATCAGGCCGCACCCGTTGCAGTTGCGCCGCGCGCCTGGGGCTCGACGTGCCGACACGCGCGCCTTGTTTTAAATCACCAAGCGACGCAGCCCCAATCAACCGGTCATGAACGTCGGCGCGCGGCAGCATCGCAGAAATGACAAAAATGTCGGCGCGCCATGTTTCGACGTCTTTCATCGAATGGACGGCGATATCAATCTTATCATCAATCAACGCGCGTTCCAGTTCCTTGGTCCAAAGCGCTTTACCGCCAATATCGGCCAGTGGCCTGTCCTGAATCTTGTCGCCGGTCGCCAGCATCGGAACAAGCGTGACCGCGTCATCGGGCAGATTGTGCACCGCTTTCATAGCCGCCATGGTCATCTCGGCTTGGGCCAAAGCCAGCGGAGAACGGCGGGTTCCGATGCGCAAAGGACGCTCGGCTGTGAATATTGAACATGTCATGCGGCTTGTTCATAGCGACGCGTCCACCTATGGGAAAGCACAATGGCAATCATTCTCGGTCTTGAATCAAGCTGCGACGAAACCGCAGCGGCAATCGTGCGGTCCGACCGGGCAATCTTAAGCCATGCCTTGGCCGGGCAAGAGGATCATCACCGCGCCTTTGGTGGCGTCGTTCCAGAAATTGCGGCCCGCGCGCATGTCGAGTTGATGACGCCCTTGGTCAAAACGGCGTTGGCCGATGCCGGACTTACCCTTAACGACGTTGATGCCATTGCCGCGACCGCTGGCCCTGGCCTTATTGGCGGCGTGATGGTCGGACTAGTAACGGCAAAGGCGCTTGCCATGGCGTCAGGCAAGCCGCTGATTGCCGTCAACCATCTTGAAGGCCATGCCTTGTCGCCGCGACTTATCGATGCGGATCTGGAATTTCCCTATTTGCTGTTGCTTGTGTCGGGCGGCCATTGCCAGTTGCTGCGCGTCAACGGCGTTGGCGATTATAACCGTCTTGCGACCACCATTGATGATGCAGTCGGCGAGGCGTTTGACAAGACTGCAAAAATCTTGGGTCTAGGCTTTCCCGGCGGGCCTGCGGTCGAGCAAGCCGCCGCCATCGGCAACGCCAACAATGTGCCCTTGCCACGGCCGTTAAAAGGGGCAGATGAGCCGCATTTCTCCTTTGCAGGCCTCAAAAGCGCCGTCCTGCGCGCGCACGAGTCGGGCCAGTATAGGATACAGGATATCGCCGCATCGTTCCAATTGGCGGTCATCGACTGCCTTTATGACCGTATAACCTATACGTTAGATCGCATAGATGCGCCTGCTGCCTTGGTGGTGGCTGGCGGTGTTGCGGCCAATGTGCCAATCCGTGAGATGCTCGAAAAGCTCGCTGCGCAACGTGGGATGCGCTTTGTCGCCCCGCCCTTATGGTTGTGCACCGACAATGGCGTCATGATCGCTTGGGCCGGAGCAGAGCGCTTTGCCATGGGTCTCACAGACGGGCTGGACTTTGTCGCGCGGCCCCGTTGGCCGCTTGACCCCCATGCCGCACCCGCGCGCGGCGCAGGCGTCAAAGCATGAGCGCGGGCAGATATCCCGTCGGCATCATCGGTGGCGGCGCATGGGGCACTGCGCTTGCGGCAGTCATGGCGCAAATCCATGATAGAGTCTTGCTATGGGCCCGCGAAGAAGATGTCGTGCGCAGCGTCAACGCCCACCATGAAAACACCCTGTTTCTGCCCGGAATGCCGCTGTCGCCAAAGATTGAAGCTACCGCCGATCTCGCACGCATGGGTGCATGCGAGGCACTTCTGATTGTTACCCCAGCGCAGCATGTGCGCGCGACCTTATCCGCACTTCCCGACACCCAAGCGCCGCTGATCCTGTGTGCCAAGGGGATTGAGGCTGACACGCAAATGCTGGTGTCCGACGTCGCGGCGCACGTGCGGCCGCACAATCCTTTGGCGGTGCTTTCCGGCCCTACATTTGCGCATGAGGTCGCGGCTGGAAAGCCAACCGCCGTGACGCTTGCGACCGCAAGCCCAGCGCTTGGTTCGGCGCTGATGCGCAGTATCGCCACCCCTTCTTTCCGTCCCTATTGGTCCGATGATGTCGTTGGCGCGGAAATTGGCGGCGCTGTTAAAAATGTGCTCGCCATTGCCTGTGGCGTTGTCGACGGCGCTGGCCTTGGCCTGAATGCGCGCGCCGCGTTAATCGCGCGCGGCTTTGCCGAAATGCAGCGTTACGGCCTTGCGCGCGGTGCAAAAGCCGAAACGCTTGCGGGGCTGTCAGGGCTCGGTGATCTGGTACTGACGTGCAGTTCGGAAAACTCGCGAAACTTCTCCTTAGGCCGTGGTCTTGGGCAAGGACGACCTGGGGAAAATCTGCTCGCCGACCGCAAGACTGTGGCCGAGGGTGCCTTTACTGCACCAGTGCTTTTGAAGTCGGCCACGTCTCTGTCTGTCGAAATGCCCATCGTTTCAGCCGTTTGCGCGTTACTCGCTGGCACGGCCACCGTGGAGGCTGTGATGACCGCGTTATTGGCCCGTCCACTCAAGTCCGAAAGCTGGTAACTTCGGCCTGAATGCGCTATTTCACGCACAAAGGACTGCATTTGAGCACAGCGAGAACCGACGAAGAAGACATTCAAGCGCTCGCCAAGGGCGGTCGCACAAATGTCTTTGGATTCGTGCTGCGGCTGGCGGCGCGAATCCCATTCTTGTTCATCGCGGGCCGGCTTTATGGTCCCGAGGCACTTGGCCGCTTTGCTTATGCTATTTTGATCGTTGAATTTGCAGCCCAGCTTGGGTCGCTTGGCCTGCGCCGGGGTCTTGCAGAACTGCTGTCCAAGGATGATCGGCCGCACGCCCATATCATCGCAGATTGCTTGCTTGCCGCGATGGTCGCTTCGGCGCTGGGCGCTGCATTTTTGATCGCGTTCCCGCAATTCATGTTTCCCAATAGCAGCACCAACGGGTTTGATCGATTCTTGCCACTGGCGATTTTTGCGATTGTGGCAACGGATGTGGCGCTGTCCGCGCTTGCCTATAAATTTGACATCCTGTCCACCGTACGCGCACGCGCAGTGGTCGAGCCTTGGACGATCAGCATCGCTGCGGGTGTATTATATTTTTATTCCGCCCGCGATGGCCTGATCCTGGCTTATGTCGCCTCTTTGGCGGCGGCATTGGTCTTTGCGCTGTGGCCCTTATGGCGCAGCTATGGCCTTCCGCGCGGCTGGCGGCCAAGCCCGACGCGCTCGCTTGGCATTGCGCGGCGCAACCTGCCGCTCGCCGCTGCAGATGCAGCTGAATGGGGCAGCCGACGGCTTGACCTTGCCATATTGGGGTTGTTCGCCTCGCCAGCCGTGGTCGGAATTTATTATGTCGCGCAACAAGTCGCGAGCTTGCCGCAGAAGTTGAAAACCAGTTTCGACCCAATTTTGGGGCCAGTCATTACCCGCAATTTGCAGACGCAAAACTATGCGGAAATCGCCAAGCAAGTAGGCCAAGTCGGCTTCTGGATCATAGCGGCGCAGGCGGGGATTGCATTGGCGCTTGGTATCCCGGGCGAGGCCGTGATGGGGCTGGTGGGCCCTCAATTTGTGGGCGGCGTTATAGCGCTTGCCTTTTTGCTCGCAGCAGAGGTCACTGCCGCCCCCGCCGTCGTGAGCGAATCCGCCTTAGTATACATGGCACGCTACCGAAATTTTTTGATCTCGCTCGGCATGCTGATGGTTCAGGCATTGGTGAGTGTTGGCCTGATCATACTCGTCGACGACTTACCCATTACGCCTGAACATGTCGGCCTATATCAGGCGGCAGCGGTGGCGTGCGGCCTGACAATCTCGCTTGGGATCGGGTCGCTTATCAAATCCCGGTTTCTGTCGCATTTGCTTGGGCGGACGATTCGTTTCTGGCGCTGGACGCTGCTGATTGCCGTCGCTGCTGCTGCGCTGCTTGGATTCATTATCGTCAGCGTGCCCGACCGATTTGAATGGGTCGAACTCACAATCGGAATTCCCGCAATTCTCGGTCTTTATGGCTGGATCATCTGGCGCTGGGGCTTTGGCCCCGAAGACCGGCTACTATTCCGCAAGAAACGCCATTAACTTAACCGTTTGGCAACCAAATCCGCAATGTCTGCTTCTGGCCGCGCGCCATAATGCGAGATGATTTCCGCTGCGCACACCGCACCCATGGTCAGGCAATCCGCCATTGGGCGCCCCTGCGCAAGGCCAGCAAACACACCGGACGCGAACAGGTCGCCTGCACCTGTGGTATCGACCAATTGCGCCACGGGTTCAGCACCGACTTCCGTGCGGACACCATTTTCGACGGCAATCGCGCCATGTTTGCCGCGCGTGCAGACGAGCAATGGAACCTTCGCGGCGATGGCGGCAACCGAAGCTTCGAAATCATCGCTGTTGTTCAGCGCGCAGATTTCAACTTCGTTGGAGAATAAAATGTCAATACGACCGGCGTCCATTTCGGCCAAGAAATCAGTACCATGGCGCGAAATCACAAATGCATCTGACAAGGTCAAAGCCACCTTGCGGCCAGCCGCGCGCGCAACGTCAATGGCGGTGCGCATGGCAGCACGTGGTTCTTCAGGGTCCCACAAATAGCCTTCAAGATACAAGATCGCCGCGCTTTCAATCAGCGATGTGTCGATGACCGATGCAGGCAGATATTGGGACGCACCCAAAAAGGTGTTCATTGTGCGCTGCGCATCGGGCGTGACCAATATGTAGCAACGTGCGGTCGATGGCGCACCGTCGCGGGCAGGAATGTCGAAATGAATGCCGCCTGCGCGAATGTCATGCGCGAAAACTTGACCAAGCTGATCGGTTGCAACTTGCCCGATAAAGGCCGTCTTGTGGCCAAGCCATGCCAAGCCAGCCAAGGTGTTCGCCGCCGAACCACCGCTAATCTCCCGGGCAGGTCCCATATGCCCGTAAAGTGCCTGTGCGCGTTCTTCGTCGATAAGCTGCATGCTGCCCTTTGTGAGGCCTTCGCTTGCGATGAAAGCATCATCGGTATCGGCGATGATATCCACAATGGCATTGCCAATTGCAAGGACGTCGAAGCGGGTCTCCGTCATAAAGGTTCCTGTTTAAGCCAAGCGCGCCCTAGTTGGATTGGACATTTCCGGCAAGCGGTTTAGAACGGCCCGATGATCCAAGCGCTAATTCTTTCGTTCCAAAGCCTTTCCGACAGGCGTATCTTTGCTGTCTTGGTGAAGGTGACCATTCTCACTATTGTCAGCTTCCTCATTCTGGGCATTGGCCTCTGGTTCGCCCTGCTATGGGTGTTCGGATGGCTCAATGTGAATGATGGCGGCTTTTGGTCGGGCCTGCTCACCGTTGCCGTTATCGTCCTGTCCGGCTTCTTATTGTTCCGCGTTTTGGCCGTTGCGATAACATGGGTTTTTGCCGATGACATCATCGATGCCGTCGAGGATCGACATTATCCACGGCAGGCCGCATTCAGCAAACGGCCAAGCCTGGGCGCTGGCGTGCACATGGCCATGCGGTCGATAATACGCGTGCTTGGCTATAATCTCCTCGCTTTACCGCTTTATGTGCTTCTGCTGTTTACCGGCGTTGGCACAGCGATTGCGTTCCTGTTGATCAACGCGTTGCTTTTGGGTCGGGACTTGGAGGACATGCTCATCGCGCGGCATGGCGCAAAGGGCGCGATTAACAAGCTACCCCGTCTGATGCTGGGACTAATGGGAACTGCCGGAATGCTGGTGCCGCTTATCAACCTTCTGGTGCCCATTCTGGCAACAGCCACGGCGGTCCATTGGGTCCATTCGGGAAATTCGAAGCTATGAAGCATGCACTCCCCCTCACCGCAACCGCTTTGTTGCTGGCAGGCTGTGTCTCGGCGCCTGAGGCGCGTGCGCCAGCGCGTCAGCCCGCAATGGTTGAGCGCACGGCGGCGTCTTTCCCGCCCCGCCCCGTGATTGTAACGCCCGGACTTGAAGGGGTGATTGGTAAAGACGCCAATGCCATAAAACGCTTATTCGGCGAACCACGGCTGGACGTTGTCGAAGTTTATGGTCGCAAGCTGCAGTTCGTCGGCAAGCCCTGCATCCTTGATGCGTTTCTCTATCCCGAACGTAAAGGTGCACGCGAAGTCGTCACTTATGTAGATGCCCGCAGAAGCGACGGAGCCGCCGTAGACCGCGCCGCTTGCATTGCGGCCCTGCAACGCCGCTAGGTTGTGGCATCCCACTCGGCACGGACCGACAGATCTCGCTCGGTGGGCAAATATTCCATACGCCTTTGCGCAAATGCCTCAGGTGACAGCCGCCCCAACGCCCAGATCGCCGCGCCGCGAACCACAGGTGCAGGATCGGCCAGCAAAATCTCAATCTGCGAAATAAGCCCAGCATCCGTGCCATTGCCAGCCGCGATCAAGACATTGCGTACAAACCGGTCACGTCCGATCCGTTTGATGGGCGATCCGGAAAAGAGTTGCCGAAATGCGGCATCATCCAATGTCAATAAATCCGCAATCTGCGGCGCAACCAGTTCCGCGCGGGGTGAAAACGCCTTATGCGCAGTTGCCGTTTCGGCAAATTTGTTCCACGGACACACGGCAAGACAGTCATCGCAGCCATAGATATGATTGCCTATTAATGGCCGAAGTTCCAAGTCAATTGGTCCCTTATGCTCGATCGTCAAATACGAGATGCAGCGGCGGGCATCGAGGCGGTAGGGCGCGGGAAAGGCATTGGTCGGACAAATGTCTAGGCACGCGCGGCATGATCCACAACTGTCTTCGGCGGGCAAAGCGGGCTCAAGCTCAGCGGTGGTATAAATCGCGCCCAAAAACAACCAACTGCCATGTTCTCGGCTCACAACATTGCTATGCTTACCCTGCCAGCCAAGCCCGGCGGATTGCGCTAGGGCTTTCTCCATCACTGGCGCGGTATCGACAAAGACTTTGACGCCTGCATCTGCTTCATGCGCCAGCCATCCCGCCAGCCGCTTGAGCGCGCCCTTCACGACATCATGATAATCGCGCCCTTGTGCATAGACCGAAATGCGTGCGCGCGTGTCTTGGTCGGCAAGGACCATGGGATCATGCGGCGGGGCATAGCTCATCCCCAGCATGATAACGGATTTGACCTCGGGCCATAAGATGTCCGGATTGGCGCGTTCATCGGCGCGGCTTTCCATCCAGAGCATGTCGCCATGCAAGCCTTCGCGCAGCCATTGTCGAAGTCGTTCGCCTGCCGCCGGCGCAAGACGGCCAGGCGCGATGCCAAAGGCAACAAAGCCTTCGCCTTTCGCACGATCTTGCAAGGCGTTAACTAAATTTCTATTGTCTCTCTTCACGCGCTGACCCTATTCAACACCCTCACACACTCCGGGGCACTCAGAATGTATGCAATAGAGGCAAAGGGACTATTAAAGCAATTCGACGGCTTTCGCGCAGTTGATGGTGTGGACTTGAATATTCCCGAAGGGAGCATTTTTGGCATTCTGGGTCCAAATGGCGCGGGCAAAACAACCATGCTGCGGACCTTGCTTGGGATCATTGATCCCGACGCTGGGACGCGGACCTTGCTTGGCGCTGACCGCCCGATATCGCAGTCGCGTAACGTAGGCTATTTGCCCGAAGAACGTGGGCTTTACCAATCGATGCGCGCCGTTGACACTATTGCTTTCATGGGAGCGCTGCGCGGCCTTTCGCTGCGGGAAGGCGCGAGAAAAGGCCGTGCCTTGCTCGAAGAAGCTGGCCTTGGTTACGCCGCTGACCGGCAAATCCGGCAGCTGTCCAAAGGTATGGCGCAGACGGTGCAGTTGATGGGCACCATCGTCCATGACCCGAAGCTGATTGTTCTTGATGAACCTTTTTCCGGGCTTGATGCGCTCAATCAAGCAAAGCTCGAAAAGATGATCCGCGCGCAGGCTGCCAAAGGCGTTACCGTTATTTTCTCCACCCATGTCATCGCTCATGCCGAACGCCTGTGCGAACGCATCGCGATCATTGCTAAGGGCAAGATCAGCTTTGACGGGCTGGTATCGGAGGCCCGCGACCGTTTACGTCCGCAAGTGCATTTGGAAACCGAAACACTCGATGGCCCGTGGCGCTCGGCTTTGCCTGCGCAGACAAAGGCCGATGGGCATCATTGGCACTTCACCTTGCCCAAAACAGGCGTGGAGCCATTACTAACCGCCTTGGTCGAAGGCAAAGCAGGTATCCGGTCGCTATCCATTGAACGGCCCGGCCTGCACGATGCCTTCGTCGCGATTGCAGGCGAAGATGTGGCCGCCGAAATGGATGACGCCGCCATGGGAGACCCAAAATGAGGGAGATTTTCCGCGCCGCCTTCGTCATTGCCCGCCGCGATTTTATCGCGATTGTCTATTCCAAAGCGTTCATCTTCTTTCTCCTGGGTCCCTTATTACCAGTGTTGGTCGGCTTTGCGGCGGGCAATTTGGGTGGGCAGATCGCCAAGCAAGTCGCGCGGCCCGTTGTCGGCATTGCTCTCTCTCAGGCCGATGCTGATAAGATACTCATGGCTCGAAGTGCGCTCTCGAAAACATTGGGTGATCGCTATTTTTCGGAAATGAAAGTCGTCGGCGACGCCGAAGTCGGGCAAGTGAGCCCCCAAGCCTATCTCCAGAAAAAAAGTGACAGTTTCACCGTTGTGGTGACAGGGACGCTGGAAAAACCCATCGTAACTGGAACCGCAAACAGCATACGACGCGAACGCCCCGACATTGAGTTACTTGCAGGTTACGCCCAAAGCGGGGGTAGTTTGATATTGCCCACCGCCACATCGGACATTGTTGTTGAAACCGCCAATAACGACAAGCAACTGCGCACAATCACGGCGCAAGGTGGCCAAGTATTGGTGCTTTTCCTAACCATGTTGCTGGCGGGCATGGTGCTGTCTAATCTGGTCGAAGAAAAATCGAACAAGATCATCGAGATTTTAGCAGCATCGGTACCGATGGAGTCAGTTTTTCTGGGAAAGCTTTTTGCGATGCTCGCTATGGCGTTGCTAGGCATAGCCGTTTGGACCACCATTGGCATCATCGGCTTCATGGCGGTTAGCCCGAATCTCCCCAGCTACCCGACACCAGCGGTGGGTTGGCCGATATTTATTGGCCTGTGCTTTGCCTATTTCGTCATGGCCTATCTGATGCTGGGCGCATTGTTTCTAGGCATCGGTGCGATGGCGGCAACGGTGCGTGAGGTGCAGACTATTTCCATGCCCGTCACCATGGTGCAGTTGATCAATTTCTTCTTCGCGTCTTACGCGCTGACCAAGACTGGCGAGCCCATGGAAATATTTGCGGCCGTCTTTCCGTTCAGTTCGCCCTTTGCGATGATCGGGCGCGCGGCACTTGAGCCGATGTTATGGCATCATGGCGTAGCGATTATCGGCCAACTGCTGTTCGCGGTGCTGCTGCTGCGCCTTGGCGTATATCTGTTCAAGAAAAACGTCATGAAGTCCGGAAACGCTGGCCGCGTCAAGGATGGCAGCAAGCGTAAGCTTTTGGGGGCTGATCAAAATTCCTCGATAACGTCCCGCCACACCAATTGAGTTGCGGTTCGAAACTGGATTGACATTTTTGTAAGTAGTGGCACTTTCCCCGCCGAGAGGAGTCGAGAAAAATGGCCACTGCCCCGATATTTGAGAGCGATTCGCTGCCCTATGAAGTTAATCAGGCACCGCACCGCTGGGATGTAACCAAAGCTGATATTTACCTTGAGGATCGTTGGCATCCTATATTCAAGGAAATGCGAGAAAAGGCCCCGATTAACAAAATCGAAGGCTCCGATTTCGGTACCTATTGGAATGTCACCACGCTGAAAGCAATCCAGCATGTTGAGGCATTGCCAGATATGTACTCGTCTTCATTCGAACATGGCGGCATCACGCTGATCGACGACAACGCGCTTGCCGAACCTATTCCGGAAGATGAAAGAGTCATCATGCCAATGTTCATCGCGATGGACCGGCCCAAGCATACCGAGGAACGCCGCGTCATCGCGCCGGCATTTACGCCGGGCGAAATGGACCGCATGTCCGGCGACATCCGCCGCCGCACGGCAGAGTTACTGGATTCGCTACCCGTTGGCCAAACATTCGACTGGGTTGATTTGGTTTCTATTGAACTGACGACGCAAATGCTTGCCTTGCTGTTTGATTTCCCGTGGGAAGACCGCCGCAAACTGACCGAATGGTCCGATTGGGCCGGTGACGTCGAATTGTTCCGCACCGAAGAAACCCGCAAAGCGCGGCTCGCTAAAATGTTCGAAATGGGCGCCTATTTCCAGAATCTCTGGAACGAGCGCAAAAACAAGGGCCAAGCGCCTGATCTGATCAGCCGGATGATCCATTCGCCGATGAAGGACATGGCCCCGTTGGAATATATGGGCAATCTCATCTTGCTCATCGTAGGCGGTAACGACACGACACGCAATTCCATGTCGGGCTATGCTTATGGCCTACATAGCTTTCAGGATGAACGAGATAAGCTGGAAAAGAACCCCGGCTTCATCACCAACGCCGTCAGCGAAATTATCCGCTGGCAGACGCCGCTGGCGCATATGCGGCGCACCGCGACGCAGGACCATGACCTGTTCGGAGCGCCAATCAAGGCGGGCGACAAGATCGGCATGTGGTATCTGTCTGCCAATCGCGACGAAAGCGTGTTCGAAAATCCGGACAAGCTGATCGTTGACCGCGAAAATGCGCGGCGGCATTTGGCATTTGGCTATGGCATCCACCGCTGCGTCGGGGCGCGGCTTGCCGAACTGCAAATCCGCATCCTGCTTGAAGAAATGGCCGCGCGCCGCCTGCGGCCAAACGTCGTTGCAGAACCAGAACGCGTCGCCGGTTGCTTTGTGCATGGCTACCGCAAGATGGATGTGGAGCTGTCGCGTTATTGATATGCAACTTTTGGGGCCAAAGCAGCGTATATGCTGCCAAGGCTTTTAAAGGAAACTGTCATGCAACTGAGCAAACGCAAACTTCTGTCCTTTTTTAGCGCAGGCGCGGCTGCGTTCGTCTTGGGCTGTGGCAGGGATGCGACCGCCAAGACGCGCTTTGCCGTTAACTACAGCGATGCCGAGTGGAAGAAACGGCTTTCGCCAGCAGCATATCGCATATTGCGCCAAGAGGACACCGAGCGTCCCTATAGCAGCGCGCTGAACAGCGAAAAACGCAAGGGCACTTATGTCTGTGCTGGCTGCAATAAGCGATTATTCTCGTCGGCGACAAAATTTGAAAGCGGCACTGGCTGGCCAAGCTTTTACACGCCATTGGCAGGCGGGGTTGGCGCAAAAACCGATTATAAAATCGGTTTGCCGCGCACAGAAGTGCATTGCGCGCAATGTGGCGGACATCTTGGGCATGTCTTTGATGACGGGCCGAAGCCCACTGGCAAACGCTATTGCATGAACGGTGCCGCCATGACATTCGTGCCCGGCTGATTCAATCGGACGGGCGCGCGATACGCGTTACTTTGGCCCTTCAATGCCCGAGAAGTCGAGTTCAGCGGGCTTTGCTGAGGCATCTGCTTTGCCATGACTTTCGATGATGGCAGCAATTTCCGACGCACGGCCATCCTGCCTGGCATAATCGCGCGCCGAATATCCGGCGCGGCTGTCGGTTTTATCCGGGTTGGCCCCTGCCTTTAACAGCGCCCGCACAGCGTCTATATTGCGGAGTTGGACGGCCAGAATAAGCGCCGTTTCACCTGCGCGATTGCTTTGGTCGACCTGCGCTTTTCTGCGGGTAAGCACGTCTATACCCTCCACATAGCCAAGTTGCGTGGCGAGCATTAATGGGGTCGTGCCCTTTTTGTCGGCCAAGTTCGGATTGGCGCCCTTTTGCAGTAAATAGCCAAGCCACGCCGAATCGCGGCGCTGGATCACGATATGCAAAGCGGTTTCGCCAGACGTAATATCGCGCGTATTGACGATGACTGAGCCAGGTTCTGCCAACAACTTCTCGGCGTCTTCACCTTTGCGGTCTTTCACCGCTTTCAGGAAGTTATAGCTGTCCGAAAACTGCGCCATTGCAGCAGGCGCAATGACACCGCTGGTGACTGGCAAGATGAGTCCAGCCGCTGCAACGAGAAAAAATGTCTTTTTCAACAGAATCTGTCCCATAATTATGTCCATTATCCTTGTATCCTCGGCCTTAGCAGACCATGTCTGGCCTCGCTATGAACAAAACATCCCTTTTTGCCGTATCCGCCCTTCTGCTCTTATCCGCATGCGACTCTGGCCCTGCGCCAATACCGCTGAACGAAGCGCCGCTGGCAGGGGCCACAATCGGTGGTGATTTTCTGCTGACCGATCAGGATGGCAAGAAGCGTAGCTTTAAGGAATTCGACGGCAAATATCGCATCGTCTATTTCGGATATACCAATTGCCCCGATATCTGCACGCCCGATATGCAGAACCTCATGGCTGGCCTAAAATCTTTTGAGAAAAAATACCCTGCGCTAGCGGCTAAGATTCAACCGATTTTCATTACCGTTGATCCCGCACGCGATACGAGCGCGGTGCTGAAACAGTTTGTTGGCGCCTTTCATCCGCGCGCTATCGGTCTGACCGGCACGGATTCAGAAATTGCCGAAGCAGCCAAGAAATTCGCAATCTATTCCAGCCGAGTCGACGGCAGCTCGCCAGAAAATTACCTGATGAGCCACAGCCAGACGCCCTATTTGATGGGACCAAAAGGTGAGCCATTGGCGATCATGCCCGCCGATGTCCCCAACACCGACGCCAATGAAGGCGCGCCTGATCTGGTAGAGGCTGAACTTGCCAAATGGGTCCGTTGATGTGACCAAAGTCGCCTTTTGGGAGGCGCCGTTAGACAGGCTTGATCGCGCGCAGTGGGAAGCCTTATGCGACGGGTGCGGCAAATGTTGCCTCAACAAGGTGGAGGACGAAGATACCGGCCGCATCTATCCCACCAATGTCGCCTGCAAATTGCTTGACCTGCAAACCTGTCAATGTTCCGATTATCGCGGCCGCAGGGCCATTGTGCCGGAATGTATTCGGCTCACGCCCAACAAAATCGAGGATTATGTCTGGCTGCCGTCAACATGCGCATATGTGCTGCGTGCGGCAGATAAGCCTTTACCAGAATGGCATTATTTGGTCAGCGGAGACCGCCAAACGATACATGATGCTGGCATGTCTGTGAAAAATAGGGCTATATCGGAAGTGCATGCTGGACCGCTTGAAAACCATATTGTCGAAAAGCCTCTCTGATCCCGCTGTGGAAATTGAAGGCGAGCGCGTACCTGTGCGCATCCTGCGGAACAGCCGCGCAAAGCGTATTTCCATGCGCGCCGATGCCATCAAACGCGAAATCCGGATTACGATGCCGCATTACACCCCCACCAAACTCGCGCTCGATTTTGTCCACAAGAAGCGGGAGTGGATTGCCACGCGGCTGAACAGCGTGGCCGAGGCCGCCCCCATCGCCCCAGGCAGCGACATTGCCATCGGAGGGGAAGCTTATCTGATCGAGTGGCGCGAGGAATGGCCGCGCAGCATCCGTTGTGGTGAGGGCAAATTGCGTCTTGGCGGCCCGGCATCGTCAGTTGAGGCACGCATCCTGCGTTGGTTGAAAGCCGAAGCGCGCGCCATATTTACCAAGGAAATTGCATCTTATTGCGCCAAGGCAAATGCGCCGGTCCCGCGCCTGTCGCTTGGCGATCCACGGAGCCGTTGGGGCAGTTGCTCAAGCCATGGCACTATTTCGCTGAGCTGGCGGTTGATCATGGCCCCTGTCTATGTGCGCCGCTCCGTCATCGCGCATGAGGTCGCGCACATCCGCCATATGAACCATAGCGCCGATTTTTATGCGTGGCTCGACACCTTGTATGAAGGCAACCGCAAGGCAGCTGACCAATGGCTCAAAATGCATGGGACCGGGTTACAGCGCGTGGGCAGATAGGAGAAAAGCCAGTGCTGGAAATGCGTGAATCCTGCGAACGATGCAAAACACCCTTCCCGATGGACAGCATAGACGCCATGATCTGCCGCTATGAATGCACCTTTTGCGAACCATGTGTGTCCGGTCCGCTCAACGGTCATTGCCCCAATTGCGGTGGCAATCTCCAGCCACGGCCGAAACGCGTTCAAAAATAGTCCGCTTCAACCCTTAATACCGCTTCCCAGCGCGCCATATTTTTGTTCAAAACCGGCAACGTCCCCTGCCGCAAGCAATTGGGCTTGGTCGATCCAGTTGTCCCGTGTAATCCGGCCAGCAAAGGCACCGAGCTTGGCATCTATGTCCGCCACGTCGGCAGCGGTCCAGTTGGCGACCTGCGCAAAGCTGGTTACGCCAAGACCCTTGAGCAAATTGTTGACCTTGGGCCCCAAGCCCTTGATCAGTTCAAGATTGTCAGGGATTGATGAAGGTGAAGTAGGCTTTGCCGCCTTGGCCTTTGGCGCTTTTTCGGCTTTTGCCTTTTCAGCAACGGGCTTAGTCACAGCTTTTGGCGCAGCGGTTTTGGGCGTGGCTGCTTTTTTCGGTGCAGCGGCCTTCAACGGTGCCTTAGCTTTGGCCGTCTTCGCCGCTGGCACAGCGGCCTGAACAACCGGTGCGACTGGCGGTGCAGGTAAAGCCGCAGGCGGCGACGTTATGTCCTTAGGCGCGCTGTCCGTTTTCTTCTGCGCGCCGTTCCGCGCAAGCAGCCGCCACAATAATATGGCAATGATCAGAACTGCACCGATGATGATGATTAGATAGTCGGACAATATATTCCTCCCCGAAAGCCCAAAAAAATAGCTCGTTCAATTACGCAATAATAGGAACGCGTGAAACCAATAATCCGTTAATCCGTGCCGGATGCCCCTCGCGCGCCACTTCGCGCCAGCCAATGTCTCTGCGGCAGAAACCGCCTGGAAAATCGATGCTGTCGACTGCGGCATAGGCAACGGCTTGCGCGTGCGTAACCGTATCGCCGGTTGCAGTAACGTTGAGCACGCGACCACCGCTGGCGACCAATTGGCCGCCGACTTGCGCCGTGCCCGCATGGAATATCTTGGCATCCGTCGCATCCGCAAGGTGGATGACACCGCCTTTTTCCGGCAAAGCGGGATAGCCATTTGCCGCTATGACAATTGTTAAGGCCGCTTGGCGCGAAAATGCCGGAGCCTCAGCTTGCGCCAAAGTTCCTGTCGCAACCGCCAGCATCAATGCCGCCAGATCGCCGTCAAAACGGGTCATCAATACCTGGCATTCAGGATCACCAAAACGGGCATTATATTCAATAAGCTTTGGCCCCTGCGCGGTGAGCATCAGCCCTGCAAACAGGACACCGGAATAGGGCATGTCGTTCGCCGCCATATAAGCGACCGTCGGCCGAATGATCCGATCCATGACCTGCGCTTGCAGTGCATCGGTCAGCACAAAGGCAGGGGAATAAGCCCCCATGCCACCTGTATTCGGGCCCATATCGCCATCGCCGACGCGCTTATGGTCCTGCGCGGAGCCAAAAGCGACAACATCATGGCCATCAGTCAACGCGAAAAAGCTCGCTTCTTCGCCCGTCATAAATTCTTCGATCACGACAGATGCACCAGCATCCCCAAAGCCGCCGCCGAACATATCGTCGATCGCGGCCTCCGCCTCCGCCCTTGTTTCGGCGATAATCACGCCTTTACCCGCCGCAAGACCGTCCGCTTTAATCACATAAGGGGCATCGAACGCTTCCAGCCCAGCCAGCGCGGATGCCTTGCTATCGTGGCGCGCATAGCCAGCGGTCGGAATACCGGCGGTGGCGCACATGTCCTTGGTAAAGCCCTTTGACCCTTCCAACTGCGCGGCTTTTTGATTGGGGCCAAAGACTGGAATGCCTGCATCGCGCAAGCTGTCGCCCAAGCCGCTTACCAACGGTGCTTCGGGTCCAACCACGACCAGACCGATATCATGGCGCGCGCAAAAAGCGATGACCGCGGCGTGATCGGCGCTATTGAGATCGACCAATTCTGCCTCTTGCGCGATCCCGGGATTGCCCGGCGCGGCAAAGAGTGTATCGCAATTTGGCGATTGCGCGAGCTTCCACGCCAGCGCATGTTCGCGACCGCCCGAACCGATGAGCAAGATATTCATGTCCGCAAATGACCCCTTTGAAACTGCCGACCCGCAAGTCGCTCGCCTGTTAGCCGAGGAGCGGCCCGGCGACAATGCCCAGGCGATGAGCGTGTCGGAACTGTCGCTTGCCCTGAAACGCACCGTTGAGGATCGTTTCGGCCATGTCCGCGTGCGCGGGGAGATTTCAGGGTATAAGCGCGCGGCGTCGGGGCATATCTATTTCAGCCTGAAAGATGATAACGCACGGCTCGACGCCGTGATGTGGAAAGGCGGCGCGGCCCGCCTGCCCTTCACGCCGGAGGATGGGCTTGAGGTTGTCGCCACGGGCAAGCTCACCACTTATGCGGGGCGCTCCAATTATCAGATCGTCGTCGATAGCCTTGAGGTGGCCGGCGAAGGCGCAATGATGCTGTTGTTTGAAAAGCTGAAAGCGCGCCTAACCGCAGAAGGGCTGTTTGCGCCCGAACGTAAGAAGAAACTGCCGGCGCTGCCCCGCGTTATCGGTGTGGTTACATCGCCCACAGGCGCAGTCATCCGCGACATTTTACACCGGCTGGCCGACCGCTTCCCAACGCATGTCATCATCTGGCCTGTATTGGTGCAAGGCGAAGGATCAGCGGCGCAAATATCGCGGGCGGTGAACGGATTTTCCGCGATGCCGGAAGATTGCCCGGCCACGCGCCCCGACCTTGTGATTGTCGCGCGCGGCGGCGGATCCATTGAGGATCTATGGGCGTTTAACGATGAAGCCGTGGTCCGCGCCGTCGCCAATTGTACGATCCCGATTATCTCGGCAGTCGGGCATGAAACCGACACCACCTTGTGCGACTTCGCAGCGGATTTGCGCGCGCCAACGCCGACCGCTGCTGCAGAAATAGCCGTACCTGTGCGGAGCGACCTTTTGCAACGCGTCGGCCAGTTAGGCCTGCGCATGGCAAACAGTGTGCGCAAGCGTGTGGACCTGGCGGCGGAACGGCTTGAGGCGCAACGCCGTCTGATGCCGCGCCTGTCCGACCTTGCCGCGCCGCACCAGTTGCGCACCGATGATCTTGCCGAACGCCTGCGCCAGTCGCTGCGCACGCGCGTTGGCAAGGCGGAGATCGCCTATTCCGGGCCAGCGATGATGCTACACCCGCGCCTATTGACCCGCCGTGTAGACCAAGGGCAGCAACGGCTGGATGCGCTTACCCGGCTTGCCGTCAGCCTGCATCCCGAAGCTCCGCTGAAGCGTGGTTTTGCCCGCGTGACGGATGCGGACGGCAAAACTATTATGTCGCGGGCTGCAGCATTAAAGGCGGGCGATGTGACCCTGCGGTTTGTCGATGGCGAAGTCGGCAGCGTCGTCCACGGCTCTGATGCCCAGCGAACCTCAACGCCCAAACCCAACACACCGACAGTTAATCAAGGCAATCTGTTCGACGGCTAAAGCGACGCATTGCCCATTGCGCGTCGATGCGCCATAATGCAGATATGCTGATGTCTTCCAAAAACAAAGTCGCCCGCCTGCATTATATGGCCAATAGCTTCCGTGTACTGACCGCAGGCGACCATGTCGTGTGCGCGGTGACCGGACAGGCGGTTGCGTTGGAAGATCTGCGTTACTGGAGCGTCGTCAAGCAGGAGCCTTACGTGAGCGCAGAGGCATCCACCCGCGCGGCATTGGCCAAGGGCTGAACGGTTGGCGGGCAACATCCGCGTTTTGCGCGCAACCATCACGATTTTCATCGGCCTTGCCTTTGCGGCATCGCAACTGTCCGCGCAACCGCAGGCGCAATCCCAAATGACCCCAGCCGACTTCTGGATGTCCGGCACTGCCGTGCAAGGCGGCCTTGTCATCGGTCGCGCGCCCAAGGGGGCACGCGGCGTATTTTTAGACGACGCGGCGATAGAGCTTAGTCCGGACGGGTTCTTCCTAATCGGTTTTGACCGTGATGCACCGATCCAGGCAAGGCTGGCCGCTATGCTCGCGGATGGGAGCAAGATGGAGCGCAATATCGCTGTCGCTCCAGGCAATTGGCGCATCGAAAATGTTGCCGCGAACATCACCGGCGGCGCGAAAAGCTCCGCTGAATTTCAGGCGCGGCGCAGCGCAGAGCTTGCGCAGGTTGCAGCAGCCCGCAGCGTCCGCAGCGATAGTGAGGGCTGGCGGCAGACATTTATCCGCCCCGTATCGGGCCGCATATCGGGGCTATTTGGCGCGCAGCGTATCTATAACGGCACGCCGGGCAGCTATCATAATGGCATGGACATTGCCGCCCCCCAAGGTCTGGATTTCGTCACACCAGCCGACGGCGTGGTCACCCTTGCCGCCAATGATGCCTTCACTTTGGAGGGCCATTTACTGATGATTGACCATGGCATGGGTTTGAACAGTGCATTTTTGCACGCATCGGAATTGCTGGTCAAAGAAGGCGACCTGGTGCGGCAAGGCCAAGTTATTGGCCGCGTCGGTGCCACAGGTAGGGCCAGCGGGCCGCATTTACACTGGGGCATGAAATGGAACAGCGCCCGGATTGATCCGAATTTATTGTTGCCATCCAATTGACGCAGGTTGATCAGCGGATCGGGAAACAAAAGAAAACACCCCGGCGTTCAAGCCGGGGTGTTAGGACGCTGGCCTAGAAGGGGGGATGGGCGGCCAGCTGGTCAACATTTGGTTTTATCCATTTGTCGACCTGGGAATATCGTTTCAAAAAAGCAAACCATAATGCCGAGACATTGTTCCCAAAAATTATGCAGCTTTTGAATTCATGTCGACATCCCGGTGCATCAGCAACGCCTGACCAATGGTGGCGATGACGGTTTCTGGTTCAAACGGCTTGGTGATCAGATAAGTCGGCTCGGGACGTTCGCCGGTAAGCAGGCGTTCCGGAAAGGCTGTAATGAAGATCACCGGCACCGTCTGTTCAGCCAATATGTCTTTGACGGCATCAATGCCACTTGAACCATCGGCAAGGCTGATGTCGGCCAGTATAAGCTCTGGCCGGTCTTCCTGCGCCTTGGCCACAGCCTCTGCCCGGGTGCGCACAATGGCGATTGTTTCATGGCCGAGGCTTTCTACAATCTGCTTAATGTGAAGCGCGATGATCGATTCATCTTCAATGATGAGCACGCGCGCAGACAGCGCATCTTCGATCGCGCTGCGTGCCGCTTGGACATGTTGGCGCACATCGTCTTGGTCCATGCCCAAAACCACGCCCACATCGGCGAAAGTAAAACCTTCAACCGTGGCCAGCAGCAAACTTTGTCGGCGCTTTACGGGAAATTGCGCGCCAACAAAAAGGCCTCAAACCGCGAAGGTGATATTTATGCGTTCACGGCCTAGCTTGGCGTTTCGAGATACGCAATCAGGTCTGCACGCTTTTGCGCATCTGGCAGACCCGCGAAGATCATCTTCGTTTGCGGAATGACGCGCTGTGGCTTTTCCAGAAACTGAAACAGTTTTTCCTTGGTCCAAACAAAGCCGGCGCCCGCATTTGCCGCAGAATAGGTGTATCCTGAAGCCGTGCCAGCCGTGCGTCCGATAATATTATTCAAGGATGGGCCAATTTTGTTCGCGCCAGCGTCGGTCACATGGCACATGCGGCATTGGGCAAATACCAGCTTGCCGTTGGCGGCATTGCCGGTGAAGTTGGCAAATGTCGAGCCATCGAGCGTGCTCACGTCGGTTGCAGCAGGGGGACCCGCAGGTGCGGCTGGGGCAGATGCTTCTGCCTGCGCTGATGTATCGGCTTCGCCTTCCGAACCACCCGAGCATGCGGCAAGCATTGCAGATAAAGCCACAAGGCAAGCTATTGCTTTTGTGTTGACCATAGATTCTCCTGTCGCGTCTTTATCGGCCCCATAGCCGATTTCTTAACTACGCAAGTTTGGTGTAAGTTTAATCAACAAAGACCCCCATGAAAAGGCCATTATGCAGTCATATCAGTGCTTTTCTGTATCTGCATTTTCGGCGCCGCTTTCCATCAGCACCTTGTGCCTGAGGCGGTTTACGAAAAAGTAAATCAGCAGCACGATTGGTAGGGTCACAGCGCCGACAAATATCTCGCTGATTGACCCGCTTTTGGTCGCGGCCACGCCCTTGGTCATATAGGCGATGAGCCCAACGAGATAATATGCGGCCGCAATAACCGACAACCCCTCCACCAGAGTTTGGAGGCGAAACTGAAGCTGCGTCGAGCGCTCCATCGACCGCATTAGAACAAGGTTCTGCGCCTTTATCCGACTGTCAATGCGCACATCCAGCGTGTGCATAACGCCAGAGACGCGCTCGGCAATATCGCCAAGGCGTTTCCGGAATACAGAACATGTCCGCGATGCCGGGACCAGCCGTCGTTCCGTAAAATCGGTAAGGCTTTGGAAATTCAATATCGGCTGGACATCCAGCGAAGCAAGCCTGTCCGCCGCGACTTCGGCATAAGCTGCCGTCGCACTGAGCCGGAAACCTGTTGCCGAACGAATGAGTTCAAGCTCGGACGAAATGGCCGCAAGATCGTTGAGCAAGATTTCATCATCTTCATCCGCCGAAGCAACGCGCCGCGCATGGTCCGACAATCGATGCTCCAACTGGTCAAGCTGGGGGCCATATTGCTGCACGACCGGGAAACCAAGCAAGGCAAGATTCCGGTAATTGCCCAGTTCCTGAACCCGCTGAATGATGCGGCCACGCTCGCCTTCGCCCACATCACCTGCGGTGATAAGCAATCGGCCGTAGCCATCGCCATGAATGCTGAAATCGGACCAAAGCCGAATGCCGCCATTTATATCACAACAGACCATTTCATCGGTCGAAATACCGATTGCGGACAATTCCGCGTCAATATTTTCTGCGCTGGGCACAATGCCTATTTGCGTCGCACGCACAACACCCCCCGGCCAATTTTCCAACCATTTAATATAGTTATGACGAACGGGTTCTGGTGTTTCTTGCGGAAAAATCAGCGTTAACGTGCTGGCTTCGGTGTGGCGTTCCCACAAGAAATGAATGCCGCTGAGCGTATGCCCGGAACCATGCCGCGGCGCGAGAGCCCAGTTATCAAAATCGGGCCGCGCGTTTATCAGCCAACGATCCTCCGCGTTGCGTTCATCAGGTTCGATGAGGCGAACAACCTGATAAACGTCGCTATGCGCGGTAACGGGGGCGAAACGACGCAACCGCATTTCGTCAACGGCCCAGCGGCGTAGCGGATGTTCAGTAAAGCTCATGGCTGGTTATTCGCACAAATCTGCCGAAAGTCTATAGGCTTGGCCCGCGATATAGGCAGAATATGCAATATGCTTGGAGGCCCGAGCCGGAATCGAACCGGCGTGCAAGGATTTGCAGTCCTCTGCGTCACCACTCCGCCATCGGGCCCCTGAACAATAACTTGCCTGAACAGCAATGCCATTATGTGGTGAAGGCGCGCGTTTAGCGGCTTGACCAATTCAATGCAACTGGCAATCTGGCGCCTTGCACCCCGTCCGCCACAAGCACCGGAAAAAGTTGCTATTTGCAACCAGAAATAGGCTGTTTGTCTGAATCCCGCTTGTCGTCAGGGACAAGGCTGGCTAGAACCAGATTTAAGGGCCGTATTGTGTGGGCAATACATTTATGCCGCGTTGCCAGAAGGTTAATGGAAATATTTCCGATGGAATCAGTGAATTTTGAAGAGATGCGGCGGTCCATGGTCGACAGCCAGCTACGCACAAGTGGCGTAACCGACGCATGGGTGCTGGTTGCGATGGGCAGCATCCCGCGTGAGGATTTCGTGCCGCTCAAGCACCGATCCACGGCGTATATGGACCGGTCGATCGCGCTCGACGATGGATCTGTGCTCAACCCCGCTGTGTCTGCTGCGTTGCTGCTACAGGCGGCGGATGTGCGCGCGGACGACCATGTTTTATTGGTTGGCAAGCCTGATGGGTATCTCGCCGCGATCTTGCGCACGCGGGTGAGCGCTCTCACTTGTGTAATAGCGGACAATGTTGCAGCAGCCCAATCGGCGGCGCCTTATTCGGTGATCATCGTTGACGGCGCGGCAGAAGAGTTACCCACCGCATTGGTGAATATTGCCGCCGACGGCTCGCGATTGGTGACGGGTATTATCGAAGGCGCGGTAACGCGCTTGGCCAAGGGCTTTGTACATAAAGGGAAAATTGCTTTGAAATCGTTTGAAGATAGCGAGATTGCCCCACTTCCAGCTTTTGCCCGCAAACCGGAGTTCGTATTTTGACTGCTCGCAATTTGCTCGTGGCCGCTTTGCTGGCATCTACCGGATTGATCGCGCCTGCCAGCGCGGACACTTTGCGTGACGCCTTGGTATCAGCGTATGAAACCAACCCCAACCTAACCGCCGCACGTCAGGGGCAGCGCGCAACCAACGAAAATGTGCCTTTGGCCAAGGCCAATGGCCGTCCGGACATCACATTACAGCCA
The DNA here is from genome assembly GCF_945882965.1 of Sphingorhabdus sp. EL138. Lineage (GTDB taxonomy): Bacteria > Pseudomonadota > Alphaproteobacteria > Sphingomonadales > Sphingomonadaceae > Sphingorhabdus_B. Next base: position 29,884 of record NZ_CAMCWY010000021.1, read on the forward strand.
ACCTATGTCGAAAATGTCCTTCAGGACGGTGGCGGATCCGTGGTTCAGGCCCGCGGCATCAACATCAACGGCACGATTTCAGCGCCATTATACGCTGGCGGCGGCATTAAAAATGCGGTGCGCGCGGCCGAAAACCGAGTTGAGGCCGGCTTTGCTAATCTGCGTGGCACCGAAAGCGCCATCTTCTCGGCGGTGGTCGGCGCATATATGGATGTCATTCGCGATGAATCGATTGTCGATTTGAACCGCGCGCAGGTTGGCGTGCTGTCGGTCAATCTGGATGCGACGCGTGACCGTTTTGAAATCGGTGACCTGACCCGCACCGATGTTGCCCAGTCCGAGGCACGACTTGCGCTGGCAACCAGCAATATGGAAACTGCGCGTGCCAATTTGATCCGTTCTAAAGAGATTTATATCCAGTTGGTCGGGCGCGAACCCGGACAGTTGCAGGCCCCGCCGCCCTTGCCCAATTTGCCATTAACGCCAGACAGCGCAGTCACCGTGGCATTGGACAGCAACCCGGATTTGATCGCGGCGCGCGAAACGCGTGAGGCCGCGCGTTTTGATCGCCGCGCTGCAAATGCATCGCGTCTGCCAACAATAACCGTCTTTACGTCCCCGTCTTACTCCAACGCTTTAAATTCGATCTCATCGAATATTCCGGGCTTTGTGGCGGACAACAGTGCGTTAAATGCGCAAGCGGGCGTTCGTGCGACGTTACCCTTGTATCAAGGTGGGCAGCCCGCCGCGCAAATTCGTCAGGCGCAAGCCCGGCTTGGCCAAGCGCAGGAACTGGAAATCGCCGCCGAGCGTGAAGTGATTGCCCAGACCCGCGCGTCTTATGCAAGCTGGCGGGCAGCACTTGATGTGATCGCCGCGTCCGAACGCGCCGTGTCGGCAAATGAATTGTCGCTTGAAGGCACTCGCGCCGAAAATGGCGTTGGTAACCGCACCATATTGGACATACTGAATGCGGAGCAAGAATTGCTGAACAGCAAGGTTCAACTCGTCGCCGCACGCCGCAACGCCTATGTCGCCGGTTTCACTTTGTTGGCTGCAATGGGCAAAGCTGAGGCGCGCGATTTGGGCCTTGAAGGCGGCACATTATACGATCCCGTCGCTGACTATCAAAAGGTTGACGGCGCGTGGAACGACTGGTCATCACAGCCGGATCCAGTTGCCAAATCGACCCGAACCGTTGACACAGCACCGCAAAAGGCAGAGATAGAGCCAATTGTTACCGACGGTAAAACCCGTTAATTTACGTAAAGGCTTATAATATGGCGGATGGCCGGAACGAACCTTCGATGGATGAAATTTTGGCTTCGATCAAGCGCATCATCGCTGATGATGACCGCAATCGTCCCGTTAAAGAGCGCGCGGCGAAATCTGCCGTACCGGATGTCGCGCAAGACGAAGTCCTAGAGCTAACTGACGCCGATGAACATGCAGGCGGTGGCGAAGTTTTGATGGATAACAATAAGGCGCAGAGCCTGCGCCACAGCTTTTCCGCGCTACAGACCTTGTCCGAGCCCGGCGCAGCACCACAGATTGTTCGGTCAGGCGAAACGTCGCTTGAAGAGCTGACGCGTGACCTGTTGCGCCCGATATTGAAAGGTTGGCTCGACACCCATTTGCCACCCATCGTCGAAGCGATGGTTGAGCGTGAAATCACACGCATCACCAAGAAAGGGTGACGAACGCGATGCGCGTTTGGTGCCGCTATGCCGAACCGGGCGCTGTTCACAACCGTAAGACCCTGAACCAAGTTCAGGATGACCGCAAATTTGCGATAAGGCCAAGGCTTATATTTTTGGCAGCGCTTTTAACCCTGACGCCAACACCCCTTTTTGCCACGGACCTCTACATTGCCACAGGTAAGCTCGTGGATGTTCGGGCTGGCACCGTCCTCACCGATCAATGCATCAGCATCACCGACGACAGGATAATGGCTGTCGCCCCCTGCGGCGCGACCCCAAAGGGCGCGAAGCGGCTTGAGTGGTCCGCTTTGACCGTTCTTCCCGGCTTGATTGACCTGCACACCCATTTGGCGGACGCAGGACAGAGCGCGGACCTTGCGCTGCCCATCAAAACCTCACCTGCGGCAACTGCCTTGATTGGCGCGCATAATGCCCGGCTGACGTTAGAGGCTGGTTTCACGACGGTTCGTGATGTCGGCACCTATCGGGGGCTAACCGATATAGCCTTGCGGGATGCGATCAACGCTGGGCATGTTGCGGGGCCGCGCATGTTCGTTGCCGGGGCTTATATCACCCTGCCCAAGGGCGGCGGCGAATTGAACGGTGTTGTGGCCAATGAAGAGTTACCTGCCGATATGCGGCTTGGGATTGCCAGCACGCCGCAAGAAGCCGCGGCGAAGACTACCCTCCTCATGGAACAAGGCGCTGACTTTATTAAAACCATCGCCACGGGCGCGGTGCTTGCTATCGGTACTGAACCTGGCGAGCCGGAGCTTAGCGAAGCGCAACTGCGCGCGGTCGTGCAAGCCGCAAAGGCAAAGGGCAAATTCGTCACCGCCCATGCCCATGGCGCGGTTGGCATTAAAAACGCGATCCGCGCTGGCGTCCGTTCCATCGAACATGCCAGCCTGATTGATGATGAAGCGCTAAAAATGGCGAAAGCCAGCGGAACATGGCTGGTGATGGATATTTATAATGGCGATTATATTGATGACATCGGGACACGCGAAAAATGGCCTGAGGAATATCTCCGTAAAAACCGCGAGACTACAGATGTTCAGCGTATCGGCTTTACCAAGGCGGTCAAAATGGGCGCGAAGCTTGCGTATGGCACGGACAGCGGCGTCTATCCGCACGGTCAAAACGCCAAGCAATTCGCCTATATGGTCCGTTACGGCATGACCCCAATGCAGGCGATCCAAAGCGCAACGATCCGCGCCGCCGAGCTATTGGGCAAGGACGACGCACTCGGTAGTATCGCACCGGGTCGCTTTGCCGATCTGGTGGCGGTGAACGGCGATCCGCTTAGCGATATCCGTGTATTGGAAAATGTTACGCATGTGATGCAGGGTGGAAATACCGTCCGCTAAAGGCCGTGCGCTTTTGCGACGAATAATGAGGGGGAAGAATATGGCGGACATAACGCCTAATGTGGCAACCGAAACCACTGGCGGGGCCGAACTGTCGCGCAGTTTGAAGTCGCGCCATGTCTCCATGATCGCGATTGGCGGCATCATTGGTGCGGGTCTATTCGTTGGTTCCTCCACCACTATTAGTCAGACTGGCCCCGCCGCTGTCTTCTCCTTTGCTATTGCCGGGTTCATTATCTTGCTGGTCATGCGGATGATTTCCGAAATGGCGATCGCCGTTGATGGCGTGCAGACATTCCCGGACTTCGCGCGCGCAGGCCTTGGCCATTTGGCAGGATTCCTGTCCGGCTGGCTCTATTGGTATTTCTGGGTCGTCGTGGTCGCGATTGAGGCGATTGCCGGCGCGCAAATCCTGCATGGATGGTTCCCTGCGGTGCCTGAGCTTGGCATCGGTATTGCGCTGATGGCGATTTTGACCGCCGTGAACCTTATGTCCGCGCGCGCATATGGTGAGTTTGAATTCTGGTTCTCGTCGATCAAAGTCGCCGCGATTATCGTCTTCATTCTGGTCTGCGCGGCATGGGCCTTTGGCCTAACCTCAGGCAGCGGTTCGACCTTTGGCAATTTGACCGCGCATGACGGCTTTGTTCCCAATGGCTGGGGCGTCGTACTGGCGGCGGCCACATCGACCATATTCAGCCTTGTTGGCGCAGAAATCGCCACCATCGCAGCGGCCGAGTCCGAAGAGCCCTCTAAGGTCATTAGCCGCATGACCGTATCGGTCACCATGCGCATCCTTATCTTCTACGTGCTGTCGATATTCCTCATCGTGTCTATCGTGCCATGGACCGAGATAGTGCCCAAAGTGTCGCCCTTTGCCACCGCGCTTGCCTATATGGGTTTGCCCGCGGGTCAGTTGATTATGGAAGCTGTTGTGCTTGTCGCAGTGCTGTCATGCCTGAACTCCGGCCTATATGTCACCTCACGCGCTTTGTTCGGCCTCGCAAAGCATAAGGACGCGCCTTTATGGCTGGTGCAGGTCAACAACCGCAAAGTGCCAGCCCGCGCCATATTGATCGCCAGCCTGTTCAGCTATTTCGCGCTTGCCGCCGATGCGGTGTCGCGCGATGTGGTATTCAGCTTCCTGATCAATAGCTGCGGCGTGACCATGCTTCTCCTCTACCTCATGACGTCCGCCGCACAGCTAAAGTTGCGCCGTAAATATGAGGCGGAGGACCCGAGCAGGCTGCAAATCAAAATGTGGTTCCACCCCTTTGGCACTTATATCGCGATGGCGGCGATGTTGGTGATATTGGTCGCAAAGGGCCTTGATCCGGCCGCGTCGCAGGAATTGTGGTTGAGCCTGCTGGTAGCGGGCGGCTTTGCGGCGGCGTTTTTCGTTTTCCGGCGACGGGTGGCGTAGCCGCGCCTTCGTCATCCTGAACTTGTTTTGACAGGACTCGCTGGGAGGGTTTCCCTTTCTGGCTAGGCTCGTTAAGGGACAAGGCCATGACTATCGATAAGACTTTCGACCCCGCCGCGATTGAGGCGAAATGGTATGCACATTGGGAATCTACGGGCGCATTTCGTCCCAATCGTCCCGTTGCCGAGCCCTACACAATCGTAAACCCGCCGCCCAATGTGACGGGCAGCTTGCACATCGGCCATGCGCTCGACAACACCTTGCAGGATATCCTCATCCGCCACGCGCGTTTGCAGGGCAAGGACGCCTTGTGGGTGGTTGGCACGGACCATGCGGGCATCGCCACGCAGATGGTGGTCGAACGGCAATTGAACGCGCGTCAGCAAAAGCGCACGGATTTCACCCGCGACGAATTTGTGGCCAAGGTTTGGGAATGGAAGGCGGAAAGCGGCGGCGAGATTACTGGCCAGTTGCGCCGTCTTGGCTGCTCGATGGATTGGGAGAATGAACGCTTCACGATGGATGAAGGCTTTTCAAAGGCCGTCATCAAGGTGTTTGTGGATCTCTATAACCAAGGCCTGCTGTACCGCGACAAGCGCCTCGTCAATTGGGACCCCGGCTTGAAAACCGCGATTTCGGATCTTGAGGTGGAAACGCGCGAGATCAACGGCAAATTCTGGCATTTCAAATATCCGTTGGAGGACGGCAGCGGTTTCATAAGCGTTGCCACCACTCGGCCTGAAACGATGCTGGCGGATATGGCGGTCGCGGTGAACCCGTCTGATGAACGCTATGCGCATCTGGTGGGCAAAAATGTCCGCTTGCCCATTACGGGCCGTTTGATCCCGATTGTCACGGACGAGCATGCCGATCCAGAATTGGGTTCAGGCGCTGTAAAAATCACACCGGGGCATGATTTTAACGACTTTGAAGTTGGCAAGCGTGCCGGTTTCAAGGCGAGTGACATGTTCAACATGCTCGATGGCGAAGGCCGCGTCGTGCAGACCGCCGATGGACTTATTCCATCCGAATATATCGGGCAATATCGCTTTGGCATTGAAGGCGAGCCGACCAACGCGCGCAAAATGGTGGTCGAGGCGATGGACGCCTTGGGCCTCCTCGAAAAAGTCGAAGACCGCGTCATCCAAACACCCTTTGGCGACCGTTCGGGCCAAGTGATTGAGCCTTGGTTGACCGACCAATGGTATGTGGACGCAGAAACACTCGCCAAGCCAGCCATCGAAGCCGCGCGCAAAGGCAAAGGCAATGGCGGTTTCGACATCGTGCCAAAGTCTTGGGAAAAAACCTATTTCAACTGGATGGAAAATATCCAGCCATGGTGCGTCAGCCGCCAATTATGGTGGGGGCACCAGATACCGGCGTGGTTTGCCGCCGACGGCACATGCTATGTCGCCGAAACCGAAGAGGCTGCGCAAGGTCTTGCCGGCGCTGACGTCGAATTGACGCGCGATCCAGATGTTTTGGACACATGGTTCTCGTCTGCACTTTGGCCGTTTGGAACTTTGGGTTGGCCCGACGATGCGGGCGCTGGTTCTCAAACGATGCTCAACCGCCATTACCCCAATGACGTGCTGATTTCCGGTTTCGATATCCTGTTTTTCTGGGATGCGCGGATGGCGATGCAGGGTATGCATTTCATGAAAGAAGTGCCTTGGAAAACGCTTTATCTGCACGGCCTTGTCCGTGCGGCAGATGGCAGCAAAATGTCGAAGTCAAAGGGCAATACGGTCGATCCGTTGGGCCTGATTGACCAATATGGCGCAGATGCCTTGCGCTTCTTCATGGCAGCGATGGAAAGCCAAGGCCGCGACATCAAAATGGATGAAAGCCGCGTCGCGGGATATCGAAACTTTGCAACCAAGCTTTGGAACGCCGCACGCTTTGCGCAATCCAACGGCATAAGCGGGTCGCACAGCGTGCACGCGCCAAAGGCCGAATTGGCGGTCAACCGCTGGATCATTGGCGAAGTTGTCAGCACCGTTGAAAAACTTAACAAAGCTTTTGCCGAGTTCCGTTTCGACGGCATGGCCGATGTGTTGTATCACATGGTGTTCGACCAGTTTTGTGACTGGTATCTCGAGCTGATCAAGCCAGCTTTTGTAGATGGCGAAAAAAGCGAAATGGATGAAGAGTCCAAAATCGTCGCTGGCTGGGTGCTCGACCAGATTTTGGTGATGCTTCACCCTTTCATGCCGTTCATTACCGAAGAATTATGGCACGCCTTGTCCGACGCAGATGATCCTCGCGCATCTGACATCATCCACGCCCAATGGCCGGAGCCGAATGCCACGGTGGATGCAGAGGCAATTGCAGAGATTAATTGGGTCATCGACACGATCAGCAAAACCCGTTCGTTCAAGGCGGAGTTGAACATAGCGCCGGGCACGCGCCTGAACGCCAATATTGCTGGCCCACAGAGCGCCACGATTGCCATTATCGAACGACAAGGCGCTGCGCTGTCGCGGCTTGGCCGCATTGATGATTTTGTCTATACGCCAGTTGAAACCAACAATGTCGCACAGATCGTTGTGGGCGGCGACACCATCGTTTTCGCGCTTGACGGCGTCATAGACCGCGACGCCGAACGCAACCGGATCACCAAGGCAATTGAGGCCGCCGCCAAAGAGCGCGACGCGCTTGCAGGTCGCTTGTCGAATGCGGCCTTTGTGGAAAAGGCCAAGCCTGAGGCCGTTGAAAAGGCGCGCGCCGACCATGCCGAAAAAGCTGCGGAGGCCGAAGGGCTGACCGCAGCACTAAAGCGGTTGGGATGACTGCCGCCCGAAGCTCCACCACATTTTGTCCTGCCCGCGAAAGCGGGAATCCATGGCCGGAGCATGCCGCTATCGCTTCATGGTGTGCACACGATACGGCAGCCCCATGGATTCAAACTTTCGCGGGCAGGACATATTTGTGGTCTCACCAAGAAGGTATTTCAGCATAACTACCCCCGCCCATCAGCGCGACCTGACGACTGGCCCAGTGGCGAAGACATTGTTCCTGTTCGCGCTGCCCTCGCTTGGGGTGAACATTCTCCAGTCGCTGAACCATTCGGTCAATTCGGTGTGGATTGGCAGATTCCTAGGCGAAGAGGCGCTTGCCGCATCGGCCAATGCGGGGCTCATCATGTTTTTGATGTTCTCCACCTTGTTCGGCTTCACCATGGCGACGACGATTTTGATTGGCCAGAATATGGGCCGCCGCGACGTGGAATCTGTCCGCCGCATCATGGGTACTGCATTTGGCATTTTCCTTGCGGCTGGCCTTGTCGCGGCGGCGGCTGGCTGGATCTTTGCGCCCCAAATGCTGCGCCTGATGGCAACACCGGAAACGGTCTATCCGCTGGCACTCGCCTATTTACGCGTCATCTTCCTGTCGATGCCAGCCTCTTTTGTGATGGTGCTTGTTGCATCATCGCTGCGCGGCGTGGGGGATTCGGTCACGCCATTTTGGAACACGGTTTTGAACGTAGTTCTCGACATTATCTTGAACCCGATTTTCATTTTAGGCCTTGGCCCGATCCCCGCAATGGGTATCGCTGGATCGGCGCTTGCAACAGTTCTTGCCGGGATCATCAGCCTCGGGCTATTGCTGCATAAGGTCTATGCGCGTGACCTGACCATCCGCCTGCGCGGGCACGAGCTGAAATGGCTTCGGCCAGACGCGCGGTTCTTGAAACCGATTGCGCGCATGGGCCTGCCTATGGGCGTATCAATGATCATCATGTCGGGCTCTGCTGTGGTGATGATTGGCCTCGTCAATCGTGAGGGCGTGAATACAACCGCGGCATTTGGCGTGATGAATCAGCTTTGGAGCTATGTGCAGATGCCAGCGGTCGCCGTGGGCAGCGCCGTCAGCGCAATGGTCGCCCAGAATATCGGCGCGAACAAATGGGACCGCATTGGCCGCATCGTGTGGTCGGGCATTGGGATCAACCTGCTGCTGGCCGGTGTGCTCATCTTACTCATGACCGTGTTCGCTACGCCATTGCTTGGCCTGTTCCTGCCAAGCGGCAGCCCAGCCATCGATATCGCGATTCACGTCAACCACGTCATTGGGTGGACCTTCGTCCTGATGGGTGTGTCGGTAGTTGTGACCTTTGCGGTGCGTGCAAATGGAGCCGTCGTTGCACCGCTCCTAATCCTCATATTCAGCGCGGTGCTGGTGCGTTTCAGCATTGGCTTTGGCCTATACGCCCGCTTCGGCGCAGATGCCATTTGGGGTTCATTTGTTGCGACCGCGATTGCATCCTGCATCCTGTCGATTGCTTATTATCTGCACGGCGGCTGGAAAAAGGCGAAGGCGATGCCGTCCATGGGTGCGAGCGCCGTGCATGTGGTGCCTGAATAATCCGCTGTCCTATACATGTTGCATTGTGCCATTGAGCTTCCCATGAAACGCAACGTCACCCTGTCGCCAGATTTTGCCTTGCCCAAGCACATAATGTTGCGCATGTGTCAGTTCCTGCTGGCGCTGTTTGTCGCGGCGGGCATGGCCCATGCGCAGGTTCCCGCCCCTGCCGCTCCGCAATATGTCCGCGCGTCGATGGCAGCCGAAACGCGCAGCCCCGCACCCGGCGATATTGTGACGGTCGCGATTGTCATGGATCCGAAACCCGGCTGGCATGATTATTGGGTGAACCCCGGTGATGCCGGAACGCCGCTTGAGCTGGACTGGATATTGCCCGCTGGCGCAACTGCTGGTCCTGTGCGTGCGCCTGTGCCCGAGACCTTGATCGTCAGCGGTTTCATGAACCATATTTACAAGACAAAGCATGCGTTTCTGGTTGATCTCAAAATTCCGCAAAGCGCGATTGTTGGGCAAAATTTCGCTATCAAGGTCGACGCACGCTGGTCGGCCTGCTCCGATCTGGTCTGTGTACCCGAAAGCGCGACATTGTCCGTGCCAATGACCATTGGGTCCGGAACCATCACCAATGCCGACCGCATGCGTTTCGATGCGTGGCGTAGCGCATTGCCAGTGCCGCTGGACCGCAAGGCGCTATATGCCATTGATGGCAACAGCATTGATATCGCCATTCCCTATCCGCGTAGCGCCGATGCAAGCCGAGTCTGGTTTTTTGCGCAAAGCGCAAATCTGTTCCGTTACGCCGCCCCGCAAACTGCGCGGCGCAATGGCGATTGGTTGATTATCCGCAGTGAAGTGAAAGAAGCATTTGCCGGAGAGATTGACGGCCTATTGCGCTTCAACGATGCGCAGGGACTTGAAATACGCGCGACACCCGGCAAAATCCCATCGGGCGGTGCGGCGGTATCCGTTTTTGGCAAAGGTGCAGCGGGTCCAGCGCAAACACCGCCGCTTGGCTTTGGCTGGATACTCGCCTTTTCGGTTCTTGGCGGCTTGCTCCTGAACCTCATGCCTTGCGTATTCCCGATATTGGGGTTGAAGGCCTTAAGCCTTGCCAAAATAGGCGGTGATGAGGGGGAAGCCCAGCGCGATGCCGTTGCGTATACCGTCGGCATCATGCTGAGCTGCCTTGTGCTGGGCGGCATCATGCTGGCCTTGCGCGCCGCGGGCGAAGAGGTGGGCTGGGCATTCCAGTTGCAGGATCCAGCGATTGTGCTGCTGCTGCTGTTGCTGATGGTGGCGGTCACCGCAAATCTGGCCGGCCTGTTTGAAGTCGGCGGCATCGGCGCAGGTGAAAAGCTGACCCGAAAAGGCGGTATGTCCGGATCATTCTGGACAGGCGTTTTGGCGGCTGTTGTCGCAACACCGTGCACGGGTCCGTTCATGGCCGCTGCGATGGGGGCGGCTTTGCTGTTGCCCGCAAGTTTAGCGCTGCTGATATTTGCAGGCCTTGGGCTTGGCCTTGCTTTACCCTTCCTTGCCATCGCCTTCATCCCGCTTTTGCGCACGCGTATGCCCCGCCCTGGTCCATGGATGGTGCGTTTTCGTCAGTGGATGGCGGTGCCAATGGCGCTCACATCATTGGCTTTGCTGTGGCTACTATATCAGTTGGCCGGTTTCAGCGGCTTGCTCATTGGCGGCGCGGCTGCGTTAATCATATTGTCGCGGCTGTTTGGACTTGGGCGGAAACAGAAAAGCGGTTCGCCCCGCAAAATCGTCATTGCAGCAATATTGGGCATCAGCGCTGCGGCATTTCTCCTGATGGACAACGCCCCCATGGTCGCGCCTGCGCCGCAGCCGATGAAAGAAGGCAGCATGGCGTTCGATGAAGAGCGGCTGGCCGAATTGCGCGCGCAAGGTACACCCGTATTTCTCTACTTCACCGCCGACTGGTGCGTGACGTGTAAAGTGAATGAGAGCGCTGCAATCGACCGCACAGAAACCAGCACGGCCTTTGCCAAGGCGGGCATACGCACGATGGTGGGCGATTACACACGTAGAGATCCCGATATCACGCGTTTTCTGGCCAAGCACGGCCGGTCGGGCGTGCCATTATATCTATATTATCCGCCGAACGCCGACGCCCGCGTGTTGCCGCAGATATTAACGGTAAACGACCTGACGGCGCTTTCGGATTAAAAACCTGCGCAAACATCGCCCCTTAAAATTGCCTCCGTTGCCTCCTTGCGACGGGCTTTCGCGCCACAACGCGCAACAAAAGCAGGGGTTGCGCCGCTAAAGCCTTTATCTGCGGACAAATTGGCTGTATTGGCGATGCCGAACATCACAAGGAGTATCGACTATCGCCACCCCGCCGACCCGGCGCGCTATGACCCCACCTGTTAAAAGTGGTCCGCGCTACAATAATCTAATCACCGTTGAAAAAGTGCGGGTCATTGATGATGACGGCGAAAATCTGGGTGTCATGTATACCCGCGAGGCGATAGCGCAGGCTGGCGAAGTTGGGCTCGATCTGGTGGAAGTTTCCCCGAACGCTGACCCCCCCGTGTGCAAATTTCTGGACATCGGCAAGTTCAAATATGAGGCCCAGAAAAAGGCCAATTTGGCACGCAAGAGCCAGAAAACACAGGAAATTAAAGAAATCAAGATGCGTCCGAACATCGATGACCATGACTATATGGTCAAGATGAAGAAGGTCGCCGAATTCATCGAAGAAGGTGACAAGGTCAAGATCACGCTGCGTTTCCGTGGCCGTGAATTGGCGCACCAACAATTGGGTATGATCCTGCTTCAACGTGTTCAGGCCGATACGACCGAGACCGCAAAAATTGAAGCTCATCCCCGGATAGAAGGTCGCCAGATGCTGATGGTGCTGTCGCCCAAATAAGGCGCAGTCACCAGATGGCTTGCCGAATCAGTTCGGCCCCAAGGATGACCATTAAAAGAGTGATGATGACGTTAAAACGCGCGGGCGAAACGCGTTTGACTAGTCGCACGCCTGCTAATGTGCTCAATATCGCAAGCGGCAAGAATATTGCCGTTAATGTCATATTCTGCGCGTTGAACTGCCCCAAAGCTGCATAAGCGGGTACTTTGAACCAATTGATGATCGCGAAGAATATCGACGACGTGCCGATGAAAACCAGATGCGGGAAATTGCGCGACAATGCCCAAATCTGAAACGGTGGCCCGCCGGCATGGGCAATTTGGCTAGTAAAGCCCGCTACACCCCCCATGATCGTGCCCATCCATTCCGGTGCAGGGCCTTTCAGCTTCATGGGGCGGCCCAAGAGAGGGAGTAAGCGATAGATGCCAAAAGCGAGCGCAATGACGCCCACAAAGCCGCGCACGGCGTCTGCAGGGATGACCGAGGCGAGATACCAGCCCATTAAAATACCGACCACCGCGCCGGGCAAGGTGAGCAATAAGGTGCGCGCATCGTAGCTGCGCCGGAACGCCCAGACACTAACGATATCTTGAACCATCAGGATCGGTAACAACATCCCGGCGGCGGCCACAGGGTCCATGACCAGCGCCAGCAACGGGATGGCGGCCGCGCCCATCCCTGCAAAGCCGCCCTTAGCAAGCCCGACCAAAATAACGGCGGCGCCAGCGACGAGGTAAAACAGGATATCCGGCGGCAAGTTCAAGATGCTTTGGAACGCTTTCGCACTGCCAATATATAGATAATGGTCGCAGCGGCGGCAAAGATGAACCACTGGATGGCATATAGAAGATGGTTGTTCGGGATCTGGCTTGGCGACGGCTCCGCCAATATATCCAAGCCTTCGACCGCGTCTGTTGAAACCAGCTTTATCAACTGTGCTCCGCTTGGCGCGATAATGCCTTTAACAGGGCCGCCGCCCCATTTTGGTGCTTGTGGTCGTTCGGACCAGCCAAAGGCCACTTTGGCATTGGGGCCGCCTGCTTCTCCGGTCTGGCAAGTCGCGATATGGGCAAAGCCCGCTTTGTCCGCCGCATTTGAACCCGATACGGTCTCAATCTTAACAACACGCACACAATTCAGGCTGGAGCGGCGGAACAGCGGCAATGCCGCAGGGTCGGGAACCGTTGGCCATACCACGGCTGGCAATCCTACCGCCGATTCATACCGCGACAGCATTGCGTCTTTCTGGTCCTTGCGCTGTAACTGCCAGATGCCAAGGGCAATCATCGTAGCAACGGCAAGGGCAACCAAGAGGGTTGGAATGACAGGCAAGCGGCTCATAGTAGATCACTCTTACCAGCTTCGCGCGCGCGGTTGCGATGCTCCGCCGCCAACAAAGCGGCTTTTGCCATGCGCAGGGTGATCACCGTGAGCGCCGCGGTAAATGGCACCCAAATGATCACATGCACCCAAAAAGGCGGACGGAAAGCCGTATCTACAATGAGCGCCAGCACGATAATCAGCGCGCCTATGCCCATGGTAATCAACGCAGCGGGGCCATCGCCGACATTATAGCTGCTGAAATCAAGGCCACAGTTTGCGCAACGGTCGGCAAACTGCCCCAGGCCAGCGAACAGGGTTTTGTGCCCACATTGGGGGCAGAGACCAAAAAGGGCCGCCCTAGCAATGCTGGGCTGCCCTTCTATGGATTGTTCTGGTTTCATTTACGCGTGCACTGGTGCGCCCCAGCCACCCCAGATGTAAATGGTGATGAAGAGGAAAAGCCAGACGACATCGACAAAATGCCAGTACCACGCGGCGGCCTCAAACCCGAAATGCTGCTGAGGCGTGAAATGGCCTTTGTAGGTACGTCCAAGACAGACAGCCAAGAAGATCGTTCCAACAATGACGTGGAAGCCATGGAAACCGGTCGCCATGTAAAAGGCAGTCCCATAGTTCAGTCCGCCAAAGGGAAATGGCGCAACGGCATATTCATACGCCTGAATCGCGCTGAAAAGCAGGCCGAGCAATATGGTCGCCCATAGGCCTTTCTTCAGACCTTCACGGTCGCCATGGATAAGCGCATGGTGCGCCCACGTCACAGTGGTACCCGAGCACAAGAGTATTAGCGTGTTCAACAATGGAAGCTTCATCGAGTCGAGAACTTCCAAACCCTTTGGGGGCCATTGCATCAACGCGGCTGCACCCTCTTGACCAATCAGGTTCGTCACCGTGAATGCATGCGTTTCGGCGTCTATCACGATTTCCAGCGGAACGGGGAACAAGGCATAATCAAACCAAGCCCAGAACCAGCCAACGAAGAACATCACTTCGGAGGCAATAAACATGATCATGCCGTAACGCAGATGCAACTGCACCACGGGCGTATGGTCGCCCGCCTGCGCTTCATTGATGACATCCGCCCACCAAGCGTAGAAAGTGTAGAGGACGGCGATCAGACCAACACCGAAGATCAAGCTGCCATAGCTGAACTGTTCGGGGTGCATCCACATCACAAGGCCGAAGAACATAGTCAGGGCCGAAAACGACCCTAATATCGGCGTAATGCTTGGTGGCAGAATATGATAATCGTGATTTTTGGCACCCGCCATGGTCAATTCCCTGTAGTCTTATCGATTAACTATTGCCTTAGCCACCGTTCGCCGTCTGGTCCACCGTGTTTGGCTTCTCAACGGGGTAGAAGGTGTAGCTAAGTGTGATTTCTTCA
>NZ_CAMCWY010000022.1 GCF_945882965.1 Sphingorhabdus sp. EL138
GCTGTAAACGGCTTTGCGCTTGGCGGTGGATGTGAGCTTGCGATGATGGCGGATTTTATCATCGCGGGCGACAATGCCAAATTTGGTCAGCCTGAAATCAAGCTGGCCGTCACCCCCGGCATGGGCGGGTCACAACGCCTGACCCGCGCAATTGGCAAGGCCAAGGCAATGGAAATGTGCCTGACAGGCCGGATGATGGATGCGGCCGAGGCCGAGCGTTCTGGCTTGGTCGCAAAAGTCGTTCCTGCAGCCGAGCTTGTTGAAGAAGCCATAAAGACCGCCACGGCAATCGCCGCGATGGCCCCCTTGGCTGCAATCGCCTGCAAGGAAATGGTCAACGCTGCGTTTGAAACGACGTTGCAGCAAGGCGTACTGTTTGAACGGCGCTTGTTTCATGGCCTATTTGGTACGGAAGATCAGAAAGAAGGCATGGCGGCGTTCGTTGAAAAACGGCCGGGTAATTGGACGGGGAAGTAATGTTATCCTCCCCATCTTTAGTCGATGGGGAGGATTTACTCAATTAGCGGCTACTTTCTCCACCATTTGAAACTTGCCGAGGCCGCAGCCTGCGCCTTCAGAAAGCTGCCCGCCTTGACTATGCAAAACGCGGACGATGTCGACGCTGCACAATTGGTTGAGCGACGTTCGATAGGAAAAGCGTTCTTCAAACTTCAATCCGGGGCAGCTTTGGGACAGGGTGTTGCGATAGGTTTTGCCGCCGGCCATGCGGAAATCGATATTGCGGTTATCGATGACTTTCGTTGACCGTATTTGCGATATCGTGACGCAATTTTTAGGTTCGCCCACCGCGCGAACGGGTGTGGGTGCGTTCTTGCTTGAAATCGCGACGGAACCGCCGCCTGACAGCAATGCAATCGCAGGAATGATCAACAGCATTTTACGCATCAAAATTCTCCTACATTACGACTCGGGCTTAACCTCTTCTACCTGAACTTTAGCTGACTTTATCTTCGGCGCAGGGGTTTTGGGTTTGAAGCGGCACAGGTCCGCTACGGGACAGCGCCAACATTCGGGCGTGCGTGCCTTGCAGATGTAGCGGCCATGCAAGATCAACCAATGATGCGCGCCAATGCGGAACGGCTTTGGCGTGCTTTTCTCCAGCGCTTTTTCGACCGCGACCACAGTTTTTCCCGGCGCGATGCCTGTGCGATTACCGACGCGGAAGATATGGGTATCGACGGCGAAGGTTTCTGCGCCGAACGCGGTGTTCATCACCACATTGGCGGTCTTGCGGCCAACGCCCGGTAAAGCCTCCAACGCATCACGGTCGGCGGGCACTTCGCCTGCATGATCGCGCACAAGGATTTCCGACAAAGCGATGACGTTCTTTGCCTTGTTATTGTACAGCCCAATGGTCTTGATATGCGATTTCAAACCCTCCAGCCCAAGCGCAACCATCTGTGCCGGAATCTTGACCTCTTCGAACAAAGCCTTTGTTGCCTTGTTCACCCCCACATCGGTCGATTGCGCCGAACAGGTTACGGCAACAAGCAACTGATACGCATTGCCATAAGCCAGCTCGGTTTCCGGATCAGGATTGGCCTCCGCCAGGCGTCGGTAAAATTCGAATATGTCTGATTTTTTCAAAGGCCAAGGACCTCTTGCATATTATACCGGCCCGCCTTTTGTTGCATGAGCCATTCGGCAGCTTTCACCGCGCCGCTAGCGAATATCGCCCGATTTTCGGCGCGATGGACAAGCTCAATGCGTTCATTGTCGGACGCAAAGATGACGCTGTGGTCGCCCGCCACGCTGCCGCCGCGTAAGGATGCAAAGCCGATATGGCCGGCCTTGCGTGCGCCCGTAATCCCGTCGCGGCCCCGTTCACTATGGTCTTTCAAATTGACCGCGCGGCCCTTTGCCGCCGCCTCGCCCAGCAGAAGGGCTGTACCCGATGGCGCGTCCACCTTGTGCCTGTGGTGCATTTCGAGGATTTCGATATCCCAGCCCTCACCCAACTGCCGCGCGGCTTGTTCCACCAAGGCGGCGAGCATGTTCACGCCCAATGAGGTATTGCCCGTCTGCAAGATGGGAATGTCGCGCGCGGCATCGTCGATGAGGAAATGGTGGCGCTCTTCCAAACCCGTCGTGCCAATGACGATGGGTTTGCCCGCTGCCACACACGCGTCGAGACTGGCCTCAAGGGCGTGCGGGCTCGAAAAATCGACGAGAACGTCGAATGCAGTGATTAGCGCCGCAAGATCGCCATCCTTATCAACGCCGCCTGCATGTTCATGGCCATCTGCGACAATCGCATCGACCAAAGCCTGACCCATGCGGCCTGCGCTGCCAATAATTCCAATTTTCATATTTCTTGCCCTGACCTATTGTTCGGGTCTTACTATATTAGGCCACTGAAACAAGTTTTGGGTGAAGATGAAGGAAAGCATGTGGGGCAAGGCATCAAAAATATCGTCATCCTGACGGGCTCAGGCGTGAGCGCCGAAAGCGGGATTGATACCTTCCGCAGCGCAGGCGGGTTGTGGGAGCAGCATAAGTTGGAGGATGTGGCCACGCCCGAGGCCTTTGCCCGCGATCCCGACCTTGTGCTGCGCTTTTACGATATGCGTCGCGCGCATATTCAGCAAGTGGAACCAAACGCCGCGCATTATGCGCTCGCGCGGCTGGATGCGGGCTGGTCAGGCAATCTGCTTCTGGTGACGCAAAATGTCGATGATCTGCACGAACGGGCAGGGGCACAGCGCCTGTTGCATATGCATGGTGAACATTTGAACGCTTGGTGCAACGCGTGCGATGCACGCCATCTGTGGCGCGGGACGTTGATTGACCGGCCAGCCTGCCCAGCTTGCGGCGTGGCGGGGCAGTTGCGGCCGGACATCGTCTGGTTTGGGGAAATGCCGTATCGGATGGATGAAATTTACCATGCGCTGGACCAAGCGGATTTGTTCGTCAGCATTGGTACCTCCGGCGCAGTCTATCCCGCTGCTGGCCTTGTGCGTGAGGCGCGGCAAAAGGGCATCAAAACCTTGGAACTGAACCTTGAACCATCGCATGGCACATTATGGTTTGAAGAATCGCGGCATGGCCCGGCGACGGAAGTGGTCCCTGCTTGGGTGGAGGAAATATTAGGCGGGTAAGTTGCCACAGCTCCGGCACCCTGCGTCTTTGGGCAGGCGGATTGACCGCATCGCTGGGGCGATGCCGTCGAACAAATGCAGTCTGCCCTTCTGGGCCTCTCCAAAGCCTGTCAGCGCACGAATGGCCTCCATAGCAGCAAAGGATCCCATGAGGCCGCACATCGCGCCCAGAACGCCCTGTGTGGCGCAGTCGTCGCAATCATCGGGGTCATGGGCGTCGCCGACAAAGCAGCGATAGCAAGGCGCGTCGGCTTGCCATCCGGTAAAGGTGCCGATCTGCCCATGAAACTGCCCAATCGCGGCGCTGACCAAAGGCACTTTAGCGGCAAGGCACAGATCGTTGACGATCAAACGCGTGGTGAAATTATCGCAACCGTCGATGACGACATCGACGCCATTGAGAATGTCTGCTGAGGTGGAGCGGTCAATACGCTGCTTAAGGCCACGAAATGTCACATCCGGGTTCAACCGCGCGACGGCGGCGCCAGCGGCATCGACCTTTGCTGTGCGAATGTCGCTTTCGCTATAAAGAATTTGCCGTTGAAGGTTGGACAAGGACACAACATCATCATCAACCACGCTGATCGTCGCGACACCCGCCGCCGCCAGATATTGCATGGCGGGGCAACCAATGCCGCCCGCACCGATCAGCAGCACATGACTCGACAGCAATTTGGACTGACCCGCACCGCCAATATCGCGCAGCACAATATGCCGGGCGTAACGGTCAAGCTGTTGGTCGTTGAGCGTCATACGCCAGTGGAACCAAAGCCTCCGGTGCCCCGCTCTGTATCGTCAAGGGCGTCGACTTCGCATAATATGCCGTGCGTGACCGGTGCCACAACAATCTGCGCGATCCGGTCGCCCGTGTTGATCACGAAATCTTCGTCACCCAAATTTGCGAGAATGACCTTCACTTCGCCGCGATAATCGCTGTCGATGGTGCCGGGGGTGTTGAGGCAGGTAATGCCATGTTTCAGTGCAAGACCGGAGCGCGGACGCACTTGAACTTCATAGCCATCGGGAATGGCAAAGGCGAAACCGGTTGCAACGGCGTGGCGTTTGCCGGGACGCAAGGTCAGGCTTTCGGCGGCGCAAATATCCATGCCCGCAGCGCCCATGGTCGCATATGCGGGCAGCGGCAGGCCAGTTCCATGGTCCAATCGCTTGACGCGGATATCAACCTTTTGCGAGTGCATCGGCTACCTTCTCCATCAATTTACGGGCAATCACGTCCTTGGCGCTCTCGGGCCAGCTATCGACGCCATCTTTGGTAACGATATGAAAGGCGTTGTTTGCGCCGCCCATCACATCGCCAGACACGTCATTGGCGACGATCCAGTCGCACCCCTTTTTGGCGAGCTTTGTCTGCGCATGTTCGACAATCTTCTCCGTCTCTGCCGCAAAACCAATTAGCAGCCTTGGGCGATGTGCATGCGTGGCGAGGCTGGCGAGGATATCGGGATTTTCGGTTAAGTTCAGCGCGGGGATATTGCCGCCGTCTTTCTTGATTTTTTGTTCAGGCGCTTGCACCGCGCGCCAATCGGCGACGGCGGCCACCATGATGGCGGCGTCTACGGGTAAGGCTTTTTCCACCGCCGCCTGCATGTCGATGGCGGTTTCAACATCTATCCGGGCGACGCCGGGCGGGGTCGCCAAATGAACGGGACCAGCAATGAGCGTGACCTCAGCGCCCAAGGCGGCAGCCGCTGCCGCAATGGCAAAACCCTGACGTCCAGAAGAACGATTGGCGATGTAGCGAACAGGGTCAATCGCCTCATGCGTTGGGCCAGCGGTTACCAATATGCGTTGACCGGACAAGGGACAATGCGCCAGCTCCGCCGAAAGCGCAGCGCCGCCGGGGACCGTCGTTGGTGAACGACCCGATGTCAGCATTATATCGAAATCATGCCCCAACATCGCGCAAATCCGCTCGGCAATGGCAGGTGGCTCCGGCAAGCGTCCGGGGCCAAATTCGCCGCATGCCATCGCGCCCTCGTCCGGAGCCATGATGTGGACGCCATCGGCGCGTAATTGCGCCAAATTCCGCTGCGTTGCCGGATGGTTCCACATGCGGACGTTCATCGCGGGAACGGCAAGCACTGGCTTATCGGTCGCCAGCAAGATGGTCGTCGCCAGGTCGTCGGATATGCCGGCCGCCATCTTGGCTAAGATGTTGGCGGTGGCGGGGCAGATGACTACCAAGTCGGCCTGACGGCTCAACTGGATATGCCCAATTTCGCTTTCTTCCTTCAGGTCGAACATATGACCATATACTTGGTCTTCAGTCATTACCGACATCGACAAGGGCGTCACGAACTCAGTTGCGCTTTGCGTCATGACCGCGCGCACGGATAGGCCTTGGCGCTTAAGCAAGCGGACAAGTTCAAGCGACTTATACGCCGCAATGCCGCCAGTGACGATCAGGAGGATGCGTTTTTCGTTCATGCGCTTCAATACCCGCTGAATAGTTTATCGACTGCGGAGGTGATGACTAAATCTTCCTGCGCCAGAGAGCCAATTTTTACGCCAAGCCTATCAAGCGGAATGGCGAAAATCAGATGTGTCGTCATAATATAATGTTCGTCATTAATCACAAATTCGGGATGCAATCGCGATACTCATCATATGGCATTCCGTTTTCGGCGATCCATTTGTTCCAGCTTTCAATAGCTTGGCGGTTTTCGCGTTTCCACTCTTCGCCCAAGGCTTTGCGCACCTGTTCCTGCAGCCCGGTTTCGCAGGCTTGCGATACGTTGATGCCAAGCCGCTTGGCCTCGTCAACCATATCGGATGGCAAGCTTATATTTGTCGGACGCCGAGGCGCGGTAAACTGCGAAGGTTTATTCATGCGCACACTTTATGCGCATAAAAGCAAAGGTCAAGCTGGCGAGAGCTTGGTTCAACCCCAAAGCCACATGCCAGCAGCGCCCAAGGCACCAGCCAATGCTGCGACCAGCAGATAGCGTCCAGTGTTACTGCTGCCCTTACGCTCCCAAATAAGCTGCACGGGTGGCAAGGGTGGTGGTTCGGGCGCGCCGCCCTTGCGTGGGAGCTGTTCATCCAAACGGCGGATGAGGTCGGGGATCATCTTCAGCGTATCGGCTTGTTTGCGCAGGCCGTCGGCCAACATTGCCTCAGGCCCCAACTCACCGCGAATCCAGTCGCCGACATATGGCGCGGCAACATTCCACATGTTAATGCTTGGGTTCAATGAGGTCGCAATGCCTTCGACCATCACCATCGTTTTTTGCAGCAACAACAGATGCGGCTGCGTCTGCATGTCGAAATCACGCGTGATCGCAAAAAGGCTGTCGAGCATTTGCCCGACCGACAATTCGCTAACGGGTTTGCCGCGCGTTGGCTCACCAACTGCGCGCAGCGCAGTCGCGAATTCGTCGACATTGTGATAGCTTGGCACATATTGCGCCTCGAAATGGATTTCGGCGACGCGCTTATAATTGCCGGTTGTCAGGCCATAGAGAATTTCCGCCAGCCAGAAACGCGCCTGCCGGTTGATCCGACCCATGATGCCAAAATCGATGGCGACAATTGTGCCG
Organism: Sphingorhabdus sp. EL138; assembly: GCF_945882965.1. Classification (GTDB taxonomy): domain Bacteria; phylum Pseudomonadota; class Alphaproteobacteria; order Sphingomonadales; family Sphingomonadaceae; genus Sphingorhabdus_B. Next base: position 6,680 of record NZ_CAMCWY010000022.1, read on the forward strand.
TCGGCGCGGACGAACAAATTGCCCTGATGCATATCGGCATGAAAAAAGCCTTCCGAAATCGCTTGCCGCAAAAATGTGAGCACAAGCTTTTCGGCCAGTTTACTTAGGTCATGGCCCGCCGCCTTGAGCGCATCAATGTCGGAAATTTTTACGCCGTCGACCCATTCCAGAGTCAGCACGCGGCCTGACGTCCGGTCCCAGTCGATGCTCGGGATCGTGTAACCCTCCACCGCGACCATCGCATCTTTAAGTTCGGATGCGCTTGCTGCCTCGCGCCGCAAATCGAGTTCGCGCAAGGTCCAGCGTTTCAGATTGGCGATAACCAGCTGCGGGCGCAACCGCGCCGCTTCGCCGCCAAGGGCCTCCAAATGCGCGGCCGCCCATTCATAGGTTTCAATGTCGCGGGCAAACTGTTCGCGAATACCGGGGCGAAGCACCTTGATAGCGACATCCTTGCCCTCGCGCGTGCGGGCACGGTGCACCTGCGCGATGGAGGCGGCACCGATAGGCACTGGGTCTATATATTCAAACAATATGGACGCTGGCTTATTCAGGCTGTTGTCAATCTGCGCATAGACCTGGTCAAATGGCGCCGGCGGTAACTGGTCCTGAAGCATCAGTAGATTATGCACGGCCTCTTCGCCGATGATATCAGGCCGGGTCGCGAGCGTTTGCCCAAGCTTAATCGCTGCGGGACCAATGGCGCGAAATGCGCCTGCATAATCCGGCACCTTTGGCTGGATCGTGCCAAAGCGCGCGATGCGGCACAGGCGCTTGACTTGTGCAGGCGTGTTACGATCAGCCTCAATGGCGCGAAGAGCACCGTGGCGCGCAAGAATGCGGCCCCATTTGAGCAAACGAATGATGTGGGTAACGGGACGAGTCATCGGGTGCGGGGTTAAACCTTCCAGCCGCTATGGATCGCGACCAGACCGCCCAATATGGGCTCAACTTTGGTTTGGACAAAGCCAGCCTCACCGATCATGCGTTTGAAATTTTGCATGTCGGGGAAACGGCGGATGGATTCGACCAGATAACGGTAGCTGTCTTCGTCACCTGCAATGGCTTTGCCCAATTTTGGTACCAATTTATCTGAATACACATCGTATAATTGCGCCAGCCCAGGCCATTCGACCGTGGAAAATTCGAGGCAGAAGAAACGGCCACCATAACGCAGCACACGATGCGCCTCACGCAGAGCCTTAGGAATGTGGGTGACGTTGCGGATACCAAAGGCAATTGTGTAGGCATCAAAATGTGCGTCGGGGAAGGTCAAGGTCTCGGCATTTTGCGCAGACCAGATGAGGCTGTCGACACCGCGCTTCATGGCGCGTTCCATGCCGACATCTAACATGTCTTCGTTAATGTCGGACACAGTGACCTGCGCGCCTGATTTTTCCATGCGAAACGCAATGTCGCCCGTGCCGCCAGCCATGTCGAGAATATCCTCGCCCGCGCGCGGCTTTACGCGGCGCACGAAGCTATCTTTCCACAAACGGTGCATCCCGCCCGACATCGCGTCGTTCATGATGTCATATTTGCGCGCAACATTGGAAAAGACGTCGCCAACGCGCTGCGTCTTTTCTTCGGGGCTAACTTCTTCATAGCCAAAGGATACGGTATCATTCATTATCTGGCTTCTAGCCGATTGTTGCGCCAGCCGCAAAGGCTGTTAGGGGGTCCTGACCCTTAGGTGCAAAAGCATATGCCCGAATTACCCGAAGTGGAAACCACCGTGTCCGGCCTGCGGTCGGTCCTTGAAAGCGCGTTGATCGTGCGCGCTGAACCGCGCCGTGCGGACCTGCGCTGGCTGATTCCGCCCGATTTGCGCCAGCGGCTAACGGGCGCGCGGATAGAGTCGCTGGGACGCCGTGCCAAATATGGATTGATCTATACGGATCGGCAGGACGTGCTGATATTTCACTTGGGCATGTCTGGCCGGTGGCGCGTAGACCCGGTGGAAATTGAAAAGCACGACCATTTCATTCTGGAAACGGCAAGTGGACGCGTGGTTGCATTGAATGATCACCGCCGTTTCGGGTCGCTGGATATTATCGATTCGGACCAGATCGACGCCTATCGTTTCTTTGCCAAAATGGGGCCAGAGCCGCTGTCGGAGGCGTTCGATACAGCTGTGCTGCAAAAGGCACTGTCTGGCCGCAAAGCGCCTATTAAGGCGATGCTGCTCAATCAGAATATTGTGGCGGGCTTGGGCAATATTTATGTGTGTGAGGCGCTAAACATGGCGGGCATTGACCCTGTTGCGCCTGCATCAAGCATAAGCAAAGCGCGGCTGGCCCGATTGGTCATCGCGATTAAAGAGGTGCTCACTGCCGCTATAGCAGCTGGCGGATCTACCTTGCGCGATTTTGCAGCGCCCGATGGCGAACTTGGTTATTTCGCAAAGGACTGGCGTGTCTATGGCCGCGAGGGTGAAGCTTGCGTCTGCGGCAGCACGATATTGCGGCGTGTTGATTCGGGCCGATCAACCTTCTACTGCCCGAAATGCCAGCGATGAGGCGGCATTATGAGGTTGACGAATCTCTTGGGCAGGGTTAAGGGCCGCTCCTTCAACGGGCGTACCGCATGGGCACGCCCCTTCAATTATTGAAATTCGAGGACAAAAATGGCCAATACGCCGCAAGCAAAAAAGCGTATCCGTCGCAACGCGCGTCGTACAGAAGTAAATGGCGCACGCGTCAGCCGCATTCGCACTTTCATCAAAAAGGTCGAATCGGCGATTGCGCTTGGCGACAAGTCGGCAGCCGCCGCAGCCCTTGCCGCAGTGCAGCCTGAACTGGCGCGCGGCGTATCCAAGGGTGTATTCCACAAAAACACAGCTTCGCGCAAATTTGGTCGCCTCACAAAGGCGGTCGGCGGTCTCGCTTAAGCGATACGGATGGCGCCGGACCTTCCGGCACTTGAATTTCAAAACCCGCTGTAACCACGGCGGGTTTTTTGTTTGTCAAATGTCACAAAGGTGAAATGTCAGGGTTTCCCGCGATTCGATGAAGTCACGAACGTGAATTCAGAAAAAAATAAATAAAATCATGTTCTTATAAATTATTTAACGCATTTGCTCGCGTCACAACGAGTCAATGGCATTTATTTCAATTTTTTTGCAGCGCTGCTCTTGATAGACTCGTTTTTTGGTGTCTAGTATATCCAATCCAGCAACGCACGACGACAGTCGCGCAATGCCTCACATGGCGAATGAACACGTAGCTTGGCTGCATTTGGTAAAAAATGCTTGGCCTCCCCGTTCGTCCCATGTTCGGCAGATAGCGCGCGGTCATGTAGTGCTGGTTGGGGTGGAAAATGGGGGTAGGCACGTTGGCAGAAGGCAATTCAGTATCGCAAAATAAAATCAGTCCTTCCGCAAGTGGAAATGACGATTCAATGGTAAACGCCCGTTTTGACGCTGATTGGCATAATATCTCCTCCGGCTTGCGCCGCGATTTGGGTGCTCAGGTTTACGGCCAATGGATTCGCTCCATCAGCCTTGGTGACTATTGTGACCTGACGGGCACGCTTGAGCTTTTGTTACCCTCGGACTTTTCGGCAAGCTGGGTTTCCGACCACTATGCCGACCGCTTGCGCCTTGCATGGTCAAGCACCAATAGCAGCGTCAAGCAGTTGAAAATTCGCACCCGCCCGGGTGCGCCGCGCGTCGAATTGCTCCGCGCCTCCACCAATGCAGAACGCGCGGTCGCGCAAGAAACCAATGAGGCGCAAGCCACGCGGTTGGCGCTTGACCCGCGGATGACTTTTGCGAATTTCGTTAAGGGCCAAACCAACGTGCTTGCGCTGAGCGCCGCAGAGCGCGTGGCGTCGAAAGACAAGCCATTGTTTAACCCGCTCTATCTTCAAGCCGCGACTGGCCAAGGCAAAACGCATCTGATGCACGCCATCGGCCATGCTTATGCCGAGGTAAATCCCGACGCACAGATTTTGTATATGTCCGCCGAAAAATTCATGATGGAATTTGTGACCGCAATGCGGCGCAAGGAAGTCATGGAGTTCAAGGCGCGTTTGCGTGCTGTTGACGTGCTGCTGATCGACGATATCCAATTCATCATTGGCAAGGTGTCGACGCAAGAAGAGTTTTTGCACACCATCGATGCCATCATTGGCGCGGGCAAACGCTTGGTGGTGTCCGCTGACCGTGCACCGCAAGCGCTTGACGGCGTGGACCAGCGTATATTGTCGCGTCTGTCGATGGGCCTTGTGGCCGACATTCAACCCGCTGATCTGGAATTGCGCCGTTTGATCCTGCAACAGCGCCTTGCCAATATGCCAGAGGCGCAAGTGGGTGAAGACGTGGTCGAGTTTCTTGCCCGCACGATCAGCCGCAATGTCCGCGAACTCGAAGGTGGCTTGAACAAGCTGCTTGCTTATGCCCAATTGACGGGCAAGCCAGTCACGCGGACATTGGCCGAAGAGCAGCTCAAGGATATCCTGAGTGCTTGCCGCCGCCGCATAACCATCGACGAAATTCAACGTGCCGTATGCGAATATTACCGCATCGACCGCAGCGAAATGTCTTCGAAGCGCCGTGCGCGCGCCGTTGTGCGCCCACGTCAAGTCGCCATGTACCTTGCCAAGGTAATGACGCCGCGCAGCTACCCTGAAATCGGACGCAAGTTCGGTGGACGTGACCACAGCACTGTCATTCACGCGGTTCGGTTGGTCGAAGGGCTTCGGCAACAAGACAGCGACATGGACAATGATGTCCGCGCATTGCTCCGCCAACTCGAAGCCTGAATTTTCCAACCCTTTTCAGCAGGCTTTCCAGCGCTTATCCCCATGATGTGAGTCGGAAGGACAATGATGGGAAAAAAATGCGCGTCGTGCGGGTCCGCTAATCCAAGCAAAGCTGCGTTTTGCGCCAGTTGTGGGCAAGCGTTGGCGGCAAAAGGGGCGAAAAAACCTGCAACGTCCGCCTCCAATCGCAAATGGCGCATGCCAGTCGTTGCCGTCGTGACTATATTGGCGATGGCCGGTTTGTATTTCTGGCTGTTCATCGCTGACGATTTGAAGCGCGATGCAGATGGGCTGATAACCGAAGCTTGGGACGCCTCAACTCCGGGCGCACAAATATTCTTCGCAATGACTGAGGTGAACATACGCGATAAGCCAAGCACCGCGGGTAGCAGCATTCTTGGCAAGCTTCCGCGTGGTTCGCAAGTCACCGGGACAATCCAGCCTGGCTCAGCCCCTGATGGCCCGTGGCTTAAATTGAGCGATGGCAATGGCTTTATCGCACGCACCAACATGTCGGAAAGTCGTCCCCCGGTCTTGATAAAGTCGTTGAACGACCAGTCATGGGTTGCAGATGGGCTGATTGATGTTTGGGCCTCGACCTTGGCAGATAGTAATTTGCTGGATCGGCTGCGCGAGGGCACACAGCTGACACTGGCGGGAACCACGGCAGACAACTTCATTGAGGTGAAGCTTGCGGATGGTCGCTACGGATATCTTGCAGACGCGACGTCGATATTAAAGCGGCTTGGGGGCAAGCCAATTTCAATCGGATTTAATCTTGAGACTTGTGCGTTTTCCGGCGAAATAGGTGCTGAATTTGAAAAGATCGGCGCACAGCTACGCGCCCAATGGCAGGCGTTGGAGACAAAGGAATTTGCCAACGAATCTGCCCGTCAAAATGCCTATTCGGCATTAGAAGGCAAAAGCAAATTTATCAGGCTACGCCGTTCATTTGAAGGCTTGTCGGTGACTGGTTTGGCGCAGCATTATGAATCGCAATCCCTATATTTCGATGATTCACCTGCCAAGGTTATGGACGTCTTTCGCGCGCAAGGCTTCGACATCGGACGCAATGGGCTGTTTACCGGGACGGAGCTGTATGCAGGCATTGCCGCCACGAGGGGTGAGGGCGCCGCTTATGGAAAAACGGAACTGGGCTGCGGCGTATAGACCGCCACAACTTTCATCGAGCCTAGGGTTCTGACCCTAGCGCTTTTCCTCGGGTGCCACGGAAATCCGGACAGTCTCGCCACCATTGCCGGGGAAACCTGTGAACATGGCCTCAATCAGATTAGGCACCAGATAGGGCATTTTGTTCGAACGCGACTTGGCTTCTGCCTTGCCTTCGAACAGGCGTTTCCCGTCCGTATTGCGGTCAATTTTTAGATCCAGATCGGCGGTGTACACCGTGAAGCTGTCAACATCATATGGCCTGTTGAAGCCGCTGTAGAGGAACGGGTCATAATAGCCCACAACATAGCGCGCGCCGCGCCGCGTGCGCACAACATAGGGGCGGTAAAAGCTGCCAAAGCCCCAATAAGGATCATAAAACGGGTCTTGGCGAACGATGTTGCGTTCCTTGCCTTCATCAACGGCATAATCGAGCGATACGGTCATGTCGGCGGTGCTACCCGATGAAGCCACATACCCAATTTCCTGAAGCTCATTGGCGACCAACGCGACATATTGCCCAAATTCAATGCCACCGGCGTTGGCGGGATTGGCCGCGCGGATTACAAAGGTCTGACCCTGCGGTGCGGGCAGCTCCTGAAAACGCGAAACATCGACGTTAAAGGGCGTTGCACATGCACCCAACGCAAGCAGCGCCAGCGGAGCGAGAAAAGTTGCGACCTTTTTCATCAATTCAAATCCCTTCGAACGCGGCCAGATGCCGTCTTGCAGCTAAAGCATTAAAATTAGGATTGTTTCGCTGAACTACAGCTGAACGACAATGTAACATCATTCAACGCAGCAAGCCAAGCGCGCCATAGGCTGCCTTTAACGTCGGCGCGCTCAATTCGCGCGCCTTTGCCGCGCCTTTCGCTAATGCCGCGTCAATCTGTTCATGGTCATCCTTTAGCGCGCTAAAGCGGTCCGAAATGGGGCGCAGATGTTCGACCACAATCTCTGCCAGTGCAGGCTTAAATGAGCCGAAGCCCTGACCGCCAAAGCGAGTCAGCGTATCTTCCACAGTCTCATTCGCAAAGGCAGCATATATGCCGACCAGGTTCTTTGCCTCGGGCCGGCCCTCAAGACCATCTGCCTCCGATGGCAACGGCTCTGGATCAGTCTTGGCCTTTCTGATTTTGCTCAGGATCGTGTCGGCATCATCGATCAGGTTGATTCGGCTCATATCGCTTGGGTCAGATTTGGACATTTTGGCGCTACCGTCGCGCAAGCTCATGATACGGGCCGTCGCTTTGGGAATGATGGGGTCAGGCAAGATGAAAATATCTGTGCCCTTGCCAAAATCGGTGTTGAATTTCTGGGCGATGTCGCGGGCAAGCTCCAAATGCTGCTTCTGGTCTTCGCCCACCGGCACGTGCGTCGCCTGATACAGCAGCACGTCGGCGGCTTGCAACACCGGGTAGGTAAACAACGCAATGCTCGCGCCTTCGCGGTTCTTGCCGGACTTGTCCTTGAACTGGGTCATCCGGTTGAGCCAACCCATCCGCGCCGTACCGGTCAGCAGCCATTGCAGCTCAGCATGGGCAGGGACCTGCGCCTGATTGAACAGGATCGCCTTGTTGATATCCAGCCCGCAGGCGAGCAACGCGGCAGCCATCTCGCGGGTGTTTGCGGTCAACTCCTCGGGCACATGCGGCATCGAAATGGCATGCAAATCCGCGAGGAAATACAGGCATTCCATTTCATCCTGCATCTTCACCCAGTTGCGGATCGCGCCCAGATAATTGCCGAGATGAAGGTTGCCAGTTGGCTGAATACCGGAAACAACGCGCATAGAATTTACTCGCTTGCAGGGGCCACGGGCGCAGTTGCTCGCCTGCGGAGAAGGGATTTTAATTCGCTGATCCGGTAGGCCCCGAACAGCAATATGGCCAGCGCATAGACCGCGCCGCCAGCGGTTACCAAAGTGAACAAAACGGCAATGCGCCGCCACAATCCGATGCCAAGCAGGTCTTCGATAAGTGCATTTCCGAAATAAAGCGCGAAGCCCATGACGGCGGCCGCCAAAATTATGCGCCATATCTTTTGCTTCAACCGGGCATCGACGGCAATATGACCACGCTTGCGCAAAGTGATCCAAAGCAACGCGACATTCACCCAAGCGGATATGGCAGTCGCCACGCCGACGCCAATATGCGCCAAGGGCCAAATTAGGATCAGGTTACCAACAAGGTTGACCAGCATGGACCATAAGGCCAGCCGCAGCGGCGTTTTGGTGTCGCTGCGCGCGTAAAATCCTGGGGTCAGCACCTTGATGAGCACATAGGCTGGAACGCCTGCCGAAAACGCCATTAGTACCGCCGCGGTCCCTTTTGTGTCGGCCGACGTGAATGCGCCATGTTCGAATATGCCATGCACAATCGGCATCGCCGACACAATCAACGCGACCGTCGCGGGCATCGCGAAGAATAAGGCAAGTTCGACGGCGCGGTTCTGCGTGTCCGATGCGGCTTTGCTATCTGCTCCGGCAATCTGCCGCGATAGTGCCGGCAAAATGGCTGTACCGATTGCTATGCCAATCAGTCCCAACGGCAACTGGTTCAAGCGGTCAGCATAATAAAGCCACGATACAGATCCTTCAGGCAGGAACCGCGCGGCAAGCGCAGTGGAGATCAACAGATTGAACTGGATTGCGCCTTGGCCAATCGCGGCGGGCGCAATCAAGGCCAGCATCAGCTTCACATCTGGAGTGAGGCGCGGCAAACTCAGCTTCAGGTTAACGCCAGCGCGGTGACAGGCCCAGATGAGCCACAGCAATTGCAGCGCGCCCGACACGGTAACTGCGACCGCTTGCGTGGCCGCCGTTTCAACGGGATTATCCCCACGGAAGAAAATCAGCGCGATAATCATGCAGATGTTCAACAAGATCGGCGCTGCGGCATTGACCCAGAATCGGTTCAGCGAATTCAATATCCCTCCAAGCAATGATACCAATGATATCAGCGCCAGATAGGGAAAGGTGATGATCGTTAAGTGCCGTGCCAGCGCGAACTTCTCCGGCCCGCCATCTGGAAAGCCGCCAGTCATAGCCCAGACAATAGGACCAGCGGCGAGCATCATGAGGGCCGTGAACAGCACCAGAAACGGGAACAGCACGGACAGCACTTGGCTTGCAAAAGCGCGGGCGGCGATCAGGCCTTGGTCAGCCTTCTCGCGCTCGGCCTCAGTCATTTTTTTGTTAAACAACGGCACGAATACCGCTGCAAACGCGCCTTCGGCAAAAAGGGCTCGGAACAGGTTGGGCAAACGCCACGCGATCAGGAATGCGTCGGACGCAAGGCCAGCGCCAACGAAGCGCGCCATCAACATGTCGCGCACTAGGCCCAAGACACGGCTGACCAAAGTCAGTCCGCCGATGGTAATGCTGTTTCGAACCAGGCTCATCTGTTCACCTGGTGCCGTCGGCTTCAGGCTTCGCCGGCAGGCTGCGTCTCTGCCATTTGTTGCGCTTGCGAAAGCTGTTGGATGTAGAGCGCGTTAAAGTCGATGGGTTCAAGCACCAGTGGCGGATAGCCCGCATCACGGACGGCATCGGCAACGATTCGGCGCGCAAATGGGAACATCAAGCGCGGCGCTTCACCGAATAAGAAAGGATGCGCTTGCTCTTCGCTTACATTGCGCAGGCCAAACAAGGTTCCATAATCAAGCTCAACGGAGAACTGTACGCCATCGTCAGTCTCTGCCTTGATGGCAAGCCGTAAGGCGACTTCATGCACTTCGTCTGTAATGGCGTTGGCTTGAATGTTGACCTGCACATCAACTTGCGGCGCGCCTTCCCAGTTAAAACTGTGCGGGGCGTGGGGACTTTCAACCGACAGATCCTTGATATACTGGTTCAACATACCGACGGCAGGCGCTGTGTCTTCGCCATTTGCTTTTACCTTATCGGAAACGATAGTGCCTGTTTCGTCGGCCATGATGTGTCGTGCTTTCTTTTTGTTTGCCACAGCCGCAATACTACGACCCCTGATGGCCGAAGCGCCTAGCAGGCGTGCCGTCAAAGGGCAATGATTGTTGCGCTCGCGCCATGTCCTTAGCCGAGCCTGCATTTTTCTTTGGGCAAAGCCCTTTGAAACCCGTATCGTTAGTCCCTATATGATTTGATATGGGCGTTTGGCGACCAGTTTTCGCGCCGTGACCATGTCTAGATTTTTGCCGAATGGAGGCGTTGTGACGTTTACTATTGTTTTGCTCGCTCTTGTTGCAGCTTTCCTAGGCCTTCGCCTTTATGCAGTGCTCGGCAAACGTTCCGGACATGAACAAGAACCTTTGGCCCACCGCCCTATTGAAGCGAATACGCCGCTATTGTTGCGGCAGCCATCTGCGGGTAGTGACGCGGCGTCGGCTGTGCCCGCTACGGACCTGTCAAACGTCGATATGGCAGCACAAAGCGGCGTCAAAGCGATTGGAAATGCCGATCGCGGTTTTGATCTCGGCACGTTCGTAGAAGGTTCAAAAATCGCTTATAAAATGGTGCTTGAGGCCTATTGGAAGGACGACAAGGAAGCGCTGCGCTTCTTGTGTGATGATGACGTCTATGCAAGCTTTGCCGAGGCGATTGATGGCCGGACTGCGCGAGGTGAAACCCTCGAAAACCGCTTGGTCCGCATTGATGAAATTCGCGTTGTCGACGCAAGCTACGATCACCCCATCGCTCGGATATCGGTTCGTTATGACGCCGATATCGCCGCGATGGTTAAGGATGCCGATGGAAATGTCATTGGTGGATCGATGACAGATGCGGTTGAAACCCATGATATCTGGACATTCATGCGCGACGTGAAATCGGGCGGCCGTAACTGGAAGCTTGACGAAACCGACTCGGTCTGATTCACCCGGGCGATGCTTCGCGCCCTTTTCATTCTCGGTCTATCGGCCCTCACGCTCTCGGCTTGTGCAAGCGGGGTGACACCCCCTGCGGGCCCTGCAACGTCGCCGGGTATATTGGCGTCTGCACCGCCCGTCGCGGATACAGTGGCAACACCTGCGCCGACGCGCGATATCACAACGGCGGCAGGACTCGGCGTCGTGCGCGGTCCGCAAATTGCAACTTTGCAAGTTGATGCGCGCAAGGCGGCACGTGCGATGGATAGTTTCAGGACAAGTTGCCCCGGCCTTGTCCGCCGTTCCGACAATAGCGGCCTTACCCAAAATAGCGACTGGGTAGCCGCTTGCGACGCCGTCAAAACATGGACCAATGATGCCATTTCCTTTTTCGCGACTCATATGGACGCAGTGCAGGTTGGTAATGGCAAGGCCTATGCCACTGGCTATTTTGAACCTGAGATCGCCGGTTGCCGCATGCTGCAAGCTGGATGCGATGTTCCCGTCTATAAACGGCCATCAGACCTGATCGATGTTGACCTTGGGCAGTTTTCTGATGAGCTGAAGGGACGCAGCATCCGTGGCAAGGTCAGCGGCACGAAACTTCTGCAATATGATGACCGCGCAACGATTGAAAACGGTTCATTGGCTGGGCGCGGCCTTGAAATTGCTTATGCGTCCGATGTTGTCGAATTTTTCTTCCTGCAAATTCAAGGGTCGGGCCGGTTGAAGCTGCCCGACGGCAATGTCATGCGCATTGGTTATGATAGCCAGAATGGGCGTGGCTATACGGGCATCGGCCGATTGATGCGGGATCGCGGACTGATTACTGATGCCTCTATGCAGGGGATCGTTGCCTTCTTGCATGCCAACCCCGAAGAGGGCCGCAAGATCATGCAGGAAAATAAAAGCTATATTTTCTTCCGCGAACTGACCGGTGCCGGTCCCTTGGGCGCAATGGGCTATCCCGTGGTGGGTGAGGCAAGCATTGCCGTGGACGTGAAATTCATCCCGCTGGGCGCGCCGGTTTGGCTGTCGATGGACCGCGCAGAACCCAATGGTATTTGGATTGCGCAGGATACCGGCGGCGCCATAAAGGGCGCGAACCGCATTGATACCTTCTGGGGCGCTGGCGAACGCGCGCGCGTAATTGCGGGCGGCATGTCGGCGCGCGGGGCGGCGTTGCTGTTTCTACCCAAGGCTGCGGTTGCGCGGCTGGGCCTGTAAATCTGGCATGGCGCGGCATCTCGACAGCAACGAAAAGTCCCTTTGGGGCCGGGTCATTGCGACCGTAAAACCGATGCATGGCGGCAAGCCAAAGCCAGCGCCGGTTGCGACCCCGTCGGCGGATAAGGCGGTACTGGCAAAGTTTTTGAACGCCAAGCCAAAGCCTGTCCCTGCCGATACAAAGCCGAAATTAGCGCCCGGGCAAAGCAAGATTGCGCCTGTGCTCCACAATCTCGACGGACATTGGGACAAGAGGATCATACGCGGTAGCATATTGCCTGATGTCAGCATTGATCTGCACGATGCGTCCTTGTCGCTGGCGTATAACCGGCTCGATGGCGCGTTGGAGCAAGCGATTGCGCAGCGGATGAAAGTGATATTGCTCGTAACCGGCAAGCCGCGCGCGCATGATCGGGCGAGCGGTGAGGGCAGGGGTGCAATTGCCGCCGTTGTCCGGGACTGGCTGGCGGCGTCGCGCCATGCGCGGCATATTTCGGCGGTGCGCAACGCCCATCCGCGCCATGGCGGGACGGGCGCGCTGTACATTATGTTGAAAAGCTAGGCCTAGGGTCAGGACCTATTAAATCTTCCGCCCTGCGCGGCCTGCAAGCTCAACGGTATAATGCCATGCGATCCGGCCTGAACGACCGCCGCGTCCTTGGGCAAAACTCAGCGCGCCAGCTTCGTCCCAGTCGAGATCAAAATGGCTGGCGTAGCTGCTGACCATTTGCAGATACGCGTCTTGGTCGGGATATTGAAAGCCAAGCTTTAGGCCAAACCGATCAGCCAAGGCCAGACTGTCATCGATGGCATCGCGTGCATTCATTGCATCCGTTTGGTCCGTGCCGTCGCGCTCAACGATGTTTCGGCGGTTGGACGTAACGCAAAGCCGGACGTTGTTCGGACGCGCCTCAACCCCGCCCTCCAGCAATGACCGTAATAGGCGCGCATTTTGGTCGTGCGGCTCGAACGAGATATCGTCGACGAACAATAAATAACGCCGGCCTGAGGCCCCAAGTTCTTCAAACAAGGCGGGCAGGCTCGTCAAATGACTTGAGGACGCTTCGACCAACGCGATGAAGAAGCCATCGTCCTGAAGCGCGGCGACCATAGATTTGATTAAGGCCGATTTGCCCATGCCGCGCGCGCCCCATAACAAGACATCATGCGCCGCTGCGCCAGAGGCGTGCCGCCGGCAATTTTCGTATAAATCGGACTTTTGCCGGTCGACGCCGACGATCAGGTCAATCGGCAGTGGCTTAAAACCCTGCGCCGCTGCCAAGGTCGTGCCGTTCCAATGATATGCAGGCGACGACGACAGATCGATTGGCGGCGCTGGCGGCGGCGAAAGCCGCTCAAGCGCTTCGGCGATCCGTTGCAGCGTCTGTTCGTTCAAGCAGCCAGTTCCTCCGCATCAAGGGCATAGAGCAATTGCGCCCCTGCCATTGCGGTTCCTTTATAGGCCACAGCCTCTGGCACCATGACGTCCAGATAATAGCGGCAGGCCGCGACCTTGCTGCGTAAAAATGCGCTGGTGTCGCCATTGGCGATGTCGGCTTGCGCAGCGCGATGTTGCCGCAGCATCAACCAACCCGACGTCACAACCGCCATCATATTGGCATAAGCGTAGCTGCCTGCCAAACGATCATCGACTTCTGCGCCGAGCATATATTCGGTTACTTCAGCCGTCGCTGCGGCGAGCGCCGACAGGCCGGGATGGTCCACCGCACCTGCCGAAATGGCCGAAAGATGTTTGCGGATAACATCCCCGCCCTGCATCGCAAGCTTGCGACCAACCAAGTCCGCCGCTTGAATGCCATTGGTGCCTTCGTAAATCGCCGCGATACGAATATCGCGATAATATTGCGCTGCGCCTGTATCCTCGACAAAGCCCATGCCGCCATGCACTTGAATGCCCAAAGAGGCGATTTCGCTGCCCATGTCGGTGCCATAGGTTTTGGCCAGCGGCGTCAGCAGGTCGACCATCTCCTGCGCGCCTGCCTCGCCAAGCGTGGCGCGATCAACATAGCCGGAGGCGAGATATAATAAGGCGCGAATTGCCTGTGTCCCTGCTTTCATCCGCATCAACATACGGCGCACATCGGGATGTTCGACAATCGCGACCGATTCGCGCGATGGTCCGCTAGCTTTGGCCGATTGCACACGTTCTTGTGCGAACCAGATGGCCTTTTGCGTGGCGGCCTCGGCAATTTGAACACCTTGCAGGCCGACATTCAGGCGGGCATTGTTCATCATCGTGAACATGGCGCGCATGCCGCCAAATTCGGGACCAATGAGTTCGCCAACGCACGCACCTTCTTCGCCAAAGGCCAAGACGCAGGTGGGGGAGGCGTTGATGCCCATTTTATGTTCAATCGATACGACCTTGATGTCATTGGCTTTGCCGATGCTGCCGTCTGCGGTCACTTGATATTTGGGCACGAGAAATAACGAAATGCCTTTTGTCCCAGCAGGGCCATCGGGGGTGCGGGCGAGGACCAAATGGACGATATTTTCCGCCATGTCATGGTCGCCAAAGCTGATATAAATCTTCGTGCCTTTGATCGCGTAGGCGCCATCACCGCGTGGGGTCGCGGTCGACGTCAGCGCGCCGACGTCGGAACCGGCCTGCGGTTCGGTCAGGTTCATCGTGCCTGAATAGGCACCCGTTGACAGCTTGGGCAGAAATAATTTTTTCTGCCGGTCGGTGCCATGATGGCTGATCGCTTCAATCGCGCCGACCGAGAGGATCGGGCACAAAGCAAAGGCCATGTTAGCTCCACCAAGCGAATCGAGCGCGACGGTCGCCAGCGAGAAAGGCAGACCCTGGCCACCAAATTCCGCAGGCGCGTTGATCGCGCCCCAGCCATTGGCGACATAAGATTTATACGCCGCAACAAAACCGTCGGGCATCACGACTTTGCCGTCGATTAACCGCGCGCCAACGGTGTCGCCAATGCGGTTCAGCGGGGCAAATTCCCCTTCGGCAAAGGCGCCAATGCCTTCGACAATGGCCTGCACCATATCCGGGGTCGCATCGGCAAAGCGCGCATGCTGCGCCAATGCGTCGATACCCACGATATGCTTGAGGACAAAATTTTGTTCTGCGACGGGTGCTGAAAACGCCATAATAAATAAAAATTCCTGTTAAGTCTGGTCTGCATCCGCCTATAGCCGCTTATTATGTTTGGCTCAAATACCTTGGGGAATGGCTGGGTTGTACCCGCTGACGACGCTGCGATTACCGCTGCGGCGCAGCTTCTGCGCGCTGGGCAGATTGTAGCGATTCCCACTGAGACGGTTTATGGACTTGCGGCAGATGCGCAAAATGCAGAAGCGGTTGCGCGCATCTATGCGGCAAAGGGACGGCCGGATTTTAATCCGTTGATTGTGCATGTTCGTGATCGGAAAGCCGCAGAAAAGCTTGGCCTGTTCAACGCTACTGCGCGGGCACTGGCGGACGCTTTCTGGCCGGGGCCAGTGACGCTGGTTCTGCCCTTGCAACCCGATGCGCCCGTCGCCCGCGCGGTAACCGCAGGGCTGCATACTATCGCCATCCGCTGCCCTGCACATCCGGTGATGCAGGCATTGCTCCTAAAAAGCGATTTAAGCCTCGCTGCGCCCTCTGCAAACCGCAGCCGGGCGATCAGCCCGACTCGGGCGGATCATGTCTTAAAAGGGCTTGGCGGGGCCGTGCCGATGATATTAGACGGGGGTCCATCTTCGGCGGGGTTGGAATCAACGATCATTGCCGTGCGCGATGACGGTTGGCATGTGTTAAGGCCGGGACCAGTCAGTTCAATGGAAATTGAACAGACGCTTGGATACCCGCCTTTGTCCTTGGTTACGGGCGCGATTGAGGCGCCTGGCCAAATGGCCAGCCATTATGCGCCGTCAAAACCCGTCCGCTTGAACGTCACAGCGCCTGTGCGTGGCGAATATCTTATTGGTTTTGGCGCAATAACGGGCGACGAAAACTTGTCCCCAACTGGCGATTTGGCGCAGGCGGCGGCGCATTTATTTGAGGCGCTGCACAATGCGGATGCAAGTTTGGCCAGCGCTATCGCGGTCGCGCCAATTCCGCATGAGGGCATAGGCATCGCAATGAACGATAGGCTCACAAGAGCAGCCGTCCGATGATGAAATTGTCGTGATTCTGTGGACCGTTACCACACATTTTTCTTTCACATATTCCTTGCTAACGCTAAGCAAAATTTAAAATGAGTTGCATATTAAAACGCTATTTCATCCTGCGGAATATTCAACTATCAGACGTGTTACAGCCGCGCAGGGGAGGGCCGTTTGCCAGTATCTTCGAAATTTTTGACGGGCCTATTGCTGCTGAGTTCACTCGGCGGTTGCAGTGACAGCGCAAGCGAAGGCAAAGTCGCGCCCAAGGCCGCGTTACCGGTAGAGATATTCACTGTCGAAAATCAGAGCGCAGAGCGCGAGATCAACGCCGTTGGCACGGTACGCTATCGCCGCGAAACGCCTCTGGGTTTTACCACCGCAGGCAAGGTCGCTATTGTGCGTTTTGAAGAAGGTGACTTTGTAAAGCGCGGCGCATTATTGGCTGCGCTCGACACGACAAATGTGGGCGCGGACATGAGTGTGGCGACGGCCGAGCGTGATCGCGTCCGGGCGGAATTTGACCGGGTCCGCGCGCTTTACGCCGATGGTTGGATAACCAAAGCGCGGTTTGAGGCAACTGAGGCATCGTTAAAGAGCGCAGACGCGCGCGTGCGGCAGGCCGGATTTGCTAGCAATACGGCGCGGCTTTACGCCCCGTCAAACGGTGTTGTGTTGATGCGCAATGTGCAGGCCGGGCAAGTCATCGCCGCTGGAACGCCAGCTTTTATGTTGGGTGAGGCCGATAACGGCTTTGTCTTCCGCGTGCCAATCGTTGATCGTGACGCTTCGAAACTGCGCGTCGGGATGGCGGCAGATATATTGATTGAATCCGCAGGTGACACGCCCCTAACCGCGACGATATCGGAGATTGACGGGCGTGCAAACGCCGCCACAGGGGCGTTCTCCGTTCAATTTCGGCTGCCCAATCGGTCAACATTGCGGTCGGGGCAAATAGGGACCGCAACCATAAAGTTGCCAGCGTCGGACGGTGGTTCAATATTACAAATTCCGGCAAGCGCTTTGTTTGGCGTCCGCACGGGCGAAGGCTTGGTCTATGTGGTGGATGCCAAGAACCGCGTTGAAACGCGCAATGTCATCATAGAACAGGTCGCGGATGATTTCGTGAATGTGTCGGGTGGGATACGGCCGGGTGACAAGATCGTGACGTCTGGGTTGGAAAAGCTGCGCACCGGGTCTACCGTGCGTATCGTCAAGAGACTGCCCTAGTCCATGCATATCGCGGAGTTTGCAATTCGTAGATGGCAGCTGACACTGGTGCTGTTCACGCTGCTCTGCGCGTTGGGCTTTTCTGCATTTCAGCAAGTTCCCCGCTCCGTTGACCCGCATTTTTCCATGCCTGTCGTGTCAATTGTGGCATCCCAGCCCGGGGCAGATGCGGCAGAGATTGAGCAAACCATTACCAAGCCGATTGAGGAATTGGTTCAGGGTTTGGAGGATGTCCAAAGTGTCGTCTCGTCCAGCAGCGACGGTAATGCGGTCATTCGGGCGGAGTTTGACTGGTCTGGCAATCCGGACCAATATTTCAACGATGCAGTGCGTGAAGTCACAGCGATCCGGAACCAACTACCTGCGGACCTTCAGGGCCTACAATTCGAAAAAGTCCGCACGACAAATGCGTCAATCCTCCAAATTGCGCTGCTGAGCGATACTGCAAGCTGGTACCGGATGGAGAAATATGCCCGCGATGTCAGCGAGGCCTTGGGGCGGGATAAAGAGGTCCGTCAGGCAGAAATTTACGGCCTGCCCCAACCGGAAATCAGCGTTGCGATTGATTCGGGTAGGCTTGCCGAGTTGCGGTTGCCAGCAAGCGTTGTGGTCGATGCGATCCGCGTTGGCGGTGCGGATGTGCCCGCTGGCGCCGTCATCAGCGGTGCCCGCAGATTCAATGTGGAGACAGGCGGCGCATTCCGGGACCTTGAAAAAATTCGCAATCTTCCGATCCGGTCGAACGACGGGTCGATAATCCGTGTCGGAGATGTCGCCGACGTGAAAATCAGCGCGGCAGAACAACGCGTGAAAGTCAGCCATAATGGCAAGCGCGCGGTCTTCATTACCGCCAATCAGAAACAGGGCACTGATGCGACCAAGCTGCGCAATCGTTTGGTGGAAGAACTTGCACGGCAACAGGAATTGTTGCCGCCCGATATAGAAGCCGTGGTCCAGTTTGACCAAAGCAAGGATATTCGGAAACGCTTGGACGAGCTCGCGCGCGACTTTGCAATCGCCTTGTTTCTGGTGCTGATCACTTTGTTGCCCTTGGGCTGGCGGGCGTCGATCATCGTGATGATATCGATTCCGCTGTCAATTGCGTCGGGGCTGCTTGCGATATCGGCCTATGGCTTTAACCTTAGCCAGTTCGTGGTTGCCGGCTTCATCCTGACGTTGGGATTATTGGTCGATGATTCGATTGTTGTGGTCGAAAACATCGCCCGGCACCTGCGCATGGGGAAAAGCCGGAACGAAGCGGCCATTGACGGGACCAAAGAGATTACGATGGCGGTTTTGGGGTCGACCGGCGTGTTGGTCTTTGCCTTTTTGCCCTTGTTCTTTTTGCCTGAAGGGGCGGGCAAATTTATCCAGAGCTTTATCGGCACCATCGTTGCAACGATTACGGCATCAATGATTGTTTCGCTCACGATCATACCGTTTCTGGCGAGCCGAATTCTCAAAGGCGACGAGCCCGAGGAAGGCAGCCCGCTTCTGCAATGGCTGATGCGTAATATTGACCGTTTCTACCACCCAATGTTGCATTGGGCGCTCGACCGGCCGCGCCGTTCCGTATGGGGTGCATTAATTGGCACATGCGCGGCATTCTCGCTTGTGCCGATACTTGGTTTCAGCCTGTTTCCAAACGCCGATACATCTTATTTCCGCGTCACAATAGAGGCAGAGCAGGGTGCGAGCATCGCCGAAACGGGACGCATTGTCGCCCAAGTATCCACCGTTCTGAAAACCGAACCCGCTATTAAAGTCCGCGCAGAAAATGTCGGCGCATATAACCCGCCCGTTTTCTACAATTCGTTTCAGCGCGGCGAAAACCCGACCCATGGCGAGGTGATTGCAATAATGGATGCGTGGGAAGGCACAAAGTCCCAAGCGATGGTTGACAGGCTGCGCAAGAAATTGGACCAGATATCAGGCGCGCGGATCAAGCTGATGTTGTTTCAGAATGGCGCGCCCATCAACGCCCCCGTCGAATTTCGCGTCTATGGTCCTGATCAGGACGAGCTAAAACGTCTCGCGGGGCAAATGGCGCAAGTGTTAACCGAAACCCCCGGCACAAGAGACATTAACAACCCAGTTGCGTTCGATAAGGTCGATTTGGACATACAAGTTGACGATGCCAAAGCCGCGTTGCTTGATCTGCCTGCGGGTGCCGCGCGGCGGGCGATACGGCTTGCGCTCAGCGGGGAGCGGGCTGGTACCTATCGCGACACCGAAGGGGACAGCTACCCCGTTGTTGTCCGCTTGCCATTGGCAGAGACGCAGCCGGTTTCGGCGTTGGAAGCGATCTATGTTTCGAACCGAAGCGGGCAGGCAGTGCAATTGGCGGAGATTTCAGACCCGACGCTGGAATCAACGCCTTCCGCCATTTATCGGTATAATCTTCAGCGCTATGTTGGCGTCACGGCCCAGATCAACGACGGCGTTGTCGTGTCCAAAGTGAATGTCGATGCAAAAAAGCGGATGGACCAGATTCCGCTTAAGCCCGGCTACTCCATCGCGGTGGGCGGTGAGGCGGAAAAAATCAATGATACCTTTGCCGGTTTCGGCCCAGTGGTGGTGGTGGCCTTGTTCAGCATATTCGCCATATTAGTGGCTGAATTTGGCAGGTTTAAGGAAGCTTTGGTCGTTGCCGGCGTTATTCCCTTGGGCACCTTTGGCGGCCTCATCGCATTGTTGATAACCGGCAACAACCTGTCCTTTCTTGCGATCATTGGATTTATCGCTTTGGTCGGTATTGAGATTAAAAACTCCATATTGTTGGTCGATTTCACCACGCAGTTGCGCCAGCGCGGGCTTGGCTTGCGCGAAGCGATTGAAAAGGCAGGTGAAGTACGATTCTTACCTGTCCTGCTTACGTCCGTGACCGCGATAGGCGGCCTGATGCCGCTCGCCTTGTTTGGCGGCAGCCTATATTCGCCATTGGCAATCGTGTTAATCGGGGGGTTGATTTCTTCCACTTTGCTATCACGTATTGTCACGCCTGCGATGTACCTTCTGGTGGTGCGCGGGGATGCGGCTAAGGCCGCAAACGCTGCCCAAGTTAAAGGATAGATTATGCCGCAAGAAGAAGCCATTTTTGCCGGAGGTTGTTTCTGGTGCACTGAAGCCGTGTTTGGACAACTGAATGGCGTTAGCGGCGTCGTAAGCGGCTATATTGGGGGCCATACGGTCGATCCGACTTACAAAGACGTGTGCGGCGGAAATACGGGCCATGCCGAGGCAATCCGCATCGCATTCGATGCTGACGTCATAAGCTATGCCGATTTGGTCGAAATATTCTTTGCAACGCATGAACCAACGCAGCTAAATCGGCAGGGCAGTGACATCGGTACCCAATATCGTTCGGCAATTTTCCCATTGTCCGACGAACAGCGCGCAGAGGCCGAGGCGGGCATAGAAAAGGCAGCAGGCGATTGGCCCACACCCATTGTGACGACAATTGAGGGCCCCGCCACTTGGTATCCTGCCGAAGATTATCACCAAGAATATTGGGGCGGCGAAGGGCAGCGCAACCCCTATTGCCTCGCAGTCATTCCGCCAAAATTGGCAAAGCTGAAAAAAGGATTTGCCGAACGGATTGCAAAGTCTGCGTAGACTTTGTTGTTTCAGGCGTTAAGCAGAGATCATGACACGTAGACCTGTTCGAAAGGCTGTATTTCCTGTTGCTGGATTGGGAACACGTTTCCTGCCCGCGACAAAAGCCATTCCCAAAGAAATGCTCCCAATTGTCGACAGTCCGCTCATTCAATATGCGGTCGATGAAGCGCGTGAGGCCGGTATAGAGCAGATGATTTTTGTCACTGGTCGCGGCAAAAGCGTCATTGAGGATCATTTCGACATCGCGTTTGAACTTGAGCACACCATGACCGCACGTGGGAAAGACGTGTCGGTTTTGGCGAACACGCGGCTTAGTCCCGGCAATTGTGTATATGTGCGGCAGCAAGAGCCCTTGGGCCTTGGCCACGCCATCTGGTGCGCGCGTGATATCATTGGCGATGAGCCCTTTGCCATCTTCCTACCCGACGAGTTTATGCATGGATCGCCGGGATGTATGAAGCAGATGGTCGATGCGTATCACCAGATTGGCGGAAACATCATCAGCGTGCTTGAAGTGCCGCATGATAAAGTTTCCAGTTATGGTGTGATTGCACCGGGCGCGGCGAATGGCGCGGTGACCGAAGTATTGGGCTTAGTTGAAAAGCCAAAGGTTGAGGATGCGCCTTCGAACTTGATCGTGTCGGGGCGCTATATCCTTCAGCCGGAGGTTATGCGGATACTTGAAGGTCAGGAAAAAGGCGCAGGCGGTGAAATACAGCTTACCGACGCCATGGCACAGATGATCGGCCAGCAACCCTTTAACGCCGTCACATTTAACGGCAACCGCTATGACTGCGGATCAAAATTGGGATATATCGAAGCGAACTTAGCGCTCGCGCTGCAACGCCCAGATATGGCAGAGCAGGTGCGCATAATGGCAATGAATTTGCTCAAGTAATTCGTTTCAGTGAGGATATGTCTTGCGACGGAATGTGCGTTTGGTGTTGGCGATAGCGCCCATGATTCTGTTGCAAGGATGCGTTGCGTCCGTGGTCTCAAGCGTTGTCACAGCACCGGTGAAGATCGTATCCAAAACCGCCGATGTCCTTACTACCAGCCAGTCTGAGTCCGATGAAAAACGTGGGCGTGACATGCGTAAGCGCGAAGAAAACCTCGGAAAATTGTCTCGTCAGTTGAATAAAGCGCAAAAACGCTGCGCCGATGGCGACAGAGACGCCTGCGAAAAAGCGGAAGACATTCGTGAGCAGTTTGAGGACGAGCGGGACGATCGGTGACAAAGCCACCTTTCCGCTGACTTTTTAGAAACATCGACAAATGGATGAAGCGTAAACTGATCTTGCGGCTTGTCGACAAGGCAGCCCGTTAGTCGAACTTAACTGGCCCCGAAATGTCCTGCACTGCTAACCGGCGTTTATGCCACATAAGACGAACATTTTGTGGGTCTTACGGGAGATTTCTATGTTTGGTTTGAAAATTCGGCAAGCGTTGCTGGTCACAGCAGCGATTATTCTGTTTGTCCCCGACATTGCACATGCAAATGTCGATAATGCCAACGCCGATATGTCCGTGACACCAACGGGTAGCCGGAAATTCGACCCTGATTTTTTCGTCACTTACGCCCCTGTGACCGCGCTTGATATGGTGAAACGGATTCCTGGCTTTTCGATCAACGAGGGTGAAGGTCGTCGCGGTTTCGGGGAAAATGACGGTAATGTTTTGATTGACGGTGATCGTCCCGCAACCAAATCCGACGACATTTTAACGATCCTCTCCCGAATACCCGCAAGCCAGGTCGAATTTATAGTGCTTTCGGAACAGGCCGGCGCGGACACCGAGACGCAAGGGCAAGGCCAAGCGGTCAATATCGTCCGCAAACGCTCGGCAAAATTGAACGGCACCTATGAAGCCACCATCGTAGCAGGAACGCGTTATGGGTTTCAGCCATCACTCAATATATCGGCAACCCTTCGCCGCGGCGACATCAGCTATGAGCTGAATTTCTCGTCTTATTCGGAACGCGTGTATGGTTTTGGTCCCGAAGACTTTAAGACTGCCTCCGGAGGACTTGTGGAACGGCGATCCTATGCCGGGAAAGGCGGCCATGACGAAGCTGCACTCGGGGTGGGCATTAAAACCAGAATAGGGGGAGTAAAACTCAACCTCAATGGACAAATGCGCTGGAATGACAATTTCGACATTCGCAATGCCGAATATTCAAATGCAACGCGGGTCCGCACTGGCACAGAATTCTTGCGGCGCGACGGACCGATCGGCGACCTAAGTTACGAATTGGGCCGCGATATCGAACTTCCCGCCTTACCGAAAACGAACACCAAGATTGTTGGACTATATCGCACAGGGGATGAAAGCAGCTTCAGTAGTATTGAAACCTCTCGTATTACGCAGCCAGTGTCGCTGTTCGAAACACGAAGCCGAAACACCCCACAGAAGCCGATATACGCATGCAGAATGATTGGGCTGGACTTGAAGGTACGCGGTCCAATTCGGCGCTGAGATCGCCTATAATCGCTTGGACGCACGCTTCAGCGTCGCAAAATCGGTAGCAGGCGCCGTCACGAACTTCCCGGCGTCAAATGTGTTGGTCGAAGAAACGCGGTTTGAACCTTTTGTCAGCGATGTATGGACGCTTGGCCAGGCATGGAAGGTTGAAGCTTGCGCAATCGCGGA
This sequence comes from Sphingorhabdus sp. EL138, assembly GCF_945882965.1. Taxonomy (GTDB): domain Bacteria; phylum Pseudomonadota; class Alphaproteobacteria; order Sphingomonadales; family Sphingomonadaceae; genus Sphingorhabdus_B. The sequence goes on from NZ_CAMCWY010000022.1 coordinate 30,308, forward strand.
GTTTTCGAGGCTCACGCTGTCCGGTGATAGCATCGCGGAACGCAGCTTTAATTTCATCAAGCCACCCGTGATCGCCACGTGGACGATCAGTCCCCAGAATACTTTGGAACTGCGTGCTGAACTTCAAGTAGCGCAATTGAACTTCAACGAAACGCGCCGACAGCAAGAGGGCACTCTAACCACGACTTTCATAGAATATAGCAAGTTCAAATTGGGAACGATCCGCTTCCAAGTGACCGATATGGTAGGGTTCCGACGTGACCGCTTTATCTATGCAGGGACAAGGGCATCGGGCAGCCTTGCCCAGATTGTGAACCGTGAACGCAAGTTGGACCCGTTGTTGCAACTGTCCTTGTCAGGCAAATGCCTAGGGTCAGGACCTATTAAATCCATCTTCGCGGTTTGAGGCCATTTTGTTCAGTGCAAGGCGGCAAAGCGCAGGACTTAGTGGTTCTAAGTCCAAGCTTGCCAACGTAGCAATGGACAAAATGGGCCAAATCCGAAGGACGTCAAAATGGCTTCGATCTCACAGCAAAATGCCCTTGCAGGCAGAATGACTGCCTGCGGCGGACATTTTCCTTCGATCTCTTTGCCATTTTGACGCCGCGAAGGTGGATTTAATAGGTCCTGACCCTAGGCATTTGCGCCCGTATATGGGGGGCAAGGCGGACCAACAAAAAACCCGCCGGAATTGCAACCGGCGGGTTTTTGTTTGCCTTGAAAGCGAAGTTTATTCTTCGCTCGTGTCAACGACATCGTCGATAGCGGCATCAGTGGTGGTCAGGTCATCTGAAATGACCTTTGCCAACACATCGTCGCCAATCGCGGCTTCAGGACCCTGTGCCAGTTCGGCAGCATGCTCTTCGGCTGCTGTCTCTGGCGCAATCAGGCTTTCCTGCAGCTTCTTGTAGCTGGCACGAAGCGCAACATCGCGGCTTGTCGCTGCAATCCGCATCCGGTTCATGGCAGAGCCAGTACCCGCAGGGATGAGGCGACCAACGATGACGTTTTCCTTCAACCCGGTCAGAATGTCCTTCTTACCCTCCACAGCGGCCTGCGTAAGGACGCGTGTGGTTTCTTGGAAGGATGCTGCCGAGATGAACGAACGTGTCTGCAACGAAGCCTTGGTAATGCCCAACAATACGGGGTTACCCGTTGCTGGTGCCTGACCCTTGGTCAACTTTGCATTGATGGCGTCCATTTCTTCGCGGTCAACTTGCTCGCCCGGAAGCAAAGTCGTGTCGCCACCGAAGGTGATTTCAACCTTTTGCAGCATCTGACGAACGATCGTTTCGATGTGCTTATCGTTGATCTTCACGCCCTGCAGACGATACACTTCCTGAATTTCGGCAACCAGATATTCCGCCAGCGCTTCAATGCCCATGACTTCAAGAATGTCATGCGGGTTCGGCGAACCAGCAATCAGGTTATCGCCCTTACGGACGAAATCGCCTTCCTGAACATCAAGTACCTTGGACTTCTGGATCAGATATTCAATCCGATCGCCTTCTTCCGGCACAATCGCAATCTTGCGCTTCGCCTTGTAATCCCGGACGAACTCAACGCGGCCCGAGATTTTGGCGATGATCGCGTTATCCTTTGGAATACGCGCTTCGAACAATTCGGCAACGCGTGGCAGACCGCCGGTGATGTCGCGGGTCTTGGCAGATTCGCGGGTCACACGGGCGATAACATCGCCTGCCTGCACCACGGCACCATCTTCAACCGAAAGCATCGTGCCAACGCCAATCAAATAACGCGCAGCTTCGCCGCTATCGTCATCCAACAGGGTAATGCGCGGACGAAGGTCTTCCTTCTTGGTGCGGCTACCGGCACGATCTTCGATAACGACGCGCTGGGCAATACCCGTTGCTTCGTCGGTCTGTTCGGTCAGCGTCTTGCCGTCGATCAGGTCCTGATACTTCACGATACCCGACTTTTCGGTGATGATCGGCATGGTGAATGGATCCCATTCGGCCAGACGGTCACCCACGTTGACGTCGGCGCCATCCGGGAAGGCCAAAGTCGCACCATAAGGCAGACGGTGGATTTCCATTTCACGGCCATCCTTGTCAACGATGATCAGTTCGCCGTTACGTGCCATCGCTAGGCGCTTCTTCCGCTTGTCGACGATGCTCGGCAGATCGCGATACATGACCTTACCCGCTGCCGTGGCATCAAGGTTGGACTGCTCGTTCAACTGTGCTGCACCTCCGATGTGGAAAGTACGCATGGTCAACTGTGTACCAGGCTCACCAATAGACTGTGCAGCGATAACGCCGACAGCTTCACCGATGTTTACAGGCGTACCGCGTGCAAGGTCACGGCCATAGCAGGTTCCGCACACACCGACCTTGGATTCGCACACCAATGGCGAGCGGATCTTCAGGGCCTGAATGCCGGTTTCTTCCATTGCGACAACCATTGGCTCGTCGAGCAAGGTTCCCGATGGGATCAACACCTTGCCATCAAGGCCCATAATGTCTTCTGCCGTGGTGCGGCCAAGGACACGTTCACCCAGCGAGGCGATAGTCGAACCACCCTGAACGATCGAACGCATTTCCAAAGCACGCTCGGTTCCGCAATCGACTTCAACGATGGTGCAATCTTGCGATACGTCCACCAGACGGCGTGTCAGATACCCTGAGTTCGCTGTCTTCAATGCTGTATCGGCCAGACCCTTACGGGCACCGTGGGTTGAGTTGAAATACTCGAGAACGGTCAGACCTTCCTTAAAGTTCGAGATGATCGGCGTTTCAATGATTTCGCCCGAAGGCTTGGCCATTAGCCCGCGCATACCGGCAAGCTGCTTCATCTGCGCTGGCGAACCACGCGCACCGGAGTGGCTCATCATATAGACCGAGTTGACCGGCAATTCGCGGCCATGCTCGTCCATTGGTGAAGCCTTCAGCTTGTCCATCATGGCACTGGCGACCTTGTCACCGCATGTGGACCAGGCGTCGATCACCTTGTTGTACTTTTCCTGCTGCGTGATCAGGCCGTCCTGATATTGCTGCTCAAAATCGGCAACAATCGCCTTGGTTTCGGCAACCATTTCGGTCTTTTCTTCCGGAATGATCATGTCGTCCTTACCGAACGAAATACCGGCCTTGAACGCATATTTGAAGCCAAGCGACATGATGGCGTCGGCGAACAATACCGTGTCTTTCTGACCAGTGTGGCGGTAGACCTGATCGATAACGTCGCCGATTTCCTTCTTTGTGAGAAGCCGGTTGACGGTCTCGAAGGGCACGCGGTGGCTCTTTGGCAGCGTTTCCGCAAGCAACATACGGCCAGGCGTGGTGTCAAAGCGCACCATACGCTCTACGCCGTCTTCGCCAGTCTGTGGCACGCGGGCGATGATCTTGGAGTGAAGCGTTACCGCACCCACTTCAAGCGCCTGATGCACTTCGGCCATGTCGGACAGCATCATGCCTTCGCCGGGCTCGCCGCGACGATCCATCGAGAGATAATATAGACCCAAGACCATGTCCTGCGAAGGAACGATGATTGGCTTACCATTTGCTGGCGACAGGATGTTGTTTGTGGACATCATCAATACGCGCGCTTCCAATTGCGCCTCAAGGCTCAATGGAACGTGAACAGCCATCTGGTCACCATCAAAGTCGGCGTTGAACGCCGAGCAGACCAATGGGTGAAGCTGGATAGCCTTGCCTTCAATCAGGACAGGCTCAAACGCCTGAATGCCCAAACGGTGCAGTGTTGGCGCACGGTTTAGCAAGACGGGATGTTCGCGGATAACCTCATCAAGGATGTCCCAAACTTCCTTACGCTCCTTTTCGACCCACTTCTTGGCTTGCTTCAGGGTCATCGAAAGACCCTTAGCATCCAGACGCGAGTAAATGAACGGCTTGAACAGTTCGAGCGCCATCTTCTTTGGCAGGCCGCACTGGTGCAATTTCAATTCTGGACCGGTCACAATAACCGAACGACCCGAATAATCGACGCGCTTGCCCAAAAGGTTCTGGCGGAAGCGGCCCTGCTTGCCCTTGAGCATGTCGGATAGCGACTTCAACGGACGCTTGTTGGCACCCGTGATCGTGCGACCGCGACGGCCATTGTCGAACAATGCGTCCACAGCTTCCTGCAACATACGCTTTTCGTTGCGGACGATGATGTCTGGCGCGCGCAATTCGATCAGGCGCTTCAAACGGTTGTTGCGGTTGATGACGCGGCGATAAAGATCGTTGAGATCGGAGGTCGCAAAGCGGCCACCATCCAGCGGTACCAGCGGGCGCAATTCTGGTGGAATGACCGGAATGACGTCCAAGATCATCCACTCTGGCTTGTTGCCGGAATCGATGAAGCTTTCGACGACCTTCAAACGCTTGATGATCTTCTTTGGCTTAAGTTCGGACTTGGTAACCGCCAACTCGTCGAGCAGGTCAGTGCGCTCTTGTTCAAGGTCGAGGTCCATCAACATGGTCTTGACGGCTTCGGCACCAATGCTGGCGGTGAACGCGTCTTCGCCATATTCGTCCTGCGCATCGAGCAATTCGTCTTCGCTCAACAACTGGAACTTCTCCAGCGCGGTCAAGCCAGGCTCAGTCACGATGTAGTTTTCGAAGTACAATACGCGCTCAAGCTGCTTCAGCTGCATGTCGAGCAACAGGCCAATGCGCGAAGGCAGCGACTTCAGGAACCAGATATGTGCAACGGGAGCCGCAAGCTCGATATGGCCCATGCGCTCACGGCGCACCTTGGTGACCGTAACTTCAACGCCGCATTTCTCGCAGACGACGCCCTTATACTTCATGCGCTTATACTTGCCGCACAAGCATTCATAATCCTTTACCGGACCAAAGATGCGCGCGCAGAACAGGCCGTCACGCTCTGGCTTGAACGTACGATAGTTGATGGTTTCCGGCTTTTTAATTTCGCCAAAAGACCAGCTGCGGATTTTATCCGGCGACGCGATCCCGATCTGGATCTGGTCAAAGGTTTCGACCTTGGCGATGGGATTGTTGAATTTGCTCAGTTCGTTCATTTTGTATTCCCTTTGTCTTTCCCCTCCCGCAGGCGGGAGGGGTTAGGGGTGGGTTTCTGTCATCTTGGGCAGCACGCGCACTTTACGTTCGCGCCCACCCCCCCCTCCCCTCCCGCTTGCGGGAGGGGAGGGGAGCAAGTGTTATTCCGCTGCCTCGGCAAAGCCTTCGTCACCTTCGATCAAGTCATGCGCCTTCAGCTCTACATTGAGACCCAATGACCGCATTTCCTTAACCAGAACGTTAAAGCTTTCGGGGATGCCGGCTTCAAAGCTGTCGTCACCCTTGACGATCGCTTCATAAACCTTGGTACGACCGATCACGTCATCTGATTTGACCGTCAGCATTTCCTGCAAGGTGTATGCCGCGCCATAAGCTTGCAGCGCCCAACATTCCATTTCCCCGAAACGCTGACCACCGAACTGCGCCTTGCCACCCAATGGCTGCTGCGTGACAAGGCTGTACGGTCCGATCGAACGGGCGTGGATCTTGTCATCAACAAGGTGATGCAGTTTCAACATGTAGATGATGCCGACTGTGACCTTGCGGTCGAACTTGTCGCCCGTGCGCCCATCGAACAGGTCGGACTGACCCGAACCATCAAGCCCAGCAAGTTGAAGCATCGTTGTTACGTCGGCTTCACGTGCACCGTCGAACACAGGTGTGCCCATGGGAACGCCAGTGCTGACATTGCTGGCAAGTTCAATGATGTCCGCATCGCTGCGGTTCTTGATCTCGTCCGCATATTCTGCACCATAAGCCTTAGCCAGACGTTCACGCACCACGGCTGGCGGGGCTGCTGCTTCGGGGTTCGGGTTTGCATGGCGCCACTCTTCCAGAGCCTCACCAATTTGCATCCCCAGACCACGTGCGGCCCAACCAAGATGGGTTTCGAAAATCTGACCCACGTTCATACGTGACGGCACACCCAATGGGTTGAGCACGATGTCAACTGGTGTACCGTCGGCGAGGAACGGCATGTCTTCTTGCGGCAGGATCCGCGAGATAACACCCTTGTTCCCGTGACGTCCGGCCATCTTGTCACCCGGTTGCAGCTTACGCTTCACCGCGACGAAGACCTTGACCATCTTGAGCACGCCCGGCGCAAGCTCATCGCCCCGCTCCAGCTTCTCACGACGATCTTCGAACTTCGCGACGATCAACTTGACGGCATCGTCATACTGCACCTTAACCGCTTCAAGATCTCCTTGGACCTTGTCATCGGCAACGGCGATTTTCCACCATTCGTATCGCTCGACTTCACCAAGATTTTCCTCAGTTATGACATCGCCCTTCTTGATGCCCTTTGGCGCTGCGGCTGCAGTTTGGCCGATGAGCATGTCTTTCAGGCGGTTGTAGGTTGCACGGTTCAAAATTGAACGTTCGTCCTCTCGGTCCTTAGCAAGACGCTCGATTTCTTCACGTTCAATCGCCATGGCGCGCTCGTCTTTGTCGATACCGTGACGGTTAAAGACGCGGACTTCAACGACCGTACCGGCAACACCCGGCGACAGACGCAGTGAGGTGTCGCGCACGTCGCTGGCCTTTTCACCGAAGATGGCGCGCAGCAGTTTTTCTTCTGGCGTCATCGGGCTTTCGCCCTTTGGCGTGATCTTACCGACCAGAATGTCACCGGGGTGAACCTCTGCGCCGATGTAGACAATGCCAGCCTCATCAAGGCTGCGAAGCGCTTCTTCACCTACGTTTGGAATATCGCGGGTGATATCTTCTGGTCCAAGCTTGGTATCGCGGGCCATGACTTCGAATTCTTCGATATGGACTGATGTAAACACATCGTCCTTCACGATACGTTCCGAGATCAGGATCGAATCTTCGTAATTATATCCGTTCCAAGGCATAAACGCGACAAGGCTGTTCTTGCCCAAAGCGAGTTCGCCCAGTTCAGTCGAAGGACCGTCGGCGATGATGTCGCCGGCCTCAATCACGTCGCCAACCTTCACCAATGGCTTTTGGTTGATGCAGGTGTTCTGGTTCGAACGCTGGAACTTTTGCAGCGTGTAGATGTCGACGCCCGATTTGCCGGGTTCGACATCACCAGTCACGCGCACAACAATACGCGTTGCATCGACTTGGTCGACGATACCAGTGCGACGTGCGCCAATGGCCGCGCCGGAGTCACGGGCAACGGTCTCTTCCATACCAGTGCCGACAAACGGCGCTTCTGCACGCAGCAGAGGCACAGCCTGACGTTGCATGTTCGATCCCATCAATGCGCGGTTCGCGTCATCATTTTCCAAGAAAGGAATGAGCGATGCCGCAACCGAAACCAGCTGCTTTGGCGAGACGTCCATCAAGGTGATCTGGTCACGCGGTGCCATCAGGAATTCACCTGCTTCACGCGACGAAATTAGGTCCTCGGCAAAGCTGCCATCGGCGTTCAATTCGGCGTTTGCCTGCGCGATGGTGTTCTTCTGCTCTTCCATTGCGGAGAGATACACCACATCGTCGGTGACCTTATTGTCGATGACCTTGCGGTATGGTGTTTCGATAAAGCCATATTTGTTCACGCGGCTGAATGATGCCAGCGAGTTGATCAGGCCGATGTTCGGGCCTTCTGGCGTTTCAATCGGGCAGATACGGCCATAATGCGTTGGGTGCACGTCGCGGACTTCAAAGCCAGCGCGCTCCCGCGTGAGGCCACCTGGTCCAAGGGCCGAAACGCGGCGCTTGTGGGTGACTTCCGAAAGCGGGTTGGTCTGATCCATAAACTGCGACAATTGCGACGAACCAAAAAATTCACGGACCGCAGCAACAGCTGGCTTTGCGTTGATCAGGTCGTTTGGCATCACGGTCGATACGTCAACCGAGCTCATCCGCTCCTTCACCGCGCGCTCCATGCGCAGCAGACCAACGCGATACTGGTTTTCCAGCAATTCGCCGACCGAACGGACACGACGGTTGCCAAGGTTATCGATATCGTCGATTTCGCCCTTGCCGTCCTTCAGATTTACCAGTTCCTTGACCACGGCGAGGATATCCTCCGTCCGCAACGTCGTCAGCGTATCTTCGACGTCCAAGTTCAACCGCATGTTCAACTTCACGCGGCCTACCGCGCTGAGGTCATAGCGGTCAGCGTCGAAGAACAAGCCAGCAAACAAGGCTTCTGCGGTTTCACGCGTTGGCGGCTCGCCAGGACGCATGACGCGGTAAATGGCGTCGAGCGCCATGTCGCGGTTCTCGGCCTTGTCCGCCTTCAATGTGTTGCGCATCCATGCACCGGTGATGACATGGTCGATGTCGAGCAGCTCAAGGCTGTCAATGCCGGCCTTGTCCAACGCATCGAGGTTTTCGGCGGTGATTTCGTCACCGGCTTCAACATAAATCCGGCCCGTCTTCTCGTCGATCAGGTCGAACGCCGAATAACGGCCAAAGATTTCTTCGGTCGGGATCAGCAAGCTGGTCAAGCCATCCCTCACGGCCTTGTTGGCCGCGCGCGGGGTCACCTTAGTGCCGGCGGGGAATACGACTTCGCCCGTCTTGGCATCGACAATGTCGAACATCGGCTTTGACGCGCGCCATTGCTCCGCATTGAACGGAATCTTCCATCCACCCTTGCCACGTTCAAATGTCACGCGGTCGTAGAAATGGCCCAGGATTTCTTCGTCGTTCAAACCAAGCGAATAGAGCAATGTCGTGACCGGCAACTTGCGCTTACGGTCGATACGGACGTTGACAATATCCTTGGCATCAAATTCAAAGTCGAGCCACGAACCACGGTACGGAATAACGCGCGCTGCAAACAGATATTTGCCGCTGCTGTGCGTTTTGCCACGGTCATGGTCGAACAATACGCCCGGCGAACGGTGCATTTGGCTGACGATAACGCGCTCTGTACCGTTGATGAAGAAGGTGCCGTTATGCGTCATGAGCGGCATGTCGCCCATATACACGTCCTGCTCCTTAATATCGAGGACCGAGCGCGCCTCGGTGTCTGGATCAACCTCAAACACGATCAGGCGCAACGTCACCTTCATCTGCGCTGCATAAGTAATTCCGCGCTGACGGCATTCCTCAACGTCAAATTTCGGATCTTCGAGTTCGTAATGCACGAAGTCGAGTTCCGAGGTGCCGGCAAAATCCTTAACCGGAAAGACGCTGCGCAGCGTCTTTTCAAGGCCGGAAACATAGCCTATCGACGGGTCAGAACGCAGGAACTGTTCATAGCTCTCGCGCTGAACCTCAATGAGGTTGGGCATGTCGATAACTTCATGGATGTTACCGAAGATTTTGCGGATACGCTTTTGACGCGACAGGGTCGCAGGAGCGGGACGGGATGCCATAAGGTGCTTTGCCTCAGTTAGAAATGTCAGTCGCGGCGTGCCATTCCACAGACAAGAAAAGGCCACATAGCAATGCCCCGAAGAATCGAGCCCTGCCGTGCAGCCGTTTCGCGTATGTGAAAATCCATATCCATCAATACGTTAGCCAAGTTGCGCGACGACGAGGCCATTCCCGATGGGTTGGATGTTGGGGGCGCTATAGGCGGGTAGGGGGTGGGGGTCAAGGGCGCGGGGGTCAAGCGGGAGGCAAGGACCAGCGTATCTAACATTGAGTTGTTTGAATAATCCGCGGAACAGACATTAAAGAATTATTTTTCCGGCAATTTGAGCACTGACAGGAATATTAGCTATACCAGTATCCCTTATGTCAAGATTGCCGCAGCCAATAAAATCGGCGGGTCAATTTTGATCCCAAAATCTATTCTGAAATAGCGCGCGGGCGGGACTTTCTAAATCCTCCCCATCGACTTGCGATGGGGAGGGGGACCGCGCGATGATCACCCCCATCACGCACCCCATCGCACATAACCCCCTACCGCCTTTCCGCCATGCTTGAAGGGGCGGGGCGGCCCTGCTAGGGGCGGCTGCATGACTGAACTTTCTCTCATCCGCAATTTTTCGATCATCGCCCACATAGATCACGGGAAGTCGACTCTGGCCGACCGGTTGATCCAACAAACGGGCGGGCTTACCGCGCGGGAGATGACGAGCCAAGTCCTTGATAATATGGACATTGAGAAAGAGCGCGGCATCACGATCAAGGCGCAGACGGTGCGGCTGGATTACACCGCGAACGACGGCCTTACCTATCAATTGAACCTGATGGACACCCCCGGCCATGTCGACTTTGCCTATGAAGTCAGCCGCAGCCTCGCCGCATGCGAAGGCGCGTTGCTTGTTGTCGACGCCGCGCAAGGTGTTGAGGCGCAAACGCTCGCCAACGTTTACCAATCCATTGAGCATGACCATGAAATCGTGCCCGTCATCAACAAGATCGATCTGCCTGCGGCAGAGGTGGACAAGGTCAAGGCCGAGATTGAGGAAATCATCGGTCTGCCCGCCGACGACGCCGTCCTGACCAGCGCCAAATCAGGCATCGGCATCGCCGAAGTGCTTGAGGCGGTCGTCACCCGCATCCCGCCGCCAAAGGGCGACCGCAGCGCCCCGTTGAAGGCGATGTTGGTCGATAGCTGGTATGACCCCTATCTGGGCGTCGTCATCCTGATCCGCGTCATCGACGGCGTGATTAAAAAAGGTCAGGAAATTCAGTTCATGGCAGCCGGCACAAAGCATTTGGTCGACCGCGTCGGATGTATGCGGCCAAAGCTAGAGATCCTGCCCGAAATCGCGGCTGGCGAAGTTGGCATCATCACCGCGCAGATTAAGGAAGTCGCGCAAACCCGCGTCGGCGACACCATCACCGATGCCAAGCGCCCCGCCGCAGAAGCGCTCCCTGGCTTTAAGGAAGTGCAGCCCGTGGTGTTCTGCGGCCTGTTCCCCACCGACGCCGCCGACTTTGAAAAACTGCGCGAAAGCATCAGCAAGCTGCGCCTCAACGACGCATCATTCAGCTTTGAAACCGAAAGCAGCGCCGCCTTGGGCTTTGGCTTTCGCTGCGGGTTCCTTGGGTTGCTCCATTTGGAGATCATTCAGGAACGGCTAACGCGCGAGTTCGACCTCGACCTCATCACCACCGCGCCCAGCGTTGTGTATAAGCTGCAACTCAGCCGCAGCAAAACCGAAGATGCCTGCGAGATGGAACTGCACAACCCGTCCGACATGCCCGACGTCAACCGCATCGACGAAATTCAGGAACCGTGGATACAGGCGACGATTTACTGCCCCGATGAATATCTCGGCTCCATCTTGAAATTATGCCAAGACCGGCGCGGTATTCAAAAGCAGCTGACCTATGTCGGTGGCCGGGCGCAGATCGTTTACGAATTGCCGTTGAATGAGGTGGTGTTCGACTTTTACGACCGCCTAAAAAGCATCAGCCGTGGCTATGCCTCTTTCGATTATCACCAGATCGGCCACCGCGAAGGCGACCTTGTGAAGATGAGCATCATGGTCAATGGCGACGCGGTCGACGCGTTGAGCATGATCGTCCACCGTGGCACGGCGGAATCGCGCGGCCGCGGCATGTGCGAACGCCTAAAAGACCTCATCCCGCGCCATTTGTTCAAAATCCCCGTGCAAGCGGCCATCGGCGGCAAAGTCATCGCCCGCGAAACCATCGCCGCAATGCGCAAAGACGTGACCGCCAAATGCTATGGCGGCGACATCAGCCGCAAGAAAAAGCTGCTGGAAAAGCAGAAAAAGGGCAAGGCGCGGATGCGCGAATATGGCAATGTGAGCATTCCGCAGGAAGCGTTTATTGCAGCGCTGCGGATGGGGGAGGAGTAACTTTTCCCGCCTCACTTAAATTGCCCGCTTTAACCGCCAATGCGTTAGGCCCCAAATAAACCCCAATTCTCTGACTGACAGCGCGCTGCCACTCTGCTACGCGGCCCAGCATGCTTAATCTGAACGGTATCACCGTGCGCCTTGGCGGACGCACTATCCTTGACCGCGCCACCGCGGCCTTGCCCCCTTACAGCCGTATCGGCCTGATCGGGCGCAATGGTGCGGGTAAGTCGACATTGATGAAGGTGATGATTGGTTCGCTGGAGGCCGATGACGGCAGCCTCGATATGCCCAAGGGCACGCGCATCGGCTATATCGCGCAAGAGGCGCCTGCGGGCGATTCCACGCCGTTTGACACGGTGCTGGCGGCAGATACAGAACGCGCGGCGTTGATGGCCGAAAGCGAGCAAGAGGGGCTTGACCCCGACCGCATGGCCGAAGTGCATGAACGCTTGATCGCGATTGATGCCTATACGGCGCCCGCGCGGGCTTCGCGGATTTTGGTC
>NZ_CAMCWY010000023.1 GCF_945882965.1 Sphingorhabdus sp. EL138
AGAGATTATAACGAAGTCCGACCGCACAGCTCCCTTGGCAACCAAACCCCAATGGAGCGCGCTTTTGCATCAGGGCAGGCATGCCTGCCCTGATGCAAAAAGAGCCGGTCTTTCTCATAAAGGTCGGACCAAAAAAGGGGCCAGGCTCAAGGCAATCATGCACTAACAATCAAACCGGACCACTCAATGGGGGCCGGTCAGTCTCATAAGCGCATTTTTGTTGGACTTTGGACCCTGGATCAAGTCCGAGTGACGGGAACAAAATAGGTTTCGGTGAACGCATCTTGGTATTATCGATCTGGCAAGGTGCTAGTGAGCATAGCAACAATTTTTTGTCGCTCCTCTAAGGAAATATCATCCTCAAATTCTATTTTGTTAAAATATTGCGTCGGACTGCCATGTTTAAGTAAATAATGAGGGGGCACTCGCACAGAAATATTTTCAACCGATTTGTTAAATGCGTTGAAATAATAATTTTCAGATTTTTTCGAAACCACCAGAATAATTTCAGGGCAACTATCAGGAAGTTTATTCAACAGGTCATGAAAAAGGTGCGGATAAGTTTCAAGATCACCTAACTGCGGCTGACTATTTACTTCACAGATAAATGTGTCACTTTCCTGCAATGAGACTGCCGCATCTTGTGAGATGAGATCAATAGCAGCTACTTGTAACCGCAATGTACGGGCAGCTTGTATGCATAAATCTGCTATTTCGGGGTGAAGAAAAGAGAGAAAGTTCTGCGACGACCCACCACGGCTTTCGTTTGAAGTTACGGCCAATACTATTTCTTCACCCAACGAGGGAGAAAAGTCAAAATCCAAGCCTAACTTTTGCAAATTTAGTGCTGTCGTGTAATCTTTTGGTATTGGCTTAATTGACGAATTTATAGAGTTTCGTTCTGGTTTTGCATTTTCAATATCAATGAGTTCGCTAATGGACGAATGCCCATCACCTATTATAGATGGTGGATTAGTCTTCCATGCATCCATAACCTTTCCATGATGCAAATGAACTCGGTAAGTGAGACCCTTGACGAACTTTTCGATGATAAGGTTGTTGAAATCAGAAGAGGCTTTCTCAAAGCACTCCTTTAGTTCAGAAACATCAATGATGTTTGCAAAAACTCCCCGACCTTGCTCTTCAGCTTCAGGCTTAAGCACTACCGGGTAACCAATATTTTCGGCATAGCGTATTGCATCATCAACGGTGCGCACACGTGCTTGTTCAGCAACAGGAAAGCCCGACATTTTTAACAGACGGTTGGTATCCACCTTACTCTTTGCCAATCTTACGCCAATGGCACTTTCTTCATCTGTTACTGAACTATTAAAGATCCTTGAACCAATTCCATATCCAAAGATGATGTATTGTTGGTTGAATATCTTGAAAGGGATTTTGCGTTCTGCCGCCGCCGCGATGAAGCTACCTGCATTCGTTCCTGCGGGCAAAAATACTCGTGCTTTCCGCTTATGATTTTCCAGAAAGTCGACTGCCTGTTCCCTCAAATCGGCTTTATCCGTCATTTCCAGCAGAGACTTTATTAAATTTATATTAAATCTGCACATTTCTGTAGATAGCGTCGGCAGAGCAAAACAGAGCGAATTTTCTTCTTGAAGCACACGAATCGGCGTAAATCTCTGATCCCCACAATAATGGTTCAGCGTATCCAGAATTGTGACAAAAAGTGCGAGCGGTGAAGCTGGTTCGACTGCCACATCGCTATCGAAGAATCTGTTATGGTCATAAAACTCAGGTAATAATTCAAGTAAATTTTCTAATTTTTCAAAAACATTTTTAAAATTTACAAAAACGTCTCTGAATATTAAAATAAAGGATGGCTGAATAGCGCCGTATGCGTAACCCTCTATTTTTTTTATATCTACTTTCATAAATAAACCTCAGTTTTTTCTTTTTCTTTAATTTCATTAAAAATGGAATTATTTTCTACATATCGGAATTTTATTAAATAATTCTAAAACTGAGATGGTCACATTTTTTCGCCAGCCGGAATCTTCATAAGACTGACGTCGACTTGGTTGAGTGCTGATACCGTATTGGAAGTCTTCATCGAACACTTTTCTCTCAATTTCGGTCATTTGAGACACACGCTTACCCGCAAATGACGCTCTGATTGCCTGTCTTTCCTCCTCAGTCATAAAAATCACCTAGATTGAGCCCGTGTTGCTTACAACTCATCTTCGCTTCGGATCAGCTCGATGACTTTCATCTTAGCCTCGCTGTTGCCATCGGTATACCGCTGCGTGACAGCCAGCGGTGAATGCCCAGCCAGCATCTGAACATCTCGCAATGACCCGCCAGCTGTGCTTATCTTGCGGGCGGCTTTGGTGATGAGTGCGCGCCGCTCGGAATGCGACGAGAAACCCAGCAAACCGATAGCCTTACACCACGATGCAAACACGTTCACGATAGATTTCGGGGTGGCTTTCTCCGAGCGTTCAGTCGTAATCATATGGGGTGAAGATTTATTAAACCTGACAGGCTCTCGCGGTAGCGCCGATGGTTGTAATGCCCGACGAACGCTTCGATCTGCTGCTCAAGGTCGCCGAGCAGGAAGTAGTTTTCGAGTAGGATGCGGTTCTTCAGGGTCTGGTGCCAGCGTTCGATCTTGCCCTGGGTTTGCGGATGCAGGTCACCGCTGCCGCATGCTACTTCCTCATCTCGTCGACGATCAAGAATCGTTCGTTGCAAAATATCGGTAAAAGCTGCACTATTTATCCCCGAGAGCAGTTGCGCCAACTTATACCGACAAAACGTAAGGTCCCGCGGCGCCTTGCAGCACTGCGCGCGCTCAAGTGCCCAAGACAATCTTGTCCTGTGTTTTGGTGTCAAAGTCGCTTGCGTCATGCCGTTCATGCAACTGGCTGGCGGGGTCACCCATGACGCGGTTGACCATGCGTCCACGCTTGACGGCGGGCCGCTCGGCGATTTGATCGGTCCAGCGAATGACATTTTTATATTCATGCACTGAAAGGAACGCGCCTGCGTTGTAAATCAATCCTTTGACCAGCGCGCCATACCAAGGCCAAATCGCCATATCTGCAATGGTGTAAGCGTCACCCGCCATATATTTCCGCTCTGCCAAATTGCGGTCGAGAACGTCCAATTGCCGTTTTACCTCCATGGCAAAACGGTCAATGGCATATTCGATCTTAACCGGCGCATATGCATAAAAATGACCAAAACCGCCGCCCAGATAAGGACCACTGCCCATTTGCCACATCAGCCAGTTGATAGTCTCGGTCCGCGCGTGATGTTCGGTCGGGAGGAACGCACCGAATTTCTCCGCCAGATACAAAAGGATCGCGCCCGATTCGAAAACGCGCGTTGGCGTTGGCGTTGAATGATCGAACAAAGCGGGGATTTTGGAATTGGGGTTGGCATCGACAAAGCCACTTGAAAACTGGTCGCCGTCGCGAATGTTGACCAGCCACGCATCATATTCTGCACCTTGATGGCCAAGCGCCAGTAACTCCTCAAGCATTACGGTGACCTTCACGCCATTGGGCGTGGCCAGCGAGTATAGCTGCATCGGGTGTTTGCCAACCGGGCGCTCCTTGTCATGGGTTGCGCCTGCAATTGGCCGGTTGATATTCGCGAACTGCCCGCCATTTTCGGTATTCCATTCCCAGACGTCGGCGGGGGTGTATTCGGAAAATGTCTGGGTCATGCGGGTTCCTCAAATATTCAGGTGTTGGTGCGATGTAGCGCTACGCGCGCGTTACGCCGAGGTTTGGGACGGCGCGCACACATTTTCAAGTTGACGCGAACGTAAGGCCCGGCTTTAATTGGGTAATTACGAAATGGGAGCGTCAATATGTCCGCCACATTAGAGATCAACAACGACATCGCCTTGATCCGCATGGACGACGGCAAGGCGAATGCGATCAACTTCGACATGTTGGCGTCTTTGAACGCCGCGCTCGACACTGCCGAGGCCGAAGCAAAAGCCATTGTCCTGACCGGACGTGAAGGGCGGTTTTCGGGCGGGTTCGACCTGAACGCCTTTGCCAGCCTTGGCTCTGATGTTTATAAGTTGCTGGATGCGGGCGCGGAACTGGTGCTGCGCCTATATGGCGGACCGCTGCCTGTGGTGGCCGCCTGCACCGGCCATGCAATCGCCATGGGTGTGTTCATCCTACACGCTTGCGACACGCGCATCGGCACCGCTGGCGACTATAAAATCGGCGCGAATGAGGCGATTACGGGTATGAACTTGCCCATCTTTGCAATGGAGCTGGCGCGGGATCGGCTACATCCAACACATCTGACCCGCGCGATGATTCAGGGGTCTATTTACAACCCGCAAGGCGCGCTGGAAGCGGGCTATTTTGATATGCTGGCGCAAGCCGATGAGGTGGAAGCGAAAGCCTTAGCCGTCGCCGCCCAACTCGCGCAGCTCCCGGCCGCTGCATATGCATGGAACAAGAATGCCATCCGCAAGTCCACCCTCGACCGCATCCGCGCAAGCTTGGGCGCGCATCATAAGCTTTAAGGCGCGTTAGTCTGCACCAACCCCGCACACGCCTCCGTCGCCCACGCCAGCGCTTCACCCTCCAACTGTGGCCCGACAATCGCAAGTACCTTAATGTGGTAATCATTCCACCAGCGCAATTCGTCTGCATTGAGCAAACTGACGTCCACCAAATTCTTTTCAATCGGCGCGAAGGTCAGTGTTTCAAAACCGAAATAGCGTCCTTCCGCGCCCGCAATCTGACGTTCTTCGACCAGCACCAGATTTTCGATGCGGATGCCATATTCGCCTGATTTATAATAGCCGGGCTCGTTCGACAGGATCATGCCCGCTTGCAACGGCTCGTCGCTGCCCGCCTGACCGCCAGCGAATTTGGCGATGCGTTGCGGCCCTTCATGCACCGCAAGGAAGCTGCCGACGCCATGGCCAGTGCCATGGGCGTAATCAAGGCCGGCCTGCCACAGAGACGCGCGCGCCAGACTGTCCAATTGCGCACCTCTGGTGCCTTCGGGGAAAACGGCGCTGGCCAAGGCAATATGGCCTTTCAACACACGGGTGAAGCGGTCCTGCATTTCTGCGGTGGGATCGCCCGGGCCGACCCAGATGGTGCGGGTAACGTCAGTGGTGCCGTCCAAATATTGCCCACCGCTATCGACCAGATAAATGCTGTTGGGTTCAATGTCGCGGTTGGTGCTTTCATCGACCTTATAATGGCAATGCGCGCCATTGGGGCCAGTTGCAGAGATAGTGTCGAACGACAGATCCTTGAGCATGCCGGTATCTTCGCGGAAAGCCTTTAGCCGTGCGGCGGCGGATAATTCATTCAATTCGCCTTTATACGCGGTTTCGCGCATCCAATGCAGGAACCGGCTTAACGCGGCGCCATCGCGGGCTTGCGCGGCGCGGTGGCCAGATTGTTCGATAGGGTTTTTGACCGCCTTGGGCAGGATGGTCGGGTCGCGCGCCTCGATGATGTGCGCGCCACCAGCGTGCAGTGCGCCAAAGATTGCGGCGACCGCCCGGTCGGGGTCAACGGCAATGCGCTTGCCCTCCATCGACCGCAATTCTGGCACAAATTCTGACGGATCGCGCAAGCGCACGGCATTGCCCAGATGCGCGCGCACCGCGTCGTCAATCTTTTCGGGCGCGACAAAAAGGTCCGCCGTGCCATCGGCATGGGCAAGCACAAAGCTGAGCGCGACGGGGGTGTTCGACACGTCGGAGCCGCGGATGTTCAGTAGCCACGCCACCGAATCGAGCGCGGAAATGACGGTGCTGTCGAGCGTGTTCGCCGTCAGCCACTCGGCCACAGCGGCGCGTTTTTCGGCGCTGCTCTGTCCTGCATATTGGGTGTCATGTACGATGAGCTTGGCGACGCTTTTCTGCGGCTGTTCGGCCCACACCCTGTCGATTGGATTGCTTTTGACCGCAACGAGTTCAGCGCCCTTGGCGGCCAGTGCCTTGGTTGCACTTTCGACCCAGCCTTTGGTGTGAACCCATGCGTCATAGCCGATGCGCGCGCCACCCGGGGCATATTCGTGTAACCAGTCGGCAATGCTGGTTTGCGGCACGCCCACATATTGCCAGTTTTTGCCATCGACTTGTTCCCGCACTTGAAGCGTGTAGCGGCCATCAGTGAAGATAGCCGCCTGTTCAGACAATACCACGGCCGAACCCGCGGACCCGCCAAAACCCGTAAGCCAGCCAAGCCGCTGCGCATAATCGCCGACATATTCCGACATATGTTCATCACAGATCGGCACGACAAATCCGTCGAGCTGCTCTTTCTTCAATTGCGCACGTAGGGCGGCGAGGCGGGCTTCATAGGTAGACATGTCGGACTTCCGTTCATATGGTTATGCTATCCATATACGCAAGGAAGTCGTCTCATGAAAGCACTGCTCCCTCTCATTTTTGCAACCAGCGCATTATCCTCGCCCGCATTTGCCCAGAAAGAACCCATGACAGAAAAAGCCACCGCGCACATCAAGCCCCCTGTTGTCGTCAAGCGTCCGCATCAGGCGACCCATCATAATGTGACGATTACCGATGATTATCACTGGCTGCGCGATACCAGCTATCCGACGATATATGACAAAGAGATACTAGACCATCTGGGCGCCGAAAACGCCTATTTCGAAGCACAAATGGCCCCGCAGGCTGCTCTGACCGAAACGATTTTTCAAGAAATGAAGGGCCGCGTCAAAGAGGATGACAGCAGCGTTCCGCAAAAGGATGGCGATTATATCTATTGGTCGAAATTCGAAAAAGGCGCGCAATATCGCAAGCATTATCGCAAGCCCGTCGCGGGCGGCGCGGATCAGCTTATCCTTGACGAAAATGCACTGGCAAAGGGCAATGCCTATTTCCGCCTTGGTGCCGCAGAGATCAGCCCTGACGGTAAGATTTTGGCTTATGCCTATGATGATAACGGGTCAGAACGCTTTGACCTGCATTTCCGCAATTTGGAAACCGGCGAAAAATTGGGCGACATCATCCCCGGCACGCTGTCCAGCATTGTCTGGTCATCTGACGGCAAGGGCGTTGTCTATGGCCTTGCCAACGACAATTGGCGCACTGACAATGCGTGGTATCACAAATTGGGCGATGAATTGAGCAAAGCGAAGCTGCTCTATAAGGAGGAGGATATCGGCTTTGGCGTCGGCGTTGGCCTGACCGCGCAAGAGGATTGGATCGTCATTGGCACGGGCGACAATGTCACCAGCGAAGTGCGCTTGGTGCCCGCCAATGATCCAACGGCGACGCCTATCATGGTATCCCCGCGCAAAACCGGACGGGAATATAGCGTTGATGTCCGCGACGGCGCATTGTTCATTCTGACCAATGATGATCATGTGAATTTCCGCGTGGCCACCGCCAGCATGAAAGCACCCGGCGACTGGAAAACGTTAATTGCTGGGTCCGATCGCCATTATTTGACTGGCCTATCCTTGTTCAAAAACTTCTATGTGACCGAAGGCCGGATTGATGGCCTCGATCAAGTGGAAATTCGCGATTATGCCGACGCCAACAAAGTGCAGGCGATCAAGTTTCCTGAGGCAAGCTATGAAGCCGGCTTGGGCGATAACCCCGAATATGATGTGACGAAGCTGCGCCTTGGCTATGAATCGATGGTCACGCCGGACACGGTGTTTGATTACACCCTCGCCGATGGCCGGCTGGAAACATTGAAGGTGCAGGAAATCCCCAGCGGATATGACCCTTCCCAATATGTGACCGAACGTGTGATAATCACGGCGCGCGATGGGGTGAAGGTGCCAGTGTCGATCCTGACCAAAAAGGGATTCAAAAAAGACGGCAGCCACCCGCTGCATCTATATGCCTATGGCGCTTATGGCTATGCCACGCCGCCGGGTTTCAGCGCCAACCGCCTGTCGATGGTCGACCGTGGCTTTGCTTATGCCATTGCGCATATTCGGGGCGGTGATGACCTTGGCTATCAATGGTATCTGGATGGCAAGCTGACAAAGCGCACCAACACTTTCAACGACTTTGTCGATGCGGCCAAGGGCTTGATCGACCTCGGTTTCGCCAGCAAGGGCAAGGTGACCGCAAGTGGTGGCTCGGCTGGTGGCGAACTCATGGGCGCTGTCGTTAATCAGGCACCGGAATTGTTTGGCGCGGTGGTTAGCCATGTCGCCTTTGTTGATGTTCTCAATACGATGCTCGATAAAGACCTGCCCTTGACGCCGGGCGAATGGCCCGAATGGGGCAACCCGATCACCGACAAGGCTGCGTTTGACTATATCCGCAGCTACTCGCCTTATGACAACATCGAAGCAAAGGCCTATCCGCCGATGCTGTGGACCGCAGGCCTCAACGACCCGCGCGTCACTTATTGGGAACCCGCCAAGATGGTCGCAAAGCTACGCGCCATGAAAACCGACGACAATGTGCTTTTGCTCAAAACCAACATGGGCGCAGGCCATGGCGGCAAGTCCGGACGGTTCGAACGCTTGCGCGAAAATGCCGAGGAAGCGGCGTTTATTGTGTGGCAGATGGGGTTGGCCACATCGGGCAAATGACGCCCTTCACCCAAATCTTCACCGTACAACCGTACGATATTGCCGCGCTGGAGCATATCATGGCGCCGGCTATGCTGGAAATGATTGGTTTGAGGTGTCTGACGCTTGCGAGGTTAGATGGGGTAAGAAACAATGGGGCTGTAGGTTTATGCAGAAGCGCGGGTGACCGATAATTTCATTTAAAAAATGACGTCACTAAACTCAAAGCGCATCCCCATTCCTCGGCGTTTCTCCACGTTCCCGCGTCATCACTTCCAACGCCGCGCCAACATCCGCCCGCGCCCGTCGTTCCTCGAAAAAATCTGCAGTGCGCAATGCTGACAGCTTTTCGGCTACCGCTGTTACAATCAGCTGGTTAAGGCTAGTGCCGTCTTCGCGCGCAACCCTCTCCAATTCACGTTTCAGTGATGCAGGAAGGCGCAGGGCATAGTTGCTTGCAATACTCATGTCCGTTTCTCCAATATCTCACGTGGCGAGGCCAACGCAACGCCGAACCGTTCCGCAGCGCCAACAAAATCCCGCCTGTTGAACGTCACGATTGTCCGGTCGTGCGCATTGATTGCGGCCTCTAATATCATTTCATCATCCGCATTACGCAATTGCGGGCGCCAGCGGAAATGAATTTCTATCGGCGTCGCCAAGGCGGCCAACGCGTCGATCACATTCATTGCTTCGGCCGCCGTCAATTCGCCCGCGCGTAAATGCTCTTCACGCATGACAACAGCCTCATATTCGAGCGCCATCGCGACGGTCAGTTCAATATGCATTTCACCACGCAACACGCGTCGGACAATCTCCGCCGACGCACCCTTTGTGCTCCGAATTGCGGCCATGATAACATCGGTGTCCAAGATCATGCGCAATGGTATCATATCGTTGGCGATATGTCAAATCCATTGGTAGCGAAACTCATCAACTTGGCACAGCTCCCGGGATTTTAATATGTGTGTAAATAAATACACACATATTGACTTTGAATCGCTAGCGCTTTAATGCATTGGCATGGAACGCGACAGCAAGCGCATTGTTAAAAGGTTGCTGGCTGAGGGCTTTGAGCGAGTCGCGGTAAAGGGTTCGCATCACAAATTCCGAAAGGACACGCAGGTTGTTGTGGTGCCGCATCCGAAAAAGGATTTGCCACTTGGCACCGCACGCAGCATCGCGCGGATGGCAGGTTGGCTGGCAGAAGGTACGAAATGATGATCGTCTATCACGCCGTAGTGCATAAAGATGAAGATAGCGCATGGGGGGTGCATTTCCCCGATCTTCCCGGCTGTTTTTCGGCTGCCGACGACCTCGCCGACGTGCAGGCCAATGCCAGCGAGGCCGTGATGCTGTATCTGGAAGGCGAAAAGGCACCCGAGCCTTCGGCTATAGAGAAAATTCGCGATATGGCCGCCGACGATTTAGCCGAGGGCGCATTCCTGCTAGCCGTGCCTTATGTCTATGTCAGCAACCGGCCACAACGGATCAACATTTCGATTGATCGCGGGGTTTTGGACGCCATTGACGCTGCTGCGACTGCGCGCAAATTGACGCGTAGCGCTTTCCTAACCGAGGCCGCACGCAACGAAATTGAAGGGCGGCATTGACCCACTTCACCCAAATCTTCACCGCGCAGCCGGACAGTATTGACGCGCTTGGGCATGTCAACAATGCCGTCTGGGTGCGGTGGATACAGGATATGGCGACGTCGCATTGGCAGGCGGTTGCTGCGCCTGAACATATCGCGGCTTATCATTGGGTCGTGACGCGGCACGAGATTGACTATCGCGGTAATATCGCGGCAGGCGAGAGCGTCACGGCACGCACATGGATTGAGAGCGAACCCAAGGGTGCCCAGTTTGACCGGCGCGTCGATTTTGTTGATGCCAAGGGTAAGGTGATCGTGCGGGCGAATACGACTTGGGCGATGATTGATAAAGCCAGCGGACGGCTGGCCCGCGTGAGGCCGGAGGTTTCTGCGCCGTTTATGGCGTGACTTTTGTGGGCCTAACCCTAAAAATCAATCGCAACGCCCTTTAATTCCCAATCCCCGTAGCGGACGGGATCGGGTCGATCGGCGTCGGGCTCCGGCGCGCGGCCGACCTCTTTGGCTTCCGGGATTGGCGGGCTTTTGGAGAGATATTCCGGCGCTTTGACATGTGGTGGACGGGTGCCCATAGTTCGAATTTCCTTGAGCGAAATGGCTATCATTGAATATCGGCGTTCACGGACGCATTTGCAAGATGCGGTATCGCAAGTGGGGCCGCGCAAAACCGCTCTTCACTTGTGTGCCGCAGACGCCTAGTGCGCTTGGTCATGACTGACGAAATTTCTGGCTTGCCGACCCGCCGTGCCGCCTTGCGGTTGCTTGATACCGTCATGCGCATGGGCACGCCGATGGACCAAGCCACCGCCAACGCGACTAAGGGCCTGTCGCCACCGGATCGCGCTTTGGCGATTGCGATTGCGCAGGAGACTTTGCGCTGGTCGGTTGATCTGGATTATCTCATCGACAGCAAGACCAAACAAGTTCTGCCAGATGACTCCAAGGCACGGATGGTGCTTCGCCTCGCAATGGCGCAGATTTTGCGCTTGGGCACACCTGCCCATGCGGCAATCGCAACGGCATTGCCCTTGGTCGATGGCGGCCCAAGGCGGCTGGTGCATGGCGTGCTGGGATCATTGCTGCGCGCCCAAGTCGCGTTGCCTGAATTGCCGTCTTTGCCTGAGGCGGCGATGATGCGCTGGCACCCAGCATGGGGCGACGACATGATCGCTGGCGCGCAAAAGGCCTTGTCCGAACCGCCGCCATTGGACCTTGCCCTGCGCACGCCAGTAGAGACAGCCGCATGGGCTGAGCGCCTAAATGGGGTCAGCCTGATGCCCGGCCATGTGCGTTTGCCGCGTGGTACGGCGGTAGAAGAACTTGACGGCTATGATGAAGGCGCGTGGTGGGTACAGGATCTGGCCGCAAGCCTGCCCGCGCGGCTTTTGGGTGATGGCGCTGGTAAGCGCGCGCTTGACCTGTGCGCTGCGCCGGGGGGCAAGACGATGCAACTTTCGGCGGCAGGTTTTGCGGTAACGTCGCTCGATAACAGCGCGCGGCGCATGGACCGGTTGATGTCCAATTTGGAACGCACGCAATTGAATGCCCAGCGGGTAAACGCCGATGTCATGGATTGGAAACCATCGCAGCCGTTCGATGCGATTTTGCTGGATGCACCATGTAGCGCCACGGGCACGATGCGGCGGCACCCCGATGTGTTGCAGCGTATCGACCTGAAAGCGATCAACAACCTTGCCGCGATTCAAAGCGCCATGTTGGACCGCGCGGCGGATTGGGTGAAGCCCGGCGGCACTTTGGTGTTTGCCACTTGCTCGCTCGAACCGCATGAGGGCGAGGCGCAGGCCGAGGCATTTTTGGCGCGGCATCCCGAATATAAAACGATACCCGCGACCGCCGACGAGTTGCCCGATGGCGTTGTCGCGAATGCGCAGGGACATGTGCGCACAATGCCGCCGATGCTGGCTGAGCAGGGCGGTTTGGACGGATTTTTTGTGGCACGGTTTTCCAGAAACGCTTAACTAATAAACCACGTCGCTCCAGCGAAGGCTGGAGCCTATCTCGCTTTTCGGTCGAGACTGACACACGTGATGGGCCCCAGCCTTCGCTGGGGCGACGGGGGGAGTATATTACAGCTATCGCGTCCATACTAACAACCGACCGCTTATCCATTGAACCCATGTCGCTGGCGCATTGGGAGGATTATGCCACAGCATGGGCTGACCCGCGCATGACCGCATTTATTGGCGGCGAACCCCGCAGCCGCAATGTCAGTTGGGGCAAAATGCTTCAGGGCATCGGCATGTGGCCGTTGTTTGGCTATGGCTATTGGTCATTTGTGGAACGCACAAGTGGTCGCTTTGTCGGCAATGGCGGGCTGGCGCAGTTTGAACGCGGCATACACGCGTTGGATGGCTTTCCTGAGGCCGGATGGGCATTCACGCCCGACGCTTGGGGCAAAGGCTATGCCACTGAGGCGATGACCGCGATATTGGTATGGGCGGACGGGCAAGGACTGGGCGAAATACGGTGCATCATTGATACCGGCAACACTGCATCGCATAATGTCGCGGGTAAGCTTGGCTTCACCAAATGCTCAGAATCGCATGACGTCATGGGCGACCTGTTTGTATACCAGCGCTCGCCACGAATGCTGCGATAAGCTGTGTATAACGCCCGCCACCGCCTTGCTCGCCCGCAGTGCAGCGTCTAAGCTCAAAGCATGACTAACGCTGTCCGCATCGCGCCATCCATATTGTCAGCTGATTTTGCAAGGCTGGGTGAAGAAGTGCGCGCCATTGACGCCGCTGGATGCGACTGGATCCATGTCGATGTCATGGACGGGCATTTTGTTCCCAATATCACCATCGGCCCCGCGGTCGTAAAGGCGCTCCGCCCGCATAGCGACAAGCCATTTGATGTACATTTGATGATCGCGCCAGTTGACCAATATATTCAGGATTTTGCCGACGCTGGCGCAGATATCATCTCGTTCCATCCAGAGGCTGGACCGCACCCGCACCGCACGGTGCAGTTGATCAAGTCCCTTGGCAAAATGGCGGGCATCGTGCTCAATCCGCATACACCAGCCAAGATGCTCGATTATCTTATCGACGACATTGACCTTGTCTTGGTGATGAGCGTGAACCCCGGTTTTGGCGGGCAGAGCTTTATTTCAAGCCAGTTGCGCAAAATCGAAGCCGTTCGCAAGATGATCGAGAAAACGGGGCGCGATATCCGGCTTGAAGTCGATGGGGGCATTACGACCGCGACGGCACCGCTCGCGATATCGGCTGGCGCGGATACGTTGGTGGCCGGCACTGCCACATTCAAGGGCGGCGAGAGCCAGTATGCCGCAAATATCCGGGCGCTGAGGGGTGAATGACCGGCAATTTTGAGGACGGTACGGATCAACGACAGACGGCCTTAATCGTCAGGCCCAAGGGCGCGGGCCAAAATATTCTCAAGCGCCTCTCTCTCGAATTCTACAAGCTGACATGGCGCACGCCGCTGCACAATCAGCGGTTGAAGGGCAAGGTGCCTTTGCGCCTTCTGGCGGTGCCCAAGGACCCTTTGGCGGGAGATTCTGCACGTGGCCAAGCACTGCGCATGGGCAAATTCCATTATCAGGGCTTACAACAAGCCTTTGATGCGCTGGATTATAACCGGCTCAATCTGTCACCATCGCTGACCGATTATATCCACCGTTTTGACTGGCTGCGTGATCTGGCGGCGGCGACCAATCGCGGTGAAGGCGCGCCTGTCGCAGCGCATATCGCCGATGCCTGGTTGCGGGCCAATGGCATGAAAACGCGCGAGCCGGCTTGGCGTGTCGACAATTGTGCGTGGCGGCTGTTGAACATGGCCGCCGGGTCACCGTTTTTGCTTAGCAGTTCAGACCCGATTTACCGTTCGCGCGTCATCAACCATTTTGCGCGGGTGGCACGTCATCTGGACCAGTCCGCACCAAGGGCGCAAAGCCACTTTGCCAAGACCCTTGGCTGGGCGGGCGTCGTTGCCGCGTCGTTACTGTTGCCCGAAGGCAAAATCCGCCGCGTAGTGGGTGAAGACGGATTGGCCGTATCCTTGCGCGCCACAATTTTACCTGATGGCGGTGTTGTGTCGCGCTCGCCAACCCAGTTGATGGAACTCATCGGCCTATTGAGCCTGTTGAAGCAATGCTATGTTGCGCAAGGCGAGATGGTGCCAGATTTTCTCATAGAGGTATTGGGCCGTGCGGTACCCGCCTTATTGGGCCTGACCCATTCCGATGGTGGGCTTGGCGCTTGGCAGGGGTCGGCGCATATGACCGCCGACCGGATTGACGCGCTTGTGGCGGCGAGCGAAGTTCGCGCCCGCCCGCATCGCCAAGCGCTCGATTGGGGCTATCAGCGTGTGTCGGCTGGCAAATCTGTGCTGTTGCTGGATGCGGGGCCGCCTCCGCTCGCGCGCCAGTCGGCATCGGGCTGTGCCTCGACCCTCGCGTTCGAATTGTCACATAATGGGCAGCGGATCATCGTCAATTGCGGCGGTGCGGCGCTTGTCGGCGCGACCATATCGGCGGCGCTTGCGCGCGGGCTTCGGACTACGGCGGCGCACTCGACCTTATGCCTGAATGACACCAATTCGACAGCGATTCTGCCAGGCGGTCAATTGGGCAAGGGCGTGGCTGAAGTTGGTCTTGAACGCCGCGACATTGATCAGGCGACACGGATTGAGGCAAGCCATGATGGCTATGCGAAAAGCTTTGGTTATAATCACACGCGCCTGCTCATTTTGCGTTCCGACGGCATGGAATTGCGGGGCGAAGATACGCTGTTGCCGCAGGCAAAGCCGAAGGCTGATGTAATGGCGCATGTCCGCTTTCATCTGGGGCCAGATATTGAGATCGCACCCACAGACCAACCGCAGACCGCCCTGCTGCGCATGTCCGATGGCAGCAACTGGGCATTTACCACTTCCGGCGGTATATTGTCGGTGGATGATAGCTTATGGGTTGACCAACATGGTCGGCCGCACCCGACCCAACAACTTGTGATTGCCGCCGATACGGGTAAAGGCGCGCTCCATATCAGCTGGCAACTGCGCCATTTAGGATGAATTATGCACGACGTCGTCATTAAGCGGGCCCTGTTGTCGGTATCGGACAAGGCTGGACTTGTTGAGCTTGGCCATGCGCTGGCGGCGCGGCATGTTGAATTGGTGTCGACGGGCGGGACGGCCAAAACGCTCCGCGCTGCGGGTCTTACGGTGAAGGACATAAGCGAGCTCACCGGCTTTCCCGAAATGATGGACGGACGTGTTAAGACGTTGCACCCGATGGTGCATGGCGGCCTGCTTGCGGTGCGCGATAATCCCGAACATGCCGCCGCGATGGCCGAACATCATATTGGCGCAATCGACCTTGTGGTCGTCAACCTCTATCCCTTTGCCCAGACGGTAGCCAAAGGTGCGTCGCGCGACGAAATTATTGAGAATATCGACATTGGCGGACCATCGATGGTGCGCAGTGCAGCCAAAAACCATGCCTTTGTGACGATCCTTACCGATCCAGCCGATTATGATGACCTGATTGCCGAGCTTGAGGAATGCGACGGTAAAACCAGTTATGACTTCCGCCGCAAATGCGCGGCCAAGGCCTATTCTGCGACGGCGGCCTATGACAGCATGATCAGCCAGTGGTTTGCCTTTGCCGATCAACAGCAACTGTTTCCCGACATGCTTGCCGTCAATGGCAACCGCACAGCCGAATTGCGCTATGGTGAAAATCCACATCAGCGCGCGGCGCTGTATGTGCCCGTTGGGCAACATATTGCGGGCATCGCGCAGGCCGAGCAAGTGCAGGGTAAGGAGCTGTCTTATAATAATTACAATGACGCGGATGCCGCGCTTGAGCTGGTCGCCGAGTTTCGCGATGGCCCGCCAACGGTCGTGATCGTCAAGCATGCCAATCCATGCGGTGTGGCAACGGGTGCGACATTGATCGACGCCTATCGCGCGGCGCTGGAATGCGACAGCGTGTCGGCCTTTGGCGGTATCGTTGCCGTCAATCGCCCGCTGGATGCAGCAACTGCCGAAGCGATTACCGAGATTTTTACTGAAGTCGTGGCGGCCCCGTCTGCCGATGATGCGGCCAAGGCGGTATTTGCCAAGAAGAAGAATTTGCGATTGTTGCTAACCGGCGAATTGCCTGATCCAAAACGCGGTGGCCTGTCTGTCAAGCCGATTACAGGCGGTTTGCTTGTGCAATCACGTGACAATGGCTATGTTGCCGATGCTGCAATCACCGTCGTTACAAAACGTAGCCCAAGCGCACAGGAACTGGCGGACTGCCGCTTTGCGTGGACGATCGCCAAGCACGTGAAGTCCAATGCGATTGTCTACGCCAAGGATGGCGCGACCGCTGGCATTGGTGCTGGTCAGATGAACCGGCGTGACAGCGCGCGGATTGCGGCGATTAAGGCAAAGGAGGCGGCGGAAACTTATGGTTGGGATGCCCCGCGCACAGTGGGTTCGGCGGTTGCTTCCGACGCGTTTTTCCCTTTTGCGGACGGGCTGCTCGCCGCTGCTGAAGCGGGCGCGACGGCGGTCATTCAACCCGGCGGATCAATGCGCGATGACGAAGTGATTGCCGCCGCCAATGAAGCTGGCCTCGCCATGGTCTTCACCGGCATGCGGCATTTTCGGCACTGATCGGCGATCTAAGCTAAAGCTTGTCATCCCCGCTTTCGCGGGAATGACAAGGGCTATGGTGTTAATTGAGGCTTACCCAGCGCGCTTTACTGTGCCTTTATAGTTGCCATTACCACCCTTTTTGGGGCCGTAATTGCGGGCAGGTGCGCCGGGATCGCGGCGGTTTTCGCTGCGGGCGGCAAATGCGCGGTCGGCGGTTGGACGACGATCACCAGCAGGGGCATTGTCGCTGCGTGGACGTGCATCACGCCCGCCTTCGCTTCTGCCTTCACGGCTGCCGTCACGTGGACCAATGGCGGGCTGCCAGCCACCTTGCGGTGCGTGCGTGCGGTTACGGCTCTCGCCGTTCAAACCAGTGCCGCCATTATTGCCGCCAAGCTTCTTGCCAGCATAATTGGTGCGTCCGCCGCCGGGCTGACCGCCACCGCGACCACCACGGGCCTGTTGCGGCTTTTTATCGGCAACAGGCGGCGGCAGTGCTGCAACGGCTGCACGGAAACCTTCGGGAAGGCCAAGCGTCATGGCGCGGATGCCAGTTAGACGCTCGATATCCTTCATATAGCCGCGCTCATCGCCCGCAACAAAGCTCATCGCGATGCCTTCACGGCCGGCACGCGCGGTGCGGCCAATGCGGTGGACATATTGTTCGGGCACATTGGGCAGTTCGAAGTTGAACACATGGCTGACGCCGGGGACGTCAATGCCGCGTGCTGCAATGTCGGTGGCCACAAGGATCTTGATCTTGCCATCGCGGAAGGCTTGCAGCGCAGCGGTGCGCTGCCCTTGCGATTTGTTGCCGTGGATAGCGGCGGATTGAATGCCGGCTCCTGCAAGCCCACGCACAACGCGGTCGGCGCCATGCTTTGTGCGGGTAAAGACCAAAGCCCGGTCAATCTCTTCGCTTTGCAATTTGAGCGTTAGCAATGTCTGCTTTTCGCGCTGTTCAACAAAGGTTACGAATTGCTCAACGCGCTCTGCTGTGGTCGCGGCGGGTGCAACCGAAACACGCACAGGGTTGTTCAAAAAACGGTTGCCGAGTTCTGCAATTGCCTTTGGCATGGTCGCCGAAAAGAACAAAGTCTGACGCTGCTTTGGCAATAATTGGTCAATACGCTTCAACGCGTGAATAAAGCCAAGGTCCATCATTTGGTCGGCTTCATCAAGCACGAAGATTTCAACGTCCTTCAACGTTACCGCGCGTTGCTCAATCAGGTCGATCAAGCGGCCCGGCGTTGCGACAAGAATATCGACGCCGCCGGCAAGACGCTTTTTCTGGCTAAAAATCGGCATGCCGCCGAACACGCAATCGACCTTCAGGCCCAAAAACTTGCCATATGTGCGGAAGCTATCGGCGATTTGTGCCGCAAGTTCGCGCGTAGGCGACAGGACAAGCATCCGGCAGCTATATTGCTGACGCGCCTTTGGCTTGGTGGCGAAATGGTGCAGGGACGGCAACGCAAATGCGGCGGTTTTGCCGGTTCCGGTTTGCGCAATGCCGCATAGATCGCGGCCCTCAAGCAAAGACGGAATGGCCTGTTGCTGAATGGGAGTCGGCGTATCATAGCCAGCCGCCTCAAGCGCCTTAAGGATAGGTTGGGCAAGGCCCAGGTCTTGGAAAAAAGACATAATAACACTCTCAAAATAATCGTCGCGGCCCACGAAGCGTGTCCTTTCATCAGGACCGCACGGGCGCAACAGCAGGTGTTCGGGAGCAGCTTATGCTGACCCGTTGGAAACAACCCTGCGTGATATGGGAAGCCTCTAAGCTTGCGCATCTTGTTCGTTTGGCGGAGCCTGTATCTAGGCCCTCACGCTGCCAAAACTGCGGCGGTGTTGTCCGCTCGCCTCATGCGCTTGAGCGTCCTATGGCGAAACGAGGGTCAAAACGCAAGTAATTTGTGCATCGGCGCAATAATCGGTCGCAGGCGCGCGCTAAAGATGCATGAAGTCGCGATCAAAACTTTTGAGATGCGCACCGCCGTCGACGAAAATGACTTGGCCGGTAACGTCCTGCGCTTGGGCAAGATAAACGACTGCGTCCGCGACAGCCGAGGGCGATGGCAATGCGCCCAAGGGCATCCTATCGGCCAGCCGCGTTTCTTGCTCGGCGGTATAATCGTCGGTTGCAATGACCAAGCCAGGCGCGACGCCATTGTAACGGGCACGACCAGCAAAGGATGCCGCCATGGAACGCACCGATGCGGCAAGCGCCTGCTTAGACAGGGTGTAGCTTATCTGGTCAAGGTGCGGATTGACCACGCGTTGATCAAGGATATTGACGATCGCGGCGCGCGCCTCTGGGCCAGCGATGTGGACGAGCGCCTGCGCTAGCAATAATGGCGCAAACAGATTTAACCGGAAATGCGCCTCCAGCGTTTCCAGCGTCATGCTGTGCCAGTCGTCTTGTCCAAACATGGCCGCATTGTTCACCAGCAAGTCAGGTGTGCGACCAAAATGGGCGGCGATCATGTCGACAAGCTTGGCAGGATCGCCCGTGCTCAGGTCAAAGGTGAATGCGTGCCATTCGCGCGCGTTCGCCTCCAGCGCCGCTGCCAGAGCAGCCTCCGGCGGGGTATCCATATGGCTCACTAGAGCCAGCGCATAGCCTGCGCCTGCAAGTTTCGCCGCAATCGCTGCGCCCAGCCTGCGCTTGCCACCTGTTACAATTGCAAGCGGCCTGTCTGTCACTTGCGGCCCCGCGACATGGTGATGCCAATCGCCTCATTATCTTCGGCAATCGCCAGCTTGACGATTTTGACGACGATGTTGCTGACACGCGGGTCATCAGCGAACAGAGTGTCCATGATATGATCGGCCACTGCCTCAATCAGCGTGAAGTGCACGCCCTCAGGCAATTTTGTCGCCGCTTCTTTCAACGTCATATAATTTTTGGACGCCGACAGCGGCGAATCGGGTGCGTAATGCGGGGCCATATCTAGCGTGATGCTGATTGATATCCGCAGCGGTTGCGGCAGATGCGTTTCCTGGCTGTAAATACCCGTTAGGACATTGACGACAAGATCGTGCACTTCAAGAATTAAAGTGTCGCTCATATTACTCCTTAACGCGACCAACGGGCGAAGATGGCGGTGGGCAAAAGCATGCCCCTGCCGTGTTCGCGCACCGCCAGTTCGCCAAATTCAACCTTGCCGCCAAGGTCCGCAAAATGCGATTCCAATAACCCACCCAATGCCAGCGCGGACATGCGCACGGCGTAGACGGTCAAAAACAAAAACTTCGATTCCGCATCCAACAGCTTGCGGCAATTGGCGATTAGCTCAGGCAAGTCTTCCTCAAGCCGCCATACTTCGCCTTCGGGGCCACGGCCATATTTGGGCGGGTCTAACAATATGCCATCATAACGTTTTTCGCGGCGCACTTCGCGGGCAACAAATTTGGCCGCGTCATCGACGATCCAGCGGATAGGGCGGTCGGCCATGCCCGACATTTCGGCATTGGCCCGCGCTTGCCCGACCGATTTCTTGGACGCATCAACATGCACCATCTGCGCGCCTGCCGCAGACAAAGCGAGCGTGCCAACACCGGTATAGCCGAACAGGTTCAGGGCAACCGGGTCGGTAACGCCTGCCAATTGCCCGCGCATCCAACGCCACACCGGGTCCATATCCGGGAAAAATCCCAAATGGCGAAACGGTGTGCAGGACGCGGTAAAATGCACCTCGTCATTCCACGACAGGGACCATCCATCCATGGGCACGGGTTTGTTGTTATACCAACGACCGCCGCCATCATCGTCTGACCCGGGAATAAATTCGGCGTCAGCGGGCCAGTCGTCTAATGCCGGGGCCCACATCGCTTGCGGCTCGGGCCGGATGAAGCGGCGGTCGCCATAGGATTCATATTTGCGCCCATAACCCGAATCGATCAGCGTATAATCGCTGCGCGGTTCGCTGATCAGGGTGACGAAATCCGGCTCCATATTCAACGCGTAGCGCGCGCCAACACATAATCCCGCACAGCATCATATTCGCCGGGCAAAACATCAAAGCGTTCTTCGCGGTCAAATAATTGCGACACTCGCGCGGGCAAAGCGGGGCGTATACCCGTGGCATTTTCAACGGCGTCGGGGAATTTGGCGGGATGCGCGGTCGCCAATGTTACAACCGGCACATCGGGGCGAATGCCCGCATGGCGCGCGGCGTGCAAAGCGATCGCGGTGTGCGGATCGATAATCTGGTCCGTCGCACCATAAGCCCAACGCATGGCCGCCGACATTTGTTCGGCATCGGTCCGTGCGCTGGTGAGCAAACCCGCCTTTTTGCGCATGTCGGGCGACAGCACCATCTTGCCCATTTGCTCAAACCATTTCATCCGCGCGCCCGTGGTGACACCATCACGGCCCTCCAGATCGAACAATAAGCGTTCAAAATTGCTCGACACCTGAATATCCATCGACGGTGATGCCGTCGGGGTCACGCCAAGCACCGAATAGTCTCCTTTTGACAAAGCGCGGTGCAAAATATCGTTGATGTTGGTGGCCACAATCAGGCGCTCAATGGGAAGACCCATTTGCGCGGCGACGTAGCCTGCGAACACGTCGCCGAAATTTCCTGTCGGTACCGAAAATGCGACCTTGCGCTCCGGCCCGCCAAGCCGAAGCGCGGCGTAGAAATAATAGACCACTTGCGCCATCAGGCGTGCCCAATTGATCGAGTTAACTGCAGATAAAGTCAGCGGACCGTTGACATCCTTGTCGTTGAACATCCGCTTCACCATGGCTTGGGCGTCATCAAAGCTGCCGCCAATGGCGATGTTATGGACGTTTGGCGCTAGGATGGTTGTCATCTGCCGCCGCTGCACATCGGACACGCAGTTATGTGGATGCAGCATGAAAATCTCAATCTGCGCGCGTCCGGCAACGGCATCAATCGCGGCTGAACCCGTGTCACCAGAGGTTGCGCCGACAATCGTCAGCTTTGTATCCGTACCCGACAGAAACCGTGCAAAAAACTGGCCAAGCAATTGCAGCGCCACATCCTTGAACGCCAAGGTCGGGCCGTGGAAAAGCTCAAGCAACCAATGCTGGCCATCCAACTGCACCAGCGGCGTAACCGCTGTGTGGGCAAAGGAGCCATAAGCCGTGGCGCACAGGCCCTTTAACTCCGCCTCGTCCAATACGCCTGCGGTAAAGGGCGCCATGACACGCGCGGCGAGATCCACATAAGACAGCCCGCGCATCGTGGCGATTTCGTCCGTTGAAAACTGCGGCCAGTGCCGGGGCACATATAGCCCCCCGTCGCTTGCCAACCCCGTCAGAGTGACGCCTGCAAAATCAAGCACGTCTGCGTTGCCGCGGGTGCTGATATATTCTGTTCTGTTTATCGCCATAATGGGCACGCGGTTAACCGCAGCGCCGCATTTACGCAAGATTATTGCAAGTCAGCCCGAACGAATTCGGCACATCTTTCCCCAATCATGATGCTCGGCGCATTGGTGTTCCCGGAAACAACACGCGGCATGATGCTGGCATCGGCCACATATAGCCCTTCTATGCCCCGATATTTCAGGCGCGGGTCAACAACATCATTGTCATTCGGCCCCATACGGCAGGTGCCAACGGGGTGGTAGACCGTGTCGGCGCGGCTGCGGATCAGGTCGTCCAATGCCGCGTCGTCATTGATATCAACCGGATGCCGGTTCTGGCCATTATAGGCGGCAAGCGCAGGCGCTTCGAATATACGATGCATCGCGCGCACCCCGGCACGCAGTGTCGCCATGTCGCGGTCATCGCTTAAGAAGGCCGGGTCAATGACCGGGGCGACTTTGGCGTCCGATGACGACAAACGCACAGTTCCCCGGCTTTCAGGACGCAGAACGCAGGCATGGCAGCTAAAGCCGTGGCCCTTCACTGAGGAACGGCCATGGTCTTCCAACATGGCGGGCACGAAATGATATTGGATGTCGGGTGCTGGCAAGCTTGGGTCCGAACGCCAGAAGCCACCCGCCTCGGCAAAGCAGGTGGTCATGACGCCAGTGCGCTTGAAGCGATGTTCGATAATGCCCTTGACCATCTTAAGCGTGCCGGTCAGCGAATCGCCGAAGAAATCATCCTTGGATTCGGTTTTGAAGCTGGAAACATAATCGATATGGTCTTGCAGGTCAGACCCAATCGCGGCCTTGTCATGGACAACGTCCACGCCAACACTGCGCAAATGTTCGGCCGGACCCATGCCCGACATCATCAGGATATGTGGTGAGCCAAATGCGCCTGCCGATAAAATAACGGCCCCGCGCGCTTTGATCGTCCGGCGTTTGCGGCCCTGACGGATGACGACGCCCGTCGCGCGGCCATTTTCGACGATGATCTTTTCGGTCAGTGCGCCAGTCAGCACCTCCATCCGGTCACGCGCAGGCTCAACATAAGCGCGCGCAGCGGTCCAGCGTTCGCCGCCCTTTTGCGTGACCTGATACAGGCCAAAGCCGTCCTGCGTCGGGCCGTTGAAGTCCGCATTTACGGGCAATTGCAATTCGGCAGCGGCTTCAACAAAGGCAAGGCTGCCCGCTTGCGGCCAGCGTTGATCGGACACCGAGAGCGGCCCGCCCGATCCGTGAAAAGCGTCTGCGCCGCGCTCATTATCTTCACAGCGTTTAAAATAGGGCAACACATCGTCATAGGACCAACCATCGCAGCCCAAGGCGGCCCAATTGTCATAGTCATATTTGTGGCCACGAATGTAGACCATCGCGTTGATTGCGCTGGATCCGCCAAGGCCCTTGCCGCGCGGTTGGTAACCCGTGCGGCCATTCAGGCCCTTTTGCGGGACGGTTTCATATTTATAATTAGACCCATTGCGGATGAACGGCATGAAGCCGGGCGTCTTGATCAACATATTATTGTTGGTGCCGCCTGCCTCAATCAAGCAGACCTTATATTTGCCACCTTCGGACAGCCGTCCGGCGGCTGCGCTGCCTGCTGAACCACCGCCGATAACAATGATGTCGAATTCGTCCATATTGCCTGCTCCCTCTTCATGCGTGGGTTTAAGCGGACGATTAATTACTGGCAAGGGTGTAAATAGGCTAACTGTGCGCCGTCGGGTCGGCTGTGGCTTGCTGGCCCTTCAGCCATTGCGCACGAATGCTGTCCGATGTGTCCCGGCTGCCATCATGGCTCCAGCCCGGCGGACGCCACAGATACGAAAATTTAT
This sequence comes from Sphingorhabdus sp. EL138, assembly GCF_945882965.1. Classification (GTDB taxonomy): domain Bacteria; phylum Pseudomonadota; class Alphaproteobacteria; order Sphingomonadales; family Sphingomonadaceae; genus Sphingorhabdus_B. Next base: position 23,953 of record NZ_CAMCWY010000023.1, read on the forward strand.
GCCGCCATGGCGCGGACCATAAGTCTTGGGCGATGCCGATCCATTCATGAAACACGCTCCACAACAGGTTGAATGTGCCCAATTGCTTGACGATCCCATAGCGGATTTTTTCGCCTTCGACTTCCTCAGTAAAGGTCCCGAACATGCGGTCCCAGATGATGAAGGTCCCGCCGTAATTCTGGTCCAGATAACGCGGGTTGGTCGCATGGTGGACGCGGTGATGGCTTGGCGTGTTCATGACATATTCGACCCAGCGCGGGAATTTGTAAATTGCCTCGGTGTGGATCCAGAACTGATAAATGAGATTGAACGCGCCGACGAACAACAGCATCGCGGGATGAAAACCCAAAAATGCCAGAGGTATGCGGAAGATAAAGCCAAGCGCGATAAAGCCAGTCCATGTTTGGCGCAAAGCCGTCGATAGATTGTAATGCTGGCTACTGTGATGGTTTACATGGCTTGCCCAGAACCAGCGGACGCGGTGCCCCGAACGATGCGCCCAATAATAGGCAAGATCATCAAGCACAAAACATAAGGGCCACGCCCACCAGACCCAGCCGATATCGAAAAAGCGATTTTCGTATATCCACATGGCAAGGCTGAATACCAACGCGCCTGTCAATGCACCGGCCACAGTGCTGCCCGTGCCCAAGGCAAGCGATGTCAGCGTATCGCGCGGTTCATATTTCTCCGGCGCCCGCGCCCGCGCCCATAGCATTTCTGCAACGATCAGGATGATGAACGCCGGAACGGCATAATCAATTGGGCTGAACAATTCAGGCATATGTACGTCCTATTTTCAAATGGCGCAGGCCAGCCGCCCAATGCGATGCTTCCGCGCCTAAATTAAGTGTCACCGAGCCAAAGCTTTTCTCGCCCGTGCCAACGATGAGGAATTTTTGGTCAAGGCGCGCCTCATTATGGTGGTCAAGTAACCGTCCGGCCCATTGTACGCCATGCCGCCGCACCAAAAGATGCCGACCATCGGCGTCACGCATCAACGCGGCGATACCAGCCTTGTCGATGCCAATTTCGACGGGTTCGAACCCGCATACAGTCTCATGGGCAATTGCGCGCGCGTGTTCTTCGTTGCGTATGCGGACGTCGCCGCCGAGTTTCCAGATCCGCGCAAGCCAAGCGATGAACAAGATCGCGGCGATTGACCCCGCCAGCTTAAGCAATTCTGCTGTCACGAAGCCCGCCCGCGCAGCATATCCATCATTGCGGTCACAGGCGTTAAATCATAACCGGCATCCGCGGCCTTTTCGGCCAACACGGCGGGATGTTCGCCTTTGGACGCCTGCGCCAATGCCCATAACAAAGTCGAGCGCGTGCCGGATCGGCAATAAGCCAGCACTTTACCGTCGGCATTGTCCAATGCATCGGCCATGGCGCTGACTTGCCATTCGGCAAAGCCTGCATGCGTCACCGGAATCGCCACATAATCCAACCCTGCGGCTCGCGCGGCGGTCTCAATGTCTGCACCGGAGGTTTGATCTGCGGATTCACCTTCTGGGCGGTTGTTGATGATCCGTGTTACGCCCGCTTGCGCGGCGTCCATGACGTTGCCGACGTCAATTTGCGGCGCTACCAAGATATGGTCTGTGAGTTGGCGAAACATCTGAAAAGTCCTGTAATAAAATCGCCATGGCCGACGATATTCTATCCCTCATATTTTAATCCGCAATCGATGACAAGGAGGGGCAATGTAGCGATGTATTTCGGTCCTAAAATTGTGCGATTACCGACAGAAATTCTGCGCCATAGGCCTCCAGCTTTCGGGCTCCGACGCCGCTGATCCGGCCCAAGGCGCGGATATCGGCAGGCCGGGTCAGCGCCATTTCGCGCAAGGTTGCATCGTGGAAAATGACATAAGGCGGCACGCCGACATTTTCGGCAAGTGCCCGGCGTTTGGCGCGCAATGCCTCAAATAACGGGTTACCAATGGGGTTGTCGGGGCGGCCTGCGCGGCGCGTGTTGCCGGGCTTTACCACAGCAATCTCAATCTTTTGATCGCCGCGCATGATCGCCCGTGCCTCGCCGCCAAGTTTCAGGCCGCCATGTTCGTTCGCGACCAACGCGCCGCGCGCTTGCAAGGCACGCGACAAGGGCTTCAGCATCGCGGCCTCGGTCCGGTTCACAATACCAAACACAGAAAGCTGGTCATGCCCAAATTGCGTAATTCGGTCGTCTTTATTCCCCACCAGGACCTTCTCCAAATGACCCATGCCGTATCGCTGACCCGTCCGATAGGCGGCGGACAGCAATTTGCGGGACAGCTCGGTCGCGTCGTGCACGTCGGGCGCATGCAAGCAATTGTCGCAATTGCCGCATGTTTCGACTGGGCTTTCGCCAAAGTGGCGCAGCAGCACCGCGCGGCGGCAACCGGGGGTTTCCACCAATTGCGACAATACGGCCACGCGCGCCAATTCCGCCTCACGCCGCTCCGGTGGTAACTCGGTCAAGCGCCCACGCGCGCGGGTAAAGTCGCCTGCGGACCACAGCATATGCGCGACCGCCGGGTCACCATCGCGCCCGGCCCGGCCGCTTTCCTGATAATAGGATTCGATGGATTTCGGCAGGCCAGCATGCACGACAAAGCGGACATCAGGCTTGTCGATACCCATGCCGAACGCGACCGTTGCGACCATGACCATGTCTTCGGAGGACACAAATTCGGCTTGCGCACGGGCGCGCGTTTGTGGCTCCATACCTGCATGATAAAAAAGCGCCCTGCGGCCCGTCGCGGCGATCTGGGCGGCGATTTTTTCGGTGCGGTCGCGGGTTTGGGCGTAGACGATGCCTGCACCCTGCAACCCCTTTACCAAGGACGCGATCCCGCTATTTGGCGCGGCCTCAGCGATGTAGCGGATGTTGGGGCGGTCAAAACCCGCCACCATGACGCCATCTTTGGCTATGCCCAATTGTTCGGCAATATCGTCGCGTGTGTGTGTGTCGGCGGTGGCGGTCAGCGCAAGGCGCGGCACATGGGCAAAGTCATCCAGCAATGGCCGTAACAAACGATAATCGGGCCGGAAATCATGGCCCCATTCGGACACGCAATGCGCCTCATCAATCGCAAAGAGGGATATTTTTGTTTCGCGTAGCAGGCTGCGAAATTCCTGCCCCGATGCGCGCTCCGGCGCGACATATAATAGGTCAAGCTCGCCCGCGCGGAACCGTGATATGGTTTCGGCGCGATTGTCGTCGGCGGACGTCAATGTCGCGGCGCGAATACCCACGGCATCGGCCGCGCGCATTTGGTCATGCATGAGCGCGATCAGCGGCGATATGACGATGCAAGTGCCATCCATGATCACAGCAGGCAGTTGATAGCAAAGCGACTTGCCCGCGCCCGTTGGCATGATCGCAAGCGTCCGCTGACCAGCCAAAACGCGCGTAACCACCTGTTCCTGCTGCCCGCGAAAGCCAGCGAAGCCGAACAAGCGATGCAAAACATCGGCTGGCGTAGGGGAGGGAGCGACGGAGGCCATGCGAAAGCCCTAGCGTGACCGAACTGCCAATGACAGAGCCCACATGCGTTTGTTGCAGATAGCGCGTGATTTTACGCGGCAGGAACAGCCTCTTCTTCAGCTTCGGTTTGTTGGCGTGCCCACATGTCGGCATATAGACCATTTTTGCGCAGCAATTGCATATGCGTTCCCTTCTCCGCCACGCGCCCCGCCTCTAGCACAATGATCTGATCTGCGTTCACGACGGTCGACAGCCGATGCGCGATGATGATTGTGGTGCGGCGTTCCGAAATACGTTCCAGCGTTGCTTGAATTTCCGACTCGGTGCGGCTGTCCAAGGCGCTGGTGGCTTCATCAAGGATCAAAACCGGCGGATTTTTCAACAATGTGCGGGCAATTGCCACGCGCTGCTTTTCACCACCGGATAGCTTTAACCCACGCTCGCCAACCTTGGCGGCATATTGGTCGGGCAGTGATTCGATGAAGCCTTGAATCGATGCGCCGCGCGCGGCCTCTTCGATTTCCGCTTGATTGGAACCTTCGCGACCATAGCCTATATTATAGCCGATGGTGTCGTTGAACAAAACGGTATCCTGCGGAACGATGCCGATGGAACTGCGCAGGCTGGACTGCGTAACGTCACGTACATCCTGCCCATCGATCATTATGCGCCCGCCGGTAATATCGTAAAAACGATAGAGCAAACGCGCGATGGTCGACTTGCCCGCGCCCGATGGGCCAACCACGGCGAGCGTATGGCCGGGTTTTATGTCGAAGCTGACGCCGTTTAATATTTGCCGCTCCGCGTCATACGCGAAATACACATCGTCAAACACCACCGCTCCGCCATGGATTGCTAGCGCGGGCGCATTCGGTTTGTCGGTGATTTCGGCGGGCGTATCGATAAGCGCAAACATCGCGGCCATATCGGTCAAGCCTTGGCGTATGGTGCGATACACCATGCCCAACATGTCCAATGGCCGGAAAAGCTGTGCCAGCAAGGTATTCACCGTCACCACGTCGCCTGTGGTAAATTGCCCGCGTGACCAGCCCCAAACGACATAGCCCATGGCCCCAGCCATCATCAGGTTGGTGATCAGCGATTGGCCAATGTTCAGCGCGGCGAGCGAGTTTTCAGATTTGACGGCGGCATTGGCGTAATGATGCACCACCTCCGCATAGCGGCGGGTCTCGCGCTTTTCTGCGTTGAAATATTTGACCGTTTCATAGTTTAGGAGGCTGTCGACGGACTTGGCAACGGTCTGCGTGTCGAGCTCGTTCATTTCCTCGCGCAATTTGTTGCGCCAGTTGGTGATTAGGGTGGTGTAAACAATGTAGCTGACGACCATGATCAGCGTGGCAATGACCATGCCCCAGCCAAATGAAATCTTGAAATAAACGGAGACTAAAAACAGCTCAAGCAAGGTCGGCGCGATGTTGAACAAGAGGAAATAGAGCATGATGTCGATGCTCTTGGTCCCGCGTTCAATCACCTTGGTAACCGCGCCTGTCCGCCGGTTCATGTGGAAACGCATCGACAGGTTATGCAAATGGCTGAAGACATTTTCGGCCAGACGCCGCGTCGCATCTTGCCCGACACGTTCAAAGACGATGTTGCGCAAATTGTCGAATAATACCCCGCCAAAACGCGCACCAGCATAAGCCGCGACCAAGGCGATGGCGATGGCGACGCTGGCTTCCATGCCCGGCACCATGCGGTCGATGGCCTGGCCATAGAGCCACGCCATGCTGAGCTGAATGAGTTTTGAGACAACCACCAGCAGCAAGGCAAAGACAATGCGGGCGCGCAAACCAGCTTCATTCTTCGGCCATAAATAGGGCAAGAATCGCCGCATGACGGCGAAATCGGGCTTGGCATCGTTGGTGGGAGCTAATGGTGGCACAGGGGCCGTATAATTATATTAGCGCAAAGCACAAAGGCCCATCATGCCTTGTTCGACAACAATATCCATGTCGCAACGCCGTTTACGGCGGTGTAGGCGGCGTAGAGGAGCGATACCGCCAAGGAGTCTGCATTGGCCAACCACATGGCGCCGATGAGTAAGGCCAGTTCAATGGCATAGCTTCCATAAGGACCGAAATGCCGGCCGAAATAAAGCTTAGTCTCTTCAACAAAAGGATGCCCAGATTCCGCCACCGCTTTGTGCATACAAAAATTGGCGACGCCTAATATAAAGCAGACGGTCAGCAACATAGGGTTTGGGTCACGGCCCTTCGCGGATGCCACGCGCTTCATTGCGTACGGATTGTCGCTCCAACGCGACCTTGATCATCGCGATGATCGGGTCGGCCAATGCAAGTCCCAAAATGCCGAATAAAGCGCCGAAAAGAATCTGCGCGCCGAGCACTAAAGCAGGTGCCAAATCGACCGCACGTTTTGCGACCATCGGGACGATCAAATACCCGTCTACCGTCTGCACAACGAAATACACGAAAACGGCGTAGAGCCCGACATCAACCCCGGCAGAAAATCCAACGAGGATAATAAGCGCGCCCGATACAATGGCGCCGATGTTCGGCAAGAATGCCAGCAGGCCAGTGAGCACACCCAGCAGCGCCGCCATTGGCACGCCGCCCACGCTAAGTAACGCCCATGTGCCAACGCCTTCAACCACCATGCCAAGCAGGCGACCCGCCATCAGGCGGCGCAGGACGCTGCCCATTTTTTCGGCGGCGACATAAAAATGCGCGCGCTCTGCCAAAGGCAACATCCACGCGACACCGCGTTCATATAAGCGGGGCTCGATTGCGATAAAGATGCCGAGAACCAGCATCATCGCAAGGTTTGTGACCGCGCCCAAAACGGACGATACTGCTTCAGTAACGCGGCCAACGGAGCTTAAAATCTGCGAACCAAGGCTTTTTACATCCTCAGCAGAAATGTTGAACCCTGCCGCTTCAATGCGATTGCCTATTATTTCAATTTGGCTTTCGACAATGGCCTGAAGGCTTGCGGCTTGCGCGGCGAGTTCAGAACCTGTGAAGACAAACGTCCAATAAACAAAACCAAACACCGCCAGCACGACAATGGTCAGGCGGAAGCCGCGCGGGATGGGCAGCACTCGGCCAAGAAGCCGCGCGCCGCCGTCGAACATCGCGGCAAGAACGATGCCGCCAATGATGAGAAGAATGGGCTGCGCAAGCCAGATGAAGGCAACAACGAGGCTGGCCATGCCAATCCATACCGCAGCGCGCTTTATCTCCGAACGAATGATGGGGTCGTAAAGCTCGGTTGGGCCTACCTCTTCACGAAAGCTGTCGTTTGCCTGCACGGCAGGCTTTTTGCGCGTCCGGCGCGGCTTGCTTTGCGCAAGAGGAGCGGCGTCACTCACCTTGGCCGACCTTTTTAGGACGCAAGCTGTCGCCAGCGCGATCACCGCGTAGGGAGCTGACCCAGCTTGCAGGATTAAGGCCAGTGCTGCCATCAACTGAGAATGTGATAATTTCCGCGCGGCCGCCGATGCGATCCCATGATACAGGACCACCAAGGCCGCCAAACTCTGCCGCCACGCGGCTGTCGGAGCTGTTATCGCGGTTATCACCCATCAGGAAAACATGACCAGCAGGAACCTTCACAGGCCCCATGTCATCGGTATCGCGCCGACGCGCGTCAATCGTATCATATTGCACGCCGTTGGGCAGGGTTTCGCGAATAATTGGTAAATGGCAACTGAGCGCACCATCATCGCCGCGCGTCAGTGCGCCCGGAAAGTCATAATCATTGCACGGGTTGTTGGCATCGACCGGTAAGATGAGGCTTGGCTGGGTTTCCTGCTTCACGGGTTTGCCATTGAGGAAAATCTGCCCTGCGCGCAGTTCGATGGTGTCACCGGGCAAGGCGACGACGCGCTTGATCCAATCCTGATATTTGCCCTTTGGCGTCACTATTACAATGTCGCCACGTTCGGGCAATTTGCCCCAGACGCGCGTGTTGCTTTCCGGCAAAGGCACGGCCAAGGTGTCCACCTCTTCGCGCAACACCAGCCAGCGGAATATCGCCACAGGATTCGGTATCGTCGGCGACACATGGCTCCATCCATAAGGATATTTGCTGACGAACAGGCGGTCACCCACCAGCAAGGTCGGCATCATCGAAATAGACGGAATGTAAAAGGGTTTTGCAATGAAGCTGTGGAACGCAAGCACGGCGAGCAGAAGCCAAAACATGCCTTTAAATTCGGCCCAAGCCGCTGCCGCCCAGCCCTTTTTTTCAGGGACTGGCGTGGGCGGTGTTGCCTCGGCATTGTTGTCGGTGGTCAAACTGGTCATGCCTTTTGCGATCTCAACGCTTCTATAATGACAAATGCCTGTGCCCACGGGTGGTCATCCGTCAGCGTCAAATGAATATGTGCCTCATAACCCGAAGGAATCATTGCGTCTAGCCGCGCTTTTGCGCCGCCCGTCAGGGACAGGGTTGGCGCACCTGTGGGCGCATTGACGACGCCAATGTCCTTCATAAATACGCCATGTTTGAAACCGGTTCCCACGGCCTTTGAAAAGGCTTCCTTGGCGGCAAAGCGCTTTGCATAGGTTCCCGCTTTGGTAAATGGGCGCGTGGCTGCCTTGGCACGTTCCACGTCAGTGAAAACACGATTTTCAAATCGCGCGCCAAATCGCGAAATCGATTTGGCGATGCGTTCGATGTTACACAGGTCAGAGCCAAGCCCGATGATCACCGGGCAAGGTCCATAAGCTCACGCATTCTGCGCACGCTTTCTTCCAAGCCAATGAAGATGGCCTCACCGATCAGATAGTGCCCGATGTTGAGTTCGGCAAATTGCGCAATGGCGGCAATGGGCTGAACATTGTCAAAAGTGAGCCCATGGCCCGCATGGGGCTCTATCCCATTCTTTGCCGCGAGCGCCGCAGCATCGGCAATCCGGCGCAGCTCTATCTCGCGCTCCTCGCCTTGCGCATGGGCATATTTGCCCGTGTGAAACTCAACGATATCTGCTTTCAGGCGGATAGCTGCTTCAATCTGGCGCGCATCAGGCTCAATGAACAGGCTGACGCGGATATTGGCGTCCCCGAGCCGCGTGACGATGGGCGCAAGATGATTATGCTGTCCCGCCGCGTCTAATCCGCCCTCGGTCGTCCGCTCCTCACGCCGCTCGGGAACGATGCACGCGGCATGCGGCTTATGCCGCAAGGCGATCTCCAGCATTTCGTCGGTTGCGGCCATTTCAAGGTTCAGCGGCAAATTCGTCGCGGCCATGATACGTTCGATATCGGCATCGCGAATATGACGCCGGTCCTCCCGCAGATGCGCCGTGATGCCGTCGCCACCTACGGCAGCCACAATCTGCGCCGCACGAACCGGGTCGGGATGATCACCGCCGCGCGCATTGCGGATGGTTGCGACATGGTCAATGTTCACGCCCAAACGCAAGCGGGGCGGCATGGGCGCTTGCGTCATAATGTGCGGCTACCGGGCTTGACCGCTTCTGTCGCGGCAAGCTCCGGCGGCAGTTCGTCGGACGCGTAGGTGGGAAAGTTCAACTGGATCAGCGGGTAAAAGGGAACGCCAAGCTCAGCGGTCCCCGCTGAACGGTCAACCACAGAAGCTGCGGCAATAACAACCCCGCCAGCAGCTTCGATTGCAGCAATCGCTTCACGTGAAGATAGGCCAGTGGTCACGACATCTTCAACCATCAGGACCTTAGTGCCCGGCGCGAGGGTAAATCCCCTGCGCAACGCAAAAACACCTTCGGGGCGTTCCACAAACATGGCATCAACGCCTAGCGCGCGACCCATTTCATGGCCGATGATGATCCCGCCCATGGCGGGCGAAATGACCGCTTGCACCTCAGTCCGCAGTTCGCGTGGCATTTTTTGACTGATCGCAAGCGCAATCCGTCCCGCGCGCTCGGGGTTCATTAACAGCCGAGCGCATTGCAAATAATACGCGCTGTGACGGCCGGAAGACAGCAGGAAGTGCCCCTCTAGGAGCGCGTCTACGCTACGGAATTCAGACAGTATTTCATCTTCGGTCATGATGGGGAGAGTTTTCCTTGTTAGCCAATGTCGTCTTTTGCATGTTCAGTTTAACGGATTGCAACGCAAATGGGTAGAACAGTGGTGCAATTAAATGCTAAAAATACTAAATCGACCGCTTGAGGGTTCAGACTTGCGCGACTATAGGTCGCGCAAGTCTGGCCATCCTCGGCTGAGCAAGACATGCGCAAAGTTCCTGCGCCGCACCAAAAATACGGGGCCAAGTAGATGAATACGTGGAAGAAATTACTGGTTGTCTTTGCTGCCATGACCATGCCGTCATTGGTAATAGCGCAGCCAGCGAATCCTGCGCCAGCGCCATTGACGAAGGAAGTGGCCGCGCCTGTGGTTGCGACGCCTGCTACGGCAACGACCGCCGCACCCGCCGCCCCGGCTGCTGCCGCTGCGCCGAAGGCAATGGATGGTTCATTACCGGGCTACACCCCGATGCGCCCCAATTATGAAGATAGCGTTGGTATGCCAAAGCCGAAGGAAGTGGATTTTCAAGAACAATTCACCGAAAACGGCCAATATGCAAAATGGATCAACAATGCGATCCTGCTGCCGATCATCACAATCATCTCTCTGTTTGTCCTTGGCCTCCTGCTTTGGGTGATCGTGCGTTTCAACCGCCGCGCCAATCCAGTACCATCAAAGACGACGCACAATACCTTTATCGAAGTGGTATGGACCTTGATCCCTGTGCTCATCCTCTTGGGCATTGCTTATCCATCGCTAGATTTGTTGGCCAAGCAGTTTAAGCCAGCACCAGCAGACGCCGTTACCATTAAGGCGACTGGTTATCAGTGGTATTGGGGCTACACCTATCCCGACCATGGCGGGTTCGAAGTTGTTTCAAACATGCTGAAAGAAGAAGGCGATGCCGCCAAAGGTGAGCGTTTCCGCACCGAAAATGACGGGCCAAAACTGTTGGCTGCTGACAATCGCATGGTTGTGCCTGCGGGCGTACCTTTGCGCATCCAAACGACGGCAGCGGACGTGATACACGCATTTGCGGTGCCGTCACTTTGGTTTAAGCTTGATGCGGTTCCCGGTCGTCTGAATGAAAAATCTGTCACGATCACGAAGCCCGGCGTTTATTTCGGGCAATGCTCTGAACTCTGCGGGGCACGCCACGCGTTTATGCCAATTGTTGTGGAGGCACTGCCGCCTGCACAATTTGCGGCATGGGTGAAAGCGCAGGGCGGCACGATGCCTGGCGAAGAAATGCCGGCACCTGCTGCTGTTGCACCAGCCGCTGCAACCGCGACCCCCATAGACACAATTGCTGCACCTGCTGCAGCGCCAAATTAAGTAAAAGGGCCAGACGGATGACAACCATTGCTGCCACAGGCACCGACCTTCACACGCATGACCATCATGACGCGGACCACAAGCCGGGCTTCTTCGCCCGCTGGTTCATGTCGACGAACCATAAAGACATCGGGACGTTGTATCTGATCTTTGCAATTTTCGCAGGGATTGTGGGCGGTGCGATTTCGGGCTTGATGCGTTTGGAGCTTGCTGCTCCTGGCATTCAATATCTGCAAGGCTGGGCATCGATGATGGCCGGCAAAGAAGCCTCGCTCGACGAAGCCTATCATATGTGGAACGTACTGATCACGGCCCACGGCTTAATCATGGTGTTCTTCATGGTCATGCCCGCCATCATTGGCGGCTTTGGTAACTGGTTTGTGCCTTTGATGATTGGCGCGCCGGACATGGCGTTCCCGCGCATGAACAACATCAGCTTCTGGTTGACCGTTGTGGCCTTCATCATGTTGCTTGGGTCAAGCTTTGTACCGGGTGGTACTGGACTTGGCGCAGGCACTGGCTGGACGGTCTATGCGCCGCTGTCGACTTCAGGTTCGGTTGGCCCCGCCGTCGACATGGCCATTTTCTCGCTTCACTTGGCGGGTGCAGCATCGATCTTGGGTGCCATCAACTTCATCACCACCATTTTCAATATGCGTGCGCCGGGCATGACCTTGCACAAAATGCCATTGTTCGTCTGGTCGGTGTTGGTAACCGCATTTTTGCTATTGCTCGCATTGCCAGTACTGGCGGCGGCGATCACTATGCTTTTGGTTGACCGGAACTTTGGTGGCGCATTCTTTGATGCGTCGGCCGGCGGTGACCCTGTATTGTATCAGCATCTCTTCTGGTTCTTCGGCCATCCCGAAGTGTATATCATGATCTTGCCAGGTTTCGGCATCATCAGCCAAATCGTCGCAACCTTCAGCCGCAAGCCAGTGTTCGGCTATCTCGGCATGGCGTATGCTATGGTCGCCATTGGTGTCGTTGGCTTTGTCGTCTGGGCGCACCACATGTTCACCACGGGCATGAGCGTCGATATGAAGATGTACTTTACGGCAGCAACAATGGTCATCGCGGTGCCAACCGGCATTAAGATTTTTAGCTGGATTGCCACCATGTGGGGCGGTTCGGTCAGCTTTAAGACGCCGATGGTATGGGCAATGGGCTTCATCTTCATGTTCACCGTTGGTGGTGTGACGGGTGTTGTGCTGGCCAATGGCGGTCTCGACGATAACTTGCACGACACATATTATGTCGTTGCGCACTTCCATTATGTGTTGTCGCTGGGTGCGGTATTCTCGCTCTTTGCTGGCTTCTATTATTGGTTCGGCAAAATGTCGGGTCGTCAATTGAACGAATTCCTTGGCCATTTGCACTTTTGGGTATTCTTTATCGGTGTGAACGTCTTGTTCTTCCCGATGCACTTCCTTGGAAACTCCGGCATGCCGCGTCGTTACCCTGATTATCCAGAGGCCTTTGCCTATTGGAACGGCGTTGCGTCGTTGGGCTATGTCATTATGGGCGTTGGCGTGCTCATCTTCTTCGTCAATGTTATTTGGTCGTTGGTCGCTGGCCGCCGTGCAGAAGGAAATTATTGGGGTGAAGGTGCGACCACGCTTGAGTGGACGCTGACAAGCCCGCCACCATATCACCAGTTCGAAACGCTGCCGATTATTAAATAATCGGCGGCGGTTCGCCGCTTTGAACGTCTCGAACGTTTGGGAACAGGCATGACAACCGCAACGCGTGACATCATTTTGCCAGCCGAGTGGCGCGATTTCTGGGCTTTGACCAAGCCTCGGGTCATGTCGCTTGTCGTGTTCACGGCGCTTTGCGGATTATTGGCGGCACCGGGTAACATTCATCCGGTGATTGGTTTTACCGCGATCCTCTGCCTTGCTTTGGGTGCGGGTGCCTGTGGTGCGCTCAACCAATATTTCGAAGCGGACATTGACGCCAAAATGGCACGGACGGCGGGCCGACCGCTGCCTGCTGGCCGTATGGACCGAGTGGCCGCGCTGAACTTTGGCATTGGCCTTGCCGCTTTTTCGGTCGGCATTATGGGCGTTGCCGTCAATTGGCTATGCGCTGGGTTGCTTGCCTTTTCGATCTTCTTCTACGCGATCGTTTACACCATCTGGTTAAAGCCTAATACGCCGCAAAACATCGTCATTGGCGGCGCGGCTGGGGCATTTCCGCCCGTCATCGGATGGGCGGCGGTAACGGGCGATGTTACGCTTATGCCAGTCCTCCTGTTCGCGATCATCTTCTTGTGGACACCACCGCATTTTTGGGCGCTCGCATTGTTTATGAAAACGGATTACGGCGCTGCCGGAATTCCCATGCTCCCCAATGTGAAGGGTCAGCGGGTCACGCGGAACCAGATTTTCGGCTATAGCTTTCCCATGGCGGCGACGGCGATACTGCCTTTCGCTTTGGCCGAAACAGGTTGGGTCTATGGCGCAGCAGCCATTGTTCTTAACCTACTGTTTTTGGCATTGGCCTACCGGGTTTGGAAAAACGAGGCCACTGACGCAGCCGCGATGAAGCCGGAGAAGCAACTTTTTGCTTTCTCGATCCTTTACCTGTTTCTTCTCTTTGCAATTTTCGCCTTTGACCGGATGCTCATATTATGACCCCGAATGAACCTTCTGCCTATACCGCCGAAGAAACCGCGATTATCCGCAAACGCCAAGCGGGACGATCGCGCGTTATGGGCGTTGCTTTGGTCGGATTGTGCATCTTGTTCTTCTTAATCACTGTGGTGAAAGTGGGAGTCTGGGGCTGATGGCGATTTCTAACGCAAAAACCGGATTTTTGGCGGCGGCCCTTGCGGTGTCGATGGTGGGCGTCGGCTTTGCAGCAGTGCCATTATATCGCCTATTCTGCCAGGTGACTGGCTTTGGCGGCACCACAATGCGCGTGGACGCTGCGCAGGCGGCTACTGTTGCAGTTTCCAACAAGACCATCGTCGTGCGCTTTGATGCTAACCATCGCGGCGACTTACCTTGGGAATTCAAACCTGAGCGTCCGACAGATACCGTGAGCATCGGTGCGAAGGACATGTCGATCTATATTGCAAAGAATCTTTCGAACGAACCAGTCACTGGCACCGCCACGTTCAACGTGACGCCAGCGCTTGCTGGTCAGTATTTTAACAAGATCCAGTGCTTCTGCTTTACTGAGCAGACGCTGAAACCCGGTGAACAGGTCCGCATGCCGGTACTCTATTATGTCGATCCGAAGATTATGACCGACCCGGAAACCAAGGATATTGAAGAAATCACACTTAGCTACACCTTCTACCCCGTTGAGAAGCCAAACACGGTGGACCAGACGGCGAACGGTGGCTAAGGCAATAGTTAATCGATAAGACTACAGGGAATTGACCATGGCGGGTGCCAAAAATCACGATTATCATATT
>NZ_CAMCWY010000024.1 GCF_945882965.1 Sphingorhabdus sp. EL138
GGGCATACGCACTTGAGGTGCAATTTTCTTCACCTCGGCATCGATGCGGGATTCAACGTCCTTTGCGGTAATCGTCATGCGATAAGCGCGCTTCAGGCCTTCATTCTGTGTCTCGACGGTCTGCATGTTTTCTTCTCTATCTACGACAGGCCCGATGGCCTGCCAAAAACTGTTAAATGGCTTTCGGGTTCAACGACAGCCGGGGACATCCCTTTTTCGTGGTGCGGGCGAAGGGACTCGAACCCCCACACCTTGCGATGCCAGAACCTAAATCTGGTGCGTCTACCAATTCCGCCACGCCCGCTTACGAAAAGCTGCCGTTTCACAAACGACGGGAGCCTCTAACGGGAAAGCCGCTGCGGAGCAAGTAGAGAAGCGGATAAACCACTACACCCACACATCGCCTGATTACCCTAAAGCCTTCTTCAGCAAATCATTGATGATTTGCGGATTGGCCTTGCCTTGCATCGCCTTCATCGTTTGCCCCACAAAGAAGCCGAACAATTTGTCCTTGCCGGAACGATATTCAGTAACCTTGTCTTCGTTTGCTGCCATGATCTTGGCGATCTCCGCCTCAATCGCGCCTGTGTCGTTGGTTTGCTTGAGGCCCTTTTCTTCGACGATGGCCGAGGCACCCTGCCCTGTTTCAAGCATGATTTCGAAGACCTGCTTGGCGATGCTGCCGCTGATTGTGCCGTCGGCGACAAGGCCAAGTAATTCGGCGGCTTGCTGCGGATTGACGGGGCTTTCGTCCAAGGTTTTGCCAAGCTTGTTGAGCGCGCCAAACAGTTCGGACATCAACCAGTTGGAGCCTTGCTTGGCATCGACGCCTTCAGCCAACAAATTTTCAAACCAAAATGCGGTTTCCGCCTCTGCGGTTAGGACGGCGGCATTATAAGCCGTCAGGCCCATCGCTTCATATCGCGCGCGCTTGGCGTCGGGCAGCTCAGGCAAGGATGCACGGCATTCCTCCAGAAACGCGTCGTCCAATTCCACCGGCAACAAATCGGGGTCGGGGAAATAGCGATAGTCATGCGCGTCTTCTTTTGACCGCATCGACCGCGTTTCTTGTCTGTCCGCGTCAAACAGGCGCGTTTCCTGCACGACTGCGCCGCCGCTTTCGATCAGGTCCACCTGACGCTGCGCCTCATATTCAATCGCCTGCATCATGAAGCGGATCGAATTGACGTTCTTGGTTTCGGTACGCGTACCCAATTCGCCGCCGGGCTTACGCACCGACACGTTGACATCGGCGCGCATCGAGCCTTGCTCCATATTACCATCGCAAGAGCCGACATAGCGCAGGATGGAGCGGAGTTTCTTGAGATACGCTCCAGCCTCTTGCGGGCTACTAATGTCTGGACGCGAAACGATTTCCATCAGCGCGACGCCCGAGCGGTTCAAATCGACAAAAGACATGGTTGGATGCTGGTCATGCATCAACTTGCCTGCGTCTTGCTCGACATGGATGCGTTCTATGCCGATTTTCTTGACCGCGCTATCAGGGTCTTTTTCGTTGAGCGTAACCTCAATTTCGCCTTCACCCACTATCGGGTGATAGAGCTGCGAAATCTGATAGCCCTGCGGCAAATCGGCGTAGAAATAATTTTTGCGGTCAAAGCGTGACCAGCGGTTGATCTGCGCATTGATCGCCATGCCCGTGCGCACGGCCTGACGCAGGCATTCGCGGTTCGGCACCGGCAACATGCCCGGCATAGCGGCGTCGACGAGTGACACATGGCTGTTTGGCTCGGCACCGAACTCGGCCGATGCGCCTGAAAACAGCTTGGACTCGCTGGTGATCTGCGCATGGACTTCAAGGCCAATCACGACCTCCCATTCGCCGGTGTTGCCTTGGATGCGGTATGTTGATTCGGTCATTATTCTACACCTGCGTCGCACCAGTATAGGCTGGTGACTATCTCGTCTTGCGGTTTAGCCTGAGGGGCGTGATGGGCCCCAGCCTGCGCTGGGGCGACGGAAAAGCTTACCACCATTGCGCTGCTTCCGCCACAAATCCTGAACGCCGCTCTATGGCTAGACCGGCGTTCAACACCGCCTGTTCATCGAGCGCCTTGCCAATAATCTGAAGCCCCAAGGGCAAGCCTTCTTTGCTTAGGCCGCCCGGAACAGATATAGCCGGAAGCCCAGCCAGCGAGGCAGGCACGGCGAACACATCGTTCAAATACATCGACAAGGGATCAGCGTTCTTTTCACCCAAACCAAATGCCGCGCTTGGCGCGGTTGGCGCGAGGATGAGGTCGCAACTTGCCCATGCGTTGTCAAAATCACGCGCGATCAAGGCCCGGACCTTTTGCGCTTGTGTGTAATAAGCGTCGTAGAAACCAGCGCTCAACACATATGTACCGATCATGATGCGGCGGCGGACTTCTTCGCCAAAGCCAGCGGCGCGGGTTGCGGCATACATGTCTTGCAAGCCAGCACCCTCCGGCAAGTCACGCAGACCAAAACGGACGCCATCATAACGCGCAAGGTTCGATGACGCTTCGGCAGGCGCAATGATATAATAAGCGGGCAGCGCATATTTGGTGTGCGGCAGGCTGATATCGACGACTTCCGCGCCTGCATCCTTAAACCAAGCAATGCCATTTTCCCACATTTTGGCGATATCTTCGTCAATACCGTCGAGGCGATATTCGCGTGGAATACCAATACGCTTGCCCTTCAAGTCGCTGTTCAGGCCAGCTTCCCATGCAGGGATTGGCAAATCGAGCGAGGTCGAATCCTTAGGGTCAAAGCCCGCCATCGCCTCCAACATGATCGCGCAATCGCGCACGTCGCGCGCCATGGGCCCAGCTTGGTCCAAGGAGCTAGCAAAAGCGACAACGCCCCAGCGCGAACAACGGCCATAAGTAGGCTTGATGCCGCTAATGCCCACGAACGCAGCAGGCTGACGAATCGAGCCACCCGTGTCGGTTCCGGTCGCTGCGGGGCAAAGTCGCGCGGCGATTGCCGAGGACGAACCGCCTGACGAGCCACCGGGCGCTAATGCGGCATTGCTGCCATCATTGCGGCGCCAAGGCGAAATGACATTGCCGAAGTAACTGGTCTCATTCGACGAGCCCATGGCGAACTGGTCCATGTTCAGCTTGCCAAGCATCCCTGCCCCAGCCTTCCAAAGATTCGCCGACACCGTCGATTCATAGGTCGGCAAAAAGCCTTCCAAGATATGGCTTGCGGCGGTTGTCTGCACGCCTTGGGTGCAGAACAAATCCTTCATGCCAATCGGTACGCCTGCCATTTTGCCCAACGGCTTGCCAGCGGCACGGTCGGCATCGACGGCCTGCGCGGCCTCGATAGCTTTTTCCGGCGTTTCGACGATGAAGGCGTTGAGCGCTTTTGCCGCAGATACGCGAGCGTTAAGCGCCTCAGCGACTTCTACAGCCTTAAATTCACCCTTGGCAACACCATCGCGGATAGCGGCCACACCGAGTCTTGAAAAATCACTCATCATTCAATCACCTTCGGCACGCCAAAGAAGCTGCCTTCCTTGGCGGGCGCGTTGGCGAGCACTTTGTCGCGCACGTCGCCATCGGTCACCGCGTCGTCGCGCAGGCGCAATTTATTGGTGATGACCGCCGTCATCGGCTCAACGCCTGTGACGTCGACCTCACCCAATTGCTCAACCCAGGCCAAAATGCCATTGAGCTCGCCGACCATCTTGTCAGCCTCAGCATCGCTAATCGCGATACGCGAAAGCCGTGCGATTTTATTCACGGTATCTTTATCTACAGACATGGTATTCCTTGTGGTCGGGATCGACACGCGATCCCTTCGTGCCGCTAGCATTGCGCCTGCATTGCTTCAACGGAAAAGCTTAGATAGTGCGCTCATAAATATCACCTTCGCAGTACCAAATTGGATTTATTTGGCACTGACCCTAAGCGTTGCGCAAATACCAATCATAATCAATGCTCGGCACTTGTCCGAAATAACGGTCCTGCTCCACGCGCTTTACAATCGTGAACATGTCGACAAAGCGGTCGCCCAAATAGGCACGCAGCAATTTAGAGCCGTGGAACCGGTCGACTGCGGCAAACCAATTGCTTGGCGGCTTGTCATCGCCTGACCCGTCGCGGTCATAGCCATTGCCGACAACCGCTGGGCCGGGGTCAATTTGGTTCGTAATACCATGATGGATACCCGACAATACGCCCGCCACCGCAAGATATGGGTTGGCGTCGGCACCGCAGGCGCGATGTTCGACATGACGGCTTGAGGGCGGACCGGCCGGAATCCGAAAAGATACGGTGCGATTATTGACGCCCCAAGTCGGGGCAACCGGCGCGTAGCTGTTCGCCTTAAACCGGCGATAGCTGTTGGCATGCGGCGCAAAAAGCGCGAAGCAATCGCCAACGCTGGCGATCATCCCGCCTATGGCATGGCGCAACATTGGCGTGCCTTCGGGATCGTCGGCGGCGAACAGGTTATTGCCGTCTTTGTCGTTCATCGACACGTGAATATGCATGCCGGAGCCGGCCTGCTCGGCAAATGGCTTTGCCATGAACGTCGCCTCAAGGCCATGCGCCTGCGCCACCGCCTTCACGACGCGTTTGTACATGATCGCATCATCACAGGCGCGCAGCACATCAGGTTTGTAGCGCAAGGTCAACTCGCACTGGCCCGGCGCAAATTCGGAGATGGCCGATTCCAACGGAAGCCCCTGAATATCGCAGGTTTCGTATAATTCATCGAAAAAGGGACGGAAATCGTCAAGCTCGCGCAAGCCATATACTTCGACCATCTGCGGGGTTTCACCGCTATATTCTGGTCGCGCTGGACGGATAGACCCATCGCGTGCGCGCTTGGGATCCAGCAAGTAAAATTCCAGCTCCACCGCCAAAGCGGGCGTCAGGCCCATTTCGGCAAAACGGTCCACGACAAGGCCAAGGACATGGCGCGGGTCAAGGTCGTGCGGTTGGCCATCCAGTTCATAAAAATCGACCATGAATTGCGCGGCATTGTCGCCAGCCCAAGGGGTGCGGACCAACGTACCAGGAATTGGCTTCATCGAACGGTCGGCGTCGCCATCTTCCCAAACCAGACCCGTTTCAACCGTGTCCTGCCCAGTGATGTCAACCACAGCGATGGAACCGGGGAAAAAGCGACCGATTTCATAAACGGACAGCACCTCATGCTGGCGCAGGCGCTTGCCGCGCGGGACGCCGCCAAAGTCGGTGTAGATCATCTCGATAGAATCGATATCGGGATGCGCCGCAAATAACGCCTCTGCCTCGCTACGCGGCGCGATAGTCGCTGATGATATTGCGCGTTTGATTGTCATGATGTCACTTCCGTCCGCCTGAATTTTCAAATGCTAATAGCTCAGTCAGCGCATTGTTCAACTCTGCCGCGAGGCGGTCAACCTGTGCGGCTTGCGTCACCGGGCTAACCAGCATCATATTGTGGAATGGCGCAAGCAAGATGCCGCGATTGGCGAGATAAAGATGTATCGTGCTTTCCAGCTCATGGTCAATAGCTGCGCGCGCTTCACTGCCATTGCGCGGCGGGATAGCGGAACAGACCAATTCAACGCGCGCGCCAACATGGCTGACATGCCAATGCACCGCATGTGCGGCGATTACCGCGTTCAATCGCGCCACCAGCCGGTCAGTGATCGACAGCATATGGGCATAAGCGTCCCGCGTAATCACTTGCCCCAACATTGCGTGCATCGCGGTAATGGCGAGCGCATTGCCTGATAAGGTTGTGCCTATGCCGCTATGCCCCGGTGGGCGCGACGCGTTCACCGCCGCCATCCGTTCGGCAATTTCCGCCGTAAAGCCATAGACAGCGCACGGCACACCGCCGCCGATGGATTTACCCACGACCAGTATGTCGGGTTTTGGGCCATGCGCGTTGCTGTGCCCGCCATAGCCGGATGAAATGGTGTGTGTTTCGTCCAGCACCAAGATCGTGCCAGTTTTATCACATAGCTGGCGCAATTCCGTCAAGAACCCCGGCGCATCGCGCACCATGCCGATGTTGGTCATCAACGGTTCGGCCAAGACGCAAGCGATGTCACCGCCGCGCAAAGCGGTCGTCAGCGCGTCCACATCGTTAAACTCAATTGTAACAGTCGTCGGCAGCAAGTCCTGCACTTGCCCAATCAAGCTTGGCCGGTTAACCGCGCGGCCCTCGCGCAAGTCCACGAACACATCATCGACCGCGCCATGATAGCAGCCGTTGAAGATCAAAATCTTGTCGCGTCCCGTCATCCCGCGACACCAACGAATGACGGCCCGATTGGCTTCACTCGCTGTCGTCGTCACTTGCCATTGCGGCAGACCAAACATGTCGGCGAGCATCGCGCCTAATTCCGCGCCCTTCGCGGGAGGCAGCATGTAGCTTAAGCCCTGCCCTGCTTGCGCGGCAATCGCTTCGGCAAGTGGCGTGGGCGAATGGCCAAACATGCTCGCGGTGTCGCCAAGGCAGAAGTCATCGAATACCTGCCCGTCAACACTCGTCAGCGTCGCGCCAGAAGCCGCCTGAGCGACGATCGGGAATGGGGTGGACCAATCGAGCATCCAATGGAATGGCACGCCTTGGAACCAGCTTTTAGAGGACTCAGCCTGCGCCTTGGATTTCAGGTTAGCCGTAATGAAGCGCGCGACTTCGCGTTGGCGCATATCGCTTATGGCTTGGCGGTCGATCATAAACGGTCTCGCATCGCATAATAAAGCAACCCAAGCGTCGCCAATGGACGCGCGAGCCATTTTCCGCCCGGAAAGCGGCTGTGCGGGAAGTTTGCGAAAACATCAAAACGTGACATTGTGCCAACCACCGCCTCTGCCATCAATTCCCCCGCCAGCGTCGTGACCAACGCGCCATGGCCAGAAAAGCCGTGGGCGTAAAACACATTTCCCTTGCGCCCCATATGCGGCAGCCGGTTCATGGTAACGCCAACGGCACCACCCCAGGCATAATCGATGGGCACATTGCCGAGAGAGGGGAACACCTCAGCAATGTGCTTACGCACAAACGCGCCAATGTCAGCGGGCGGCGTCTGCACATATTTTTCACCACCGCCAAAAATGAGGCGTTTATCCGCAGAGAGGCGGAAATAATTCAACACAAAGCGACTGTCCGCCACCGCCGCGTCACTGGGGAGTAACTGGTCAGCATTAGGCAGCGGCGCAGTCGCAATATTATAGTTCATGATTGGGACGGTGTAGCTGCGCAAATCGGGCGCGATGCCCCCCGTCCACGTGTCGGCCGCCATGATGACATGCTTGGCGGTCAAAGTTGCTGCCCCTGCCCCTGTCCCGGTCTGTATCTCAATCTGCGTTCCTGTATCGACAGGCGTTTGGGCCGCCATATGTTCATATATCCGCACGCCAGCCTTTTGCGCCGCCTTTGCAAGCCCAAGCGCGTAATTCAAAGGATGGAAATGCCCGCCTTGCGCGTCATAAATACCGCCGTGATAACCACCGCCGTGAACATGACGCCCGATATCCTGTGATTGGACGATCTGCGCCTCCCAACCAAAATGCTGGGCCAAAAATGCTGCATCGCGTTGCATCGCATCGAAATGCGCTGGCTTGTAGGCCGCTTCCAAATGCCCAGCTTTTGCATCACACTGAATATGATGTTCGGCGATACGGTGTTTGACCCGGTCGACCGCGCCATACGCCAGATTAAATATAGCCTGCGCGCGTTCCCGGCCAAACTCTGCGTCAATTTCGCGCATCGACCAGCGCAGGCCGGGGATGAGTTGACCACCATTGCGGCCTGACGCACCAAAGCCAATGGTCTGGGCCTCAAGCAATACAACCGAAAGGCCTTTTTCGGCACAGGCAAGCGCGGCGGAAAGGCCAGTAAAACCGCCGCCAATGACAACGACGTCGCAATTCAAACTGGAACCTAGGGAAGCTTGCGTGCGCCAAGCATTAGCGGTCGCGCGATAATAGCTGCCATTCAACCGATCAGGCATTAAACCCTCAGCAACAAATGCTCACGTTCCCAGCTCGAGACCACGGACTGATAATTGAACAATTCATAATCCTTGACCGCGTAGAAGATGTCGAAAAACTCTTCTCCAAGCAAATTGCGCACTGGCTTGCAGGCACTGAAACGGTCCAAGGCAGCCTCCAACGTGCGGGGCAAGGTGCGCGCGCGGTTATAGGCGCTGCCAGTGATCGCTTTGGCAGGCACCATCCGCTCTGCCATACCAATATAGCCGCAGACCAACGACGCTGCCATGGCGAGATAGGGGTTGGAGTCAGCGCCTGGTAAGCGGTTTTCAACGCGGCGGTTGGCCTTGTCCGAAATTGGCACGCGGAAACCGCAGCTTCGATTGTCCTCGCCCCATTGGACGTTGATGGGCGCAGCGCTATCGGGGCGCATCCGGCGGAAGCTGTTCACATTAGGCGCCCAAAGCGGCGATATTTGCGGCATGAACTTCACAAGACCCGCTATATAGCTGCGGAACAACGCACTGTCCTTACCATTGGCGTTGGAAAAGAGGTTGCGGCCAGTTTCAGCGTCAACCACCGACTGGTGGATATGCATTGCGCTGCCCGGCTGCCCGGCCATCGGGTTCGCCATGAAGGTCGCATAAACGCCATGCTGTTTGGCAACGGCGCGAACGGTGCGTTTGAACAGAAACACTTGGTCCGCCAGCTTCAACGGGTCGCCATGGACGAAGTTCACTTCAAGCTGCGCTGCACCCATTTCGTGGATCATCGTGTCGATATCGAGGCCCATCAACTCACAATCATCATAGATGTGATCGATAATGTCCTCATATTCATTCATCGCCTCCAACCCATAAGGCTGACTTGCGGTTTCTGCGCGTCCGCTAGAGCCGGTAGGCGGCACTAATGGAAAGTCTGGGTCGACATTCTGACTAACAAGGTAAAACTCAACCTCAGGTGCCATAATCGGCTTCCACCCACGCTGGGCATACATGTTGAGTACTTTTTTCAATATCGTGCGCGGGGCAATTTCAACCTCGCTTCCATCGCCATGCAGCACATCAGCAATCACGAAAGCGGTCGGTGATTTGAAGCCCGGCGCGACGCAGATTGTGTCGGGATCAGCGACCAGAATTTTGTCCGGATCCTTGTCCCAAATATCCGCAATGTCTTCGGGATAATGACCATCGATGGTGCAGATGAAAACACTGCCCGGTATGCGCAGCGATTTGTCACGGACAGAGGCCAGAAACTTTTTCGCAGGCAGAACCTTGCCACGCTGCACGCCGTTAATGTCGGGGACGATGCACTCAACCTCATCGATTTTGTGCTCAGCGATCCAATTCGCAAGATTGACGGACATTGTTTTTCACCAGTTTTTTGAACGCTGATAAGCGCATGCCGGACTTGAAAGGTCAAGCCCGGCATGAGCCTTTTCTAGGCCACCGTTTTTTGCGGGGCCAAAAACGTTCGAAACGCTATCAGAAGCCGTAGCTTACCGAGAACACAACGCCGGCTGCGCTGTCCCTGGGTGCAAAGATCGTCTCGCGGTTGGCATCGACATAAGAGACGCCCAGTGTGAAACCGGAAACAGCAGCGGTCAGGCCAAGTGACCAATCAACTTTTTCACTACCAGCCGTGAACGCGCCATCTTCTACGCCCATCGATCCGACAATCGAAATGGGGGAGTTTGGCACAGCGATGGTGGCGTTGGTACCAAAATAGATGTTGTCGTTATTACCGGTGTTATCCTGACTTGGGACATAGCTCAATTGCACGCCGACGGTCGCAGGGCCAACGGTTGAACCAAGCTTGCCAGTCAATTCAACATAGTTGAAGCTCGATACGCCCGGATACGTATAATAGGTCGCGCTAATGTCATATGTTACGTCTTCGCCACCGGCAAAACCGGCGTAAAGGTCAACCTCAACATCGTCCCCTGCGTTGTCGGCGAGATTGGAACCCCAAGCGCCCACATACAGGCCAGACTCGTGACTTACGGTCAGATAAGGTTGGACTGCAAAATCCTTATCGGAGAGCGAAACGCCGCGGAACCGATAGTCAGACACAACAGCCACGCCGCCAGTCAGGGTGACTGGGCCAGCCGTTTCTTCAGCTGCTTCTTGCGCGAAAGCAGGTGCCGACAACGCTATCGCGCTTATTGCGACGCTCATGCTTGCCAACTTCAAAATGGAATTACGCATAATTTTACCCCTTCTTAGGTACAGTAGATACGAGGCCGATATCCGCGCAGTGCAGCAAAATCGGCAAATGCCGTTCTATTCCCGCTAGATCTGTTTGCCCACGCCATGGTCAGCTTTACTTTGCCACCGCTTTATTGTGCAATTGCACACAAACATCAAAGCGTGCGCCAAGCAAGCAATTTTGTGTCAACCTCATTGTCCTTTTTAGGCGCTGTGACAAAACAGTCACAGTCTGAGACGAGACAACATATCAGGGAAATAGGTCCTAAACCTAGACATGGCACCGTTCGGACAGTGGGCACAGTCATGCACGAGCCCGGCCTTTTCGGCAGCGCAACCGCATTACAAAGCTGTAGCGCTGCACCCCAGACAGTCAAACTGTTTGGCATTTTAAAACAGGTACCTACTGCAGCCTGTCAGGCTGTCCGGATCAGAATAAAATTGCGACGATCACCACGAGCAAAATCAAACCGCCAATGCTGATACCAACTGTTCTTCCCATGACAAATCTCCGTTTCCTGACACTGAAACAGGATTGGAACAGACAAGTTCCGCCGGAATGCATAACATCGTCGTTTTCTAAGCCAATTTGTAGCTGTGTTATGTGTCAAAAAGACGCGGCGGAACGGCTCGATTCACCACTTCGCGCAACGCAAATGCGGTTTCGATCCGCGCGACCCGGGGCAAGCGGG
The DNA here is from genome assembly GCF_945882965.1 of Sphingorhabdus sp. EL138. GTDB lineage: Bacteria > Pseudomonadota > Alphaproteobacteria > Sphingomonadales > Sphingomonadaceae > Sphingorhabdus_B. Next base: position 10,834 of record NZ_CAMCWY010000024.1, read on the forward strand.
CAATTTCCTGCCGGTGGATGATTTCATAATCCTCAATCGATGCGGCGCGCACCACCAGCAGATAGTCATTCCGCCCGCTCATCAGGTGACACCGGATTGTCGACGGACTGTTGACGACCGCAGCCTCAAACGCTGCCATCGCCTCCTCGCTTTGGCTGTCTAGGGTGATTGTCACCATCACCGTAGCCCCCAAACCCAATTTGCTTAAGTTCACATCGGCACGATAGCCACGCAATATGCCTTCATCTTCCAAGGCTTTTTGCCGACGCGCCGCCGCGCTTGGGGACAGGCCAGCCGCCTCACCCAGTTCCATCTGAGTCGCGCGGCCATTTGTCACTAACGCACCCAATAATTTACGGTCCGCCCGATCAAGTTGCATATTATTTTTATCCAATACCATCAATGCGACGAATATATGCACTCAATGTCCATATAAGTCGAATCTTTGCGGAGTTTCGACATCCTGACAATGCTAATCTTTACCAACATATTATGAGGAGCAAAAATCATGCGTGTTGGCGTCCCAAGCGAAATCAAGGTTCATGAATATCGCGTTGGCCTAACGCCCGGTGCCGTGCGCGAATATGTGGCCGCGGGTCATAAGGTCGTCGTGCAATCAGGTGCTGGCACGGGCATCATGGCAAATGACGACGCCTATCGTGCCGTCGGCGCAGAAATCGCTGCGACAGCAAAGGAGATTTTTGCTGGCTGCGATATGATCATCAAGGTCAAGGAGCCTCAGCCAAGCGAATGGGTGCAGCTTCGCCCCGGCCAATTGCTCTTCACCTATTTGCATCTTGCACCCGATCCAGCGCAAGCAAAGGGCCTGATCGCTAGCGGATGCACCGCCATTGCGTATGAAACCGTGACCGATGATCGTGGTGCCCTACCCTTATTGGCACCCATGAGCGAAGTTGCTGGTCGCCTCGCTATTGAAGCCGCCGGCCAAGCCATGCGCCGCAGCGAAGGTGGCGCAGGCATATTGCTCGGCGGCGTCCCCGGCGTTCCGGCTGGCCGCGTTACGGTATTGGGTGGCGGCGTTGTTGGCACGCATGCGGCACGGATGGCCGTTGGCCTTGGCGCGGAGGTCACCATCGTTGACCGTTCGATCCCACGCCTGCGCCAACTTGACGAGATGTTCAACGGACGGGTACGCACGCGGTATTCGACGCTAGAAACCATCGACCATGAAATCAGCATATCCGACGCCGTCATTGGCGCAGTGCTTATTCCCGGTGCAAGCGCTCCACGCCTTGTGACCCGCGAAATGCTGAAGCGGATGAAGCCTGGTGCGGTCTTGGTCGATGTCGCCATTGACCAAGGGGGTTGCTTTGAAACATCGCGCCCCACCACGCACGCCGAACCCACTTATGTCGTTGACAGCATTATTCATTATTGCGTCGCAAACATGCCAGGCGCCGTCCCGCAGACCAGCGCGGCCGCACTTAACAACGCGACCTTACCCTATGGCCTAGCGCTTGCAAATCACGGCATTGCCGCGCTGGACAGCGGCACAGAGACCGGACGCGGCTTGCTGGCCGGTTTGAACGTGCATCAGGGTAAAGTCACCAGCCAAGCGGTTGCAGAAAGCCTCAACCTTGCATTTGTTGCGCCCGAAACGGCCCTCACTGCGTGACTTGACCGCTTGCCAGTGGTAAACATACGGCATGGGTAAAGAAGGACGCATTACTGCGCATCAGATTGCGGCCATGCTTGGGGTATCGCAGCCGACCGTTTCTCGTGCCTTGCGCGGGGATAAGAAAGTCAACGAAACCACCCGCGCGCGCATCGTTGCGCTCGCAAGCGAACTGAATTATTCGGTTGACCACAACGCCCTTCGCCTGCGCACGCAGCAGACCTATTCGATCGCGCTTGTCATCCTGTGTCGGCAGGGGGAAAATAGAGCGCGGATAAACCCGTTTTATTTGTCTTTATTGGGCTGCATTGCCGCTTCTGCTGCCGAACGCGGATATAATCTCATCATCTCGTTTCAGGACTCTCCGGCAAATTTCTTTGCCAATTACACCGGCAGCCGACAGGCCGATGGCCTCATCGTCATTGGCAGCGGTCAGAATATCGCAGGTTGGCAGTTTTTCGGTGAATATGCCCGGCACAAAACGCCTATGATCTGCTGGGGTGCCAGCAAAGAAGACCTGATTTCGATCAAAAGCGACAATGTTCAAGGCGCGCAACTGGCTATTGACCATTTGTTGCAACAGGGTTGTAAAAATATTGCCTATATTGGCCCCACCAATAGCGAGCAGCCGCAGTTTCAGGATCGGCTGACAACTTATATGGCGCACATGTCGGCTAAGGCTATGCAGCCCATTTGCCCACCGCTCCCCGAAAACGCGGTGCGTGAGGACCAAGGCTATGCCGCAGTCCAAGGCCTCATCCGTGACAAAATTGCGTTCGACGGCTTGTTCTGTGCGAATGATTTTATTGCGCTCGGTGCCATGCGCGCGCTGGATGAGCATCATATTGCCGTAGGCAAGGATGTGCGCGTCATCGGGTTTGATGGCATCGCGATGGGCGCTTATGCGCAGCCGCCGCTCACCACGATTGAGCAGGATTATGTGCAAGCAGGCGAAATGCTGGTCAAAGCCTTGATCGCCACGCTTAAAGACGAAGCGCCAAGCATCAACCCTGTTCCGGTTAGACTGCTCATACGCGCAACAGCCTGAAGCCGGGACGATTTACGCGGCGGAGGACCTTGATTGCACTAGATTGTCCACGACCGACGGATCCGCAAGGGTCGAGATATCTCCTAAATTAGACACATCCCCTTCGGCAATCTTGCGCAATATCCGGCGCATGATTTTTCCGGAGCGTGTTTTCGGCAAAGCAGGGGCAAAATGGATGACATCTGGCGTTGCGATCGGGCCGATTTCATGGCGCACCCATTTGATGAGGTCGGCCCGGATATCAGCTGACCCCACCTCATTCGCATTGAGCGTTACATAGGCGTAAATGCCCTGCCCTTTAATGTCGTGCGGGAAACCCACCACCGCCGCCTCGGCGACTTTGGCATGGGCGACGAGTGCGCTTTCGACTTCGGCCGTGCCCATGCGGTGGCCCGAAACATTAATCACGTCGTCAACCCGTCCCGTAATCCAATAATCCCCGTCCGCATCTCGCCGGCATCCATCTCCAGTGAAATATTTGCCGGGATAAGTGGTGAAATAGGTTTGGAAAAACCGTTCATGATCGCCCCAGACGGAGCGCATCTGACCCGGCCAGCTATCGATCATGCACAAATTGCCGTCCGTGGCGCCTTCCAGCACTTTGCCGTCGCCGTCGACAAGCACTGGCTGCACGCCAAACATGGCTTTTGATGCTGCGCCCGGTTTCAAGGCATGTGCACCCGGTAAAGGCGTCATCATCGTCGCGCCCGTTTCGGTCTGCCAATAGGTGTCAACAATCGGACAGCGGCCTTCGCCGACGACATGATAATACCACTCCCATGCCTCCGGATTGATCGGTTCGCCGACCGACCCCAGCAAACGCAGCGAACTGCGGGAGGTTTGCTTCACCCAATCATCGCCTTCGCGCATTAATGACCGCAAGGCCGTTGGCGCGCCATAGAAAATATTGACTTGATGCCGGTCAACAATTTGCCAGAACCGGCTGTGGTCGGGATAATTGGGAACCCCTTCAAACATCACGGTCGTCGCACCGTTCGCAAGCGGACCGTAAACGACATAGCTATGGCCAGTCACCCAGCCAATGTCGGCGGCACACCAATACACTTCGCCCGGCGTATAGTTGAACACATAATGATGCGTCATCGCGGCCCATACCAGATACCCGCCGGTGGTGTGCAATACGCCCTTTGGTTTTCCGGTCGAACCCGACGTATATAATATGAACAGCGGGTCTTCTGCGCCAATGATTTCGGGTTCGCAGTCGCTTGAGACCGTTGTCCGAATATCGTGATACCAGACGTCGCGCACCCCTTGCATGGTGATGTCGTTTCCAACATGGCGCATCACAAGGCACGCCTTAACCGACGCGCAATGCGTCAGCGCCGCGTCCACATTCTGCTTCAACGGAACCAGCTTCCCACCGCGCATTCCGGCATCGGCAGTGATGACAATATTGGAATCGCAATCCTGAATGCGCCCCGCAAGCGCCTCGGGCGAAAAGCCGCCAAATACGATAGAATGGATTGCCCCAATGCGGGTGCAGGCGAGCATCGCCATCGCGGCTTCGGGAATCATCGGCATATAGATCGTGATGCGGTCGCCCTTTTGTGCGCCTAATGCCTTCAAGGCGTTGGCCATCACGCAGACTTCGGCATGCAGCTCGCCAAACGTGATCCGCCGTTGCTGCGAGGGATCATCGCCTTCCCAGATGATTGCGATATCATCTTTGCGTTCGGGCAAATGGCGATCAATGCAGTTGGCGGAAACGTTCAACGCGCCATCCTCAAACCATTTGATGCCGAAATCCGTTTCGTGAAAACTCGTATTCTTCACTTTGGTGAACGGAGTCATCCAGTCGAGGCGCTTGGCCTCCGCGCGCCAGAAGGTATCCGGATCGCTGATGGACTGGGCATAAGCAGCGTTGTAACCTTCCGCCGTAACAAACGCCTTTTTCTTCCAATCATCCGAAACAGGATAGATTTCCGACATTTTGCCTTCTCCCTAAAATTGTCATGTCTACTTAAGAACAATTCAGACTGTATCCATCTGCTCCCCGACTTAAGTCGAACATAGGCGCATCCCAAGCTAAGACCAAAGTCTACCTATCCGCAACGGCAAAGTCGGGCGAGGATAACATCCTTTACACATAGAGCTGGCACTAACCGCTGGGGAAAAGAACAATGCATTACTACCCAAGCAATTGGATCAGGGTCGGACAACCGTGATGACGATGTCGCCAAGGACGTTCGAACGATGGCGCACCACATCGTTTGGCTGCAGGAAATGGCCGCCAGCGAGTTCGTTGGCGATAAATTTCCCGCGGGCGATGTCCATCGGTGATTGGCGCGCCATTGGACCGCCCGCAATCACATAAGCGAACGCCGCATCAATCAGGTCGCTGCGCGTTGGTGGGGTAAAGATCGTGCCCTCAGCCGTTCCAGACATCAATGTGGCGGTCGGCGGGATTGCGCCATCGGGCATGAGCTTGGTATAGCTGCCACGATAGAGAAACCGCGATTTGGTCATATCCGTGAAGGCCTTTAGCGCAAGCGCTCGGAAGTCGAGCGTCATCTCGCTGCCGCGCGCGTCTTGGCGTGGCGCATCGTTAATGGCGGTCGTCATGCGGATGTTGGCAACAAATGCTTTCCAGTCTCTGGGAATAACAAGAAAAGGGCCGGTTGGGAAGAAATCGGGCCCGCTCTTGGCATCGCTAAAGCCGCTGCCTGAATCGAGATTGTCCGGATCAGCCAAGTTGATAAGCGCGTTGCGATTGGTGAAATCGCCGCACAGGAAGAACGCCTTTACCGCTAAGTCAAAGTCCTCGGCCGTTCGCAATGTCCGGTCAAAACGGACGCAAATCTCGACCTCATAATCGAGCAGGGTGCCCTCTGGAGCCTGCACCCGGGTGCGTGCAGGAGAGGCTGGACCGAATTTGGGGAACTGGAACACGGCGCTGCTATCGGCCTCTGCTGCGTGTTCGGGGAAATTGGTGCCAGTACCAATCTGGCGGGTACCAGCCGTGCCAGATGGCAGCAGATCACTTATTGCTATCGTGACCTTCGACATCGTGCCAGCGCGCCCTGCCAATACTGGGGCCATGTTGGCAGCAGCCAGCGCCGCAAACGGATCGGCTGTCGCCGGGGCACCGAGTTCGGCTAGGTCGATACCAGTAACACTCTCCCCTTCCCGGCCGAGCACCAGCAACGTGTGCGTGTCGCCATTCGGCGCACGGAACTGCGCAAGCGTGATAGCCTGCTCAAGCGGGGCGAGGCCCTGAACAAGTGGCTTGTCCTCAAAGCTCGCTGGATTGAACCGTGGATCGGGCGATGTCGCCCACGCCGTGAATACGATTACCGCCATCGCGATCATCGACCAGCCGAACCACTTTGCGACCTTTCTTAAGGTCATTCGATCCTGCGGCATCGGCTGCAACCCTCCCTTTTGTCATCCACACACCATTAAACGGACAATATTATTGACACATGTTATAAAAATACTCAAGGCGTCAGTATGTCAAGACGCGAAGAGGCCAAAACATTCAACCGAGCCCGCATTTGTGCGGCGGCGGAATCGATTATTCGCAGCGAAGGTATGGACAATCTCACAATGCGTCGCTTGGCCGTAGTGGCCGGGGTCAGCCTGCGCACGCCCTACAACCTGTTCGGATCAAAGACCGATGTGCTAATCGCACTACTGGATGAGGCAGTTTTTAAATTCACCCAATTGGGTTCGGCCCGCGCTGACGGTGCGGCGATGGCGCGCATATTGCGCGCGCTTGAGCAGATTGAGACGTTTTTCGACAGCGATGAAACCTATTACCGCGGCATCTATGCCGCGATCATGAACTCCGATCATCCGGAGGTTCGCAGCACAAACGTCGACCGCGCAGTTGCATCGGCTTATGTTTTAATGACGCACGCTATTTCCAATGGCGAACTGCGCGCGGATACAGATGCCCAGTCGCTGGGCCGCCACCTCGCGATCACGCTCCTCGCGGTGCTTGGCATGTGGGGTTCGGGGTTCTTCTCCAACCGCGAGAGCATGGCGCAGGTCCGGCGCGCATGGCTAGCGATGATGCTGCAGCATTGCAGCGAGACATCGCGCCCTATGCTAGCGGCCGCTTATTCCAACCCCAATGACATCGGAGGATAATCTTATGACGCAACGGCTTCTTGGATACGCGCCGGATGAGCTTGCGCAAAGCCCGTATGCCAGCTTCTTCAATCCCGAGGTTGCACCGCTCCAGCCGCAAGTTACTGAGGCGCTTATGATCGGCCCACAGGCGCATGAATTGTTCCCGCCCTCTAGCGCCGCTGCCGACATGATCGAGCCGGGCTATGGGTTGGTCGAGACCGGCTATACCTGTCCGCCCGACGGCGCGATCCGGGTGTTCTGCCTGACCCACATGCCGGGTGTAACGCCTAAGATGTGGGACTGGTGGTTCGGCTGGCACGGCTGCGAGGCGCAGCGCTATAAGCTGTGGCACCCAAAGGCCCATATCGACGCGCGCTGGGCCGACGGACGCAACGACGAAAACTATATCGGGCGGACATCGCTGATCACCGAGTATCTTGGCCCAAGCGTCTTGAAAGGGGCCATCGGCTTTGTGCCGCCTGCTGTTATGGGCTTTAACCAAGATCGGCTGGCTGCTCAGGGTGAAGTAGTGATCTGTGCGCGCGTCGGTGTGCCTGGGACTGCGCTCAAGGGCGGATGGCTTCTACACCAGTTACGCCCAGTTGCGGGCGGCAGCGAAATGCGCTCACGGATGTGGATGGGTGGCGAGAATACAGCGCTGGGCGATAATCCCGGTGCCATAAGACGAGGATTGGCGAGAGCCATTCGTCCGGTTGCAAGCAAACTTCTTCCCGCACCGGCAGACCTGCTTGTCCATAATGCGCAAGAAATGGCGCATCTGGCGAGCTTCCTCCCGCAATTGTTCGATGAATTTGGCGCTGCTTATCGTGAGCGAGAGGCATGAAGCGTCCACGCGGCATAGGAAGGATTTGGCGGCGTGGCGATGCCGGCTTCGACAAGGCTGTGCTCGCAACCAGCTTTAACGCCCGCGATCCCGGCGTGCGGCCAGAACATCTGGTCGAGGCCAATGATGTAGGTGATGTGCAGGCCGCCTTGCAACTGGCGCGCGAGAACCACTGGCAGGTCAGCATCGTTTCGGGCGGTCATAGCTGGGCGCAGAACCACATCCGCGACGGCGGACTGCTGCTGAGCATGGCACGGTTCAACCAGATCACCATTGATCCAGTGACTAGAATCGCTCTGGTTGGTCCCGGATGTTGGGGGCTCGACCTCGATAATGCGCTGCGAAAGCACGGGCTGTTCTTCCCCATCGCCCATGCACCCGATGTCGCAATGGGTGGGTTTCTGCTGCAAGGCGGTTTCGGCTGGGGCAGCCGCGAACTGGGACTGGCGACCGAGAGTTTGATCGGGATTGATCTGGTGCTGGCCGATGGTCGACAGGTCCATGCCAGCGCCAGCGAGAATGCCGACTTGTTCTGGGCCGCGCGTGGATCAGGGCCGGGCTTCTTTGCGGTAGTGCTGCGCTATCACCTAAAGCTTCACCCACGCAAAAACGTCACTGCGCTGAAGATGCAGGTCTTTCGCCAACGGCATCTGGAGCAGGTCTTTCGTTGGGCCGATGACATCGGCAGCGCCGTTCCCCAATCCATCGAATTTCAGATACTCATCACGCCTAAGGCGCTGGGCATCTTCCAGCCGGGCATTGAAGTCATCGCGCCGGTTCTTGCCGACAGCTGGACCGACGCGCGCGAAGCGGTACGTTTTATCTCCGATAGCCCAATCCGGAAGCTGGCGAGCTTCACCACCCCGCTTGTGCCCATGAATACGAGTTTGATGTCTCGGGCCGCCAACATCACCCATTTCCCGCCGGACGTGCGCTGGTGTACCGATAATATTTGGACCGACGCGCCGATCGACGACCTACTACCCGGCCTGCGAGCGATTGCGGCGACGATGCCGCCCGCGCCTAGCCACAGCCTTTGGCTCAACTGGTATCCGTTGCAACAGCGACCCGATATGGCCTTCTCGCTTGAAGCGAACCGCTATCTTGCAGTTTACGGCGAATGGACGCGCGGGGAAGATGATGACCGTTATGCCAATTGGGCTACCGAGCGGATGGCCGCGATGCAGGCGCATGCCGTTGGAATCCAGTTAGCAGATGAAAACCTTGGGAAAAGAGCGGCGCCATTCATGAAGGATGAGAATTTGGCACGGCTTGACAATTTGCGGAATAATTATGATCCCAATGCGCTTTTTCGGTCATGGATGGGTCGTCCAGATCGATAATAGCGTGCCGCTGCTTTTAAGTTCATGTCGCGAAAAGATAAGCTTCCTATGAGACAATCAACTGTCCGCGGGTGGACGTTGAGGAGCGCCATAGCCATGGATTTACTGGATTTCTAAGAATATTCGCAAACATGGACCAACGAGTAATTGGTGGACAGGGCTGGATTCGAACCAGCGTACGGAAAACCGGGCAGATTTACAGTCTGCTGCCTTTAACCACTCGGCCACCTGTCCACATCGTCGTGCGGGGCATCATGTGCTTGCATGAGGGCCGGTCCCGCCGAAGAAGGTGCGCAATGGCGAAACGGCCCTTGCCTGTCAATGCCTCAAGTGGGAAAGGGCAACAGAAGCTTCTCTTTTTCATACACAGGTACATATAATGTCTTCACATAAGAGCCATCGACGCCGTGGCGCCGCCGTTACCAGCGGCAATCCCAAATTTTACGGACGGCACGCCGTCTATGCCGCGCTCGACAATCCCGAACGCCGCTTGATTAATTTATGGGGCACGCGCGAAGAAATCGGTAAGATTGTCGTGCCTGAGGGCCTGACGGTGCAATATGCCGAAGTGAACGATCTTGCACGTTTTGTGCCGAAAGATGCTCCACATCAGGGTCTTGTGCTTGAGGTTGCACCGCTGGAGGATGTCTGGCTGACTGATGCACTCGCACTGCCGAATGACGATAACCGACCACTGCTGATCCTCGACCAAGTCACCGATCCGCACAATGTCGGCGCGATATTCCGGACAGCGGCGGCCTTTGATGCGGTGGCTGTTGTGACGCAAGACCGGCACGCGCCACCCGAATCGGGGGCATTGGCAAAGGCCGCGTCGGGCGGGCTTGAAATTACGCCATGGGTACGGGTGGTTAATCTGGCGCGGGCGTTGGAGGAGATTGCCGAGGCTGGATATTGGCGAATCGGCCTGTCCGGCCATGCAGAGGTCTCGCTGGATCAGGCGCTGACACCGGGGCGCAATGCACTGGTGCTGGGCGCAGAAGGTGACGGCATGCGGCGCAATATTGAGGAGCATTGCGACCAATTGGCGAAATTGCCGATCAGCGCACAGATGGAGTCGCTGAACGTGTCCAATGCTGCCGCAATCGCCTTATACGCGGCCACCGTGCGCCGCGGCGCATAAGCCGCATGGGCATAACGGCACAACAACTGCATGACGCGCTTGATGCGCTGGCCGCGATTGAGCCCGGCATCGCAGAGGCCATCACGATCACAGGCTATCCTGACGAACGGATAAGTCAGCGGGGATACGCCACCTTGCTGCGCACGATTCTGGGACAACAGGTCAGCGTCGCGTCGGCGGCATCGGTCTGGAACAAGCTAGAGGCCCTGCTGGGCGCTAATTGCCCGACCGACCAGTTGTTGGCGAAAGATTTCGATGCGTTGCGGGCCTGCGGCCTTAGTCGGCAGAAACAGGGCTATGCGCGGTCATTGGCGCAGCTTGTGATGTCAGGCGCATTGCCGCTCGACGCCCTGCCCGATGATGATGAGGAGGCAATTGCCTATCTTACGCAGGTCAAGGGCATTGGCCGCTGGTCAGCAGAGATATATCTGCTGTTTGCCGAAGGCCGCCCCGATATTTGGCCAGCGGGCGACCTTGCGGTGCAAGAGGGCGTTGGTCGGTTGCTTAAGCTTGATGCGCGGCCATCGGAAAAAGAAATCCGCATCATCGCCGAACGCTGGCGTCCGCATCGCGGAGCCGCAGCGATTTTCACTTGGCATATCTACAACAAGGGGTTTCAGGCAATTTAGGATTTGCAATAATCAGTTGACGTTTTGGACAAATTAATGTCGCTGACAATCATGTGAGTAAGAGAGGAATCATCATCATGTCAGCCGCACAAGAAAGTATTTTCATAACAGGCGCCGCGTCCGGCCTTGGTCGCGAAGTCGCGCGCTATTTTGCAAATAAGGGCTGGTTTGTCGGTCTGGCGGACATTGATGAAAAAGGTTTGGACGAAACCGCTGCCTTGTTATCAAAGGGCCAATATTCGCGCCACAAGTTGGATGTCACCGACCGCGCGCAATGGAAAAAGGCCGTCGCGGAATTTGCCAAGCACACCAACGGCCATATGACCGTTTTGTTCAACAATGCAGGGATCGGCGCTGGCGGCCCAATCCAGGACATGACCGACGAAGATATTGACCGAATGATCGCAATCAACCTGACAGGCGTGATCAGCGGCACGCGGGCGTGTTTCGACCTGCTGAAGAACACGCCTGAGGCATGCGTGCTTTACACCAGTTCTGCCGCAGGTATTTACGGGTCGGCGGGCTTAAGCGTCTATAGCGCCACCAAATTCGCGGTACGTGGGCTTGCCGAAGCGCATGACATTGAATGGCGGCCATATGGCATTAAATCCCGCAGCCTGATGCCCGGATTCATCGATACCAACATCATCGGTAATGTCGACGCCAGCAGCAACATGACGGGCAAGGAGAGGCTTCAGTCAGCGGGTATTGAAATCAGCCCCGTTTCAATCATTGGCCCTGCGGCGTGGGAAGCCATTCACGGCACCAAAGTGCATACGCCAGTCAACAAAATGGCGAAGCAATTGGCCTTTTCTGCGCGCTGGTTTCCGAACCGTTTGCGCAAGCAACTGGGCCTATTGGGCGGCCTTGGCGACGTTGTGCAGACGAAGCCGTGATTGCAGCCTAAGCCGCAATCGCGTCGATTTTGCCAGCAAGGTCAATATCGCGATGCGACAGGCCATCGGCATCATGGGTCGTCAGCAGAATTTCGACGCGGTTATACACGTTGAACCATTCAGGGTGATGGTCCGCTTTTTCGGCCAAAATCGCGACGCGAGTCATGAAACCGAACGCCTCGGCAAAGTCGGCAAAGCGCAAATTGCGGCGGATACCCCTAACATCCGCGTCATAGGTCCATTGCGGCAGTTGCTGCATTGCGGCATCGCGGACGGCGTCATCCAGTCTTGAAACGTGCATATCCTAATCCTGCTTTTGCAATTGAACGAATATCTGCCTAAGTCGCCATATGTCCTCGCGTCAAGCATCCGTGCCGTCTTTAAGCCTTGAAAATGTCGCGGTCATACGCGGCAACCGCTTAGTGCTGGACGGCCTTTCGGTGTCGGCGCGCGCAGGCGACGTCATCTGGATCAGGGGTGCCAATGGATGCGGGAAATCGACACTATTACGCCTTGTCGCCGGATTGCTGACGGTGACGTCGGGGACGATACATTCCGAAGGTCATATGGCGCTTGCGGACGAAAATATGGCGCTGGATGCCAATATGACAGTGGAGGCCGCGCTCCGCTTTTGGGCGGACATGGACGGTGCATCCGCCGACGCCCGTGACGCGGCCTTAACTGCTATGGATCTGCAAAACCTTGTTCATATCCCGGTCCGCTTTCTGTCGACGGGACAACGCAAGCGCGCCAGCATCGCGCGCGTCCTGGCGTCAAATGCAGATGTTTGGTTGATGGACGAACCCTATAATGGTCTCGACAGTGCAAGCTGCGCGCGGCTTGATCAGGCAATTATTGCCCGAGCGGCTTCGGGCGGCATCGTCCTTGTCGCCGCGCATCAGCCGCCCTCCATCAATGTCGCAATGAGCTTAATACTCGACAGCCAAGGCGTTGCCGCATGATGTCCTTTATTGCTCTGGTCGCGCGCGAAGTGCGTCTGGCATGGACGGGCGGTGGGCTATGGCTTCCGGTGGTGTTTTATCTCGCCGTGGCCACATTATTCCCGTTTGTGACGGGGCCCGACAAGGCATTGCTCGCGCGGACTGGAGGTGGCATTTTGTGGATCGCTGCGCTGCTGGCGACGCTGCTTCCCATTGAACGGCTGATTTTGCCAGACCGCCAATCCGGCGTGCTGGATCAGCTTGCCCTGCGCGGTTGGTCCGATGAACTTGTCGCAACGGCCAAAATCGCGGGGCAGATTGTTGCTTTCGCTTTGCCATTGCTTTTGGCGACAATAGTCGGCTCGGCGCTCATCGGCTTGCCGGAGGCGCAATTGGGCACCTTGCTCCTTGGCCTTGCGCTGGCTTTGCCTGCCTTGGCTGGCCTGTCCGTAATGATCGCGGCGCTTACCGCTGGCTTAAGCGGCGCGAGCGCGCTTGGCGGGTTGTTGTTGGTGCCCATCACCATCCCGTTGCTCATTTTCGGCGCAGGCACCCTTGCCGAAGGCCCCGGTAACGCGATGCAGTTGCTCGCGGCAACATCATTGGCGATAACGGCGCTGTCTCCCTTTGCAGCGGGCGCCGCCCTACGCGCAGGCAGAACTTAGGACAGGACCACTAAGCCCTGCGCTTACCGCCTTGCACTGAACAAAATGGCCTCAAACCGCTAAGGTGGATTTAAGTGGTCCTGACCCTAGGCCCGTTATTGCGCGGATATCTTCTGGGCATAGCCGTTCGCGACCATCGCCTCGACCATATCAAACAGCTTATCCGGATCCTGCGCGCGCAGCACGGGGATGTTGGCCTCCATCCCTTCGGCGATAACAATTTCGCGTTTGCCATTGCGCACAGCCTCCCAAATGCGGCTTGCGACCGTATCCGGGTCAATACCATTGTCGATCGCTGCGTCACTGATGCCGCGCACGGAGCCATCCGCGTTAAGCGCATTGCGTGAGACATTGGTTTTGACGGACCCTGGCACGACAACAAGGACTTTTACACCCTGCCCCGCCACCTCACTGCGCAGCGCGTCGGCATAGCCGATCAAGCCATGTTTTGCCGCGCAATACGCCGTGCGCATCGGGATGCCCGCCTTACCCGCCACGCTGGAGATCATCACAATCTGCCCGCTACCGCGCGCGACCATTTGCGATAGCAAGGCTTGAGTCAGCGCAATCGGCGCGAGCAAGTCGACATCGACTATTCGTTGATAGACAGAAAAATCGGTATCCAATGCTGGCGACCGTTGCGAGATACCTGCATTGTTGACCAGCACATCGACATGGCCCTGAAATGCGATAGCTTCGGCTGCTTTACTGGCTAAGCCATCATAATCCACGGTGTCGAATGGCAAAATCAAACAGCGTTCCGCTGCACCCGTTTCCGTTGCAACGCGCCGCAGTTCATCAACATTGCGCCCCGACAATATGGCATATCCGCCGTTGGCAACAAACGCCTTCGCCAAAGCTTCGCCAATGCCCGATGATGCCCCTGTGATCCATGCGGTTTTATGTGATTGGTCTGTCAATTTTGCTCTCCTTATCACCCATTACGTCAACTCAGGCTTGGCTGCTGTCAAGACATTCTGGCTTGCACTTTGTCGGCGACCGCACCACATGTGAGGAATGCTGATAGAAACCGAACTGACACCCAACCCGTCCACCATCAAATTCCTGCCCGGCCGTGCGGTCATGGACACAGGAACACGCGACTTTGCTTCGCCCGAAGAGGCCGAGGCCTCTCCCTTGGCAGAAGCACTCTTCGCGCTTGGCGATGTGACTGGCGTGTTTTTTGGGCATTCATTTATTTCCGTGACAGCAGCGCCCGGCGTTGATTGGGCAAACCTAAAGCCCGATGTGCTTGGCATATTGTTGGATCATTTCAGCGCAAACATGCCTTTGTTCAACCCAGCTTCTGCTGGCTTCTCGGTCCCGTCAGGTGAAGCAGACTATCCGTTGGATGACCCTGCCGATGCCGATATCGTTGACCAGATCAAGGATTTGATCGAAACCCGCGTTCGCCCTGCGGTCGCCAATGATGGCGGCGACATCATATATCGGGGTTTCCAGAAAGGCATCGTGTTCCTGCAAATGCAGGGCGCATGTGCCGGGTGCCCATCTTCGTCTGCCACGCTGAAAAACGGGATAGAACAATTGCTGAAGCATTATGTGCCTGAAGTCACTGAAGTGCGCGCCGCTTAAATATCAAATATTACGAAAGTAAATTTCATGTCAAAAGCTTTGAACGACGTTGCCCTTGATCAGCTTTTTCGTGAAGCGCGCAGCTATAATGGCTATCTGGATACGCCCGTGTCGCCCTCACAGTTGGAACAGATTTGGGACCTGATGAAATTTGGTCCGACATCGGCCAATTGCCTGCCCGCGCGGATCATTTGGTGCAGCAGCGAAGATGCAAAGCAAAAGCTGGCGGATTGCTGCATGCCAAGCAACGGTGAAAAAATCCTTCAGGCGCCCGTTACCGTGATTATCGGAATGGACCTCGAATTCTACGAAAATCTGCCTGAACTATTCCCGCATACTGACGCACGAAGCTGGTTTGTGGGCAATGATGCGCTGATCGAAAAAACCGCCTTCCGCAATAGCAGCTTGCAGGGGGCATATTTTATGCTCGCGGCCCGCGCACTCGGATTGGAAACTGGGGCGATGTCAGGATTCAACAATGCCGCGGTGGACAAGGCGTTTTTTGCAGGCACTAAAGTGCAATCAAACTTCATTTGTACCTTGGGCTATGGCGACAAAGCGAGCATTTTCGAACGCAGCCCACGGCCAGCGTTCGACCGCTTTAACAGCATCCTCTGATCAAGCGGCCAACGAACGGTCATGCGGACATTGGTCATCGATACAGCGACGCGGGCGTGCTCGGTCGCTTTGTTTGATGGAGACCATGTTATTGCAGCGGCGCATGAAGTCATTGGCCGCGGCCATGCCGAACGCTTGCTGCCCCTGATCGCCGCGTTGCCCGACAACGGCAAAGCGGACCAGGTCATGGTCAATGTCGGACCGGGCAGTTTTACAGGTATTCGTGTCGGCGTGGCCGCCGCAAAGGCTTTGGGCTTGGCATGGCACATTGATGTACATGGCTATGGTTGCCTCGCGTTGGTGGCGGCGATGGGGCGTTCAAAGCTGCCCGAAGCCAAGGCCATAGACGTTGTCATGACTGGCGGGCATGGCGAGTATTTCTTTGAAGCATTTGATGCGCAGGGGCATTCGCTTGCGCCGGTGCGCTCCGTCCTGCCGGCAGATCTGCCCAGCTTTGCCACGGCCACATTAGTGGCAGGAGACATTGATCCCCAACGTACCGACCGCCAGTGGCTGGAGCTGCTACCCAATGCGCGCCATTGGCCGCATTTGCGGGCCGACCATCCGCTTGCGGCAACGCCAATCTACGGCAGAGCGCCAGACGCAAAGCCCGCAACCCTGCCAAAATGATTCGGGTCATTGATGGCGATGCCGGAGACATTTCGGCCATGATGACAATCATGAACGACGCATTCGACCCCAGATTTGGAGAAGCATGGACGGCGGCACAATGTCTATCAACTTTGGTGCTCCCCGATTGCCAGTTATTGCTTGCGAAAGACAATAATGACGTCTGCGGCTTTGCCATGAGCCGTTGGGTTCTTGATCATCAAGAATTGTTGATGATTGGCGTCGCCCAGAGACTTCAGGGCCAAGACATCGGTAAACTATTGTTATTCGAAACAATCCACAGAGCACGCGAAGGAGGGCGAACGAAAATTTTCCTTGAAGTTCGCGATGGCAACAATGCGCATAGTTTTTATCTTAAATCTGGATTTACTCCGATTGGGCGTCGGAAAAATTATTACAAAAATGCCGATGGTATAAGTCCCGATGCAATTACTATGCTATTGGAACTATAAACGTAACGTTAATGTTTGTCTATTGGTTGACGAATTATCTCTAATCATGTAACCGCTTCTACACTATAAGATTTAAAATAAATGGGTCTGGATTTTGTAAAATGTCACAAGAAAGTAACGATGTCACCGAACTGTTAATTACGTTAACTGCGGATATTGTCGCAGCACATGTCAGCAACAACAGCGTTGCCGTGTCGGATGTATCGACTTTAATCTCTAACGTACACGCGGCTCTGTCCGGAATTTCCGGACCCGCTATTGTGGTAGAAGCAGTCTTGGAACCAGCCGTTCCGATCCGTAACTCTATTAAACGCGATTTCATCGTCTGTCTGGACGATGGTAAGAAGCTAAAAATGCTTAAGCGTCACCTTATGACGCATTATGGTATGACGCCGGATGATTATCGCGCCAAGTGGGGATTGCCCGCCGATTATCCAATGGTTGCACCGGCTTATGCGGAACAGCGCCGCGAATTGGCTAAGGCCATTGGCCTTGGACGCGCGCCGGGTTCGGGCCGAAAGAAAAAAGTGAGATAAGCTTTTAGCGTATCCGCAAGAACATAAGGCCGGGACACCCCCGGCCTTTTTCTTTGACGAATCATGGGGCGGCACTAAATGTCTTGTTCAATGGACAGCAAAATTGACATTGAGGCGCTCTGTAACGAACGTGGCCTGCGCATAACCGATCAACGGCGCGTCATTGCGCGCGTCATTTCCGATGCGACCGACCACCCCGATGTCGAGGAGCTTTACCGCCGTTCGTCGGCCATTGATCCCAAAATCTCGATTGCCACAGTATATCGGACTGTCCGCTTGTTTGAAGAGGCGGGCATATTGGACCGTCATGATTTCGGCGATGGCCGCGCACGATATGAGGCATCGCCCGAGGCGCATCACGACCATTTGATTGATGTAGAAACCGGCAAGGTCGTAGAATTTGTGGACCCTGAGCTTGAGGCATTGCAAAAAATCATTGCGGAACGGCTGGGCTATCGTTTGGTCGACCATCGTATGGAGCTTTATGGCGTCGCCATCGACCGCAAGGATTGAACGACGCAACTCGGGGGCTTTTGTCACGGGGCAGTTCTTGTTTTTGACACGGCTGCTGCTGATGGCCGCAAGCCTGTCCGCAAGCTTGCTGTTGCATAATGTTTGGCGGGTAATCCGCAAACCGTCGCCTTGGCCGCGCTTGTTTTTACTGTCAATCAGTTGGACCAGCGGCATTGCGACCGCCACAACTGGTACCCGCATACGCAATAATGTGTTCTATGCGGCAAACCACCATAGCTGGATCGATATTCCCGTAATGTCTGGCGTTACGGGCTGCACCTTTGTGGCGAATGACGGCATCGAGGGCTGGCCGCTAATTGGCTGGTTGTGCAAGATCAACAACACCATCTTCGTCAACCGCGAAAACCGCGCCAGCGTCAGCAATCAAATCGATGATTTGCGCGCGGCCATGACGGGCGACCAGCCCGTTACCATCTTTCCCGAAGGCACGACGCATGATGGATCGGGGCTATTGCCATTCAAGCCGTCTTTGTTCGCCGCCTTAGTCCCGCCGCCTGCTGGCATGCTCGTTCAGCCTGTCTATCTCAGTTATGGCCATCACACGCCGCGCGTGGCCTGGGTTGGCGACGAAAAAGTGACCGAGAATTTCTGGCGCCTTTTGTCGTATCTCAAACCGATAACCGCCACCTTGCATTTTCTGGAGCCATTTGATCCGCTCCATTATCCGGACCGCAAGGCCATTTCTGCCGAAGTGCGGGCGCGTATTGGCGCTGCAATGGAGGGTGGCGGCAACCCGGCGCGCATAGTATAGGCGCGCATTATGAGCATAGATTCCCCAAAAACCTATTCGATCAAAAATTACGGCTGTCAGATGAACGTCTATGATGGCGAGCGCATGGCCGAGATGCTGGAAAGCCAGGGCATGTCGCCTGCAGTTGACAAAGCGAGTGCCGATCTCGTCGTCCTCAACACATGCCACATCCGCGAAAAGGCAGCGGAAAAGGTCTATTCGGAAATCGGCCGCCTGCGCCGCAAGGATGGAACGAGCCCGGTTATCGCCGTCGCTGGCTGCGTCGCACAGGCCGAGGGCGGCGAGATCAGCCGTCGGGCCCCCGAAGTCGACATCGTTGTTGGTCCGCAAGCTTATCACAACCTGCCTGACATGGTGGCAGCGGTCGGACGCGGCGAACGTGTGGTTGACCTTGACCTGCCCGGCCTCGACAAATTTAGCAAGCTGCCGGCCCGCCGCAAACAACCGCCATCGGCGTTTTTAACGGTGCAGGAAGGTTGCGACAAATTCTGCACCTATTGCGTCGTGCCCTACACCAGAGGCGCGGAAATTTCGCGCGGCTGGGCCGAGTTGATCGATGAAGCAAAGGCGATAGTCGATGCTGGCGCGCGCGAAATCACGTTGCTTGGTCAGAATGTCAACGCATGGGATGGCGAAGATGACAAGGGCAAGCTTCAGGGCCTAGACGGCCTTATCCGCGCGCTCGACAAGATACCGGACCTGCGCCGCATCCGTTACATGACCAGCCACCCAAACGATATGACCGAAGGGCTGATTGCCGCGCATGGTGATGTTGAAAAGCTGATGCCATTCTTACACTTGCCCGTTCAGTCCGGCTCAGACCGCATCTTAAAAGCCATGAACCGCAGCCACAGCCGCGACAGCTATATGCGTATCCTTGACCGTGTTTGTATTGTGCGGCCCGATATCGCCTTTTCCGGTGACTTCATCGTCGGCTTTCCCGGTGAAAGCGATGCCGATTTCGAAGACACGTTACGCCTCGTGCGCGAAGTCGGTCATGCGCAAGCCTATTCTTTCAAATATAGCCCACGCCCCGGCACACCTGCTGCCGACATGTCCGACCAAATACCCATGGAAATCATGGACGAACGGCTGCAACGGCTTCAGGCACAGATCGTTGCAGATCAGACGGCGTTTAATGATCGGACCGTTGGGCGCACCACCAATATCCTTTTGGAACGGCCCGGAAAATTCGCCGGACAATTAATTGGTAAATCACCATGGCTTCAGTCCGTTCATGTGCTTGCGCCGGACCTTTCAATCGGCGATATCGTTACTGTGAACATAACCGATTCTGGACCGCTTAGCTTGAAAGGTGAACCAACAATGAGAGCAGCAGCCTGAATGGCCAAAAAAGCCCAAGCGCAAGCCGGTGACTTGTCCCGGCTGGAGATGAGCTTCGACAAACCGCATTTGATTAACGCGGTTTTTGGCGAATTTGACCGCAATCTGGTTACGATTGAGAACCGCCTTGGGGTCTATATCTCCGCCCGTGGAAGCCGCGTGCAGATTGAAGGTGAGGCTGGCGCCATTGGCCGCGCCCGTGACGTTCTCAACGACATTTATTCCCGTCTATCGCGTGGACAGGAAATGGATGCCGAAGCGGTGCAATCCATTATCGCCATGACCGCTGAACCGACTTTAGAAGGCATTGTCCGCAAGGACGCGACCGATGCGCCAGGTATCATGATCCGCACGCGCAAGAAAACGCTCGTACCGCGTTCAGCCACACAAATTCCCTATATGGAGGCATTGGCCCGCGACGAGATTATCTTTGCACTTGGGCCAGCAGGCACCGGCAAAACCTATTTGGCGGTGGCGCAGGCTGTGGCCATGTTGATTACCGGCGCAGTGCAACGGCTTATCCTCTCTCGCCCGGCGGTCGAGGCTGGCGAGCGGCTGGGGTTCCTGCCCGGCGATATGAAGGAAAAGGTCGATCCCTATCTGCGGCCGATTTACGATGCCTTGTACGATTGCTTGCCCGCAGAACAGGTCGAGCGGCGGATTGCCTCTGGCGAAATTGAAATCGCGCCCATAGCCTTCATGCGCGGGCGGACGTTGGCCGATGCCTTCATCATTTTGGATGAGGCGCAGAATACCACAGCGGCACAGATGAAGATGTTCCTCACCCGATTCGGCATGAACAGCCGCATGGTTATTTGCGGAGATCCGCGTCAGGTCGATATTCTCGGCGGCGAACGCATGTCGGGCCTGAATGACGCGGTGCAACGGCTTGACGGTGTCGATGGCATAAGCACCATCCGTTTCAACAGCAGCGATGTTGTGCGCCACCCACTCGTCGGTAAGATCGTCGACGCCTATGAGGGTGGGCATGATTGATGTCGAGCTCGACATGGGCGTGGTTTGGGGCAATAGTAATTTCGGGCAGAGCGAAGTCGAAAAGGCCGTCGATGCAGCGGTCCGCTTTGCAGCCATTGCTGAAATAGCTGACACGGTAGTTCCCGTCAGCGTCAGTATCAAGCTTTCCGATAATGCGGAGGTCTACGCGCTCAACCAAGAATGGCGCGACAAGGACAAGCCAACGAACGTGCTGTCCTTTCCTATGCTTGATGACGCAGAATTGGACGCCTTGTTCGCCGGCACCTATGGTGCGCCCGAAATAATGCTCGGCGACATAATTTTGGCTTATGAAACCTGCGCTGCCGAGGCGACAGAAAAAGACATTCCTATCGCCCATCACGCGAGCCATTTGGTCATCCATGGCATGCTGCATTTGTTTGGCCATGACCATATCGAGGATGACGAAGCCGAATTGATGGAGGCGCTTGAGGTAAAAGCGCTTGCATCTATGGGCCTTCCCAATCCATATACTAACCAAATCGACCATTAAGAGGCCAGTACGCTTCCATTATGCCTGAGGGTGACAGTTTTAGCGGTTCGAAAACCGCAACCGACGACGATAACGACGGACGAATATGGCAGCGGCTGAAGAGCATGTTCTTTGGCCGCGACCACGGACCGACCTTACGCGAGCAGCTTGAAGAAGCGATTGCAGAGCATGAGGAAGATAGCGACGACAACGGAAAATCGGACGCGGCTGGCGACTTGACCGCCGTCGAGCGCACGATGTTGCGCAATTTGCTCCATTTCAGCGAGCACCGCGTCGACGACGTCATGGTGCCGCGCAGCGACATTATCGCGATTGAAGAAAGCGCTGGCTTTGCCGATTGTATCGCCGCGTTCGCCGAGCATGGCCACAGCCGCCTGCCCGTTTACCGCGACACGTTGGACAGCGTTATCGGCATGATCCATATCAAGGATGTGTTCGCTGTTCTGGCCTCAGATCAGGACCCTCCCGACAGCCTTGAATCCTTCATTCGCCAACCACGGTTCGTACCGCAAAATATGAGCGTGCTTGCCTTGCTCGACGAAATGCGTCGTACACGAACGCATTTGGCCATCGTACTGGATGAATATTCGGGAACCGAGGGCTTGGTAACGATTGAGGATTTGGTCGAAGAAATCGTCGGCGAAATCGAAGACGAACATGACGATGAACCCGAATTGCTGTTCACGCAAATGACCCCCGATATGTGGGAAGCTGACGCCCGGGCTGAGCTAGACGATCTGGCCGATGCCATTGACCCAAAGCTGGCGGAAGTCGACGAAGACGTCGATACGCTGGGCGGCCTCGCCTTCGTCATCGCTGGCCAAGTCCCCGACATCGGCCAAATGTTGATGCATGAGGCCAGCGGCTGGAATTTGGAAATATTGGAAGCCGACGAAAAACGCGTTACCCGAATCCGCCTCTACGCCCCTGCGTCCAATAGAAACGATATCAGCGCATAAGCGCCGGGGGGGGGGGGGGAGATCAGCCAAATCCCCTTTTAATTGTCACCCTGAACTTGTTTCAGGGTCTATCGTGCAGCAAATCCAGAGCAAGAATAGATAAATGGACCCTGAACCAAGTTCAGGGTGACGGGGTGTGATTTTTCAAAGTCACAGCCTCCCAGACCATTCGGGTCGAGCGTAGGCAAAACTCCCGTCGGTACATCCCGCCAAATGGGCACCACTGGTCAACGAACAATTACCCCGCCAATTTCGCCGCCCTCGTCCGCCAGCTTTCCGCCATTGTCTCCAGCGCCGCAAGCGCCCGCAAATGTGATTTGGCCCCTATCGCGCGATGCCCGCCCCCAATCAAAAGATTGAAGGTTCGGGCAACGGTCCAATCATGCTCTGCTGCATGCACTTGTTCTATGCTGTCGCCGGGCGCCACTTCGCCTTCTTCAATCACGCGGAAATAGCCTCCGCAATGGCCACCATTGATGATTGCCCCTGACAGGCCATGCACACCAAAATGATGGTCGAGCTTCCAGCAGGGTTGTCGGCCTTGCGCGACTTCCACCAATGCCTTGCCGATACGGAAGCGGTCCCCGATCCGCACTTTGTCCTCGGTCAGGCCCGATGCACTGATATTTTCGCCAAATGCGCCCGCTTGGTCGAGCAGAGGGTGGACAAAATTCTCCGCTGCAAAATGGGCAATCCATTTGGGATAATGTTCCGCGGGATAAAAATGCACCGCCTTGTCCGCGCCGCCGTGCACAGTCGGGTCAGCCACGCGGTCCCCCTCAAAGCCATGCTTGCCCAAGAAGACGGGTCGGTCAACCGGTAGGCGTGCCATCGCGCTCATCGTGCCATCGGCGTGAAACGGTTTGGGTTGCCCTATCAGCAAAACATCGATCTGACTTAGTATCATATTGGATATGTAACGCACCAAATGTACCATTCCCATTGGCATTTTGCGCTGCCGCCGATAAAAGCCGACCGATGCAGACCAGTGACCTTCGCATTGCGCTATTCAGCGGCAATTATAATTATGTCCGTGATGGCGCAAATCAGGCTTTAAATCGGCTTGTCGGCTATCTTTTGAGCCAAGGCGCATCGGTGCGGGTTTATTCCCCGACAGTTGCCGAACCTGCTTTTGTAGCGACGGGCGACGTTGTCAGCGTCCCATCATTCGCCATACCCTTTCGTCCGGAATATCGCCTTCCGCTATCGCTGTCAGCAAAAGTAAAGCGCGATCTGGATGCCTTTGCCCCCAATGTCGTCCATATCTCAAGCCCGGACCGCGTCGCGCGTCAGGCGGTTAAATGGGCGCGCCGTCGCAACCTGCCGGTGCTGTCTTCGGTGCACACCCGCTTCGAAACCTATTTCCGCTATTACAACATGTCCTTCGCCGAACCATTGGTGGAGGCTTGGCTCCGCCGATTGTACCGCAAATGCGACGCGCTGCTCGCGCCATCCGAGAGCTTTGCGCAGGTTTTGCGCGAGCAACGGATGAATTACGACATCGACATCTGGTCACGCGGCGTTGACCGGGACATTTTCAACTCTGGCCGCCGGGACCTTGCTTGGCGGCGCGCACAAGGCATAACCGACGAACCCGTTGTTATCGGCTTTCTGGGCCGCTTGGTCATGGAAAAGGGCCTTGACGTCTTTTCCGATGCGATTGAACAGCTTCGCCGTCACAATGTCCCACATCAGGTCATGGTGATTGGCGAAGGCCCGGCACGCGGTTGGTTTGAAAGCCGCCTGCCCCACGCCCGCTTTGTGGGTTTCCAAGGGGGGACGGATCTGGGCCGAGCGGTTGCATGTATGGACCTGTTGTTCAACCCAAGCGTCACCGAAACCTTTGGCAATGTCACGTTGGAGGCCATGGCCTGCTGCATGCCAGTTGTTGCGGCCGAGGCCACTGGCAGCCAAAGCCTGGTGCAGGATAATGTGTCTGGCCGCCTGATCACGCCGGGCGCAATTCAGAAGTTTGCCGACAGTTTGCAACTCTATTGCACCGACGCCGATTTGCGCGTGCGGCATGGCAATGCTGGCGAGCAACGATCGCTCGATTTCAGTTGGGATGCGATTAACCAGACGGTTGCCGACACCTATATCCGCCTCATCCGCCAACGTGCTGCGCGTGCGGCAGCCGCGCGTTAAACCCTTGCCAAGCGGGCGGTCGCGTTCCGGAACCTGTCCGAAGCGCTTATGCTTATGTCATGAAGCACGGTGGAACGGGCGTTCAACATGAGCGACCTTTTTGGAGACACCGCGCAAGTTCCCGCATCTACGCCTGAAAACGCACCACTTGCGGACAAGCTTCGGCCTACCAAATTGGATGAAGTCATCGGTCAGGAACATCTGACGGGTGCCGATGGCGCGATTGGCCGAATGGTTGCTGCGGGCAAGTTATCCTCCATGATCCTGTGGGGACCACCGGGGACGGGCAAGACCAGCATTGCACGATTGCTGGCCGACGCGGTAGACATGCATTACAAGCCGATTTCGGCGGTGTTCTCAGGCGTGGCCGATCTCAAGAAAGCTTTTGCCGAGGCAGAGGCAATGGCAAGAACGGGCAAGCAAACATTGTTGTTCGTGGACGAAATCCATCGCTTCAACCGCGCGCAACAGGACGGCTTCCTGCCCTTTGTGGAAAGCGGCGTGGTCACGCTCGTCGGCGCAACGACCGAAAATCCGTCGTTCGAGCTCAACGCGGCTTTGCTGTCGCGCACGCAAGTGATGGTGCTGAAACGTTTGGATGCGGCTGCGTTGGCGACGCTGCTGACCCGCGCAGAAGCGATATTGGAACGCCCCCTGCCCGTAACTGACGATGCACGGTCAGCGTTGATCTACACTGCCGACGGTGATGGCCGCTTTTTGCTTAATCAGGCGGAAACTTTGTTTACCATTCACATTGAAAATCCGCTCGACCCGCAAGCCATGGCGGCGTTGCTGCAAAGACGGATGCCCGTTTATGACAAGGATCGGGAGGGGCATTATAACCTCATATCCGCTTTGCATAAAAGCTTGCGCGGTTCCGACCCGCAGGCAGCTTTATACTGGATGGCACGAATGTTGGTGGCAGGCGAAGAGCCGCTTTATGTGCTGCGCCGCTTGGTTCGTTTCGCCAGTGAGGATATCGGGCTCGCTGACCCGCAGGCACTGGTGCAATGTCTTGCCGCCAAGCAGGCTTATGAATTTTTGGGCAGTCCGGAGGGCGAAGTCGCGATTGTGCAAGCATGCCTCTATCTCGCCACTGCGCCTAAATCGAATGCCGCGTACAACGCGCAGAAATCGGCGTGGAAAATGGCGCGAGATACAGGCTCGCTTATGCCGCCAGCGCACATCCTGAATGCACCGACGAAGTTAATGAAGGACATCGGCTATGGCGTAGGCTATGCCTATGATCATGACAGCGCAGAGGGATTTTCGGGCGCGAATTACTGGCCGGATGCGGTGACGCCTACCGCTTTATACCAACCCGTCGAACGCGGCTTTGAACGCAAGATAATTGAGCGGCTGCAATATTGGGACCGGCTGCGCGCACGTAACACAGATCCAGACACGCAATAATGCGCCCCTTCACCCGTTTCGCATGCACCGACTGGTCCGGCGCAAAAGGCAGCCGACACCCCGGCATCGCGCTTGCGGTATGTGCGACAGGCGACGAAGCCCCGCGCCTTATAACCCCGCCTGACAAGGCATGGTCGCGCCAAGGCGTCGCCGACTGGCTATTGGCGCAAGATGATGATTTGCTCATCGGTTTCGACTTCAGCTTTGCCCCGCCCTTTATCGAACGCGGCAGTTATTTGCCGGGCGATGATGTGCCCACATCTGCCAAAGCATTTTGGACCTATGTCGACCAAGTTTGTGACGACCCGGATCTGGGCGCGGCATCCTTCCTCGAGAACCTCCACCGCCGCCATTTCTATTTCGGCGCGGCAGACGGTACAAAATCGGACTATCTGTTTTGGCGGCAATGTGATTTGTTGAACAAAAGCAGCAGCGGCAAGGCGTCAACCGTCTTTGACGCCATTGGCGCATCGCAAGTCGCCAAGGCCAGTTTTGCAGGTATGCGCCTGCTGCACCAACTGCGCGATGCGGTACCGATTTGGCCCTTCGATCCGCTTCCGGCGCGCGGTAAGGTAGCATTAGAGATTTACACCACCATCGCCGCCCGCGCGGCTGGCGTGGCAAAGGGCCGCAGCAAAGTGCGCGATGCCATTGGACTCGATTTGGCGTTGCAAGCGCTTGGATCGAAACCCCATTCACCCTTAAACCACTACACAGACCATGCTACCGACGCCCTGATAACCGCAGCATGGCTCCGCAATGTTGCCGGAAATCCGCAACTTTGGGCACCCAATGCACTAAATTTTGAAATTGCTGTAACTGAGGGCTGGACCTTTGGCGTCATTTAACGCTATGGGACGCACCCAGTGCCGGCTTAGCTCAGTTGGTAGAGCACCTGATTTGTAATCAGGGGGTCACGAGTTCGAACCTTGTAGCCGGCACCATTTATTTCAAAGGCTTGAATGCCGTTGTCTGTGCAAGTCGCGACACCATTCAATTTCCAGCAAGCACATAGCAAGCACGGTACGGCGCTGCGCTGCCTACTCAGCTTATTCAATTTCAATTCCGGAATGCCGCACGAAACCAAGAACGCTTATGTCTCATTGTAAAACGCGGGCGGGCGAGTGGGGTCCTTTTCGTCGCCGTGCGGCACGAATACGATCAGACCCTGCCTCGCCCGCGTGAGCAGGACACGATACGCGTTCAGGAGGTACAGCTGGTTCGTCTCGTTGCGAACCTGCTGCCATTTGGTGCCCTTGAAGGCGTAATGCTGCCAAGCGCCGTCTGCGCGCCGCAAATCAGCATCCCAGCAGACACCCACGCCACGCTCACCCGAAGATTACCAAATCGGTGAACGCCAATGGGGTCGTTGCCCCGAGCGTAGCGACCAACACTGCCGCGCTGCCTGAGGCGTTACCATCAGCGTCATAATAAAGTGAGCCGTTGGTCGTGTTGTAGATGAACCGGTCGTCTGCATCATGTGCGGTGGTTACCCCGGCGCCAGACCAGAACGCGTTTGACGACAGATCGCCCAAAGCGGCGCCGGATAGGCCAGTGAAGATCGCCTTGCTAAATTGCAGCTTGTCCGTGCCCGATGTAAAGTCGATAAT
>NZ_CAMCWY010000025.1 GCF_945882965.1 Sphingorhabdus sp. EL138
ACCGCGCTTGAGGCCTGCCATCGTGGCTGGGGCACGAGCATCATCATTGGTGTGGCCGAGGCAGGCAAGGAAATTGCGACGCGTCCGTTCCAGTTGGTAACGGGCCGCAACTGGCGCGGCACAGCCTTTGGCGGGGCCAAGGGCCGGACCGATGTGCCAAAGATTGTCGATATGTACATGACCGGCAAGATCGAGATTGACCCAATGATCACGCATGTCATGGGTCTGGAAGAGATCAACAAAGCGTTTGAATTAATGCATGCGGGGACAAGCATCCGCAGCGTAGTAGTGTTCTAAATGGCGTCCATCGCTGACATTTTGACCGCGCATAAAGATAGAGAGGGTCCGCTCCTGCCTATCTTGCATGACGTGCAAAAGGCATTTGGCCATGTCAACGAAGATGCGATGCGTGAGATTGCTGGCGCACTGAACCTCACACGCGCCGAAGTTTATGGCGTCGTCAGCTTCTATCATGATTTCCGCAAAGAAGCTGAAGCCCGGCCCGTTTTGAAATTGTGCCGGGCCGAAGCCTGCAAGGCACGCGGCGTAGAGGCGTTGGTCCCGATTGCCGAAAGTCAAAATCGCATAAAAGTGGAGGCTATATATTGCCTTGGATTATGCGCGGTTGGTCCATCTGCGATGGTTGGCGATAAAGTCTATGCCCGTTTGGACGGTGCCAAGTTCAAAACAATATTGGAAGCGATGTGACCGTCCGGATATCTGACGATGCGGTGGCAATCGCCTGCGGCGCGGACGAGGTTGCGGCTGCGTTTATCGCAGCGGGCGTTGCGGTCGAGCGCGTTTCTAGCTGGGGTATGCAATGGCTGGAGCCATTGGTCGATATTGATGGCGTCGGCTATGGCCCGGTGTCAGCCGATCAGGTTGCGGACATTATGAACGGTAAAGCGCCATCCTTGGGTCGCATTGAGGACCATAGCTTTATCGCAAGTCAAACCCGCCTGACTTTTGCACGCGCGGGCAAAACCCGACCGCTTTCGCTCGACGATTATTACGCAACGGAAGGTTGGCTTGGGTTAGCAAAAGCCGGCGAAATGGGTGCCGAAGCCACAATTGCGACGGTTATCACATCGGGTCTGCGCGGTCGCGGCGGCGCGGGTTTTCCCGCAGGCATAAAATGGCAGACGGTCGCGCGTGCCCATAATGACCAGAAATATATCGTCTGTAATGCCGACGAAGGCGACAGCGCCACTTTTGCCGACCGTATGGTGATGGAGGGCGACCCCTTCATGCTAATTGAAGGCATGGCAATTGCCGGTTTCGCGGTCGGGGCTAACAAGGGCTATGTGTATATCCGCTCCGAATATCCGCATGCGATCGCCAAGATGGAAGCCGCTATCAAGCTTTCGGCCCATTTGGTTGCGCCATTTGTCGTCGAAGTCCGCGTCGGCGCAGGCGCCTATGTCTGCGGAGAGGAAACATCGCTGCTGAACAGCCTTGAAGGCAAAAGGGGCGAGGTGCGCGCCAAGCCGCCACTGCCCGCGCTGGAAGGGCTTTTTGGCAAGCCTACAGCCGTTAACAATGTGCTGACGCTTGCCGCTGTTCCATGGATATTGACGCATGGCGGTGACGCTTATGCCGCATTTGGTGCGGGCCGATCCAAAGGCACAATGCCCGTCCAAATCGCAGGCAATGTGCGGCATGGCGGGCTTTACGAAGTGGCCTTCGGCATCACGCTGGGTCAACTGGTCAATGATATCGGCGGCGGCACAGCGAGTGGCCGTCCGGTTCGCTGTGTGCAAGTCGGCGGACCATTGGGCGCGTACATACCGCCTGCGCAATTTCATCTACCGCTTGATTACGAAGCCTTTGCTGCTGCCGATGCGTTGGTCGGCCATGCTGGTATCACGGTGTTCGACGATACCGTCGACATGGCGCAAATGGCGCGCTTTGCGATGGAATTTTGCGCTATTGAAAGCTGCGGAAAATGTACGCCTTGCCGCTTGGGCAGCACGCGCGGCGTCGAGACGATTGACCAGATTATTGCAGGCAAAAATGTCGAGGCGAATCTCGCGCTGCTTGCCGATCTGTCCGAAACCATGAAGTTCGGATCGCTCTGCGCTATGGGTGGCTTCACACCTTATCCGGTCATGAGCGCCATCAAGCATTTTCCGGAGGATTTCCGGTGAGAAGGCTGGGAGCGATCATTGCCGGTGGCAAGGCAACCCGCTTTGGCAGCGACAAGGCAGCCGCTGTATTGAACGGTCGCCCGTTGATTGAACATGTTGCCGATGGATTGCGCAAACAGGTCGACAAGATCATTGTCTGCGGGCGTGTATGGCCCGGAATGGATGGCGTGGACGACGCCCCCTTTGCCGATATGGGTCCGCTCGGCGGCCTGAATGCCGCTTTTATATATGCCCAACAAAACGGCTTTGATGCTGTTGTTACCGCTGGCTGCGACGTCGTCCCTGTGCCGGAATTGCCGCGCAATCTGCCTGATGGATGTGCTGTCTATATCGACGGGCATTATCTGTTCGGAGTGTGGCCCGTTGCGCTTGCACCTGTTCTTGACAGGCATCTGCGCAATCAGGATAATCTTTCAATGCGAAGCTGGATCACATTAACCGGCGCGCAAGCCATCATAGCTTCGGATATATTTCACAATTTGAACACGCCTTTGGAACTTGCGCAATATGCTGCGCAACAATCGCACATAAGTATAAGGTAGGTAGAGACATGACATACCAGCCGCAAAAAGATTTCGGAACACCGGAAAGTCGCTCGGACGAGGCGGTGTCGCTGACTATCGACGGCCGTGATGTCACTGTGCCCGCTGGTACCAGCGTCATGCGCGCGGCGGCCGAACAAGGCACGTCCATTCCCAAATTATGCGCGACGGACAGCGTCAAAAGCTATGGCTCATGCCGCTTGTGTCTTGTCGAAATTGACGGCCGCCGGGGCACGCCTGCAAGTTGCACAACGCCTGTTGAACCGGGCATGGTTGTCCGCACGCAAACCCCGCAACTGGCGAAATTGCGTAAGGGCGTGATGGAACTGTATATTTCCGACCATCCGCTCGATTGTCTGACCTGCGCCGCCAATGGGGATTGCGAATTGCAGGATCAGGCAGGTGCCGTTGGCTTGCGCGATGTGCGTTATGATGTGCAGTCAACACATCTGGGGCAGGCAAAAGATCAGTCCAACCCCTATTTCGATTTCGACCCCAGCAAGTGCATTGCCTGCTCCCGTTGCATCCGCGCCTGTGATGAAGTGCAAGGTACGCTTGCGCTGACCATGGAAGGCAGGGGTTGGGACTCCAAGATCTCCGCAGGGTTCGTGAGCGACAATTTCATGGGTTCAGAATGCGTTTCGTGCGGTGCCTGTGTGCAAGCCTGCCCCACAGCGACGTTGGTCGAGAAAAAAGTTGTTGAAGTCGGCACACCGGAACGCAGTGTCTTGACGACCTGCGCTTATTGCGGTGTTGGCTGCACCTTCCGCGCCGAAATGCGCGGCGAGCAATTGGTCCGGATGGTCCCTTATAAAGACGGGAAAGCCAATCGCGGCCATAGCTGCGTCAAGGGCCGCTTTGCTTGGGGCTATGCCCAGCATCAGGAACGCATCCTGAAGCCGATGATCCGCAAGTCGATCAGCGACCCGTGGCGCGAGGTCGAATGGGACGAGGCCTTTGCCTATACCGCGTCCGAACTGAAACGGATTAGCGCGACATACGGCCGCAATGCCCTTGGCGGCATCACGTCAAGCCGGTGCACCAATGAAGAAACCTTCCTTGTGCAAAAACTTGTGCGTGCGGGTTTCGGCAATAACAACGTCGATACCTGCGCCCGTGTCTGTCATTCACCGACTGGATATGGCCTCAAAACCACCTTTGGCACCAGCGCAGGGACGCAGGATTTTGACAGCGTCGAAGACAGTGATGTCATCTTAATCATTGGCGCAAACCCCACCGATGGCCACCCCGTTTTCGCCAGCCGGATGAAACGCCGTTTGCGCGGACAGGACGGACGTCCCGGCGCAAAGCTTATCGTCATCGACCCGCGCCGGACCGACATTGTGCGTTCGCCGCATATCGAGGCGCAGCATCATCTGCCCTTACGCCCCGGCACCAATGTCGCGGTGCTGACCGCAATGGCGCATGTCATTGTGACCGAAGGTCTGGTGGATGAAGCCTTCATTCGCGAACGGTGCGATTGGGACGAATATAGCCATTGGGCCGAATTTGTTTCGCAAGCCCGCAACAGCCCCGAAAATCTGCAGCCAGTCACTTTGGTCGATGCCGAAGACCTGCGCGCAGCAGCCCGTTTATATGCCACAGGTGGTAATGGTGCGATCTATTATGGCTTGGGCGTCACGGAGCATAGCCAAGGCAGCTCAACCGTAATGGCCATCGCCAATTTGGCCATGGCAACGGGCAATATTGGTCGCAGGGGCGTTGGTGTGAACCCGCTGCGCGGCCAGAACAACGTCCAAGGCGCGTGCGACATGGGCAGCTTCCCGCATGAGCTTGCCGGATATCGCCACATCAGCGACAATAACGCGCGGTCCTTGTTTGAAAATGATTGGGGCGTGACGCTGGATCCGGAACCCGGCCTGCGC
This sequence comes from Sphingorhabdus sp. EL138, assembly GCF_945882965.1. Classification (GTDB taxonomy): domain Bacteria; phylum Pseudomonadota; class Alphaproteobacteria; order Sphingomonadales; family Sphingomonadaceae; genus Sphingorhabdus_B. The sequence continues at coordinate 4,576 of NZ_CAMCWY010000025.1, forward strand.
ATTCCCAACATGCTCGACGCGGCGGTCGATGGGGTGTTCAAGGCGCTATATTGCCAAGGCGAAGACATCCTGCAATCCGATCCAAACACAGCCCATGTGTCCGCAGGGCTTGCGGCGATGGAATGTGTGATTGTCCACGACCTTTTCCTCAATGAAACCGCAAATTACGCGCATATCTTTCTGCCCGGATCGACCTTTTTGGAAAAGAACGGCACCTTCACCAATGCCGAACGCCGCATTCAACCCGTGCGCAAGGTGATGACCCCCATGAACGGGTTGGAGGATTGGGAAGTCACGCAGCGGCTCGCGCAAGCGATGGGGCTGGATTGGAACTATAGCCACCCGTCCGAAATCATGGACGAAATCGCGCGGCTTACGCCAACCTTTGCAGGCGTATCCTTTGCGCGGTTGGATGAGGTTGGCTCGCTGCAATGGCCAGTGACCGCCGACGCGCCTGACGGATCACCTATCATGCACATTGATGGCTTTGTGCGCGGCAAGGGCAAGTTTGTTGTGACCGATTATGTCCCGACCGATGAGAAAACTGGCCCACGTTTCCCGTTATTGCTGACCACCGGGCGGATATTATCGCAATATAATGTTGGCGCGCAAACACGGCGGACCGAGAATGTTGCGTGGCATCCCGAAGATTTGCTCGAAATCCACCCCGTGGATGCCGAAGATCGCGGCCTCAAATCGGGGGATTGGGTGAAGCTGGCGAGCCGCGCGGGCGAGACCACGTTGCGTGCCAATGTGACCGACCGTGTTGCCCCAGGCGTTGTCTATACGACATTCCACCATGCGGTAACGCAGGCCAATGTTGTGACCACTGACTATAGCGACTGGGCGACCAATTGCCCCGAATACAAAGTCACGGCGGTTCAAATCAGCGCCTCAAACGGACCAACCGAGTGGCAGGAAGAATATGAGGCTTTGTCGGCACGCGCGCGTCGCGTCGAAACCGGGATTGCTGCCGAATGAACAGTGTGGAGCGCCTGATCCACATGGCGAACCAGATTGCGACCAATCTGGCAACCGACGCTGCGCCCGTTGCTGCGGTCGCCGACCATATCCAGACATTCTGGGACCCGCGGATGAAAAAGATGATTTTTGCCCACGGGACCGATGGCCTGTCGCCGGTTGCTGCGGCTGCCATTCGCTTGCTGGCCGAAGCGCAAAATGACGGTTGAACACGGCGCGAAACCTCTACGCTTTGCGGTGCTTAAACCCGGTCATGGTTCGGCCGAAGTTATAGAGCGCGCCGTCATATCCGAAGCACCCATCGCTATTGAATATAATGGTATCGGCTATGCCGTGATGATGGCCACGCCGATTGACCTTGAGGACTATGCCGTGGGGTTCAGCCTGTCCGAAGGTTTGATTGAGCGCCCAAGCGATATTCTGGCCCTCGACGCCCATAAGTCTGAATTGGGCTGGATATTGCGCATTCAGGTGCCGCAGAAAAATGCCGAGAAAGTGTTCGCCCGCGCCCGTCAGCGCGTCTCGGAAAGTAGCTGCGGCCTGTGTGGCATGGACAATCTCGACGAAGTCATGCGCCCTTTGCCGCGTGTAACGGCGCAGATTGCAGTCGCCGATGCGGCGATTTTTTCGGCGCTATCGGCATTGGGGTCGCACCAGACGTTGAATGCCGATACAGGATCTGCACATGCGGCGGCATTTTGCGCGCCCGATGGCTCCATCCTGATGACGCGCGAGGATGTTGGCCGTCATAATGCGCTCGACAAGTTAATTGGTGCACTTGCCAGCGCGGACATCAATGTCTCTGCCGGCTTTATCATCCTGACCGCGCGCTGCAGCCTTGAACTGGTGCAAAAGGCAATCCTTGCTAACTGCCCAATGCTTGTGACGATTTCGGCTGCGACCGATCTAGCGATCAACATCGCTCAAAAATCCGGCCTTCGCTTGATCAGTCTGGCGCGCGCGGACGCGGCGCTTGCCGCAATGCCCCAAACCGGCTGATTAACCAGCTTCGGAGCATCGAAATCGCGGGGTCCGCCAGATCATCGGCGTGGAGTTTCAGATAATAACCATAGCCGTCTTCAATCACCGCGTCATAGGGCATCACGAGCCGCCCATCGGCAATTTCCTGCGCGAACATATCAATATCGCCCAAAAAGACGCCATTGGCTGCCATGGCATATTGCGCAACCGCAATCGTGGTGTCGAAGGCAAGGCCACCATGCGTGGCGACCGCCAACTGGCTCTGCCGAAGATAGGCCATCCACAACAGGTCGCGCGGCTCGCCATCCAGTTTGAGGTGCAAAAGCTCCTCACTTTTCAAAAACGCCTCCAGTGACTTACCCTGACTACTGGCTGCTGTTGCTGGCGAACATAGCGGCGCGACGCGTACCATCCACAGAAGGTCGGTAATCCGGTCATCGACATTGGGCCGGTCATACACAATCGCCATGTCTAAATCCGTTGAGGGCAGTCCCGTCACATGCGCGCTTGAAACATCAAGGCGCAAATCGGGATGTTCAACGTGAAAATCGCGGAGCATCGGCAGGAACAATTGTTGCAGCAGCGACGGCGGCACATGCAGCCGCAGTGACCGGCCCGTCACCTCATCATCGCGAATGGAATTCATCGTTTGCTCGATCCGGTCGAGGCATTTGCTCACCACCGGCAACAATTCTTCGCCGGCCGCGGTGAGCGAAAGCCGCGACGCGTCGCGCAGGAACAATTGCTTGCCCAGCAGTTCCTCAAGCCCGCCAACATGACGGCTCATCGCACTTTGCGACACCGAAAGAGCCGACGCACCCCCGGTAAAGCTGAGATTCTGCCCGACCGCTTCAAACGCGCGCAGGGCATTTAATGGCAACCAGCGACGGTTAATAGTGCTACGATTGGATATGGTCTCGACCTTTCAACTGCGCGCAAATTTGTACCCACACCATAGCCCGACATTTTGACATAGGGCTATGCGAAAATGCGATTTTATTCGTTTTCATATCTGGCCCATTCCCGTCTTGGAAAGATTTGCATAAAGGCCCCATCATGGATTTGCAGCGGATAAGCGCGCTTTTTGAACAGCGTCGTGAAGGGCATACCTTGCCCCAGGCTTTATATACCCAAGCCGAGAGCTTTGATTTTGATATGGCCGCGATTTTCGGCCAAAGCTGGTTGATGGCCGGTATGGAATGCGAATTGCCAAAAGCAGGCAGTTACATCTCCATGATGGTCGGCAAATGGCCTGTGGTTATCACGCGGGACAAGGAAGGCACGATCCGCGCGTTTCACAATAGTTGCCGCCATCGCGGCTCCATGATTTGCGCACTTGGCAGTGGCACAACGCCAAAGTTGGTCTGCCCCTATCACCGTTGGACCTATGATCTTGACGGCTCCTTATTCGCAGCTGGCCGGATGGACAGCAGCTTCGACAAAAGCGAACATGGCCTAAAACCTGTTGCGATTGAATGCATATCGGGCACGATCTTTATTTGCCTGTCGGATACGCCGCCGCCAATTGACGACTTCCGTGCAAAACTGACCGAATATGCCGCGCCGCATAATCTGAAAGATGCAAAGCTAGCGTATGAAAGCGTTCTGGTCGAAAATGCCAATTGGAAACTGGTGATGGAAAATGGCCGGGAATGCTATCATTGCAGCACCGGTCATCCAGAATTGTCGAAGACATTTCCCGTCGGCATGTCAAAGCATTTTGACAGCGGCCATGATGAACGCGTTGTCGCGTTTGAAGCTCAAATGGACGCGCTTGGCCTGCCGCAAACCCCGGTTGAGGGCCATTATTGGCAAATCGCGCGCTTTGCGTTGAATGAAGGCTGCGTTTCGATATCCGGCGATGGCCAGCATCTGTCCAAAAAGCTAATGTGTGACGCCAATGGCGGCGATATCGGTTCGATGCGCTGGGCGGTTGACCCGCACTGCTTTGTCCACTGCACAGCAGACCATGCTTTCATGTTCAGCGCCATGCCCGTTGGTCCCAACGAAACCCACGTCACTGGCAAGTGGTATGTGCATAAGGACGCCGTTGAAGGCGTCGATTATGATGTGGAAAAACTCATCGCGTTATGGACCGTCACCAATTTGGAAGACAAGGCGCTGGCCGAGAACAATCAACTTGGCGTCAACAGCCTCGGCTACACACCAGGCCCTTATTCGCAAGAAGCCGAAATGCTGGCACAGCGTTTTACCGACTATTATTGTGACAAGGCCCGTGACTATATTGCGACCCATGGCAAAGGATAACATCAAGGGGTTGCGTCCCGAAACGCTTGCGGTTGCGTATGGCTATGACCCTGAAATGGGGATGGGGTCAGTCAAACCACCGATTTTCATGACATCGACATTCGTCTATCCATCGGCGCAGCATGCCAAATATGTGCATGAGGCCTATTTTGACGGCACTGGGCCGCTGGTTGGGCAAACCAACCATATCTATTCGCGGCTTGGCCATCCCGGTCTGGATTTTCTGGAAGCTCGGCTTGCCGCCATTGATGGCGCGCAAGATGCCGTGGCCTATTGCAGCGGTATGGCCGCGCACTCCAGCATTGCGCTTGCACATATGCGCGCAGGCGATAGCGTTCTGCATGGGCGGCCAATTTATGGCGGGGTAGACTTTCTCTACAATGTCATGATGCCGCAATTCGGATCGCATGTGACCGCCTATCTGGACGGCACGGATGAAGATCATGTCTGGGCCGCAGCCGATGCAGCGATCGCAAAGGGTCCTTTAAAGCTTATCATTGCTGAAACACCCGCCAACCCCACTGCGGCGATTGTTGATCTCGACCTGATGGTTCGTATTGCCGATGACATTGGTGCAAAACACGGACATCGCCCGCTTGTGGTGGTCGACAATACGCTGCTTGGTCCCTTTGCGCAGCGGCCGATTGAACAGGGTGTCGATCTGTGTATTACCTCGCTCACCAAATATTGCGGCGGTCATAGCGACTTGCTGGCTGGCGGGATTTCGGGCCGTAAGGAACTGATTGATCAGCTCAAGCTGCAACGGACAACTTGGGGCAATCATCTTGATCCCTTCACGGCTTGGTTGGTGCTTCGGTCGTTGGAATCAGTCGCCGTGCGAACTGAACGGGCCATGAGCAATGCGCGCTGTGTCGCCGAATATCTGCGCGATCACCCAAAGGTCGCCGGTGTCACCTATTTGGGTTTTCTGCCCGAAGGGTCGCGACAGCGCGCCGTGTATGATCGACAGTGCAAGGCTGCGGGATCGACCTTTTCCTTCCATCTGCATGGCGGCGAGGCTGAGGCGTTCCGGATGCTGGATCAGCTCAAGCTGTTGAAATTGGCGGTCAGCCTTGGCGGGTCAGAGACATTGATCTGCCATTCGGCGAGCACAACGCATTATGCAGTCGCGCGTGAACAGCGATTGGAAGGCGGGATAACCGATGGCACGATGCGGCTATCGGTCGGGTTGGAACATGTCGACGATCTTATCGGCGACTTGAAACAGGCATTGGAAGCAGTTTGATGGATCTGAACTTTACCGGAACTGATGTGTGCGCCGTCAATGGCACACAAAGCGCACCTGAAGCCACATATGACCTTGTTGTCATTGGCGCGGGGCCAAGCGGCATTACTGCCGCTATCGAAGCCGCAGCCAGCGGAGCTTCGGTTCTTCTGGTGGATGAAAATCCGGTGTCCGGCGCGCTAATGGGCAATGATACCCCGCTCTATTTCGGGGGTCGGATGACGGCCGCGACACAGAATACAGACCGGATGCTTGAAGTCATTTTCATGAGCATGCCTGATCTTGAAAAGGCAATGGACGCCGGTGTTGAACTGCTTCTCGGCACCACCGCTTGGGGCGTGTATCGCAACGGGCCGGGCGTGCAGAGCTTGCCAGAGCAAGTTGTCGGCCTTGCCGATGCAGAACGCTCTTGGCTGGTCGGCTTTGACCGGATTGTGCTAGCAACAGGCGCACGCGACCTTGCCATTGCCTTTCCCGGATGGAACCAGCCTGGTGTGATGGGCGCAGCCGCCTTGCAGATGTTGCTGTCGCGCTATGGCGCCTTTTCCGGGCGGCGCATCGCCATTTTGGGGTCGCATGACTTGGCGCTCGAAACCGCGATTCTGGCGGTTGCGCATGGGCTGGATGTGGCTGGCTTGGTTGAAGTGCGCGATGCCCCGCAAGGCGACGCTGCGCTGATCAATAAGATTACGTCCGCAGGCATTGCCATATATTATGGGCAGAGCATAGCTGCAAGCAAAGGCGGGCTGGATGGGATCGAATCCATCACCCTGACCGATGGAACCAACATTGCCTGTGATACCGTATGTGTCGCCATTGGCCTTGTCCCCTCAATTGAGCTGGTCGATGCCATGCATGGCCCAAGGGCGCTGGACCCAGCGCGGGGTGGATATATTCCGGCAGGAGAGCCAAATGTAACAGCCGTTGGCCTGTGCGCTGGCCTGCCCGACACTGGTTTTGACCATGTCGCCTATCGGATGGATTGGGTGCGTGCGGCGCTGCGCGTCAATGCGCCCGATACAATCATCTGCCAATGTGAGGAAGTCACACTCGCAGATCTGATCGGCATTCAGCCGCCCAATTATTTGCCTCGCCCGGCGGCGATTCAAGCCCGCTCGCTTGACACGCTGCTGAACGATGGCCCGGCCAACCCAGACCAAATCAAGCGGCTGACGCGCTCTGGCATGGGTGTGTGTCAGGGTCGTCGCTGCCGCGATCAGGTGGCGATGATGCTGGCCATTGAATCGGACAAGCCATTTGGCACTATTCCGCTTGCCTCGCACCGCGCACCCGTGCGCCCTCTGCCGCTCAAAATATTGGCGGAATGGGATGAGCCTGCAGCAATGGATGCGGCATGGGATGTCTGGTTCGGCATTCCAACCCAATGGGTGCCCGTCGAAGATATCGGCACAGAATATCAGGATGCGCATCGCGAGATGCTCTACACGGGGATGTATACATGAGCGGCTCAGAGGTAGTCATCGTCGGCGGTGGCGTTACGGGTCTCAGCGCAGGCTGGTGGCTGGCCAAGTCCGGTGTGAAGGTCACTGTGCTCGACAAGTTCATTGTCGGCTGGGAAGCCTCCGGACGCAACGGCGGCGGTGCATCCCATTATTCCAGCCCCTTGTTCGATGAAGAACAGCGGCTTTGGCCGCAAATGGATGCGCTACTCGGCTACCCGACGGAACATCAAAAGGGCCGCATCCTGATCGCGATGACGGAACGTCAGTGGGACCAATATCGCTTCATTGCCGAACGCCACACCCGCCTCAACCACCCGGTCGAGCTGCTTGACGTCAAGCAAGTTCAAGAGGCCGTTCCGCTGGCGGGCGACAATTGCTTTGGCGGCGTGCACTATAAATTTGGCGGCCATGCCAACCCGCAACGCACGGTTCAGGCTTATGCCTGGGCGCTGCAAGACTTAGGTGGCAAAATCATTCAGCACAGCCCAGTCACGGGCTTTGAAACCGCTGGTGGCAAGGTTACTGCGGTGAAGACGGGAAATGCGACTTATGGGTGCGATGCTGTTGTCGTCGCCGCCGGGCCGCAAATCCCCCAGCTGATGGCGCAATTGGGGGTTGATGTGCCTCTGGCCGCCGCGCGCGCGGAAATGATCATTACTGAGCCTGCCCCCATGATGCCGCTGGGCGGCGTCGATGGGCATAAGATTTATGGCCGTCAGACGTTGCGCGGCAATCTGGCCTATGGCGGCGGTCCGCATGAATGGCTCGATGTGGACGCAGATGGTCCGGCGGCGCGGCCCTCCACACCATTGGCGCGCAACCTTGCCAAAAGGGTGGCCGAACTGCTGCCCAAGGCCGCGCATCTCAACGTCATTCGCAGTTGGGCGGGCGTGATTGAAAATTCGCCTGATGGCCGTCCAATCATCGACCGCCTAACCAGCCCCGACAATGTCGTTGTCGCATCGATGTCCAGCGTTGGCTTTGGCCTGTCGCCAGCATCGGGTCATGCGATCCGCGATCTGGTGATTGATGGCGCATGCTCCTTTACCAATATCGACCTTCTCAAGCTGTCGCGCTTTGACGGTCTTGAAAAGGATTGGCGTGAAAAGCGTGGGTGGATGCCGATCGCATGAGCCGATATTCAGCCTTCAGCCTGCTGCGCGGCGCCTTAAACGGGCAAAAGCATTGGCAGCCAGCATGGCGCGACCCAGAGCCCAAATCGCATTATGATATCCTTATCATCGGCGGCGGTGGCCATGGGCTGGCAACGGCTTATTATCTGGCGAAGGTTCATGGTCTGAAGAATATTGCCGTTCTGGAAAAAGGCTGGATTGGCGGCGGAAATACCGGACGCAATACGACGATTGTGCGGTCCAATTATCGGCTTGAACCGTTGCATAATCTCTTCGAATTTGGCCTGAAGCTTTGGCATGGCCTCAGCGATGAATTGAATTACAACGTCATGTTCAGCCCGCGTGGCGCGATGTTCCTCGGTCATAGCGACGCCGATATGGTCAAGCTGGCCGAGCGCGGCGACGCGATGCGCTGTGACGGGATTGATGCCGATCTGCTGACCCGTGATCAGGTGGCAAAGCTTGAGCCGCTTTTGGATATGTCGCGCGATGCGCGCTTCCCCATTCAGGGTGGTCTGATCCAGCGCCGGGGTGGCACCGCACGGCATGATGCGGTTGCCTGGGGCTATGCGCGCGGCGCGGACAGCCTGAGCGTCGACATTATTCAAAAATGCGAAGTCACAGGCTATGTGCGCGATGGCGACGCCGTGGTTGGCGTGGAGACAACACGCGGCCGCATTGGCGCGGGGCGCGTCGGCATTTGCGTTGCAGGCAATAGCGGCCATGTCGCGGGCTTGGCCGGCCTAAAACTGCCGATTGAATCCCAAACCCTGCAAGCCATGGTGACCGAAGGGGTCAAGCCGATGATCAACAGCGTGATCATGTCCCAATCCTTGCATTGCTATATCAGCCAGTCGGACAAGGGCGGCGTCGTCTTTGGCGGCGACCCGGATAATTGGCCAAGCTATGCCCAGCGCGGCAACCCGATGGTTATGGAAGGCGCTGTGGCGCAAGGCCTTGCGCTCGTGCCTGCGTTATCCCGCCTGCGCATGGTGCGAACGTGGAGCGGGGTTACCGATATGAGTTTTGATGGCGCGCCGATCATTGGCGAAACGCCGGTCAGGAACCTCTTTCTCAACGGTGGTTGGTGCTATGGCGGCTTTAAAGCGACACCCGCGTCCGGCTATACCTATGCCCACACGCTTGCGACGGGAAAGCCGCATGCGCTGAATGCACCCTTCTCGCTTGATCGCTTTGAACGCGGCGCAACTATTGATGAAACGGGGAGCGGTCCCATGCCGAATAGCCGCTAATGATGCGCATCCCCTGCCCCCATTGCGGCCCACGCACGCAATCCGAATTTATCTATGAACGCACATTGGATTCCGTCGTCCCGCTGAACGCGCCGACAGAAGAGGCCATGGCAAAGCTTTTCACCCGCAATAATCCGCGCGGCGTGGATGACGAAATCTGGCGACACACTTATGGCTGCCGGGCATGGATGGTTTTGACGCGCCACCGCGTCACCAATGAAATTTCCGGCTGCCGCGCCATCGGGCCAGAGGCTTTATCATGATCAACTTCCGCTTTGATGGTAAAGTCTATACCGCGCAGGCAGGCGACACGCTGGCGGCGGCATTGTTGCGCAACGGCATTGGCCTTGTCGGCCGAAGCTTCAAATATCACCGCCCACGCGGCATCATGACCGCAGGGATTGAGGAGCCTAACGCGCTCGTCACCGTCGGCGAAGGTGGCAGAGCGGAGCCCAATACCCGCGCGACCGATGTTTTCGTCTATGAAGGCCTTGTCGCCAAAAGCCAGAACCGCTGGCCAAATTTGTCGTTCGATGTCGGGGCGGCTTTGGGCCTCGCTGCGCCTGCTTTGTCCGCCGGTTTTTACTATAAAACCTTTTTTGGTTCGGCCAAAAAATGGATGTTCTACGAATATTTTATCCGCAAAGCGGCCGGCCTTGGCAATGCACCCACGCTTACGGACCCCGACCGTTTCAGCCAGCGTGCGGCCTTTTGTGATGTCTTGGTCGTCGGCGCTGGCCCCGCAGGTATGCAGGCCGCGCTCGACGCTGCCGAAGGCGGCAAGCGCGTCATCTTGGTCGAACAGGACCATATTCTCGCCCCGTCGTTGCTGCGCGATTCCCAGGAGCAGGATGCAGCTTGGGCCAACGCCACCGCCGCCCGCATCCGCGCCGCAGGGGGCATCATCCTCACACGCACCACGGCTTCGGGCTATTGGGAACATGACCTCGTCACCCTGACGCAGCGCATATCGGAGCCGGGGCAAGTCCCCACACACGATGTGGCGCAACGTCTATGGCATGTCCGCGCAGGCCAAGTCATTCTCGCCACCGGAAGCATTGAGCGGCCCATGGCCTTTGCCCATAATGACCGCCCCGGCGTCATGCTGTCGCAAGCTGTGCGCACTTATGTCCGGCGGTTTGGCGTCGTTCCCGGCAAACGCGTCGTGATCGCAACCAACAATGACGATGCCTATAAAAGCGCGGAGGCGCTAAAAGATGCAGGCGCGCAGATTGCTGCGATCCTCGACGCACGGCCAGCCCCTGCGGGTGCCAACAGCGGTCATCGCGTTTACAACAACGCCGTTCCGCTTTCGACTCAAGGCGCGCGGCATTGCCTGAAAAGCGTGCAGGCGCTGGTCGATGGCAAGACGATGGACTGGGATGCCGATCTGCTTGCTGTGTCCGGCGGGTTTACGCCTGTTGTTCACCTGCACATGCAAGCGGGCGGGACGCTTGATTGGAATGAAGATGCGCAAGCCTTCATCCCCGTCAGTTCGCGCCAGAATGTGACGACCATCGGCGGGGCCGCAGAGCCGCAAGCGATATTCAAAATGGTACCCGTTTCCAGCCCTAAGAAAAGCTTCATCGATTTCCAAAATGATGTGACATTGGCCGATGTCGATCTCGCTTGGGCCGAGGGCTATCGCTCGGTTGAGCATCTCAAACGCTACACCACTTTGGGCATGGCCACCGATCAGGGTAAGCTCAGCAATATGGCCGCTTTGGGGCGTCTGGCACAGAAACAGGGCGTCGCCATTCCCGAAGCCGGTTTGACCACATTCCGTCCCCCTTATACGCCGGTCACGATGGGCTTGATCGCGGGTGCTGGCGCGAAAGATGCAGGCGCGCATATCCGCCGCCTTGCATTATATGAACTCCATGCGGCAAAGAACCCGATTTGGCAGCCATTGGGTTACTGGTTCCGCCCGCGCGCGTACCCCATAAGCGGCGAAAGTTTGGCGCAAGCTGCGCTGCGTGAGGCAAAGGCCGTGCGCAACAATGTCGGGATGACCGATGTGTCAACGCTCGCCAAATTTGAAGTCAGCGGCCCCGATGCTGCCGCTTTCCTCGACATCATCTGCGCCACCACAATAAGCAAACTGGCCGTCGGGCGTGGCCGCTACACCTTCATGCTGCGCGAAGATGGCATTGTCTTTGATGATGGCACCGTGTGGCGGCTTGACGAAAACCGCTATCTGCTCACCAGCTCCACCGGCGGCGCAGACCGCATGGCGACGCATATCTCTTATGTCCGCCAATTTCTGTGCCCACATTTGCGTGTCTCTGCCGTCAATGTGCAGGAACATTATGCTGGTATTGCCATTGCTGGGCCACAGGCGAAAGCGGTACTCACCGCCTTAATCGGTGCAGAGCCACCACGCCACATGTCAACCGTTCCGGCGGCAATCGCGGGCGTTCCGGTCATCATCTTGGCCGCCAGCTACAGCGGCGAACGCGCCTTTGAAATCTATGTCGATGCCAGCCAAGCAGAAGCCGTCTGGGTCGCCTGTGAAAGCGAAGTCTTCGCCCAAGGCGGCACGTTATACGGGCTTGAGGCGATGGAGTTTCTGCGCATTGAAAAGGGCCATTTGGTCGTTGGCGGCGAGGTCGATGGACGCATGACGCCGCATGATCTGGCGCTCGACAAGATGCTTAATAAGGCGGGCGGGTATATCGGCGCATCGGGCCTGTCGCGCCCTGCCTTGTCCGAAACCGGGCGGCGGCAATTGGTCGGGTTGGAGGCGATTGCGGGCGACATTCCGGAAGGCGCGATGCTGATCCCCAGCGAGGGCGCGTCACCGCAAGGCCATGTCAGCGCGGCGGCGTTCCGCATCGTGACGGGCGGGTCGGTTGCGCTTGGCCAATTGACCGAGGGCTTTTCGCGGCATGGGGAAATCCTGATCGCAAGCTCCCCCACACGCGGGCAACAGGCGCGGGTGCGCGTTGTGGCCCCGCATTTCTATGATGCCGCAGGGGAGCGTTACCGTGACTGAACTGACAATCTCCACCCTGCCCGCCGCCCCGCTGCATGTGTTTGAAATCTGGAGCAACCCAGCGACTGTGGCCAAGCGATTCGAAGCGACCTGCGGCTTTGCCTTACCCCATATGGGCCGTTCGGACGGCAGCGATGCGCTGCGCCTGATCCGTTTTGAACCCACGGTCTGGCTGGTCGAGGGCGATGCGTCGGCACTGTCCGCCATATTGTCCGATGACGGCGCGGTGACCGCCATCGGCGGCGGCATCGTCCGCATCCGCCTATCGGGCAAAGGCTGGCGCACGCTCCTGATGGAAGGCGGCGTGTTCGACGCCGAAAGCCCCACTTTCGCCGCCGGATGCAGCGCAGCGACGATCATAGACCATGTCAACGTCCGCCTGCACGTGGTCGATGAAACCACCTGCGTCGCCTTTGTGCCCTTAAGCTTCAGTCAGGGCCTGCTGCACTTTTGGGAGCAAGCCGCGGGGAGTTTGGTGGAGTAGGTTTGGTTTGCGAAGGTTGTGGGACATTGTTGTCTGTATCGCCGGAATTGGGTGGGAAGCGGAACTAAGACTGCATCTCTCTCGCCAGCTGTGCGATCAGTTCAGCCGCAGGAATGGAACGCGCAAGCGGTGCGCCTTGCCCTGCCCAATGTGCTCCGAAACCACCCTCTCCCGATGCCTTTGCAGCGGCATCGAGCGCCTTTCCTGCATCATAAGCTATTGGGTAGTCCGGAGGGGATTGCGGCACTTGCTGTGCGAGGCCTGTGAACCCGTTAGACAAGCAACGCGCAGGACGACCAGAGATGCCGCGGGTCATGATCGTGTGTTCAGCGGCACTACTGAAAAGGGCCGCGCGGTAAGCGTCGTCAGCACTGCTTTCTGGGCAAGCGATAAATGCCGTTCCAAGCTGAGCCGCTACAGCTCCGAGTTTAAGCGCCGCTCTAACGCTTTGCCCGTCCATGATGCCGCCCGCAGCGATGACGGGGAGTCCCCCACGCCTGACAAGCACGCGGGTAAGCGCCAGCGTGCCAAGGCAATCGTCCGGTAGAGCGGGGTCGAACATACCACGATGCCCCCCAGCCTCAAAGCCTTGGGCTACGACTGCATCAATGCCCGCGTTTTTTGCAGCATCTGCTTCCGAAAGGCTCGTCGCCGTCGCGACAAGGAAGCAACCAGCATCCCTCAACGCCTTTATCTGTGCGGCCGCTGGAAACCCAAAATGGAAGCTGACCACCGCAGGACGAAGATCAACTAAGGCGCGAAGCATTTGGTCGTCTTCAAGGAAGCTCCGATAGATAACGCGCAGTGCCGCAGGTGGGTTGGCACCAAATTTCCTGAACGTGGGAGCAAGCGCAGATAGCCACGCTGCTTCGCGACCTGCGTCCTGCTCCGGACAGGCGTGAACGAACACATTCACATTGAACGCTCGTTCCGTAAGAGCGCGCAGCTCCTCAATCATCGCTCGCGCACCGGCAGCGTCGGTTGCTCCAACGCCAATTGAGCCAAGCCCCCCCGCATTTGAAACAGCGGCGGCTAATTTAGGAGTAGAGACGCCCGCCATAGGTGCCTGAATGATGGGAAGGCTAAGGCCGAGTCGGTCGAGCATGTGCGCATGATGCTCCCTGACGCGACCGTCCGCAATTGGGTCGGGAGCGGACCGTCTGCTTTTAGCGATTGCTCTTTGTGGAGGCCTGTCCCTTACATCGCTCTGACGTCGCGTCACCATCCGATCAACCACCACCCAAGTTGACAATCACTCCCTGTTCCTATAATGTTCCAACGTTCTTTGACAGCCAAATGCGGCATAGAATACTTCCCGTTCATACAAGCTTCTCTCTCGCCGCAATGTTGTAGGAAATTTTGTTACGCGTCCGACATATTGCGCAATCTGGTCAAGTGCGATTTGGGTGTGAACTTGCACGCAATTCTGGGGGTTTTGGGGGCCTTCTTTGCGGCGGGCGGGCTTTGCGCATATCCGCCGCTTCGCAAAAAAGTCTGGCTCTTTGACGCCCGACGGAGCGACCCTATCGTTACTTCGCCGCTTCCTGATGCTGCAAGGTCATCCCTTGTGCATGGCGGCGTTGGAAGCCCTTCCATAATGTCACGCCTTCGCCGCCGGGGCTATATGCGCCCCATGCTGTTCCGGCAGGGGCATTCCATTGCCCGTCATCCGAATTTTCAACGGCCATATGCAGATACGCCGCCTTGCTGGCGTCTTGTCGCAAATGCACGGCCAGAAATGCGGTGATGAAATGCAGGTTGATGGCGTTAATCCGGTCCTGCCGCCAGATCGGGTCTTCAAACCAGTCGATATCCCACACGGTCCCGCGCATTTCGGACGGGGCCGGATTGAGCGCAATCGAATGGCCCGCCTGCCTATAGGTCAGCAAAGTGCGATCACTATTTAGAGCGCCACCAAAGACCGCAAGCGCGCCGGTTTTATAGTCAACAGTCGCGTCACTATCGCCGTGAATCAGAAGCAAAGGCGCGGTGAGTGCGGCAAGACCTTCTGCGCCCCATGCGCTGCGTGGCGCGCCGCCAGCCGGTGCCAATGCCACGATGGCCTTCACCCCTTTTAACGCCATGGCATCGGCCTGCGCACGCCCCCGCGCAAATGTCTTGAGCCAGCCGCCCGCGACCAGATCCATATTCGGCCCCGCCGGATCCAGCGATGCCCCGCCAGCGGTCAGCACGCCATAGCCGCCTTGTGAATAGCCAATCAGCGCAACATTATCCGCATCGATCAAGTTGCCCAAAACAGCGCGCAGTTCGCTTGCGACAAAAACGATGTCGCGCGGTCGGTTGAAACTCGGTGCGGCGCGGGTACTGGGCGACACGATATAGGGGTTTGGGTCACGGTGATGAATGGCGGCAACGACATATCCCTTGGACGCCAAATTTTCCGTCAACCACGTCATCATGGCGGGATTGTTGCTATAGCCATGGCTGATGATCACCAAAGGATGCTTGCCGCCTGCTGCCTTCGCGCCGCTAACCGCCATGCCCTTTTGCGAGAAGTTTACCGGCGGGAACGGTGGTTCGGCCCACAGGCTTCCGCGATAGACAACTGGCTTTGCGCCATTTTTGACCGTTGCGGGGTACCAAATATCCACCCGCAACTTGCGATTAACAAGGGGAACTTCGGTGCCGCCGGAAGCCCCATTTTCGACATCCGGCTGATTTTTATGGGTCAAAAGGACCGAACGGAAACCAACCTTATTTGGACCTAAGGCCGCAAGTTCCGGCGCGTCAACGCCCGGCATACTCGGAACGCCCGCGTGGATTGGCGCGGGGAGCAAGGCCAGGCAAGCAAGCCAGATGCAGCGGATCATGCCATCATCTCCGCGCCGTCCAGCGTTGGAGCGGGCCAAGCCAATTGTTGGGCCATCCAGGGATATTCGGCAATCAACGGCGGGAAGGTTTTTTCGCGCAAAACCTGCTGGCATAAAGTCGCCGTGCGCTGCGGAATATCGCCCAGTTCATCCATCCGCGCCACAACCTGAACTGCGCGGGAGAAGCGCCCACGCGTCATCGGTTCGGCGCGCAGATCGGGTAGCAATTCCGGCACAGCCGCCAGGCATACCGGCGTCGTGATTGTCCATCCGATGCCTGCGGCGACCAACGCCAATTGCTGATGCGACGATTCCACTTCGACCATCTGCGGCAGTTTCAATTTCATCCGGACAATCTGGCGTTCGATTTGCTGGCCTGTACCCGTCAGGCGGGAAAAACGGATCAATGGCAATGATGATGGAACGCCGCTTATATCCAATGGCTCGCGAAAATCTCTCGGGAACACCAGAATGAAGCTTTCCTCGAACACCGGATGCAGTTCCACCGTGTCGCGATGTTCAAGGCTGAAGCTGCCGGTCACCATCATGTCGATGTCCCGCGCCAGAAATTCGCCTTGATGCTCTAGCGATATACCCGATCGGATATTCCACCGGTCTGCCCGCGGCCCAAGATGTTGAAGAATAGGCGCGGTAAGTTCGTTGGCCAGACTGAAGGACATTGCGACAGTGACGCTCGAAATTGGCAGGTTTGCGCCTTCGCGGACTTCATCATATGTAAGGCGGGCATGGGCGATCAGCTTGTGACCACGCGCAAACAGCGATTTTCCGCTCGCCGTCAAACCCAATGGGCGCATCGTGCGGTCAAATAAGGACGCGCCAATACCGGTTTCAAGCCGGGCAATCGTTTGCGAAACCGCCGATTGCGTGACCTGCAGATGCGCGGCGCATTGCGACATGCCGCCAAGTTCGACGGTCATGATGAACACTTCCAATGCGTGCAGATCGAATTCCTGCGGCAATTTCATACAGCGGCCCCTCCAAGCGCTTAGGCATAGCCAATGGCTAATATTACCTACGCTAATGGGTATTCGAGACTTTACGTAATAATACTATGCATTTTCGACATGGGCGGATTATGTTTCATCGGCGTTGCATGCTTGCATCACTTTGCCGCGACATTGTCGCTAACCGGATGCCGATGTAATGCCAGCAAGCCTTTTAATGTGCCAACGCACATGACCAGCAAGATGAAGGCCAAGGGCAAGCCCGTGGCAATGGCACCTGCCTGAAGCGAGGTCAGACCGCCATTGAGGAGAAGAAGGACGCCGATACCCCCAACCGCGACAAGCCAGATCGTCTTTTGCCGCAGCAGCGTATCGGTGCGTCCGCCCGCTGTCATCGTATCAATTACCAACGTTCCAGAATCCCACCCTGTCACGAAAAAGATAAGGATGAGGCCAACCGCAACAAAGGACGTGAATTGCGCCCAAGGCAAAGTGCCCAGCAGCACAAATAATTGCGTGTCGAGCGATGCTTTGGCCAAGTCCGTACCATTGCCGGCAACGATCTGCGCAATGCTAGCGTCGCCAAAAATGGTCAGCCACAATATGCCAAGCAAGCTTGGCGAAATGACCGCCCCGGCAATAAATTCACGCACCGTCCGGCCCAATGAAATACGCGCCATGAACATGCCGACAAAGGGTGCCCAGCTCATCCACCACGCCCAATAATAAACCGACCAATCATTGTAAAAACCGGTGTCCGTGCGCCCCAGCGGGTTGGATAATGCGGGGAGCAGTTTAAGATAGTTATAAATGTTGTTGGCAAGGTCGCCAAGGAGTTGAAGCGTTGAGCCCGTGGTCAAAACAAAGATCAATAAGGCAAAAGCAACCCACATGTTCACTTCGCTCAAAATCCGGATGCCCCGGTCAATACCGCCCCGGATCGACAGAAAGGTGATACCCGCCATCACGAGGATGAGCGCTAGGATCATCAGTGACGAGCTCGTCACATTATACAGATAGGCAATCCCTGCCATCGCTTGCTGCGCGCCAAGCCCAAGAGATGTAGCAAGCCCAAAGATTGTAGCAAGTACCGCGAGAATCTCGATCACATCCCCAGTGCGGCCCCACACAGCCTTGCCGAATAAGGGGTAGAATGCCGAGCGCATGGACAGCGGCATGTTGAAGTTAAAATGGAACACCGCAAGCGCAAGGCCGGTGACGGCGAAAATCGCCCAAGGGTGAAGCGCCCAGTCAAATATGGTCGCCGCCATCGCGATGCTGCGTGCAGCAGCAGCATCGCCAACGGCTCCTCCCAATGGCGCGGCAGGTCCGCCTGCCATGGCCGAGGTGAAATGGGTAACCGGTTCGCCAACGCCATAAAAAACAAGGCCGATGCCCATGCCCGCACCGAACAACATCGCAAACCAAGACAATCGCGAATAGTCGGGCGATGCGCCTTTGCCGCCTAAGCGGATTTTACCAAGTGGCGACACGGCCACGACGACACAAAACAGCAACAACAGGTTGCCCGACGTCATGAAGAACCAGTCGAAATGGGAAACCGCACCGCTACGCAATGCCGCGAATAGGTCCGTCGACGCCTCTGGCGCAATCAGGCTGAATAATATGACAGCGAAGGAAATGAATGCCGTGGGCAAGAATACAGCAGGGTTGATGTGCATCCCGGCCCAATTACGGTTGGACTGGCCATAATTGCCCAGATCGATTGCCTTATCCCAATCTGCCATTGAACCCTCCCCCAAAGGTGCGATGCCGCTCGGTCAATGGCGTGCCGCCGTTGTCATCGCCATCCAAAGCCATGCCGCGAAACTGCGCCAGACTTCGACATGGAAACGATCTTCTGCCTCACGAATAAGGATGATTTCGACCGTTTCATAAATGGTCCGCGTGGCCCGACCGACCGCAAATTGGTCCAGATCAAGCGGGCATCCCGACATCAAAATCTCCGCTGCACGCGGACCTTCGATAACAAGGCAGATGGACCGTTCGCTAACATCTGCAACAGCCACGGGCAGGCCTTCACTTGTCGGGATGGTCGCGCCCGCCTGGCGGCGTAGATACCATTCGTCGGGGCCAAGGCACATGATGCCACCTTCGGATGCGCCGATTTTCGATGGTATTTTGACCTTGAATACGCGTTCCAAATCCTGCGCATAGCGGGCCCGCAGCGTGTAACGCTGCATGGGCGGCGCAAGGCTGATACGGACACCGTGCGCTACACAGGGGGTTTCGGAAACAGGCTCATGACGAATAAGGGCGTCAGACATTCAGCCGAGCTCCTTTCGGGTCGTAGAAAACAACGCCGCTGACTTTGGCGGTATGCGTCTTGCCTGGCATCGGAATATGTAGCGTGTCGCCCGTCATATCATGTCCACCAGCGACCAATGCCATCGCAATCGAACGGCCAAGCGTTTCGCTCCAATAGGATGATGTCACATGACCAATCATTGTCATCGGGATGGGTTGGTTGGGGTCAGCAACAATCTGCGCGCCTTCCTGTAACACAATATGCGGGTCGTCGGTCAGCAGGCCGACCAATTGCTTACGTCCCGGCGCGACGATATCAGGGCGTGCCATGGATCGCTTGCCTACAAAGTCAGGCTTTTTCTTGCCCACCGCCCAATCAAGACCAGCGTCAAAGGGTGTTATTGTGCCATCTGTATCTTGGCCGACAATGATGAAGCCTTTTTCTGCGCGCAAAACATGCATCGCCTCGGTACCATAAGGCGTGATGTCATATTGCGCGCCCTGCGCCATCAATTGTTCCCATACAGCCCGTCCATAAGCCGTCGGCACGTTGATCTCAAAGCCCAGTTCACCGGTAAAGCTCACGCGGAACAAGCGCGTTTCAATGCCGCATATCCTGCCCTCACGGATTGCCATATGTGGAAAGGCTTCTGCGGACAGGTCAATGCCCTCCACCAGTGGTTCAAGCACCTTGCGCGCATTCGGGCCTTGCAGGGCGATGACAGCATATTGCTCGGTCGTGCTCGTCAACCATACGTCTAGGTCGGGCCATTCGGTCTGGAGATAATCCTCCATCATGTTCAGCACGCGCGCCGCGCCGCCTGTCGTCGTTGTTAGGTGAAACCTATCGTGCGCCAGCCGTGCCGACACACCGTCATCGGTGATGAAACCATCTTCCTTCAACAGCAGGCCATACCGACACCGCCCGGGCTCAAGCGCCTTCCACGGATTGGTATACATGCGGTTCAGGAATTCGGCGGCGTCAGGGCCAACGACCTCAATCTTACCCAGCGTCGATGCATCAAAAATACCAAGCGATGACCGCACAGCAATACATTCGCGGTTCACGGCTGCATGCATATTTTCATTTGGCTTAGGGAAGTAACGTGCCCTTCGCCATTGCGCGACCAGTTCAAATACGGCGCCATGTGCCTGCGCCCAGCTATCGATATTGGTTGTCCGTGTGGGTTGGAACAACGCCCCTTTGGCATGTCCGGCCAATGCCCCAAATGTCTGCGGCGTGTAAGGCGGACGAAAGCTCGTGAGCCCGATATCAGGGACAGGCTGATTCAACGCAGACGAAGCGATTTGCAAACCGTTGAGGTTGGACGTCTTGCCTTGGTCGGTCGCCATACCGTTGGTGGTGTAACGCTTGATATGCTCGATGGAGCGAAAGCCCTCACGCACCGCAAGCTTGATGTCCTTTGCCGTCACATCATTCTGGAAATCGACGAATGCCTTTATCCGGCTTTGGTCCTTTGGCGTCGGCAACATATCGATAATCGCGCCCTTGCCAAAATCCCAATCGCCCGAACATCCGCCAACACAGACGACATTTTCATTTGGCTGATCAGGCACATAAGCGCCCAGGTCATCGCGCCATTTCAGGCTGCCCTTGCTGTGCGACCATAAATGCACGCTTGGCGTCCAGCCACCCGCCATTAACAGCGCATCCGTATCAATCCGGCGAACCTGTTGATTACCATAATCGCAGATGTCGACGGACCTGACGCCGTGCCTGCCATTCACGCCAACCACGCCGTGGTTCAAATAAACGGTGATGCCAAGACGGTCCGCCTCATGCATAAGCGCGCTATCGACGCTTTCGCGGACATCGATAATGGCTGAAATGCCAACACCCGCTTTGGCCAGTGCAAACATATCATGCCAGCCGCTATCGTGCGACGCCATTAACGCTAGCGCTTTGCCAACGGCCACGCCGAACCGATTGGCATAGACCTTCGCAGCGGACGAAAGCATCACGCCGGGCGTATCATTGCCACCAAAAACAATCGGTCGTTCAATGGCACCTTGCGCAAGCACGACTTCGTCTGCCCGGATGCGCCACAGCTTTTCCCTTGGCATATCTTCGATTTCAGGAAGATGATCGATCAACCGCTGCACAGCACCTATGAAATTGTCGTGATAATAACCAAACGCCGTCGTACGCGTCAGGATCGTAACATTGGGTGCATCGCTTAACGCTTTCACGCTACGCTCAAGCCATGGCCATAATGACGGGTCAGCCAAAGCGCCGCCACCCAATTCATCTTGCTCATCCATCAGGATGATGCGCTTGTTTGAATCCATAGAACCAAGCGCGGCGTCGATACCGGCGGGCCCTGCGCCGATAATCAACAGATCGCAATGGGCGTAGGTTGATGCATAGACATCGGGATCTTCGGCTGTCGGCGCATCGCCAAGTCCTGCCATTTTGCGAATGGCGGGCTCATACACCTTGTCCCAAAACGAACGCGGCCACATGAACGTTTTGTTGTAAAAACCTGCCGGAAGAAACATGCCCAGCCGGTCGTTGATCGCACCGAAATCCATTTCCAAAGATGGCCAACGATTTTGACTAAACGCCTTGAGCCCATTATGGATTTCAACACCCGTCGCGCGCAAATTCGGGGTAAATCGCCCTAGCCCGCGATTGACCGAAATCAGGGCATTTGGCTCCTCACTGCCCGCCGCAACTAGCCCGCGCGGGCGGTGATATTTGAAGGATCTGCCAAACAGCATGACACCATTGGCGAGCAAAGCCGACGCCAAACTATCCCCCGCAAAGCCCTGAAAGGTCTTGCCATCAAAATGAAATCGAACCGGCTGGCTTCGGTCTACGCGCCCGCCAGTTTCTAGGCGAAAGCCAGTCATCGGCGAGGCTCCCCGGCTTTATAGGTTGCTTCAAATTTATCGGTCACGGTATCACGCACCGCGTTAAAAAAACGCCCGCAACCATGCACATGCCGCCACCGTTCATGATGCCGGCCACGCGGGTTGGCGCGGATGAACAGATAGGCCTCCCACTCCGCATCAGTTTGACCTGATGGGTCGAGCGGTCGCGCTATGTGCGCCTGTCCTGCATTGGCAAATTCAATTTCTGGACGTTTCTCGTCGCAATAAGGGCAGTGGATCAGGATCATATCAATGCGCCACCGCTGCTGCAGCCGCTTCGTCAATCAAGCGCCCATTGCGGAACCGGTCGAGGTTGAAGGGGGCATTGATATAATGCGGTTCATCCTTTGCCATTGTGTAGGCCAGCAAATCCCCGGCACCCGGCGTGGCCTTAAACCCGCCCGTGCCCCAACCGCAGTTGACGTACAACCCCTTGACCGGCGTCTTACCCAAGATCGGCGAGCGATCCGGCGTCACATCGACGATGCCACCCCATGTTCGCAACATCCGCATCCGACGGTAAATCGGAAAAATCTCGCAAATGGCCGCCAGCGTATGTTCCACAATGTGCAGAGCGCCGCGTTGCGAATAGCTCACATATTGGTCCGTTCCCGCGCCAATCACCAACTCGCCTTTGTCAGACTGGCTCATATAGGCGTGGACGGTGTTCGACATCACGACACATGGGAAGGTTGGCTTGATGGGTTCAGAAACCAGCGCCTGCAACGGGTAACTTTCCAGCGGAAAATCGAGGCCCGCCATGTGCATGATCACCGACGTGTTACCCGCCGCCGACACGCCGACACGCTTGGATGCGATATAGCCCCGCGTGGTCTCAACGCCCTCTACTGCGCCATTGGCGTCGCGGCGAATACCAGTGACGGCGCAGTTCTGAATGATATCGACACCCAAAGCAGCAGCCGCACGCGCATAGCCCCAGGCCACCGAGTCATGCCGCGCAGTGCCGCCGCGCCGTTGCAGCGCAGCCCCCAAGACAGGGTGCCGGGCATCTGGCGATATGTTTAATGGCGGGCAATAGGCTTTAGCCTGTTCGGGCGTCAGCCATTCATTATCAACGCCATTGAGGCGATTGGCATTAATGTGCCGTTGAAGGCTTTGCACGTCATGCACATTGTGCGCGAGCATCATGACGCCGCGCTTGGAAAACATGATGTTATAGTTAAGCTCCTGACTGAGGCCATCCCACAGTTTCACCGCATGGTCGTAGAGATGCGCGCTTTCGTCATACAGATAGTTGGAGCGGATGATCGTCGTGTTCCGTCCGGTATTGCCGCCACCAATCCAACCCTTTTCAAGCACGGCAACATTGGTAATCCCATATTTCTTGGCGAGATAATATGCTGCGCCCAGACCATGCCCGCCGCCACCGACGATGATCGCATCATAAGCTGGCTTAGGCGCAGCATCGGGCCATTGTTCAGGCCAATTTTGATGCCCGCTTAAGGCTTTGGCAAACAGGCTGAATGCGCTGAAGCGGGTCATGTGGCACCCGCAACCAAAGGAGCGTAAACGATTACCATTGTACAGCCGCTTTTGCTGCCGGCCCGATGCATCGTGCCCGGCATACGCAGTACGAAATCACCTGGGCCATAGCTGGCATCATCGTCAAAAAAATCACCTTCAATGACGTAGATTTGCTCGATCTCGTCATGTGCGTGCCTCTCGCCCAACGGGCCTTGGGCAATTTTCGTAACCATCGTGCGGTACCCGCGCGGGTCGTCGATAAGCGAAAGGTTCGTCTCACCAGACCGCTTGCCCGGCTTCCAGCCGTCACCCGTCATCTTTATCGAGCCTGATATGGGAAGTGTCGTCATATTGTCTCCGCCTTCAACGCCGCATTGGCTCGGTCGACATAGAAATTTTTGAAATCCTCCACCAGCTTTTCCTCCAGTGCATAGGGGCCTTGGACATAGCCGTCATTGGCAATGCCTTGATGATTGACCATAGAAAAATGTCCATCTTGCACATTCGTGGCCCGCCACAACGCGGCCAGATGATCAGGATCATAATCAACCCCTTCAACAGCATCCTCATGCACCAACCAGCTTGTCCGCAGCAGAGTTTTGTCCGGGCCAATCGGCGTCAGCGAAAATGTGACCACATGGTCGCAACAAAAATGATGCCAGCTATTGGGCTGTGTCCAGACCGAGAGGCTGGAGGTTTCCGGCGCCTTAAATGGCCCAATCAATTTCTGGCACGCAAGCTTGCCGTCTATCGATTGCGTCACTGCGCCATTGGCCAATGCCAATCGGGCAATCCGGTGCCACCAACCATCAGGAAACTCTATTAGCTCATGGTCAATGCCCAACGCCTGCCATTCCGCGCGCTTTGCTTCCAGATAATCATCGGCAGGCGCATCCTTGCCAAAGCCAGTGGTGCCCAGCACGCTGATCAATTCGGGATGACCGACATCGCAATGATAGCATTCGCGATTATTCTCCATCACCAGCTTCCAATTGGCGTCTTCGATATAATCATCCTGCACCGCAATCTTTAGCTTTTCGAGGTCATACACTGCAATCTGATCCGTAATGTCAGCCTTCACCCGATCAATCGGCGGCGGATTGTCGTTTAGGCAGATGAAGATCAGCCCGCCGACATTTTCCAGCGCAACCGGGTTCAGGCCATGGTCTGCCTTGTCGAAATCCTCCACCATGCTGCGCGCAGCGAGAAGCTTGCCGTCGAGGCCATAGGTCCATTGATGGTAAGGGCACATCAACCGCGGCGCACGACCGCTCTGTTCGAGACAGATTTTCGCACCGCGGTGGCGGCAACTGTTCCAGAATGCCCGGACTTCATTGTCGCGTCCCCGCAGTATGATAATGGAATTACCCGCTAGCTCGAACACGAAATAATCGCCCACATTTTTTACATGGGCAACGGTGCAGGCATATAACCAGACTGATTTAAGCATGACCTGCGTGTCGAATGCGAACGCATCATCGCTGACGTACAATCCACGCGGCAGCGTGTGACCTTTACGGTCATTGGAAAGCCAGTTGGCGATCGGGGCGAAATGCGACACGCGTTTAGCTCCTAAGTGCCATATTATCAGGATCGAAGGGTGAATCGGTTATGATCGTCGCTTTATGCCGAACGCCCAAAATGACGATTTCCAATTCCGCGCCCGGCACCGCCAAATCTGGCCGGACCATGGCAAGGGCAAGCGATTTACCGACGCGCCAACCATAGCCACCCGATGTCACGCGGCCAACCACGTCTTCCCCCTTATAAATCGGCTCTGACCCGCGCGCGTCTGCATCAGTGACACCATGGACTTCCATCGTGACCAACTGGTTCGCGCTGCCGCTTTCTTTCCACGCCAGCAATGCTTCGCGTCCAAAAAATGATAGTTTTTTGAGGCTGATGAAACGATCCAAGCCGCTTTCATAAGCGGAATATTCAACCGACAACTCACGCGGGATTAGCTTGTAGCTTTTTTCTAGCGCCATCGACGTCATTGCGCGGATGCCAAATGGCTTAATGTTAAACGCGGCGCCGGCCTCCATCAATCTGTCGAAAATGTAATTCTGCATTTCAATCGGATGGTGGATTTCCCAGCCAAGCTCGCCAATGAAATTGACCCGCAACGCGTCGACTTGCGCAAGGCCAATGCTCATTTTCTTACCCGTCAGCCATGGGAAGGCCTCGTTTGACAAATCCGTGTCGGTCAGCTTTGCCAGCAAATCGCGTGACCGTGGGCCCGCAAGTACCAACACACCCATGGACGTTGTCAGCCGTTCGAAATTGACAGAACCATCCGTCGGCATGGCCTTTTTCAGATAGTCATGGTCATGCCGTTCATATGCCCCTGCCGACACCAGATAATAACGCTGCGGCGCGGCGTTATACACTGTGAATTCACTTCGCACGCCGCCTTTGCCTGTGAGCAAATAGGACAAAGTCACGCGCCCGACCTTTTTGGGCACGGCATTTGTCAGCAATTGGTCAAGCCAGCTTTCCGCACCCGGTCCCGATATCTCGCATTTCGCAAAGGCGCTCATATCCTGAATGCCGACATGCTTCGTCACGTGCAGGCATTCATTACCGACATGTTCAAAATAATTGGAACGGCGGAACGACCATTTTTCACGAACCGGTTCGTTCGGTACAACGGGATGATTGTCGTTCAACAACACATCCGGCTTGTCGAGATCGGCTGCACTTAATGCGAAGCCAGCGGGCGCAAACCAGTTGGGGCGCTCCCAACCAAACACGCTGCCAAACACCCCGCCAAGCGCTTTCATCCGGTCATAGCATGGCGTGCGTCGCAGCGCTCGACCCGCTTCGCGCTCTTCATCCGGATAATGCACAGTGAAGACCTTGGCATAGGCCTCCTCATTTTTTTCAATCAGAAAGCCCCTGCCGGCATAATCGCCAAAGCGGCGTGGGTCGACGCCCATCATGTCGATGGTTGGTTCCCCGTCCACAATCCAATGGGCCAACTGCCAACCCGCGCCGCCTGCGGCCGTAATCCCGAAACTGTGACCTTCGTTCAACCAAAAGTTTTTGAGGCCCCATGCTGGCCCGATGATCGGCGATCCGTCGGGCGTGTAGGCAATCGCGCCGTTATAGACTTTCTTGATGCCTACTTCGCCAAAGGCAGGCACGCGATTCATTGCAGCGACGATATACGGTTCAAGCCGTTCGAGTGCATCGGGAAACAGTTCATATTCGCTGGTCGCAGCAGGGCCATCAACATAGCAAGCGGGGGCACCAACTTCATAGGGCCCAAGCAACAGGCCACCGGCTTCCTCACGCATATAATAGCTCGCGTCAGATTCGCGCAGCACACCCATTTCCGGCAGGCCCGCCTTTTTGCGCGCCATAATGGCGGGATGCTGTTCCGTCACCAGATATTGGTGCTCGACCGGGATGACAGGAATATCCAACCCAACCATTGCGCCTGTTTGCCGCGCAAAGTTGCCCGAACAGGATATGACATGCTCGCACGCAATGTCGCCCTGATCCGTCGAAACCAGCCACTCGCCATTGGGTTTCTGCGTGATTCCCGTAACCGTGGTGTTGCGATAAATCGTCGCGCCGCGCTGCCGCGCACCTTTTGCCAGCGCCTGCGTCAGATCCGCAGGCTGGATGTAACCGTCATCGGGATGTTGAATCGCGCCAATGACCCCGTCCATATTGGCAAGCGGCCAAATATCCTTGACTTGGTCCGGCGTTAGGAAGTTGACATCAACACCAATGGTGCGCGCAACGCCCGCATAATAATGATATTCGTCCATCCGGTCCTTGGTTGTGGCCAGTCGGATATTTGTGACCTGCGACAATCCCGCATGCAGCCCTGTTTCAGCCTCCAAAGTGGGATATAAAGCCACCGAATATTGGTGCAGCTTGCCCACGGAATAACTCAGGTTAAAAAGGGGCAAAAGCCCGGCTGCATGCCATGTGGACCCCGAAGTCAGTTCCTTGCGCTCAAGCAAGACAACATCGCTCCAGCCCATTTTGGCGAGATGATATAAAGTGCTCACGCCTACAACGCCGCCGCCAATAACTACCGCCCGTGCCGTTTTTTTCATTTTATCCACTCAGCCTATTTGTGACTCGGCTATGTCAGATGAAATGGCGGCGCTGCAATTGGATTGCGCCCCCGTCCGGCCTATATAGATTTTTCTAATGTTAATCATTAGCTTTTTACATTATTCGCATAGACCGGACTTTCCAAACCGCGTTAAAATTCGGTTGGCATTAGCTTAGGCTTGAATCGCACGTGGCGACATCTATAGCAACGGAAACTGGCACATGGACGGGTCCTGATGAAAACGCGCATTTTTGTAACATTGAAAAACGGTGTTCTCGACCCGCAAGGAAAAGCCATCCATCACGCCATCGAGGGCTTAGGTTTTTCGGGCGTTCATGACGTCCGGGCGGGCCGCCTGATCGAAATTGATCATGAACCGGGCGTGTCAAAGGCTGACTTGGAATCGATGTGCACCAAGTTACTGGCCAATATGGTTATTGAGAATTTCGAGATTGAGCAGGCCTGATGCGCGCGGCGGTTATCCAATTTCCGGGTTCTAATTGTGATCGTGACATGGCCGTTGCCATTCGCAACATTACCGGTACCGAAACGACTTTGGTCTGGCACGGCGCTGGCGAACTGCCTGATGGGCTTGATCTTATCGCTATTCCCGGCGGCTTTTCTTATGGCGACTATCTGCGCTCTGGTGCCATGGCTGCGCGGTCTCCGGTTATGCATGCGGTCATTAAGGCTGCAGAACGCGGGGTCCCAGTTCTGGGTGTGTGCAATGGCTTTCAGATTTTGACAGAGGCAGGTCTTCTGCCCGGCGCTCTCATGCGCAATGCCGGGATCCGCTTCGTGTGCCGAACGGTTGGGCTAACGGTCGAAAATAATCGCTCTGTTTTTACCAGCGGCTATTCCGCCGGTGAACAGGTCCGAATTCCCGTTGCGCATCATGACGGCAATTATTTCGCTGACACTGAAACGCTTGATAGGCTTGAGGGCGAAGGCCGTGTTGCCTTCCGTTACGCCGAAAATGTCAATGGTTCAGCCCGCAACATCGCTGGTTTGCTTAATGCTGCCGGAAATGTGTTGGGCATGATGCCACACCCGGAACGCATGATTGAAGCTGTGCATGGCGGGTCAGACGGCCGCCGCTTGTTCGAGGGGTTGGTGCGGCAGATCGCTTGATATTGCTGCTGGGCTGACAAGTGGCGCTTTCTTTCGCGGGAATAAAACACGACCCAATATCAAGAGCATAGTCGGCCAAAACATCGTGTTGTAAACATCATGCAGAGCTGCATCCATTGTAGCCTCGCCAGCTGCAGCGCCGCGCAAATCGGCATATTCGTTAAACAACTCAGCGATACATACGATTAACCAGCACCAAGGGCTGTCGAGTCGCCGCCGCAACACCAAAGCCGACAAGCATAAGATCAAAAGCGCCCCATGAACATGCATCGCATCATTGGTCAGGCCAACTGTTTCGATCAGCCAGGTTTTATAGCTGATCCAATGCTCGGCCAGAAGCTGTAAACGGTCTTGCATGACGTTCTAAACTTTTGTTTTGAAGGGTGAAAAGTTCGTGCCCTTGTCGAATATTTCGAAGCCCTCTTTGCGCTTCAGCCAACCAACAACACCATAAGTGACGGGCGTCAGCACAACTTCCCAACCCACTTTCAAGAGCCAGTTGGTAATCATAACGCTCATAACCTGCTCGTTGCTCCACACCCCCCAAAAGGCGAGCGGATAAAAAATGAGGCTATCAACGCCCTGACCCACAATCGTTGAACCAATGGTGCGCGACCATAAATGCTTTCCTGCCGTCCAGATCTTCATGCGCGCCATCACATAGCTGTTTACGAACTCACCCGCCCAAAACGCCGTGGTTGATGCAATAACGATCCGCCAAACTTGCCCGAAGACGCTTTCATATGCCGCCTGCCCTTCCCAACCGGGTGCAGGCGGCAGGGCAACAACAACCCAACTCATAAACGCCATGAAGAGCAGCGCGGCAAAGCCAACCCAGATAACACGGCGCGCGTGCGCATAGCCGTAGACTTCCGTCAGGACGTCGCCAATGACGTAGCCCAAGGGAAAAAATAATATTCCAGCGCCAAAAATCCATTGCTCGCCCGATATTGTCAGCGCCGCAGGCTTGGCCGCCCCGATCACGTTCGAGAGCAACAAAATGGCGACAAACGCAGCCATAACGAAGTCATAATAGCGAAACTGGCGGCCGGTTACTGCGCTGGCGTTTTCATCAATAATAAGATCATCGTGCATGAATCGACATAAGCAGCTTTGCACGGCGGCGCAAAGCCGTTATTGCGCAAACCAGCGCGCGCCCTTAGCTCAGCTGGATAGAGCGCGAGACTTCTAATCTTGAGGCCACAGGTTCGACTCCTGTAGGGCGCGCCACGCAGTCCGCAAAATCACAACTTTCCAGAGACTTCTGTCGTCGGGCACCATGAACGGCGGAGTTCTGCGGGCCTTAGCGCCCCCTAAATTCGTGCAGAAGCCAAACTTATCTCTGTTGTGAGACCATTTGACCAAAAAAGAGGGCCCGTCTCACGGGCCCAAAAAAAGACTTCTTTTAATGTACGCTGGGTCTTAACCGAACCCGAGGACCCGCCTCTGATCCGCCCATGCCAGCGGTAAATCAGTGGCCAGAAGTTTGCTTGGGCTGAGCTTTAATGGCTGTCGCCCTTCCACAATTGCAGTGACAATATCTGGATCGAGGCATGCCAGCTTGGCTACCTTCATCATTCGAACACGGCAACGGCCTTTTTCGGCTGCTAGAGTCGGGATCGATTTGCTGAGATTAGCGGTAATCTGTTGCATGATTGCCCGGGACTCCGCGATGAGAGCTGTAAGTCTCTCGTCTCGCATCTGGACACGGTCACCTGATAGCGGTGCCGGAATGACTAGTCTTAGGGCTTTCCCTCGACGCAGCCTTAAGGCCTGACGTTCGATAGTTAGATTTGTGCGCGAGGGTTGGACTGAGATGTCTGCCTTAATGATATTGAGCAGACCGCGATTATCTATCCGGATAATCACGCGGTTGTCATGCAGGTCGACACGGTTCATCACATTCCGCAGCACTTCCTTTTTCCATAAATATTTCGCAACGCCGAGTTCAGCCGCCACTTTGCCGCATCGCGAAATCACATTGTGCAGCTGCTCACTTGTGTAAGAGCCGTCCAGCAACATGCTCTGCATCTGGCTGCCGGACGCCAGCGTCTGGGAGAGCTGGTCAACGACTATGTTCTCGATATCCCGGGCGCTGACCCGTGACGCTGTATTGTCGCCCAAAGTTTCATAGCGGTTCGCATAATAATGGAAGCGGCGATTGCCTTTCTGCGTATGGGTAAGGACCATCGCCCTGCCCTCTCCATCATATATAAGGCCTGCCAGCACGCCTGTTCGGGGAGATATCTTGCGCGAGCTACCGCCCTGCCCTTGCTTTGCCAATTTGACTTGAACTTGGCCCCACAGCTCTTCAGCAACGATGGCTTCATGCTCGCCTTGGAAGGCTTCACCCTTGTGCACGGTCATGCCTCGATAGATGCGATTGGACAAAAGGTGATAAAGATTACCGCGCTTGAAGTGGACCCCGCCTCTCGTCCCGCCATCTTTCGGCTGTTGGACTTTGGTATGGTGGCCGTTCTTGGTAAGTGCGTCGACCAGTTCAGGAACAGAGCCTGCTTTGAGGTAAAGTTGCATGATGTGTCGGACCTGCTCGGCTTCGGCCTCATTGACCACCAACTTTCGGTCCATGACGTTGTACCCCAGCGGAACTGGACCACCCATCCAAATTGACCTGCCCCCTTCTGGTTGGTCCAAAATCTATGTTATTTTGGACACGGAAGGAAAAGACGAATGCCATGCAAGAAACACACGCCGGAGGAGATTATCGGCAAGCTGCGTGAAGCAGAGATTGTGCTGGCGCAGGGAGGGACGA
>NZ_CAMCWY010000026.1 GCF_945882965.1 Sphingorhabdus sp. EL138
GTCATAGACGCCTTGAGTGCGGGTGACGCTCGCGCCGTCGCCGTCGGCAAAGCCGGTCAGAACATAGTTGTTCGCGGCCAGTGTGGCAGCAGTGGTACCGTCATAAATGCGGGTGATATTGCCCGTAAGCGCCGCCGTAAGCGCCGCCGGCGTGATGTTGCCGGTGATTTGGCTTGTGTCGAGCCCGTAGCCGAAAACGGGCTTGTCGCTGCTGTCTGTGAATTCAATGGCGATGTCGCTGAATACGATTGGATGGGTGCCGGCATTGGGCTTGGCGTATCTTGCGGTAAAGTTGCTGACGGTGAACTGGTCATTGCTAAGCAGCCCATTGCCAACAAATGCGATTGAGCCTGCCGGCATTGCTGTTGAACCGTCATAGGTTTTCGTGATGCCACCGGTGACTGACAAGAACAGGGTAGGCTGCAGACTATAAACAAGCCCATTGCCGCTTGGCAGTGACGGCACCTGCGCCTCAGTTATGCCATAGAAACGGAAATCGTGCTGCAACTCGCCGGTCATATCGGGGGTGTCGCCTGCGAAGGGATTGGTATTGCCACTCCCGATCAACCAGCGTGATTGTGATCCAGGTTTTAGCGGTGCAGCATCGGTGGCGAGATTAACGAACCTTGTTGCGCCGGAAATCTTTATGTCGCCGACGGTTGCGATTGTGGCGCTGGACCCGAATGTCAAAGTTTTGGCCGAATAGGCTTTGAATGTCGCAAGTTTGGAGGTTCCCCCGATCGCGCTGTTGGGCGATCCCCCGATGGTGATATCGCTCTGACCGTCTACGGTGAGGCCGAAGTTGCCGTCGATCGTGCCATTCAAGGTTAGGCGGCCTACTGCTTCAATCCGAGAATTTCCAGCCAGCGAAATTGGCTTCAAAATCTCGACGTCGCTTTCCGTGGTCAGTTGCAAGGTCGTTACGCTATCGCTATTGGCATTGCCCATAGTCAGGGGGGCGCTGCCACCCGAGAGGTTGCTGGTTGAGGCGACCCGTAATGTCCCGTTCTGGAATGTGATTGCACCTAGGCCAACATTATTGCCGAACAAGCTGAGCCCACCAACACCTGACTTGGTGAGTGATGCCGCGACTATGTCACCGTTGATTTTGCTTTCACTGTCGAGTGTCAGTTCAAGTTGACCCGTTTGGCCAAGATCGATGGAGCCGGCGTTCAGATCTGCAGCGTTGATGCTCAGATTGATGGGGGTGGATCCGCCCGCACCGCGGCTGATGCCGCCTGTTACGGCAACGGAGCCCTCTGAAATGAGGGCACTATTGCCACCAAGTTTGACGTTGCCGTCGATAAGGATGGATGCAGCATTCCCAGCTTGGGTCGTTTCGCCGGTATTAATCGTCCCGGCAAGTTTGACGCTGCCAGAGCCATTCTGGTTGCTGTCGGATTGCAGCGCGACGGATAGACCCGATTGCGCCGCCATGATGTTAACCCCGCTTGCGATTACCACATCGCCGGTGGCGCCAAGCGACAGCTTTGTAAGTGGGCCAGCGCTTTTATTGTTGAACGCATAGATCGTCACATTTCCATCAACCGCTGCGGTTCCACCAGCTGCACCAGTTCCGCCAGTAGTTGCGAACGTTGGGCTTTGCGCGCGCAGCGTCACATTTGTTCCGCTATTGAGCCATGATTCGACTTGGGATGCCAGAATTTTGGTGTTGCCCGTTGGAAGGATCGGAACCGAATTCAGTAACTGAAATGCGCCATCATTATACTCGAATGACTTGTTGGCAAAACCTGCGAGCAGGCCTGGATCGATCAGGCCTGTGGTTGCGTTTCGCGCGCCTCGAAACAGCTCAGTGAACTCCGTGGGTCCTGTCCTAGTGACGCCAGCTGTTACAGAGTGATCCAGAACTTTGAGATCACCGTAGTTAAACTGAATTCGACCATCTTGATCGAGAATAATTTCGAAACTGTTATTATTATTGTTATTAAATTCTCTCGTTCCATAATATCCGAGGATAAAGCGTTTTTTGCTGTCGGGGAGGACTATGGTCGTGTAATAGGGATTTTTCAGATCGTTGAGGTCTGTCCACAATGCGAATACCGAGTTACGCGGCGTTATTGCATCATCAAGGGGTAATCCGTCGCAGCAATAGGAAGGATTACTGCTATTCATCGCAGATAAATTGCCAAATGTCAGGAAACCGTTCGATGAAACATCGACACTAGTATAGTCTTGACCATTATAGTTGAAACTGAAGCCAAGGGGTACGTTAGCCGCAACTGTATCGTCGCCCAGATAGAGTGGTGCCATGCCGAGGACATCGATCGATGCCGAGGTTATGTTGATGTTACCGGCCAGACCGCTAGCGGCTTTAGCGCGGGCAGATGCCTCCATTCTTTGCTCGAGCCTGTAAGCCTGAATATCAATAGTTCCGCCGTCGCCGCCACTTGTCCCGCCATCGGCCTGCAAAATTCCCGAAATTTGCATCAAGGATTGCGAATTGTTGAGATCACCGCGCAGGTTTATACTGCCTCCGGTGCCCGTGGTCGAAGCATTTGCTAGCAACTGCGCGCCTGATGCGATACTGATACTTTGCGCCCCGTCAGTTTGCTCGGGTGAAAGGCTGTTAGTCGGCAACAGCAGATCTATAGTGCCACCACTGTCGCCGCTAACGTCTATCTTACTGGATGCGCCAATATCGATAGCGGCAGCGGCAAGGACTATACCACCGCTATTCATGCCGCTACCACCGGTGGCATCGATAACACCGCCAACGGAAGCGTTGTCTTCTGCGGAAGAGTAGCCGCCGACGGATATCTGTCCCCGCGGGCCTGCATCGAGGGTTATCACGCCGCCAATGTTGTTGACGGTCTGGGCCTGCACGAGGCCGTTGTTACTGATGACGCCGCCGATCACGTCGACAGCGCTGCGCACCGTCATAAGGATCGTGCCCCCATCGGCCACAATTCTACCGTTATTTGAGACACTGTTTGGGAAATCACTATCGGGGGCACCCGCCGGGTCGGACACCAGGAATGACATCAGCCCGTTACCGTCAAGATCAACGGTAAAGGCCTGGCCTCCACCCAAGGCGATCTTTCCCAAACGGGCGCTTATCACCGCTTCGTTGTTGGCACTGGAACTGATGTTCGCGACATTCCTGCCAGCAAGCACCGCATATCCCGACGGCACGTCGATCTGGCCATAATTGTTGATGGTCGCGTCGGTTGCGCCAGAAAATACAAAACGTCCGGTGCTGTCCATGAAGGCACCAGGATCGATGTCGGCCGTGGTAGCAAGGAACCCGGAGGCATTGACACGACCGGTCGAGCCTATGATCGTGCCTTGGGGGTTGAGAAGCCAGACTTGGCCATTCGCATTAATAGTGCCGTCGATTTGGAACGCTAACGGTGTGGCCACGCTGCTTCGGTTAAGCGTGATCGACTGGCTATTAGGCTGGACAAAGTTTAAGGTCTCGTCGGCTTGCAAGAGGATTTGCGACCAGTCGAGTACTGCTCGGGGGGTGGTCTGCGTAACCGTGAATGTCTTAGTGTCCACGTTGCTAGCGAATGTGGCGGATCCGTTTCCTTGTGCGATCGTGAACGGCACGTCCTCAGCATTGGCGGCGGCCAGCGCGGGTATGCCGACCGCTAAGGCCAGTGTCGTCCGAAACGATAGCCGGCGAATAGCCGGACGGCATGTTCGACCATGATTGGCGGCTCGAATTTTTGCGCTGGTCATGACATCGTCTTTCAAAACTGCAAAATTGCGCTGAGAATAAAGCGGCCGCTACTCTTGACGCCGTCCAGCAGCGCGCGGCGCGCCGAAGAGAACTGCGTGTCAATCGACAACCGGCGGAGCAGCGTGAACCGCGCTCCAACTCCGAGCGAGGAAATGGTCGTGCTCTGCTTGGGGGTTGCCTCATAAGCGAGCGTCGTAGCTTGCGCCCGGTCCGCAAAAGCATAGACTTGGGTGGCCTCAATGAGGCTGGGTACCTGAACACCCGAAAGCGATGCATATAGTTCACCAATTACCCCAACGCCGCGCTCGCCGACCACTGATGATGGATCATAGGCGCGCCCGATGCTGCGCCCGCCAAAAGAAATTTGCTCCCCCGATAGCAGACGGTTGGCGGTATATTGGCCTTGCAATGTCATACTCGCGCCGATCGGGCCACGGATCGGCTGATTGCGCTGGAATTGATAGGTCAGCCGCAGAAAATGTGGATTGAACCCCTGGACCGACGGCAAGGGCGCATCGGCACCGTTCGCACCCAATAGGCCAAGGCCGTGGAGCACGTTAACGCCAAATGTCATGTCGCCCGCCAGCCAACCGATTTGTCGCCACTGCAGGCCAAGGCTGGCAACTGTGCTCCGGTCGTCGTTAATCTCTGTGCCCAACGCCTTGACGAAGCTGCGATTCAGCGTCATCCCAGCATCAAGATAGATGGAATTGGCCCGGGATCGAAGCAACGGCACGCGCAAACTTGCGCTCAGCGAGCCCGATCGACTTTGCACATCAAGATCACGAATTAGACCGCCCGGCGCTGCGTGCGCGACAAGCGCGCCGATACTGCCCACCACACCATTATTGCCAAGCGGTATCGCATATCGCCCGCTTACTGCTTGCAGCTCTCTAAAACCTTCTCCGGATATTGCCAGCGACAGGTCAAGCGCCCCGGGTCTGCCAAAGGGCTGAATGACCGTTGTGCCGAGCGAATAATTTATTGGCCCCACGGCGTCGGAACCCGAATTGTTTACCGCGGCAAAGGCAGCTCTTGGCGGCTTGACGGCTGTTAGCAAGATATCGCTACTGCCCAGCGTGCCCCCTGGACGCAGTACGCTGGTCACGGCCATACCTGGTGTGTCATTTAGCAGGAGCAACCTCTGCTCAAGATCAAGGAAGCGAACCGGGCGCTGGCCGAGCACTGGGGTGATCATTGCCTGAGTAAGTTTCCGGCTGGCTTGGTTCGGTGCCTGGACAAAAGCGTTGGCTAAGAACCCTTCGACTACCTGTACCTCAAGGGTGCCGTCGCGCACCTCTTGCGGAGCGATGAAAACTCGGGTCAGAAAAAAGCCATCGGCGCGATAGAGATTTTCAAGCTTATTGGCGGCCTCACGCAAGTCGCTCAAAACGATTTTCTTGCCTTCAAGCGAGGCAAAAATTGCGCGCCAGCGCTCTTCCGGGAAATGCGTCGCACCAGTTACCTTGATGCGGGTGATCGAAAACTCGATTTCATCCACGGCTTTTGGAACGCTTGCCTTTTCAGGGTTCTGAATGCGCAATTGTAATGGCGTCTCTGGAAGGGGCAGAGGTTGGACCCGCTGACGCGAAATATCCGCCTGTGGCGGTGGCCGGATGATTTGGGCGATGGCAGGCGCAGCATGCATCGCCATCAAGGTCGGTGCAACGTAAAATATAGGCATAAAATATGCCAAAGTTCGGAGTTTATTTGTCATCCATCACCACCCGCGAAGAAAGCAGCCCGTGTGCAATCCGATCCTGATGGAAACGGATGACGGGATCTTCCGGAAAATCCTTGGAAAGTCTCGTCAGACAATCGACAGCGTCTGGATCGCTGGCTTCAAGCAAGGCATAGGCCCGGCGATAACCTGCAATCAACTCCGGCGCATCGGTCGCGGCTACAGGGGTATATAGGCGCGTTGCCTGCACCTTGCCTTTAAGTACAATGTCGCCAATCGGTCGAAATTCGAGATCGGGGCATTGGTCGACGACCTGTTGGGTGCAACAAATGCGCGTGCCAAAATATTTGTTGACGGCTTCAGTCCGCGCGGCTGTGTTTACTGTGTCGCCTAGCGCCGTGAAATCCATGCGCGATTGCGAGCCAAAGTTACCGATGATGGACAGGCCGCTATGGACACCGATGCGGGTGACACCAAGAGGGATATCGCGGGCGTTGCAGTCCTTTCGGAAGGCTTCGGCATAAGCATCGAGTTCAAGCGCGCAACGAATTCCACGCGCGGCATGGTCGGCCTGCGGTATCGGAGCATTGAAGATCGCCATAATGGCATCGCCGATGAATTTGTCGATTGTGCCGGTATGTTTCAGGATGATCTCGCAAGCGCCGTCGAGATATCTGTTTAAAACTTCAGAGAGTTCTTCGGCCTCCAATTTTTCAGACAATGTGGTGAAGCCGGCGATATCGGTGAAGATGAACGTTGCGTCCCGCTTGGAACCCGACACTTGCACCGCGCTCGGATCTGCGATCAACTGGTCGACCACTGCCGGCGAGACATAGCGTGAAAATGTGCTCTGAATAAATTCGCGCTGCTTGCGTTCGCCGCGTCCAATAATGAGGTCCATCATCCACAAAGCGAGGAATAGCGACAGCGTCGGTCCGAACAGCGGCAACATTGGCAGGCCCTTGCCAAAGCCCAAAATTGCGCCGACCCAATATACAATTGTGATGACGACGCTGATACCGACATTGAAGACGATACCAATTCGCAACAGGCTTAATCCGGTACCAATTATGGCGAAGAGCGCCAATAGGCCAATGGTCCATGGCTCAGGCACCGTGGGCGGGCTCCGTCCTTCTAAAATCTGTGTGATGCCGTGGGCCTGAACCATAACGCCTGGCATGTTGCCCCGATCGCCATCGTCAATTATGGATAGCGGGGTACGGTGGCGATCTGTGATCGACAGCACTGCGCCGATTAACACGATTTTACCCTTGATCAGTTCAGGAGGCAAAAACGGCAGATAAGTAGCCGAAAAAGTTGGGAAAGGCGTGTTTTCGGCATCTGGCTGCGCACGCCAAGCGATGTCGACTGGAACCAGAGGCGCTTTTGCACCGCCCATACCGGCCAATTTCCTCACAAACCCGGCTGGATTCTGAGGGGTGTCAACGCGCTGGCCATTAATGACAGTGCCGCCTGGGTTGATGCGGCGGACCAGCCCATCAAAGGGATCGGTCAGCAGGTTCGCCTCGGCACGCTTATCTTCCGGAATAAACGCCTCCAAATAGGCAAGCTGATCAGCGTTGACGACATTAGGGGCCGAACTGAAGCTGAAGGCCAGCGGCGTGCTTGTGGCGCGGATGACCTTGCGAAGTCGTCCATCTTTTGCGGGTTCGGTCGGTTGATCGACGATGATGTCTACCCCGATGGCAGCTGCGCCCTTGTCTTCAAGTTGTTCGATCAAATCGGCAACAAGACCCCGATCAACGGGCGATCGATACGAAAATGCGGCCAGCGTCGCCTCGTCGATGGCGATGACTACTACATCCGAAGATGGCGGCATCGCTGGCTGCATCGCTGCGACACGAATATCAGCGAGCTTTGTTTCCAGATTTGCCAGCGGCGCGATGAATTTGACGCTGCTGCCGCTGAGAAACGCGGCGACAAATGCAATTACGATCGCGACCAAGACCTGCCGAGTTGCGCGGCTCATTTTTGTAATGCCCCGGTCTGTGGCTCGCCATCGCCCAGCGACGTTGCGCTATCGGCAAGATCTTTGCCAATAGCCATCAGATATGAATCAGCTTGCTGAACGCAAGCCTTTTCCAGCATCCAGGCGCTGATCACCAGAGGATCGTCGATATCACGCGGTATCATGTTGATACGGAGGGGATATTCTTGGCCACCGGCACGGACTATGAAGGTTTTTAAATCGTCAAGCCCAACAATATCTGGGGGCGTCATGCGATCTGCAGATGCCTGCCATACATAATCGGCGCGCCATGAGCGATCAACGGGAAATACTGCAAAGGCCTGTTCGGCGAGGCTCTCAGGACGCCACCAAACTGGCTTTTCGCCCTCTTTGAGGCAGCGATCGCCACCGCGTGAGATGTCGATAAGCCAAGGCTCCGGCAAGGGCGCGGCACTTGCTCCGGACCTAACTGCCCCGACTGAGCTAGCACGATCGTTGCGGGTGGCGATAAGTGCTGCCAAAGCCGTCCGTGGATTCTGAACGGATCCAGCGTTACGGACGGCGGGACCAGAATAGGGACCACGCAATGTCGACATCCGGCCATCGGGTGCGACTAGAACGATTTTTTCGCCTTCGACGAGCTTAACCGTCCGCGCACTATCGATGCGCATCCCAGGCTTTAGGCCGGCACCGCGTGCTTCAACGACAATCATCGGCGTGGCAAGGGCTGGCCAGGCAAGGACGAGCGCCAGCCCCGAAGCGAGCGCCTTCCAACTCATGATGCCGCTCTTTCGTTCAGCGGAGATGATGCACCGTCACCGATTAACACAAAGGCTGCCCAAAAGAAGGGGTGCGCCGTGGCCGGGTTTGCTATTGCCTTAAGTTGCGCTTCGGCAAGGGCTTTATCCATCGACAAGTCAGGTTCGGCGCCGACAGTCTTAAAGACATCGATCATCAAACGCGCAGTCGCCGCCGACGGCACCTGCCAGTGGCTGACCAACAAACTGCGGGCGCCGGCATGGAAAAAGGCTTCCGCTAGCCCTGATAGGGTCTCGCCACCCAGTTTGTCGCCACCATCCGAGGCGGTATTGCAGGCTGACAGCACTACGAGGTCGGCGCGAAGTTCCAGTGCGGCGATTTCGCTGGCGTCCAGCAAGCCATCAGTTGAACGCGTTGTAGCAATTGTATCAGGTGGTGTGAGCACAAGCCCCGGTTCGGATTCACACTTCAATTCGCCAGGCAACACACCATGGGTGGCGAAATACAAAATGCGATAGTCGGAAAGGGACTTGCTGCGCAGATTGGCTTCGGTAGCATTCTCAGCGAGCATAAATTCTGCGTCAGGTGCTTTAAGAGCTGCCGCT
This sequence comes from Sphingorhabdus sp. EL138, assembly GCF_945882965.1. Lineage (GTDB taxonomy): Bacteria > Pseudomonadota > Alphaproteobacteria > Sphingomonadales > Sphingomonadaceae > Sphingorhabdus_B. The sequence goes on from NZ_CAMCWY010000026.1 coordinate 8,718, forward strand.
ACTGCTGCAACCTCGCTAGCGGTTTCGGGCAATGATGTCAGCATGCGAAGTGTTTCAGGTGATGCAGGGGCATCCTTGCGGCAGCTGCTTAACAGGCCGGCAAACCCTGCACGTGTCGCCTTTGAACCTATTGGCCCCTTACTTAGCGAGGGAGCGAGCAGCGGGTTGGCTACAGCCAGCAGAAGGTTGCGTGGCTTGCCGACAAGCCGCGTGGAGCGGAGTGCGATGAAGCTGGAGATTGAAGGGCTGTTGGTGATAGCAAATTGGCGGGAAAGCCAAGCCGCGCTGCTATAGTTTTTGCTTTTCGCTGGCTCAGTGACAAGTAGACCGAATGGCAGGCTCGCCAGTGCACCCGATGGCACGATAATCAGACGCTGTACTCCGCCGAGCTTGGAGACGATCGGACCAAGCAATTGGGAAAAGAGTTGATGTGCGGTATCAAGGTCGAAATCAGCAACCGATCTTCCCTCTATTTCAAGGCCGCGGCGCAAGCTTTTTACACTTGCGGCGATATCGGCTGCGCCAGCAGACACTTCCGCAACGATCGTTCCATCGCGCCTGATGAGCTGCACAAAAGATTTTTCCCTGCCCAGCAGGAAGTTAATGACCGCTTCATTGTCTTCCAGCCGGGAGCGAACATCGTCAATCCGTGGCAAATTTTCTTCTTTTAGAGCTTGATAGTCGGGAAATCGCGTGGCGATTTCTGCGCGCGTTGCTGCGATGCGGGGCGCTTGGCTAGCGATCTGCTCAATGAGCGCATCTTCTGTTTCGGGATTACGGTCGTCAGCCGCAAGCGCCTGTTGCTGGGCCAATTCGCTTTGAAACCGAGCCATCGCACGATTATCGTCCTCGACGCGCCGCAACAAGGCTGACAATTCGACGGATCCTGAGGAAAGCCGCATAGCCGTTAAAGCAACTGTGCGATCGCGGCCTGGCTTGCGGGCAAGTTGAAAGGCGTCAAAAACTTCGGTAAACAAGCCCTGACGTTGCTTTTCGTCGGCAATATCTGCGCTATAGCTGACGACTGCTGCTGCCAGCGGCATCAAGTCTTCATCAGTGAACGGTAAACTGTCGCGCGGCAGACTGCGGGCGAGGGTAAGCGCTTCCCGATAAGCAATGATGGCGTTTGTATTCATGTTCTCTGCTTGGTAGGCACGCGCCAGCGCGGTGCGCAATCGCAGGGTGCCGGCGCCTTCACCAAACGCATCCTTGCGGATCCTGATCGCAGTCTTGAAGTAAGTTTCGGCGGCTGCCAGTCGACCATCTGACAGGCTGGTTTCGCCAAGCACACCCATTACATCAGCGCGCCACCAAACCGGCGTTGAAGGCGCGGCTGCCAGCGCCAGTAACGCTTGGCTTGCAAGCACATTCGCGCTGGTTGGGTCACCGCTGCGCATCAGCACAAACGCTTCAAGGTTCAAGGCCATGGCTATTTCCCCTCGAGCCAAGGCTGCATCATCGGTAACAGGGCGAGCGTCGGTTATTGCGCGCCACTGCGCGACCGCATCGCTGGCTTCGGAGCGGGCCACGGTATAATCGCCGCGCAATGCTGAGATATTGGCCCTATACGTCGCAAGGCGGGCTCGCTCGGCGGGACTTGGCGACCTTTCTATGATTGGGGCTGCGCGACGTAGCAGGCCATCTGACTCGTCAAATCGACCAAGATTTGCAACGACCATAGCCATATCGAGAAAAAGCGCGTTGGTTACAACGTCATCTTCACCAAAAATGCGAATTTGAACATCGAGCGCCCTGCGCAAGGCTTGTTCGGCTTCGGCATATGCAAAGCGGCTGTTTGCAAGCCTAGCATCCGACCAGAGTTCACGGATCAATGCCTGTTCGACTTCGCTTCCGATAACGATGGGGGTCGACCACAGAGCGCGGACTTCTGTGGCTAGAAGGGTTCGGTTTGCATCATACTGCAGACCGAGTGCCGCCAATAGCGCTGGATAAGCTGACGCAGGACCTTGAACAATGTTCAGCGTTCCACCGCTGATCTGTGCGAGCAATAAAATCGGCCAACCATCAGCCGAACTTCTGCACGGCAGAGCGAGAACAAATTTGCCATCACGCGGCAAATATCGCTCTGCTTCGCAGTTCAATTGGGTATTGAGGAGCAGTTCACTTTTCGCAGCGCTGAAGGCGCGCTCGAGCGGTTGCCTGCCGGAATCTTTGCTATTCTCGGGAAACAAAAGGCGGGCGGACCTGCCAACTACCAAACCACCGCATAGTAACTGCCTGTCATCGACAAACACACTACTGGACGACTGTTGAGCCGTTCCCTTAAGTTCGCATTTTTCTCCCGATAGTGTTTCCAGCCCCGCCGTTGTATTCGAGGCGAGTGCGGTAGAGCTTGCCCACACAATCAAGAAAGCGAAAAAAAATACTCGAAGTAGAATAAATATTTCTCTCTCAGGCAATCGTCCGAAGAATCGCCGTGTCGTATTGTCATTGGTTAACCTTGATTACTAAAGTGAGAGAAGTCTGTAAAGTGTGGTAAAATGGAAACCTAAAGGTGGCAATGTTATCTCGATACAGGCGCGCCCATGCGGTTAAGGTCTAAATTCGCGGGCCGCGGGACTTCTCAAGCGTCATCACATATGGCGGGCGGCTAGGAGTTCAGCCTGCCTTTTGTTGCGATCAAAACGATTGCTGAGCGGAGCTATCAGGAAGCACTGGCTGCTCCGCTGAACTTAAGTTCCTGGAACTCCAAGTATTTGAGCTTCCCTCAGCAGCTTACTTTGCGCCTCCGGATTTGCCGCGACTGACTTTGTTAGTGCCGCTTTTGCCTTCGCCGTTTCGCCCAATGTCATGCGGCTTCGCATCAGCATGATCCAACCGTCTACGTTTTTTGGGTTTTTCGCAAGCTTGGTCTCCAGTCCCTCTACCATTGAGGTCACCATTTCCTGTTGTTGGCCAGGTGGCAGCTTGGCCGCTTGCGCCATGTCCGCTCTGCTGGGTCCAGGTATCGGCGCTGCTGCAATGCTTTTTAGGGTTGCGGATAGGTCACTAGTTCGCGTTTCTTGGGTGCTTGCTAGGCTTTTTGTAACATCAATTTTGTTGATTTTCCCAACTTGCTCGATTGTCCGGATAAGGTCAGCCTCCCAAGGTGCGTCCTTTGGAGTGTCCTTCAATAACTCCAGCCAATCATTAATTGCGCCTGTATGGTTGCCATCTAAATCCTTACTGACGGCAAGAAAATAGCGGGATCGCGGATCTTTTGGGTCAAGTATTATCGCTTTATCAAAAGCGGCTTTGGCTGCCTTTGGCATAGGGTCGTTCTCGTCGGCCATCACCAAAGACTCGCCAAGCGATGACCAGTATACTGCGCGGTCCGGTTCAAGTTTCGTTGCCTTACCGTAAGCATTAGCCGAATCCAGATACCTACCATTTTCGAAGTAAGACCAGCCGAGCAACTGCCAAGCCTCCACATCTGTTGGATCTTTCCGCGTTCTTTCTTCAAGCGCCGCTATCGCAGCATCTGGTCCGGCTGCATTGGCGGTAATGTCTTTAAGGGCCGTCGCGGTACTTGGGTCGCCTTCACTGCCCAAGTTGCCCGTCGCGCCAATGATGATGACTATCATAAACAGGGCAAGCGCGCCGAAGAAAACGAACTTTGGAATTTTCGATGTTTCAGCTGTGTCAGTCATGCTCGTCTCAATTTAAATAGAATTAAGGTATAGCACTATTTGTAAGAGTTGGTAAAGTATCGTAAAATCGATAAATCACATTCCAAGTGGGTAAGTCTTGCCGCCTTGTCCTCGGATAATTTTCGTCGGTTTGGTCATGATGGGGGAATAAAGGCATGACAACAAGGTATCGCGTTGCAATCATTGGGTCCGGACCCGCCGGACTGAGTGCTGCCTCGCGCGCCGCTGTCTTAGGTCTGACACATGTGTTGCTCGAAAAGACCGATCATCTTTCCGACACTATTTATAAGTATCAAAAGGGCAAGCATGTCATGGCAACGCCCAGCCAACTGGTCTTGCGGTCCGATATCGACTTTGGCGCAGGGAAGCGTGAAGTCATACTTGACACATGGGACAGTCAAACCGGCGACCACAAGGTGAACGTCCGCTATAACTCAGAGGTCAAAGCGATTGAAGGAGAGCAGGGCAGTTTCAGTTTGCAACTGACCGATGGGGCCGTCATCGAAGCAGAAACCGTCATCCTTGCCATCGGGACGCAAGGGAACCCAAATTTGATGCGTTGCGATGGCGGCGGGTTACCTCATATTCAATATACACTTGATGATCCCGGCACATATATAGACGAACATATAGCCGTGATCGGCGCGGGTGACGCAGGGATCGAGAATGCGTTGGGCCTTGTGGCGGATCCTGAGCAGCGCAACACGGTTACGATTGTAAACCGGAACGCAGAATTCACTACTGCCAAAGATGCCAATATCAAAGCCTTGCTTGCTGCGCGCGATTCCGGCCGGGTGATTGTGCGGACGGGCACAACGCCCTCTTTGGTTGAGCCTGGATTTATAACATATGATACACCAGATGGCGAAGCAAAGGTCAAATGCGATCGGGTAATTGCGCGTATGGGATCAGCGCCGCCGCGTAAATTCATTGAGAGCTGCGGGGTGGAGTTTACCAGCGAAGATCGGGTTGCGTTTCCAAAATTGTCGCCTTCTTTTGAATCAACTAAGCTGGGTATTTATGTAATCGGCGCGCTGGCAGGTTATCCGCTGATTAAGCATTGCATGAATCAAGGCTATGATGTCGTTGAATTTATCAATGGCAATAATGCATTGAAGCCAGCCGATGAGCCGATCCTCGAGGCCAAGTTTAAAGATTTGCCGGGACGCAAAAGTGTTGAGGAATGGCTTGAATTTCTGCGGTCCAATATAACGATATTGAACGGGCTGACGCCGTTGCAAATGCGTGAGTTCATGCTTGATTCTGAAGCGCGGTTTTACCGGAGTGGAGAAACGATTTTTGAACGCAATGATCCCGGGTCATCTTTGTTTACGATCGCGAATGGTTCTGTCGAGGTGTTGATTGACGCAATTGATCCATCTAAAATTGTTCCAATCAACACGGGTTCAATCTTTGGCGAAGTCGGATTGATTTCGGGTCGGCGGCGCGGGGCGACGATCCGCGCTGGCGAGGATTCTATCTGCGTCGAAATCTCGCGCACTGCCGCGCTGAAGCTGCAGAGCTCGGTGCCTGCCGCAAAGCGTGCAATTGAACGCATCGCAACCGAACGCCAATTGCTTCAGCTTTTCGGGTCTGGACTTGTTTCGTCAGATTTGACCGAAGTCCTGGACAATAGCGAAATCCAGACCGTGAGCGCGGGTAAGCCGGTAATTACAGAAGGCGATGAAGGGGATGATATGTTCATCATCCGCCAAGGTTCTATGATCGTAGAAAAGAAGGTCGCTGGAAAACAGGTTTTTCTGTCTTATCTTCCCGCGGGATCCTATGTTGGCGAAATGGCGCTGATCGGGAATACCCGCCGAACCGCCACCGTTAAAGCAGCAGTCAAATCCGAAGTGATCAAACTCGACGGCGCCACGTTCAAAGCACTGCTAGAGATGAAGCCAGAACTGCTGGCACGAATTAAATCCGATATGGCATCGCGACAAGACCTCAACGCATTTATGGAGGCAAAGAAGGACAGCTTTTCCAGCGTCGTTGATTACTATTCCAACGTAGCCAATTTCCTCGTTGAGAACGGAATGGGTGAGGCGACCGACGTTCTGTTGATAGACGAAAGTCTCTGTGTCGGTTGCGATAACTGTGAAAAAGCGTGCGCCGACAGTCATGAGGGTTTGTCGCGCTTAGACCGCGAGGCAGGCCGGACATATGCGCATCTTCATGTGCCCACGTCATGTCGCCACTGCGAACATCCGCATTGTATGGCAGATTGCCCTCCCAATGCCATTCACCGCGGTCCTGATGGTGAGGTGTTCATCGATGACACCTGCATCGGCTGTGGCAATTGTCAACGCAACTGCCCTTACGGCGTTATCCGCATGGAGGCCGAGCCACCGAAAAAGCCTGGATTACTGAGTTGGATGCTGTTGGGTATGGGACCGGGTCCAGGCGAGCCGAGTAAGAAATGGTCTTATAAAAATGCTGACCCCAATGTCGAAAAGCCCAAGAAGGCAATAAAGTGCGACATGTGTTCTGGCATTGATGGTGGCCCGGCCTGTGTCAGGGCCTGCCCCACTGGCGCGGCGATACGCGTATCGCCCGAGAAGTTCTTGACGGTTGCTAGACTTGAAGGCGAGGGCGGCTGATGGCGCGGCGCGCAGCACAGTCCGGACGGGTGCGGAGCGACGGGACGCACGAGGGATTTTTGCGCCATGCAAACTTTCGCTGGTTGAAAATCGCGACGATCATTTCGCTGTTGGCAATAGTCAGCTATCTCATCACCGACGTCCAGCCGCGTCATAATGGGGGCAGCTGGTACGGCTACACTTTGGGAAGCATTGGCGTCCTTTTGATTTTGTGGCTGAGCCTGCTAGGTATCCGCAAGCGCAAGATGTCGCGCGGCCATTGGTCACTGAAGGCATGGACTTCGGCGCATGTCTATCTTGGTCTTAGCCTGATTGTGATCGGAACGCTGCATACCGGGTTCCAACTTGGATGGAACGTCCATACGCTCGCTTACGTGTTGATGATGATTGTTATCCTTTCGGGTGTCTGGGGTATTTCCGTGTATGCAACCTTACCAAAGGTTATGAGCGCCAATCGCGACCAGACGACCGAGGGACAAATGCTTGCTTCTTTGCGCTCGATTGACCGACAGCTGCATGACGCGGCGCAACCGCTCAGTCAAAACCAAGCCGAACTTGTGCGAAGTTCGCTGGATCAAGATCCGTTTGGTGGAGGCATTCTCCGCAGGATGGGCAATCGCTACGCGACCTGCAAGACGCGTAAAGCGCATGACGATATTCTGCTTATTATGGGAAGTCAGCCGGGGGGCAAGGACGATCCGTTGGAGAAAGTTGGCTCGCTTTTGGGGCGCAAAAGGGCGATCCTAGCGCGTACACGAAAGCATTTACAGTTAAAGGCCATGCTTGAAATATGGCTCTATCTGCACGTGCCGCTGACATTCGCTCTCATTGCTGCGCTTGTCGCCCATATCGTTAGCGTGTTTTTCTACTGGTGATTGGAGCATGAGCTTTCTTATCCGCCAAAAATCTCGCACATCCGATGGCCGGGAAATTATCCGTGCCTATCCCCATGATGTGCGCGAGATTGTAATTGGCCGTGAAGCGTCGTGCGAAATCCACCTCGCCGATTTGGCCGTTGAACTGCGCCATGCCCGTCTAACGTTGCAGGCAAATGGCACGCTTGACCTTGTGGCGCTCGCCGGGAACGGCTTCGAGGTAGATGGTAGCAAAACGTCACAAGCTCTTATCGACCCAGCGGGTGGTTCTGAGCTGCGTTTTGGCAGTCATTTGTTGGTCATTTCTGTCGAGGATGGCGTAGTCGTCATCACCGCAGAGCGCATCGAAGTGCTGTCGGACTCGACCCAGGAAAAAGATGAAATTGGCCTGTTCACGTTACGGTCTATAATGCCCAGCAGGAGGTTGATGGCCTGGGCATTGTCTATCATTATTCTGCTGGCTCTGCTGGTTTGGCCTATCCACACATTCTATAATTATCATAACGCCGAAAAGCGGCCTGCAGCTTTTCACGCCGACAGTCTTTGGAGCAGCGGTTCGCTATCGTCGGCGCACGCAGGATTGGGAATGGATTGCCAGTCTTGCCATACCGAAGCATTTGTTGCGGTGCGCGACAGTTCATGCGTCTCTTGCCATGAGGACGTCCACGATCATGCCGACCCCAAAAGGCTAAAACTTGCCAAAGCTCCGCTTGATTGGGATGGAAAAATATCGCGTAAAATTGCCGATAGTTTTAGTCGTCCCGAAGGCCGCTGCGTTGAATGTCATACAGAGCACGAAGGTGCAGGGCCGATGGAAGATACCAAGCAGCAATTTTGCAGCAGCTGCCATACCGATATGAACAAGCGGCTGACCGACACTAAGATTGCCAATGCTAGTGATTTCGGCACTGCGCATCCCCAATTCAAGCCAGAGGTGATCACGGCGAACGGTTCTCCACCAACACGGGAGCGGATATCGCTCGATCAAAAGCCGGTGGAAGATAGCGGATTGAAGTTCCCGCACGATGTGCATCTGTCACGGACCAATGGCGTCGCGCGCATGGCTGAACGGCTGGGTAAGCAATATGATTTTGGTCAGGCGCTTGAGTGTAAGGATTGTCACGTAAAGACGCCTGATGGCGTTGGGTTTAAGCCGATCGATATGGAGCAGAATTGCTCGCAGTGTCATAATCTCGGCATTGAAAAGATCGGCAACACAGTGCGCACATTGCGCCATGGCGACCCAAAAATGGTCGTCGCTGACCTACGCGCATTTTATCGCGCAGGGGGCCCCTACAGTGTGCGCACGCATCAGTCCATGGAGGGACGCAGGCGTCCAGGTAATTATGCCCGTAGCGAACCCTATTATGCCTATTTTGGTAGCGTGAATTACAGCCGTGCTGACAGCGCCATCCGCTCTGTCTTTTCAAAGGGCGGGGCATGCTATGACTGCCATACCGTCATCGCGCCACCTGCCGGTTCAGACAATTGGCAGGTGCAAAAGGTCCATCAAACATCGCGCTTTATGATGAAGGGCTGGTTCGACCATGCGGCGCATGACACTGAAACCTGCTCATCTTGTCACGCGGCGACAAAGTCAGGTAGTGCCAGCGAATTATTGCTACCGGGTATCAAGACATGTCGAACATGTCACGGCGGTGAGGCCTCTAATACAGATGTTCCATCGAGTTGCGCAATGTGCCATAGTTTCCACGCAGATGAAGGTGCGCCATGGGTGCCGAAGTTTAATATGGCACGGAAACGAGATATAGGTGAAACTAGGGTAGAATAACATGGAACCTAGATCGAAGGAACGATTTGCTTTGCTAATTGCTCAGGTTACCGACATTCATTTAGGATTTGATCGGGATGATCCGGCCGAGTTCAACCGCAAGCGTCTTGATCAGGTGTTGCGGCATTTGAACAATGGCCCCAACCGACCCGACTTGCTGATCGCCACAGGTGATTTGACTGAACATGGGGCTGCTGCCAGCTACAGGCAGTTGGCCGATGCGTTTAGCATCTGCAGTTTTCCCGTTCACATGTGCCTTGGCAATCACGATATCCGAAGCAATTTTACCGCGCAATTTCCTGAAGTTCCTGTGGTAGATGGGTTCGTTCAATATGCGTTGGAAGCTGGCGGTGTTCGAATACTAATGCTCGACACTCTGGAAGAGGGACGTCACGGCGGCGCTTTTTGTGACACGCGCGCCAAATGGCTTCGAATGACACTTGCACAAGACCGTGACACTCCTACCATTATTGGCATGCATCATCCACCTGTCGAAATCGGCATCGCGTGGATGAACACCCATGCTGAAGAACAATGGGTGAGCAACTTCACCCAAGCCATTCAGGATGCTCCCAACATAAAGGGAATAATGTGCGGCCATGTCCACAGATCCATTGCTGTGCCGTGGCAGGGGGCAGCCGTTACCATCTGCTCCTCAACTGCGGCGCAAGTGGCGTTAGACTTGAGCCCGATTGATCCCGAAAAGCCGGATAACAGGCCCATGATCATCGCCGATCATCCCGCTTATGCGCTGCACCTTTGGAACGGACGGGAACTCGTATCACATTTCGACAGTGCAGGCGACCAAGCCATTCTGGCTAAATACGACAGCCATTTGCAGCCTTTCATTAAAAAGCTGATTGGCGAGCGCCCTAGCTAGGTGACTTTAAGGGCGGCCGCCAATTGGTTACTTCCGCATCATCAGTTACCATATAGGGCTTACCGAGGCTGTTAAGGAAAAGCCTCTCCATCTCCGCCCGGGTAAACGGCCGTGAACCCAATCGGCCAAATACCGCAATTTGTTTTCCGCTTTCATCTACGGCACGGTCACGGTCGATTCCCTTGGAAATGGCATAAGCAGGCCAAGGCGTTTTTGTCCAAGCAATCAGTTCCGGTTTTGGCGCAGGCGAGAAGCCATAATAATTGGGCTGGGTCGACGGCGAAGTTAGTTGGATTACCTTCATCCCGTTTTTGCCGTCGGCGACATATGCGAAAGCCGAGGCGTTGGTCGAGCCCACGACAACGTCTTCGGCATCCGACAATTGCCCGCCAAATGTTTCTTTGAGATAAATAAATGGCGCTGCGGGTTTTGTGACATTGACGATGACCAAGCCATCCTGCTTGGCGGCAACATATAGATATGTGCGCGCGACATAGAGTTTCCGGGCATTGGCCAGCGCGATAGTGCCTTGCGGCACCGCTACGGGTTCGGCCAATTTTGTCACGTCAAATAACTTCACACCCTCTGCATCGCTGACCCAAAGATAGCGAAATTGGATCGCTGACGCCCGCGCATCGTTAAGTTTAATCACAGCAGTTGTTTTTGGCCGCATTGGGTTGTCGAGATCGACGACGACCAGCCCGACGTCGGCGGTCACATAAGCATAATGTCCGGCAAGCGTAATATGACGCGCACCTTTCAAAACGCCTTGATCGTTCCAAGTCACCGCACGTTTCAGGAAGTTATTGCGGAATTCCCCATCAGCCATTGTGTTCACATCGACGAGGATGAGTCCTTCGACGCTATCAGTGATAACTGCGAAATTATAGATCGGGTGGAACGCCTGCTCCTGATTGGCTTCACGCATTTCGGGCGTGTTGCGCAATGGGTTGATCGGCTGGTTGGTTGCCAGCGCCATGCAAGTTGCGTTCTTCGATTTGACCCGGGTGTTGTGGCCGAACTTGGAAAACGGCCCCGACAAGATCCGCTCGGAAAAGCCCTTATTGGCAATCGAGGCAACGTCATAAACCTGAAAGCCACGATTCCCCTGCGCCACATACATATATTCACCCCGCAGCTGCAGGCAGCCAACTTTATCGCCAGTGCCTTGAACAATGTTGACGAATTCTTCTGTCGCGTCGGTTTCACCCGAAACATTTTTGTCGAATGTCTTGCCGCGCACCCAATTTTTAAGCTCGCGGCCATTTTGCTCCACATGGAGCTTGTAATAATCAGGGTAGGCATAGCGTTGCAGGTACGAACCAATAACGGCTTGTGGTTCATCCCATTCGGTCACGCGTACCGCTTCAAAGCCGCCTTCCAGGCCAACCCATGCGTTTAAGCCCACGAAATTGACGTAATTTGTGCCCAGCAGCATTAATTGCGCCATGATTGCGTTATTGTCTCCCGTTGCCGACAAATGGCAATCGGTACATTGCTTCGTTTCAGTTTTTCTGACCGTGTGTGGGAAATGCGGAGCAAAGGCTTGGCTGGAGAATCCGATTGAGCTGATAGGTGGCTGTTGGATATAGATGCGCTCGCGGTTGACGTTTGTTGACGACAGAACCAGCGCAGAAGTAGAGCGAACGGGTGCGATGATATTGCCCTTGGTCGTCTGATGCCGCCCGAGCTGGAACATATCTTCACGCGCCACCTGCGGGTTATAGGTCGCAAAATTTCGTGTCTCTTCTTCCTCATATTTATGCGTTTTTGTTTTCCAATTGGCCTCGATTGGCAAATGGCATCCGCCGCAACTAGTGGTCCAGGACAGATGGCACGTGAAACAGGTCATTTTGTCGTCACCGTGGGCGCGCTCGTCTAAGGGTACATCAAGTCCATATGTATAGTCGCCAGTTTCTTTGCCCGCGCGACGCATAAGTTTTGCACGCGCCGCTTTGGCGTTGAATTGTCCGCTGCCGGGGTTCATACTATCTTTAACCAAGCTGACTTCCCACTCCAGCTTGGGGTCAACGATTGAGCGCTGTATCAGCTTGCGGCTGCCATCAGATTCAAACAGCCATTCGAAACGGCGGCGCCCATCGGCATTGCGGAGCAGCGCGAGATTGTTCCCCTGCGGACGCGCAGCCGGACCAGATGTCATCAGCGTTGGGTAAGCGTCGGCGGTGCCGTGACAATCTTTGCAGCCTATCTCGACAGCATTGGCGACCTCTGTGTAGATCAGACCATTGCCATGGCTGTCCTGCGCGAAATGACAGTCTGCACATTGCAGCCCTTTCTCGGCATGAATATCCATCATATGCACGGTCTTACCGGGATTTATACCGGGCTCGACAAATTTGCCTTCACCCTTTTTGCGCCATTTTTCAGGATCGTCGGGTGCAACTATCTTACCCTCAGCGTCAAGCAAATTCCCCTCGCGGTCGCGCTTGAAAATGCCGCGGAAATTCCAACCATGGCCGTGATAATCGGCAAATTGGGTTTCTTTTAACTTAGGGTTAAGGTCATACACATTACGCAGGAAATCGAGATCCGACCATTTGCCCTTGGGTGCTGCAGCCTCAGGATTGCGGTCAAGAACTTTGAATTTTTCCGCCGCTGTTGGATATTTCTGCTTTTCGGGCCACATGGATGGCGCGTCAGATTCATAATCCCACATCGTATAGCCGAGATAACTGTTCAGGAAGATGTTCGGCTGATGCATGTGGCAATTCATGCACTGCGATGTTGGTATCGCGCGGGTGAATATGTGGCGAAGGGGGTGCCCCTTTTCCTTGATAGGTCCTTCATTATAGCCGGGCTCTTTCACAGCGCCATGGCCTTTGTCATCATGATCAACCGGTTCCATCTTATTGGCAATGGTCGGGTCAATCGTCTGCGTTTGTCCGTCGCGGCCATATTGGGAATAGCCCAGACTGTGCCGTGGCTCGCGGTCATTCGCATATACAACATGGCATGCAGCACAGCCCGAATGGCGATAATCACCCGGTTGATCATTTGTCCCCATGAACCACATGAATGGGTCGTTTAGGCGTGTTTTGTGAATATTGAGAATGGGTATGGCAACGCGCAATCCGGTGGCTGGACCGCGATTGGACTGCTTGAGATCTGGACGCCCCGGTTCCTCGAGCCGCTGTATGCTGCCAGTCGGATTGGGTAGGCCAACTTCAGCAAACTGCGTATTGATGTTGCGCCCGCCGCGTTCAAAGACGCGGAAAACATCGCCGGGCGGAACTACTGTCCACATCGGCAGCGGATACAGCACCGCCAACGCACCGCGTTTTTTCTGTTCATCGGTAACTGTGCCCGGCGGAGTGCCAGGCGACATGATTTTCGCCGGCTCGCCGTGCTTGGTGTAAGCTTCGCCTGTTACATAATTTTTATACGGCAGTATGCCATTATTATAGGCCGCTCCGCCCCAGAGCATCGCGCCAGTTGCCATAATCGAACGTTCGCCCGCTTCGATGACTTCCATATGGCAAGCGCCACAAGATTCCCGGACGACGCGGTAATCAGTCGGGTTGTTGAACCGGATGAATTCCGGGCTTTCCTGGTTCAGCAACGTGTAGCTGCGTTTGGGATTGGCAGACGAAGGAAAATGCCAGCTTTTTGGATATTTGGGAAGCACGTGTGCCTTGTCACGCGCTGCGACATAGGCAGGATCATCATGTTTCAGATTGGAATTACCCATGACTTTCGGATCGCCACCATGACAATCAACGCAACCCAGTTGCACGGCTGGCGAGCTGTGCATGGTCGGCGCGTCTGTTTGGATGTGACAGGAATAGCAGCCTGATGATTTTGCCAGCACATCTGAAGCTTCTTGCGTACGCGGTGCAGGCGGAAAGGTCGGGTAGATACGCTCTACGGGTTTCTCCTTGTCCGCAGCATAAGCCAATGACGCTGCAAACACGCAGCATAGCAGCAGTAAAATGACTGTCCAAATCCGGTTGCGGTTGAAGGTAAAATCGGCACGCATCAATAGGTCAATATCACGTTGGCGAGCAGGGAGTAATAATGTTTGTTGCGCGGTCGGTTGGTAAACAAATCTTTGAATCCTTTACCGGGTAACAACGTTGCAGCCGACAACCGGGCAACGATATTTTGCGTAGCTTTGGGACGCCATATCGCTGCTGCTGACAGGTCGCAACCGATCTCTCTTGGAATACTACCCTCAGCACGGAGAACTTTCAGATTGGATGTATTTTCGAACCACAGATAGTTGGCGTTTGTTGACAAACGCATCGTCGGGGTAAGATCAAAATCAGCCCCAGCGCCAAGCAATATCGTGCCAGGATTGTTGAAATTCGACTGGCCTTGTTCTTTAGACGAGCGCAGCGAATTTAATATGCCGTTGCGGCCATTGATGCTGATTGCACGGCCACCGCCGGCGAAGGGAATTGTCTGTCGTATCCAATAACTGGTGTCAGCACCTGCAAAAATGGGGTTTTCAAAGATCGCGTCGAAACCTGTTTCTTTGTTATCAAACGGGTCGCGGTCACCAGTTGCATAAAGACCAGACAGACGGAAGCGCATCCAGTCAAGATCATAGCTTGCTTCAGCGGCAGTAAAGCCAGCACGGATTTTTGATTTCTGCCCGGTGAAGAAATTCTGACTATCGGTCCCGAGCGCGCCGTAGATTGATGCGGTTAGATTGACCCGTCCAATGCGGCCATCGGCATTATAACCAAGATAGACAACGTCGTAATTCCGGCCGCGCAAATTACCAAGCAAGGCAGGTCGGACAGGAAAGCCATTATCGTCAATTTCGACCTGATTTTTCTCACGATTCATATTATAGACGGCGGTAATTTGGCTGGTCAGGCCAGGAATAGGTAGATCTTGCCGATATAGGTTTCCGATGAAAACCCAGTCATTGCGCGGTCGCTGAACGACACTATTCAAGCCCGAATTGGTGTCCTTTTCCAAACGCCAGAAGGCGCCCAAATTATACTGCCAGCGGTTATTATCCCGGTTGCCGAAATAGCGGATGCCTAATTGCTGGTCGTTGAACAGAAACCCCCGGAAATCGCTTTGGAACGGCTGTATGCCCACACGGATCGATTCAAAGTCATAACGATCCGATGTATTCCGGATGTGATAGTCAACGAACAATTCCTGCAATCCCAGAAAATGATCAAGTCGGTGCGAAGGCTTTGACGGCTGGACAAACAGCACGCGTTTTTCAGGAACATTTACATAATTGACGTTGAGCGCAAGCGCCACGCGATATTCTATGTCAGGCGGTTTAAAAGCGGTCAGGCCTTTGATAAGTGCGGCGCCTACGATAAACGTTTGTGAATATACCTCGCTACCGTCGTTACCAAAAATATCCAAATTGCCCGGACGCTCGGTCGTTTGTACGCCGACTGGTATCGGGAATGTCCGCGCTTCAACAACCGTATCGCTGACCGCGCTTGCAACGAAAAACCAATCATTGGCCTTGATAGGCAACCACGGCACCTTCGCGCGATTGATGGGACGGTCGCCTTTGTAGGTATTCTGGTTGTACGGATCGAACCAGCGCTCCTTCACCAGTCCTAAAGACTGTATAAGGCGCCACCTGTCTGGAATTGGAAACTCATCGGTTGGAAATGCCTCAGGTGGAGGAGGACGCACCGCACCAATATTATCTTGCGTGACTTTGTCAGGGAGGCGCGGTTGATATCCTGGACGTTTGCGACCTTCGATAATGCCATTATCGGGTTCGGCAAGCGGATCGCCTTTGGATTTCTTTGGCAATGAGGTTTCTGCTTCGACTGGCGCCGCATCCATTACTTGCGCGTCTGCAGCAGTTGGTTCCGGCATCACCCCGACGGCGGCGCGCGCGCTATAAACACTGGTTACTGTGGTTGCTGGCATTGGCGGCAGATCGGTAAACATCATAACCCCTGACACACATTCTGCTGGTTGGTACCCAAGAAGGGCGCGAACGGGCAGCCTATGTAGCGCAGCCTTATTTTGGTTCCACCCGCAGTGACTTCGATCTGGTCTGTGCGTATCGCCGGAGGGGCATTCCCAATGCCGCCAATGCGCAAGCCCGTGGTATTTGCGCCTAGGAAGCCAGCCATATCGTCCTGATCTATACCATCTCCCGAAACGCCAATCGCGCCAACCAAGGTTGATCCGCGATAAACCGGCACGGATCCGGGGAAAATTTGGATGCCGTTTTGTAATCGGTTTTGCCCGGTCGTAGCATCTGGCATTGTGGTGCAGCGGGCGGGAGTGTCTGGATTTCTGCCCAGCAAAAAACCAACATGGGTATTAACATTACCGACAATCAAGGCGGACTGAAGTCCGGTAGAAAAAGGATTGAAGCCGTTAATGTCGCGCGAAAATGGTCCGGGGGCTCGTCCAACTTCGCCATCGGGAAAATAGGGCCGTGAAATATTGCTAATCGCACGGGTGGTCCACGCATGCTGACCAGTGAAAATGTTGCTGCTGCCGAAAAATGTCCGCGCGTTGGCAAGAAACATGCCCACACTCGGACTATTGGTTGCAGCCAAATCGGATGCTGCGCGCGGGTTAGAAAAAAACGCGGCGGTTCTTGCTTTTTGCAATGAAACATCCGTACCAAAAACAGGTGCATCAGGGCCGCGCACAATGCCAAGGACCGCGCCATGCGTGTCGACCAGGCTGATCGTCATTTGTGCGAGACTGTCATTAGGGCGGCGAATTTGCCCGCGAGAGCGGCTCATTACTGTGAAGGATTCTTCCAGCAACGATCGGGCCTCGGCGGCGCTGAGTGGTGTCGCAACCGAGGCAGCATCGGTTCCGGCGCGTATTGGGAAGCGATTGGTTCCTGATCCATCGGATAATATATAGGCATCGCGGTTGGTAAACTCCGCTGCGGTGGCTGCTCGGACGCCCGATGTCTCGCTGCCAAAAACCGTCCCAGCGACTATGCTGCCGACGGAATAACCCGGGACAGGCACCACATTGCCAACTCTACCGTTTAGCGCGGCAAAGCTTTGCACGGAGCCACCGCGCAATCCGGCGGTTGTCGCGTCCGAATAGCGTAACAATGTGCCGTCGACACTGATGCGCTCGGCCTTGATATCCTCGTTGGGCGCGAACCCTTGCGTGGCTGCGAACGCAATAAATTCCTCAACATCAATGTCGACGTCCAAAATGTTCGGGTCGAAACCATAAATGCCATCGCCCATTACGCCCACGCCGCCAACGACTGCTCCGTTTTTGTAAAGAGGAAATCCGCCCGCATCTGCCGATAATCCCAGCGGCGAACGCTTGGGGCCGATAAGTGCGGCCGTGCCAAAACTGCCAAAGCGTTGCATCAGGTCTGAACATGGGAGTTGGCTGAATTGCACGCCATATAATGGGCCGCTTTCAAGGCCAACGGTTGTCGGTGCCGGTGGAAAATGCTGCTGGATAATCTGGCTTGCCGTGCGGGTAGAAAAGGCGTTGGCGCTGCTCGACAGATAAGCGCCGGTAATCGCCTTTGCGATGGCCCCCGCAACTGCCGCCGGAGCGGGCAGATTAACACCTTGCAGATCGGTGTTGGATGAAGGCCCGCCTGGCGCATCAGGAACCTTCAGGCTCAAATTCGCGCCGTTCATAACAAACACGCCGAGTACATTGCCAACGCGGTCTACCACCGCGATGGTGGAAGGCAAGTTTCGCGCCTGCGCCTCTGCCACTGCCAGCGATATCACGCGTTCGACATCTGTGACCGTGAGCGATTCCGGTGCGGGATCTGCATACTGTCTCGCCGTGCTGGATGCTGGCGTTGGCGAAGGCGCCAGCGCGTTGTTGCCGCCACCGCTTGCGCCGCTGCTGCTTTCACCGCCGCCACAGGACGACAATATAAGCGAACAGATTGTAATGAACGCCGTCAGTTGTTTACGCATGACTATCGTAATGCCCGGACTGCGCTGGCAGCGGCGCCAATTGAACTGCGGAAATCGGACGGGCGATAGGCGTTGGGATCACGCACCGCGTCATAGGCGCGGTTTACATTGGCACGGATGCCCGCTGCCGCACCTTGCGTGAGGTTGCCCGAGCGGACGAGTGCGCTCAACAACGTATCGACCGCCATAACGGCTTGCACCGATCCCTCATAATCTGTGAGACGCGCGGCAATGGCATCGCTTGCAATGGTGTCGATGATTGCAAAGGCTTGGCTGCTGCCAAAACTGCCCGACGCAAAGTTATTAGCCAAATTATCAGCAGCGATTGACAAGCGCCGCGCCGCTGCGACGGCCATGGTACGGTCCAGCGCCAAAGCAGCGTGGAACTCCCTGCTGGCCTTATCGAATTGCCCTGCAGAGGCTGGAGCCGTTACCTGCGCAGCCGCCGACAGCATGATCATGTTCTCATCATTATAGGGCGGCATGCCCTCTGGAATTGGCCGCCCGGGATTGTTTACTCCAGTCCTGAGAGCGTCCTTCTGATCATAAATCCGACGGTGGCAGCTATGGCAATCAAAGAAATAGAATTCTGGAAACACACCCTCGGTGCCACGACTTGCGCTCGCATAAAGATCTAGCGAGCGTTTGAGTGCAAGCGCCTGCCCGACAGCCCATAGCTGAACATTGTCGGTACGCCGCTTGCGCGCCACATAATCGGCATCCTCGTCATGATGTTGCTGCAGAGATGAGAATAGGTCGAGTTCAAACGAGATACGCGGGTGCCCTGCCGCCATGATCCGGTGATTTACAAACTGCCCTTGGGCGGCGCTGCCAAAATGGCAGTCAAGACATACGCCTGCGCGTACCTTTGGATTTTCCAGCGGCGTCATGCCGCGTGCCACATTTTTAGCATGACTGGCACCAACAGCGTAGTGGCTGGCGATCCAATTTGAAGCACCACCATGACATGACTCACATCCCACACCGTCGGCCAACTGAAAGTTGTTGCCGCGCGATGCGGCTGGGTCAGCGTGACAACCAAGGCACATTGGCGCAGACGATGCTTTGCCGATACCCAAATTGCGTGCTATTTGCGCACTGCGTTGACCCAATAAGGCGGAATAGGCTTGGCTATGTTTTCCGGCAGGCGATGAGGGTTCCTGCCAACGCAAAACCTCATCCTGACGTACAGCGGCGCCATCGGCTTCCAACCGGCCATGGCACGTTGAACCAGCGCATGAAGCAACACCCAAATGTGTATTATCCGCAGTTCCTGAGGCCCGCACAGGGGACAAAATTGGAAATAAAACTGCCATAACCAACAGGAGGATGCACAACAAAAGAATTACACCCGGCAGAGCTTTTAAGAAAATAGGGCTGTTTCCAGACTCGGCCATTAATCCTGCATCCCACTGCAACCGGTAGGGCCGAAGCCCTAATTCAGTCGATACGACTATCCGGTCCTTTGATCAAATATTCAAGCAGATTGGTAGCAAACTATGTTTACTGCCAATCTACTGCAATCACACTACACCAAATGCCAGCATGGCGTCGGCCACCTTTTTGAAGCCCGCGATATTTGCGCCCCGCACATAGTCGCAATAGCCACCCTTGGTCTGACCATATTCGACGCAGCTGCCATGAATACCGTCCATGATATCGACCAGCAATTGCTGGAGCTGGTCGGCCTTCCACGAGATGCGGCCTGAATTCTGGCTCATTTCCAGACCAGAAACCGCAACACCACCCGCATTGGCCGCCTTGCCCGGGGCAAACAGGATTTTTGCGTCCTTGAAGACGTGGACGCCTTCGAGGTTGGTTGGCATGTTAGCGCCTTCGCTAACCGCAATACAGCCGTTTTTGATCAATTCTCTGGCGTCATCGCCGAGCAATTCATTCTGTGTGGCGCAAGGTAGTGCAACGTCACAAGGGACGCCCCAAGGACGCATACCTTCATGATATGTTGCCCCTTTGAACTCATTTACATATTCGCTAATTCGACCGCGCCGCACATTTTTAAGTTGTTTGATCCAGTCGATTTTTTCCTGCGTCATACCATCCGGATCATGGATAAAACCGGCACTGTCGGACATGGTGACCACCTTGCCGCCCAGCATCGCCACCTTCTCGGCTGCATGGGTTGCAACATTGCCTGACCCTGAAATCACCGCAACTTTGCCTACAAGATCGTCATTCTTGGTCTTCAGCATATTGGCGAGGAAATATACCGCGCCATAACCGGTTGCCTCGGTACGGATCAGCGAGCCGCCATATTCCAAACCCTTACCGGTTAACACGCCGGTAAACTGGTTGGTGATCCGCTTATACTGGCCAAACATGTAGCCAATCTCGCGCGCACCAACGCCGATATCGCCGGCGGGCACATCCACATCGGCCCCCACATGGCGGTAGAGTTCGGTCATGAAGGACTGGCAAAAGCGCATCACTTCATGATCGCTTTTCCCCTTGGGGTTGAAGTTCGACCCACCCTTGGCTCCGCCCATCGGCAGGCCAGTCAGCGCGTTTTTAAAGGTCTGTTCAAACGCCAGAAATTTGAGAACGCTTTCCGTAACCGAAGGGTGAAAGCGGATGCCGCCTTTATAGGGGCCAATTGCATTGTTGTTCTGCACACGCCAACCGCGTTGCACACGAACGTTACCGTTATCATCCTCCCAGCAAACGCGGAATGAAATGACCCGGTCGGGTTCGGCGATGCGCCGCAATATCTGTTCCTTGTGATAGCGTTCCTTGTCTTCCATGAAGTCAAAAATGTCTACTGCAACTTCCTGCACTGCCTGAATGAATTCAGTCTGTCCTGGGTTGCGCTTGCTAACGCCCTGCATGAATGTGGGCAGGTCGACGTGATCATTCAGTACCATAATATTGGTCCTCTTCCCTTAGAATTTGAGCGGCAAATTTCTACCAAGCACCACCCAGACAGATTAAATTCAAATGTTTTCCTTAGGTGCGCCGACGGATCACCAAGTTGCGGATTTCCGTCATATCTTCCATTGCGAAACGAATTCCTTCGCGGCCCAAACCTGAATCTTTGACGCCGCCATACGGCATATTGTCGACGCGGTAGCTAGGCACATCGTTGATCACAACGCCCCCAACATCCAGCCGGTCCCAAGCGTCCAGCGACTTGAAGATGTCGCGGGTAAAGATGCCCGCCTGCAAACCGAACTTGCTGTCGTTTACTTCGTCGAGCGCAGCATCGAAGTCGGTAAAGCGCGACAAGATGGCGAGTGGCCCGAAGGCTTCTTCGCGGTTAGCTTTGGCCGTGCGTGGGACGTCTTCGAGCAGAGTGGCCTCTAGCATTGCCCCAACCCGTTTGCCGCCACACAGAAGCTTCGCACCGTCTGCTAACGCTTCCTGAATCCAACCATCAAGGCGTGCCGCTTCTTTAACATCGATCATTGGACCAATAAAAGTCTGCCGATCTTGCGGATTGCCAGACACCAGGGTGCCGACACGCGCGATCAGCATATCACGGAATTTGTTGTAGATGCTGTCGTGGATGATGATCCGCTGCACCCCGATACAACTTTGCCCAGATTGATAAAATGCGCCAAAAATGACGCGCTCCAGCGCATCGTCCAGATCGGCATCTTCATCGATGATAACCGCAGCGTTGCCACCCAGTTCGAGAACAACCTTCTTCTTGCCCGCCTTAGCTTTCAACGCCCAACCCACATCGGGAGAGCCAGTGAACGACAGCAGTTTTAGACGGTCATCTTCGGTGAACAAATCTGCGCCGTCACGGCTGGCCGGGAGAATCGAAAACGCCCCTTCGGGTAAATCGGTCTCTGCAAGTATTTCGCCCATGATGATCGCACCCAATGGCGTTCGGCTGGCTGGCTTCATCACAAACGGACAACCAACGGCGATGGCGGGTGCAATCTTGTGCGCTGCGAGGTTTAGTGGAAAGTTAAAAGGTGAAATGAAGCTGCAAGGGCCGATTGGTACCCGCTTCCACATCCCCTGATATCCCTTGGCGCGCGGGGATATGTCGAGCGGCTGAACCTCGCCGGTCATCCGGACCGACTCTTCGGCAGCAATTCGGAAGGTGTCAATCAGCCGCGTGACTTCACCCTCGCTGTCTTTGATCGGCTTGCCCGCTTCGACGCATAGCGCATAAGCCAGTTCGTCGAAGCGTTCCTTAAACCGGGAGACACAATGCATGAGGACATTTTGGCGCTCGTAACTGGCCATTTGCGCCATCGGCTCAGCCGCCTTGACGGCTCCGGCAATTGCTGCATCAATTGTCTTGCTGTCGGCCAAAGCAACGCGGAAAGCAACTTCGCCGGTATATTTCTCGGTTACCGCAAGGTCGGTGTTCGATTGCACCGCCTTATTGTTCAGATATAACGGGTAGACGTCCTTCAACATGCTCATAATGCAGCGCTTAGCTCTTTTATTTGCACGTTGAGGATGCGATCATTCTCCGTATAATCGACTGGGCAGTCAATGAGATGCACGCCTGGTGTATCACAGCAGTGTTTCAGCAATTCGGTCAGATGCGCCGCACTCTCGACACGATGTCCCTTGGCACCATAGCTTTCTGCATATTTGACGAAATCAGGGTTGCCGTAGGTCAGTCCCCAATCGGCAAAGCCCATATTCGCCTGCTTCCAACGGATCATACCATAGCTGTCATCGCGCAGGATTAGGACGGTGATGTTGAGGCCCAGCCGGACAGCAGTTTCCATCTCCTGACTATTCATCATGAAGCCGCCATCGCCGCAAATCGCCATAACCTTACGATCGGGATAGACCATCGCTGACATCATAGCCGACGGTAGGCCCGCGCCCATCGTGGCGAGCGCATTGTCAAGCAGCACGGTATTGGGTCGGTAAGCGGTATAGCCGCGTGCAAACCAGATTTTATAGACGCCATTATCGAGGCAGATGATGCCATCGTCCGGCATAACATCGCGGACTTGCTGCACCAAATGTGGTGGAAAAATCGGAAAGCGAGGGTCGCCAGACAGGCTGGCGGTATGTTCAACCTCGGCCTTGCGATAATCTAGCATATGGTCGAAATTCCAGCTGCCGCTTGGAACTATGTCTTCTTTCATCTGCCAGATTGCATTGGCAATATCGCCAATAACTTCGATGCCTGGGAAATAGACAGGGTCAACCTCGGCGGTTTTACTCGAGATATGTATGACTTGAGCGCCGCCTGGTTTCATGAAAAAAGGCGGCTTTTCGATGACGTCATGGCCGACATTGACGATGCAATCCGACGCTTCAACCGCGCGGTGGACAAAATCACCCGCAGACAAGGCGGCGCAACCCAGAAATTTGGGATGACGCTCATCAATTACCCCCTTGCCCAATTGGGTGGTGAGAAACGGGATGCCGGTCTTCTCGATAAATTGCAGCAGCATCCTGCCGGTCATCGTCCGGTTGGCGCCAGCACCAATAACAAGCACAGGCGATTTGGCATTTTCTAAGGCCGTGACCGAGGCGCGCACCGCTTTAGGGTCGGCGCTGGGGCGACGCGATACGCTGCGTTTAATGGGCAGAGCATCGGTATGTTCGTCGGCAATATCTTCGGGCAGCTCGATATGGACCGCGCCGGGCTTTTCTTCCTCAGCTAAACGGAAAGCCTCACGCACGCGGCTCGGGATATTGTCAGAGGCGGCCACTTGATGGGTATATTTGGTAATCGGCCCCATCATGGCAACGACGTCCAAAATCTGAAAACGCCCTTGCTTTGATTTTTTGATAGGCTTTTGACCGGTAATCATCATCATTGGCATTCCGCCCAGCGTAGCATAAGCCCCGGCTGTTACGAGATTGGTTGCCCCCGGGCCAAGCGTTGCCAGACATACGCCGGTTTTGCCGGTATGTCGTCCGTAAGTCGCGGCCATAAAGCCAGCGCCTTGCTCGTGCCGCGTCAGGATAAGCTTAATTTTCTTGGAGCGAGATAGACTATCCAGAAAATCGAGATTCTCTTCTCCAGGAACACCAAAAACATATTCGACGCCTTCTTCTTCGAGGCAGGAGATGAACAAGTCAGAGGCTTTTTGGGTCATAAAGGCCTATTCTATTGATGGGCTAAAATGGACGAGGCTGTTATCGGATACCAACTCCAGATCTTCGATGTTACGATAAGATAAATTTATATTAACATCATATAAACAGCTGGCTGAATAGCAAATAAAAACAGCTGGCTGAATAGCAATAAAACGTCAACAAAGGTGAAGTCGCGTTACCCCGGTTTTATCAAGCCGGTTAAGCAACATCTCAAGTGAGATTGTTCCCCGCCTGCATCGTTAGGATTCGATAGCCAGCCTTTCAGGCAGCTATTCCGTCCGGCATGCTATGCCGCTTCATGTTCGGTGATTGCGCCGTACCCCAAGCTATGATGGAGCTCCGATGGCCTACCGTGTTGTAAATTTCAGACCAATCCACAAGATGCGCGGCGTCCCAAGGTCGATGGAACTGTCGACCTTGCGGGTAACGACAGCTTTGTTGAAAATATTCTCTACCCGGCCCGTCAAGGCGATCTGAGGCGTTATCGGAACTTGCGCAAAACCATCAAATGTCAACGCGGAGGGTAATATGTTGCTTTCCAAATCATCCTCAAACTGCGCGCTGATATAGCGGGCGGTTGCAGAGAACACTGCGCCTGCATTTGGCGTCCAAAGCAATGTTGCGTTTGCGGCATGACGCGGGCTTTGCGCTGGGGACAGGCCGTTAAGTGCCGACGCGCTGGCAGAAGCGCGCACTTTGCTATCGCTATAGGCGTAAGAGCCTGAAAGGGCGACTGTGCCCAAAACGGCTTCACCCGAAAGCTCAAGACCTTTGGCCACGACAGCATCGACATTGCCGCGTTGACGCAGATTGGGACCAATGGTGATATTGGCGATGGCGTCGTTCAGGCGGTTGTAAAATAGTGTCGCGCCAACGGAGATACCATTGGCCGGTCGCAGATCAATGCCCGCCTCAACACCGCGCAGCTGCTCTACCGCCAATGCGGCATTGGCGCGGGTGGCGACGGGGAACACCGTAAAGGGCCGGTAAAGTTCATTCAGCGTTGGCAAGCGAAAGCCGGTATACGCCGCCGCGCGCAAGGCAAAGGCATTACGCGCCGCAAAAAGCGCGCCAACCCGCGCGCTTGTCTCCCAGCTTGCCCGGTCGGCAAAATTGTCGTCGCGCACGACATTGCCATTTGCGCTGCGCTCGGCAAAAAAGCCGTTGCTTATTGTCCAGCGGTCGGCACGCAGGCCACCGGTCAACGTCAATGCACCGAGGTTCCAATCATTTTCGGCAAACACGCCAAAGGTCGCATTATGGCCGCCTGCGTTGCGGCGTGCGGTCACTAGCCCGGTGACTTGGCTATAGGCATCTTCAAACAATTCACCTTCGGCCAAGCGGACATCCGCGCCGATGCGAAATGAGTGGTTGCTGCCAACGGGCGGGCGGACTTCGATTTTGCCGCCAAGCCCTGTCGAGGGGGTATTGCGTTGGTCCAGCGTCTTGCGCAAGGACGTCGCGCTGATCACGATGTTGGTAAAATTGCGTGCCTGCACATAGGCCAATGCGTCGACTTGCCAGCGGCCTTGCGACACGATGCGGATGCTGGCGTCTTGCCCTTCGGAGCTGCTGTCCGCGCCGGCAAAGCGCAAGGTCCGATTGTCTTGGAATAGCAATCCGCGCAATTGCATCTCCACACCATCGGCCAAGGGGGCGACCGCGCGCAGACCAGTTGACCAGCTATCATAAGCGGCGCGCACATCGCCTGGCTGGCGCGTAGCGGCAGGTGCAGTGAAGAAGCCGTCACTGCGGTCCCAGCGACCCGAAAGGCTAACAAATCCTGCGCCAAGATCGGTCGTGAGGCCCGCCGACAATTCGCTGGCATTGTCGCTGCCGTAAAAGGCCGAAAGGGAGGTGTCGGGCAAGTCGTCACGCCCGGCGCTGTTTAGCTCAATCGTGCCAGCCACTGCGCCTGCGCCAAAGGCACCATTGCCGCCGCCGCGTGTTACGCGGACGGAGGACAGGCGTTCCGGCGCGATAGCGCTAAACGGGATATAGCCGAAGAACGGGTCGGCTTGCGGCACGCCGTCGAGCAATATCAGCGTTCGGCTGGACGCATTGCCGCCAAGCGCGCGCAACGTTGCGCCTTGGGCGGATGGATTGGCCGAACGGCTGTCGGAACGGCGGAACTGCTGAAAACCCGCAACATCGGCAAGGATGTTTTCGATTCGTCCCGATGCTTCACTGGTCAGGCGCGCGCGGTCGATTTCAACCGCGCCATAAGCGGGATCACTTTTGGTCTGATCCAAGCCATTACCTGTTACGACAATGATGGGTTCGGCAGCGTCTTGCGCATAAGCGGCAGGTGCACCAATGGCGATTGCCACGCATGAGGTTCGGGCAAAAAGGGTAAACATGTGCGTTCCTGATACATAAAGAAGACGGATATTAAGCGTTATCATGTCCATATATGCGCTGGCCGCTAATTTTGAACTGTAATAACCCATGGTTGCAATAATGTAGCGATACGCGCAAGGCACGCTGACGGAATCAGGAGAAGATATATGCGTCAAATCGATCATTTCATCAGCGGTGGTGCAGGCGCCAGCGCAACACGCTTTGGCGATATCATGGACCCCAATAATGGCGGCGTGCAAGCGCGTGTGGCAATGGGCGATGCAGCTGTGCTTGAACGTGCCG
>NZ_CAMCWY010000027.1 GCF_945882965.1 Sphingorhabdus sp. EL138
TATCGAGCGCAGCGCTGCTGCAGAAATGCCTCCGCAACCCGCCCCTGCCCCGCAAGCAGCGCCGCCACCCCAAGGCGCGTTCGCACCGCAAGGCTATGGCCAACAGCACCAAGGCTATGGGCATGGCTACCCGTATAAAAAGCGCAGAAAGTCGTTTCTGGAAGAGCTGTTCGACTAAACCTCGGCGCGTGACACAAAAAAAAGGCCGCCTTTCGGCAGCCCTTTTTTTTAACATTTCGGCTGATTAATCAGCTGAAGACAGGTTAATGGCCGAAGCCTTACCGTTGCGGCCGATTTCGACTTCGAAATTCACGCGCTGTTCTTTATCAAGCGAGTGCATGCCGGCTGCCTGAACGGCCGAGATGTGCACGAAGCTGTCATCACCGCCGCCATCAGGCGCGATAAAGCCATAGCCCTTGTCTGCATTGAAAAATTTTACGGTGCCTACTGGCATAATATGTTCCTTTCACGAAACAGGTGACCACCTGACAACAGCGCCAAGTGGGTAGCCAAGTCGTGGTAGGAAAAACGTTGCCCGTTCCGATCATATGACCGAAGACGCGCCTCAAAAATCCGTCGCGGTCGACGATAGCGTTCCGTCCGTATAGGCCTGATTTACATAATGTGCAAACCAGAAGCGCAGAGTAGCGACTTATGCGCTCATACCCCCATTTTCGGCCACTCCGCCGCAGGCGTATTGCTCAGGGTCAGGACCCTAGTCTTTTCCGGTTGGCGACCACGCTTTTGGCATAATGCGCGATGCTGCCGCTGATGATCGCCTCGGGGCTGCTGCCCAGCTTTCCGGTCATCAGGTCGCAGCCAAGTGCAATGTTAGCCGCGACCTTCTCCGTCACCATCCGCTCCACCTCTTGCACCGCCGCTGGCCCGCCTTGCACCAGGCTACCTATACGCATCGCGATCACCATATTGGATTCGGCGGCAAGCGCCCAAGCATCCATGCCGATGTCGAACCAATTGGGGTTTTTCGGTGTTGTGGTCATGCCCAACCCTAACCCGCCCAGCCAAAATGTCACGCGGCAATACTGAGGCGGGAGTTGCTGCGCCGCCTGCCCCCCACCCATAGTTTCCATTTCACAAAACCGTCACATACTCCTAAGGCGCGACACCTTATATGTGCAGAGTGTCTTTAATGTTTGAAGTTGATGCGGTTATCACTTGGGTGGACGGGGCGGATCCGGCGCTGAAGTTAAATCGTGATTGTTATCTCGCAAAGGCGAATGCGCTCGCCAAAACGGGGGCCAAAGCGCCGTTGCATGACAATGGCACTAACCCCCATCGGTGGCTGTGCAGTGACGAGCTGAATTATTGCGTGCGTTCCATCGCCAACAACGCGCCGTGGGTGCGGCGGATCTGGATTGTGACCGATAATCAGACGCCCGAAATCATGCAGCTTCCCCCCGAAATCGCCGCAAAGATCAGCATCGTTGATCACAGCGAGATTTTTGCAGGGTATGAGGAGGCGTTGCCCACGTTCAATTCGCTGTCGATTGAAACGATGTTGTGGCGCATAGAGGGGCTGGCCGAACATTTCTTATATTTCAACGATGATGTCTTCCTGACCGCGCCAGTAACACGATCGGATTTCTTTGCCGCCGATGGCCCGGTGCTGCGCGGCAAATGGACGAACCACAGCGACCTTGCCGCAAGCGGCGCAGCGCGGGATGAGGCCAGCCTGCTAAACCATTTTAATCAAATCAACGCTGCACAGATGATTGGCTATACCGCCGACCAAGTGTTCGAAAGCGCGCATGTCGTCCACCCGATGCAGCGTTCGGTGATGGCGGAATTATTCGACACATATCGCGAGGCGTTCATCACCAATGCCAGCTATCGTTTTCGCGATGCGGGGCAGTTCCTGCCGCAAAGCCTGCATAATCATGCCTGCCTTGCCGACGGCAGCGCCGCGATATTGGACACGCGCGATTATTTGCATGTCGCGGTCGGCGCGACCGACGCTTGGTCCGCCGATGATGTCAGCAGCTATTTATGCGGCCGCGAATGGGACGCGATCAAATTCCTGTGTGTCAACGACTTGCCAGAGGTCGAACGCAGCTTCCCCGATGCCCGTTTGTGGATCGAGGAAGCGATTACCCGCACAGGTGCCGCCTAACGCTTAATCATGTTCACGGTCGCCCGCGCCCATATATAGCTCGCGGCCGGTTTCGTCATAGACCTTGCTCATTTGCGCCATGCCGGCCTCTGCCTCTTCTGCCGCCACGAAATTGTCCGCTGGCTGGTTTTGCAGCTTGGCAAATTCGCGCACTTCTTGGCTGATCTTCATCGAGCAGAATTTCGGCCCGCACATGCTGCAGAAATGCGCGGTCTTTGCGCCTTCGGCTGGCAGTGTCTGGTCGTGATATTGCTCGGCCGTGTCGGGGTCGAGGCTTAGGTTGAACTGGTCGCGCCAGCGGAATTCGAAGCGTGCCTTGCTTAACGCATCGTCTCGGACTTGTGCGGCGGGGTGCCCCTTGGCCAAGTCGGCGGCATGTGCGGCAAGCTTATAGGTGATCACGCCGACCTTCACATCGTCACGGTCGGGCAGGCCCAGATGCTCCTTTGGCGTGACGTAGCACAGCATCGCGGTGCCGTACCAACCGATCATCGCCGCGCCGATGCCGCTGGTGATATGGTCATAGCCCGGCGCGATGTCGGTGGTGAGCGGTCCAAGCGTGTAGAATGGCGCTTCGCCGCACACCTCAAGCTGCTTGGTCATATTCTCCTTGATCTTGTGCATCGGCACATGGCCGGGGCCTTCGATCATCACCTGAACGTCGGATTTCCACGCGCGGTGGGTCAGCTCGCCAAGTGTGTAGAGCTCGGCAAATTGTGCTTCGTCATTGGCGTCGGCAATCGATCCGGGACGTAGGCCATCGCCAAGCGAATAGGCGATGTCATAGGCCTTCATAATCTCGGTGATGTCGTCGAAATGTTCGTACAAGAAACTTTCCTTGTGATGCGCAAGGCACCATTTCGCCATGATGGAACCGCCGCGTGACACGATGCCAGTCATGCGCTTGGCCGCCAATGGGACATAAGGCAGACGGACGCCCGCGTGGATGGTGAAATAATCGACGCCCTGTTCGGCCTGCTCAATCAACGTATCGGCAAAGATTTCCCATGTCAGGTCTTCGGCCACGCCGCCGACCTTTTCCAGCGCCTGATAAATCGGCACGGTGCCGATGGGGACGGGCGAATTGCGGATGATCCATTCGCGCGTGTCGTGAATGTTGCGGCCAGTGCTTAAGTCCATGACGGTATCCGCGCCCCAGCGGATCGACCAGACCATCTTGTCGACCTCAGTCGCCACATTCGATGCGACCGCGCTGTTGCCGATATTGGCGTTGATCTTGACCAAGAAATTGCGGCCAATCGCCATCGGTTCGGATTCAGGGTGGTTGATATTGTTGGGAATGATCGCGCGGCCACGGGCGATTTCGTCGCGGACAAATTCGGGCGTGACATAATCAGGGATCGACGCGCCAAAGCTTTCGCCGTCACGCTTATATTCGGCAAGCCGCGCGCGGCCCAAATTCTCGCGCTCGGCGACATATTCCATTTCAGGGGTGATGATGCCCTTACGCGCATAATGCATTTGGCTGACGTTCATGCCTGGCTTAGCGCGAAGCACCTGTTTGCGGACATTGGGGAATGGCGCAACGCCGCCGCTGCGGTCGGGGCCAAGCTGGCCATTGTCCTCAGGGCGGACTTCGCGCTGGAACACCTGTTCGACATCGCCGCGTTCGTGAATCCAGCTGGAGCGGATTTCTGGCAGGCCGGCGTTTATGTCGATTTGCGCGTCGGCGTCGGTATAAGGGCCGCTTGGGTCATAAACGCGGACGGGGGCGTCATCGCAGCTTGGGTCGAGATATATCTCGCGCATGGCAACGCGGCGCGGGCCGACATAGATTTTCTTGCTGCCGCGAATGGGGCCAGTGGTGACGCCGATTTCGGTCCCTGTCATTTCGGTGCGCGCGGGAATGTCTGCCATATAATCTCTCCAAAATTTCATAAGGAGAGCGAGTAAGCGTGAAGACCGGGGTCGGTCCTCGCCAGTCCCCCGGACTGGCTGCGGTCTCACCTCCCTACGCCCGCATCAACGGGATCAGGTTCAGCGGGTCGGATGGCGTTACCCATCCCTCTCAGTCACACGACTCCCCGGGGATGGAAATCGAATAGACGAGACGGCGCTGTCAGTCCAGCAGGATGAATATTGCGACGGCAATAACCATCAAAGCGAATATCGTACGTGCGACGGCGGTGCGTTTTTCGAGCAGCTTCGCCAATGGCAATGCGGCCAATGTTCCGCCTGCGCCACCTGCAACCAAAGCGCCGAACAACGGCCAGATAAGCTGCCCTGACGCGGCATAAGACAGGCTGGTTGCGCCACCGAATAAGCTGACCGACACTAAAGATGATGCACCAGCATTGGCGAGCGTCATGCCGGTCGACGCCATCAACCCCGGCGCAATCAGGAAGCCGCCGCCAATACCGAAAAACCCTGCGGCAAGCCCAGCGATCAAGCCAACCGGCGCAAGCTTAAGCACCATCGGGGCGGTCAGGCGAACTTTAGGGTCACCTTCGCTTTTCTTTGGAATGAGCATTGAGCCTGCAATTGCGATCATCGCGACCGCAAACCACATCAGGAGGGCATCACCATCCACTTGCTTGGCCAATTGCGCGCCCACAAGCGCACCTGCAAGGCCAGCTATGCCGAAGGTGATGGCGCAGGGCCATTTTACGCGCCCTGCCCGTGATTGCGCGGCAAGGCCGATGGTCGCATTGACCGCAACTGCCGCCGCCGAAGTGCCAATCGCGGCATGGGTATCGGTCAGGCCAACGACATAGATCAGCCATGGCGTTGCCAGCACCGATCCACCGCCCCCAAACAAGGTCAGCAGCAGCCCAATCAGCATCCCGCCCAATGCGGCAATCAGCAGGGTTTCCATACCCATATCAAGCCGGCTTTGCGCGATTCCACGGCGCGAGTATCAACAACCGCGCCATACCGCAAAATCCGCTGACACCTGCGAAAGTGAGGCCTGCACCAACAAAGCCAGCAAGCACAAACCAGACCGGCGTAACCAGAAAGCCAAGGATGACGCCGATGAGTACAAGTGACCCCGCCGCAATCTGCACCTGCCGCATGATTTCCATCGGCGCGTCAGCATCAGTTGCAACGGGCAGCCCCGCCTTCACCCACGCATCCAATCCGCCATCAAGAACAAACGCATCGCCACGTATACGCGCCGCCAGCCGGTCGCAGGCCCCTGCCGTCCGCATACCAGAGCGACAGGTGATTATGACATCGGCGTCTGGATCAACCGACAGATGCGCCTTTTCCCAAGTCGACAGCGGTTGCGACTGCGCGCCGGTGATATGGCTGCGTGCAAATTCATCTGCCTCCCGAATGTCGACCAAGATGGCGCGTCCGGCATCCAAGCGTGCACGCACCTGTTGCGGTGAAAGTGGGTGAAGCATGACAGTCATAAGTTCGTCCTCATTTCGGGTGGGCAGAATAACTCGGCCAGCGTCTGTATGATGCGCATCGCGGCATGATCTGCGACGCGGTAATAAATGGTCTGGCTTTCACGCCGCGTCACAACGACGCCTTCGTCACGTAACAAGGCCAGATGCTGCGACAAGGCCGATTGCGACAGGCCAACACGCGATTGGATTTCACCCACCGACAATTCCCCATCGGCAAGCTGGCACAAGACCATCAATCGTTTTTCATTGCTGAGCAAACGCAGCAACGCCGCTGCGCGGCCAGCACTTTCCTCAAACAGACCGAGGTCGAAACGAGTCATATCAAACATGATGTGATTATATGCTTTTAATCTAATTTAGCAAGTGCTAATATAAAAATAGAAGGAGACGACTCATGCATCCGTCCGTCCAAGCTTTTTTCGATCATGCGACCAATACCGTCAGCTATATTGTCCACGACCCCGCCACGAAAAAGGCCGCGATAATTGACCCGGTCCTCGATTTCACGCCGCGTAATGGTCGAATAGCTGCAACTTCCGCCGATGCGTTGCTTGCGGCGGCAGCAGATCAGGGTCTCGACATCCTTTATGTGTTGGAAACACACGCTCATGCCGACCATCTTTCGGCCGCGCATCATCTGCGCGAAGTCACGGGTGCCCCTGTGGTCATTGGCGCGCAGATTACCCAGGTTCAGGCTATCTTTGGCGCATTGTTTGAAGCCGACGATATCACCCGTGACGGCGCAGCGTTCGACCGTTTAGTGCAGGACGGCGACACGCTGCCTCTTGGCGATTTGACAATAAACATTCTGCACACGCCCGGACACACACCCGCTTGTGTAACTTATGTCATCGGTGATGCAGCATTTGTCGGCGACACCATGTTCATGCCGGATTATGGCACCGCGCGCGCTGATTTCCCCGGCGGAAGCGCGCACGCGCTTTACGGGTCCATACGCAAGATACTCGACCTGCCGCCTGAAACGCGGATGTTTGTCGGCCATGATTATTTGCCGGAAGGGCGACGTGACTTTGTCTGGGAAACAACCGTTGCCGAACAGCGCGCGCATAATGTTCACGTGCATGACGGAATAAGCGAAGCCGAGTTTATTGCGATGCGCACTGCGCGCGACAAAACATTGGAGGCGCCGCAGCTTATCCTGCCCGCGCTTCAGGTGAATATCAGGGGCGGCGCACTGCCACCGACATCACCCGGCGGGCATATCTATCTAAGATTGCCGATAAACGCGCTATAGTGCGGCTTCATGTTCGCCGATCCGGTCAAAAAGTATAGCTGATCCCGCCTGCCATAAACCATTGGCTTGCGTCGCCACGCAGCGACGTGACGGGCGAACGGGCGGCGTCGTTGGTTAGCCGGGAATAGTTGATGAAACCATAGATGCCCCAACCGCCGTCGCGCGCATCGCCCGACAAATCCACCCCGCCGAGCAGGCTAGCGCCATAGCTTTTCCAGCCGCCATTGGCGTCGAATACCGGCAGACCGCTGGCGATGCTGCCGACCTGATCGATGCTGAAATAGGTGTCGGCGTAATTGCCGTCTACATGCGTTGCCGACAGGCTGATGCTGGTGAATATCGCCGTCGACAATGGCGTCGAATACGCAATGCTTGGGCTAATGATGCGGCCCTTATGTGCGCCGGCCACATCCCATTGGATGTCGCTGGAAATCGTCACGGTGTCGAAGGGATGCAGAATACTGGAAAATGACACCCCAGCGGTGGCCCCGACCTCAATCGCGACATCTTCCTTGCCCAGCAAACGGACGACGGGGTCCTTGATATTGCTGTTGCGGTCCATGCGCACGCGGAACAAAGGGCCAGCGAGAAATTTGACGTTACGTCCGCTATTGCCATCGGCGATGAGGTCAACATAGAGCCCAGGGCCACGCGCGCCAAAGTCAAAACCACCAACACTGCCTTGTGCAAGCGGTGCAGGGAACAAGACGTAATCGTCCGATCCGTCATAGCTTGGGCCATAGCCAGCGCCGAGACCGACCGCGACCCAGTCACCTGCAAATACGCCACGATTTGGCATTTCGGCGGCTGGCGCTTCGCCATCTTGCGCAAAGGCGGGTGCGCACAGCGCGACGCTGATACATAAGGCGACAGCGCAGCTATTAAAAACTCTCATGAAATGCTCCCGTTCAACCAAAGCTGGAAACCACCCAAATGTTCACTTAGTTCCGCTCACATCACAGCTATGCGCGTTAGAGCATGTATTTCATTTTAACGTGCTGGCTGACTTCGGCAGCATTAATAGCAAAAGCCGCAGCTTTGAATTTCGGCGGCCCAGTGACGATCGCGGGGTTGCGCGAAAAACCAAAGCCTTCTTTTGGAAGGAATATGGCCATGTCCATTTTGCTATTGCCATTTTCATCATGGACCAAGGCAATAGCATAAGTGCCTTGGGCAATGCCGCGGAAGGAAACCTGAGCAGAATCGCGCGCAGGTACAGTGGCGCGAAAGCTTTTCGGATCTTTACTGCAGTCCGGGAAAAAGCGGGGGTTTGCGGTAACACAGACCAGAACATTGCCCTTCATATTGCGCAGGCCGGAAATACTGACCTCAAGCGCAGCGGGGGATTCTGTTGCCTCAGCCGCGCTCGTGAGGGCGGCGGCTCCAATCGCCAAGGCCAAGATCAGTGCCACATTTTTTGTCCCAAAACCTGAAATATAAACCATAATTCCCCCGATATGCGTCATGGTGCTTCTGGTGGTGTGTCGCCGTTATCAACCAGCGCCCCAAACTGCCGTTCAC
Organism: Sphingorhabdus sp. EL138; assembly: GCF_945882965.1. Lineage (GTDB taxonomy): Bacteria > Pseudomonadota > Alphaproteobacteria > Sphingomonadales > Sphingomonadaceae > Sphingorhabdus_B. The sequence continues at coordinate 8,285 of NZ_CAMCWY010000027.1, forward strand.
TATGAACTTGGGAAAGCATTCCCACCCCATATGGTTGGTCACGCCCATGATCGTCATGATCGCTAGCACAGCGCCTAATGCCCCGACATGAACGGGAATTAAAAAAACCAGCACGGGAATGACGAATGCGCCGGACAACGCCTCCCACGGATGAAACGACATTGCCGCCCATGCAGTCGGCGGGCGGCTTTCATGGTGAACCGCATGTGCGGCCTTGAACCAGAACGGCCGATGCATAAGGCGGTGTGTCCAATAAAACCAAGTGTCATGCGCAAACAGATAAAGAAAAACCGACACGGGTACATACCAAAAAGGAAACGCGTTCACGTTAGTGTAGATCTGGGTCCAGCCACGGCTATCCCAGCCCCAAGCAACAATTCCGGCAGGAATGCCATAGATGGCGGCGCTGGCAAGGCTCCAGCTGATCTCACGCTTAATTTGGCGGTCGAGACCATAATATAGGCCTGGCGCACGTATCTTGGTCGCCCAAGCAAACGCGCCGCTGACAAGCACATAGCGCGCGCCCACAATCGCCGTCATCGCCGCAGCAGACAAAATCAAAACAAGCAAGCTATCCATATGGTGTTCTTAGCCTTTTTGTGATTACTTTAGCAAATTGTGCGTTTTAAACGCTTTCGGCGCCGATATACGGACAACATCACCATAGTGCATTACCGATAATAGCCCGTCATTATGGTTATCCGGGTTATCTAATTGTTTTGCGCCTGAATAGCATGTAAAAAATATTGCTCCATCGCGCCGCTGGTAAAAAGGACGGCTTAGAAAGCTGTGCATTACCGTGGCACGCCCCTTTCCCTTGCAAAATGACTGCGCTAGGACGACGGCGTGACTATCGACAACATCAAATGTGACGTTGCCATCGTTGGCGGCGGTCTTGCTGGCGGGCTGATCGCGCTGGCACTTGCCAAGTTGCGGCCCGAGTTACATGTTGTGCTCATCGAACAAGGGCAAAGCTTTGGCGGCAATCATATCTGGAGCTACTTTGCGAGCGACATTTTGCCTGAGCATCGCTGGCTGACTGCGCCTTTGGTCACCTATGGCTGGTCGGGCTATGACGTGAAATTTCCCGCACACAGCCGTTCGCTTGATAATATTTATTACACCATCGAATCTGAACGCCTGGATTGGGTCTTGCGGCATAATCTGCCAGCATCTTCCTTAATGCTCGGCCGCGAAGTAAAGGCGGTTTCCCCGCGTCTCGTGGTGCTCGACGGCGCGCAGCGGATCAACGCAGGCGGTGTTATCGATGTGCGCGGCGCTGGCGATTTGAACCATCTCGACTGCGGTTGGCAAAAATTCACTGGGCAATTGATGCAATTGTCCGAGCCGCACAACATCACCAAGCCAATCGTCATGGACGCCACGGTGGACCAACATGACGGCTATCGTTTCGTTTACGTCCTGCCCTTTGGTATGGACCAGCTGTTTGTCGAAGACACCTATTATAGCGACAAGCCCGACCTTGACCCGCGCATTTTGCGGCAACGGCTGGCCGCTTATGCCGATGAACAAGGCTGGAAAGTCGAACGCGTTCTGCGTGAGGAAAATGGCGTTTTACCAGTTGTTATGGGCGGCGATCTGGAAAGCTATTGGAATAGTGGAAGCGGCCGGACAGCCAAGGCCGGCGCGCGGGGTGCATTTTTTCAACCCGTCACGAGCTACTCCCTGCCCGATGCCGTGCGCAACGCGATTTTCATTGCAGAGCAGCCGGAACTTGACGGTGACAAGCTGAACCTCGCTTTACGTCAACGGGCAGAGGAGCATTGGCGTAAGGGCAGATTCTTCCGTATGCTGAACCGCATGCTCTTCCGCGGCGCAGATGGTGCCGACCGGTACAAGATATTGGAACGCTTCTACCGGCTTCAACCCAGTTTGATTGAGCGCTTTTACGCTGGAAACACGACCCTAGGGGATATGGCGCGGATCCTCTCGGGTAAGCCACCCATTTCCATAGGACGGGCGATAAAGGCGATCTGGGGCAAGAAAAGGTGACCAAGACAGCTGTCGTCATCGGCGCCGGGTTTGGCGGCCTCGCACTCGCCATTCGCCTGCAGTCCGCAGGGATAGCGACCACAATAATCGAAGCGCGGGACAAGCCCGGTGGCCGGGCTTATTATTGGGAGAAGGATGGCTTCACCTTTGATGGTGGCCCGACCGTCATCACCGATCCGCCGTGCTTGGAAGAATTATGGGCGCTGTCTGGGCACAAGATGGCAGACGATGTTGAACTGATGCCGGTGTTCCCGTTTTACCGCCTCAATTGGCCGGATGGCACGAATTTCGATTACTCCAACGATGCGCCGGGCCTGCAAATAGAGATCGAGAAATTGAACCCTGAAGATGTTGCGGGCTATCGCAAGTTCCTAGAATATTCAAAGGGCGTGTATCAACAAGGCTATCAAAAGCTTGGTTCCGTTGCGTTTATCGACTTTGCCTCAATGATAAAGGCCGCGCCGGCGCTGATGAAATATCAGGCATGGCGCTCGGTCTATTCGATTGTCTCTTCCTACGTCAAAGATGAGAAATTGCGCCAAGCGCTATCGTTTCACACCTTGCTCGTTGGCGGCAATCCCATGAGCGCCAGCGCAATTTATGCGCTTATCCACACCATCGAAAAAGAAGGCGGCGTCTGGTTTGCCAAGGGCGGCACAAACCGCGTCGTCAATGCCATGGCGACGCTTTTCGAACGGCTTGGCGGGACCGTTCGTTTGGGCGATGCGGTCGAAGAAATTGAAACACGCGGCGACAAGGTCATAGGCGTACGCACAAAATCGGGTTGGCGCATGGATTGCGACATGGCGGCATCAAATGGCGATTTGATGCACACATACAACGATTTGTTGACTGGCAATAAACGCGGCGAACGGGCGGCCAACGCCCTTCGTCGTAAAAGCTGGTCGCCTTCTTTGTTCGTGCTGCATTTGGGCATAAAGGGAACTTGGCCTGGTATCCCGCACCACATGATATTGTTTGGCCCGCGCTATAAGGGGCTGATGGACGATATCTTCAAATATGGCGTCGTGCCCAAAGACACTGCGCTCTATTTGCATCACCCAACCGTCACCGACCCAAGCCTTGCGCCCCAAGGTTGCTCGACTTTTTATGTCCTCGCGCCCGTCGCCCATTTGGGCAAAGCGCCGCATGATTGGGATGGTGATGTGGGTGAGGCGATGAAGGAACGGATATTGGACGAGCTGGAACGCCGCCTGATCCCTGACATCCGCAGCCGCATCATCACGCAGTTCCATTATACACCCACAGATTTTGGCCGCGACTTGTCAGCGCATTTGGGCAGCGCGTTCAGCCTTGAACCCGTCCTCTGGCAATCGGCCTATTTGCGCGCGCACAACCGCGATGACGCGATATCGAACCTGTATTTTGTCGGCGCAGGCACGCACCCCGGCGCTGGCATCCCCGGCGTTGTGGGTAGCGCAAAAGCAACGGCCGCATTGATGTTAGAGGACGCACATTCGTGAAACGCCTTGCAGTATATTGCGGGTCAGCGACGCCTGAAAATCCCATATATATCAACGTCGCGTACGAAGTCGGAAAGGCGTTGGCCAAACGCGGCATCGGCGTTGTCTACGGTGGCGGACGGCTGGGCCTGATGGGCGCAGTGGCCGATAGCGCGCTGGAAGCAGGCGGCGAAGTGATTGGCATTATCCCAGAGGCTTTGGTGGGCGCAGAAGTCGCGCACAAGGGCTGCACCGAACTGCATGTGGTATCGGGCATGCACGAGCGCAAGCAACGCTTCACCGACTTGTCCGACGGTTTTATTACCATTCCCGGCGGCGTGGGCACGATGGATGAATTGTGGGAAGCGATCAGCTGGTCGCAGCTTGGCTATCACCAAAAACCCGTTGGCCTTTTGAACGTCGCCGGGTTTTTTGACCAGTTAATCGAATTTAACCAGAATATGATCGACGTTGGTTTCATTCGGCCACAACATGCCGGGATTATGATCGTCGATGATAATCTGGATGGCCTGTTGGCCAAAATGGCGGCCTATGTACCGCACAAAACGATTTTCCAGATGAAAGCGGACGACCTGTGACTCCTCCCCGATACGGGGAGGGGGACCATGCGCAGCATGGTGGAGGGGCACCCGATAAGGCCCCTGACCAAGAAGGCATGTATTCCCTGCACCTGCCCCTCCACCAGCCTTCGGCTGGTCCCCCTCCCATGGCAGGGGAGGAATGATGTTCAACCGCCCCGCACTCGTCGCATTTGCGCAAGAAAGCATCTCGCGCGGGTCGAAATCCTTTCGCTTCGCCAGCCGGCTGTTCGACAGGACAACGCGCGAGCGGGTGTGGTTGCTGTACGCATGGTGCCGCAAATGTGACGATATGGCCGATGGGCAGGACCATGGCGGCGCGATGGAGGCGGTCACGGACCCGCAGGCGCGGTTGCAGGCGATACGCGAACTGACGGCAATGGCGCTCGCCGGAAAACCCACGGGCGAACCAGCCTTTGACTGCTTGGGTGTGGTCGCACGCGAATGTGGCCTCACGCCGCGCATGGCAGAGGATGTAATCGAAGGCTTTGCCCTCGACGCTGCGGACTGGCAGCCGCGCCGCGAAAGCGACCTGTATCAATATTGCTACCATGTCGCAGGCGCGGTTGGCGTTATGATGGCGGTGGTCATGGGCGTGCCAGCTGATGATGACTCCACGCTCGACAGGGCCTGCGACCTTGGCCTTGCTTTTCAGCTTGCCAATATCGCCCGCGACATAGCGGAAGATGACGCGGCTGGCCGATGCTATTTGCCCGATGATTGGCTCGCCATGCTCGATATCGGACCCGGCGAACATATGAAGCCGCATAACCAAAAAAAACTGGCGCTGATGGGCCGCTGGCTCGCGGATGAGGCTGAGCAGTATGAGGCATCGGCACGCGTTGGTGCCAAGCATTTGCCCTTGCGCGCCCGCTGGGCAGTCTTGTCAGCGGCCGGCATTTACGGCGAAATCGCCCGCAAGGTCCGCGCTGCCGGTGCGCAGGCCTGGGAACAACGGATTTTCACCAGCCGGCCAGAGAAATTCCGATGGGTGCGCAAGGCGTTTGTTGACGCGGTCGCGAACAATCCACGTTATATGGATCGCGGTTCATTGTGGACGCGGTCTAGCTAAGCGAGCAGTTGCGTCGCCCTACCCGACAGGCGCGCCACTGCCGCCTGATGAATCCCCGGCGCGCAACAGATTAGGCCGAAATCCAATGGCGCGCGTTTGTTATAGCGTATAGCTTGCCCCAACGCGTCGGTAACAATCCCGCCTGCCTCCTGCGCCACCAAATGCGCCGCCGCGATGTCCCATTCATTGCCCCATCGCAACGTCGCGACAAGATCCGCACGGTCGCAGGCAACCATCGTCATGCGCATGGCAATGCTGTTGGGCTTAGTCACCGTCACCAAATCCGCATCCAGTTTTGGCAAATCATCGGCAGGCACGCGTGATCCGGCGAAGTCCAGCCGGGTGCTGCCCTTAAGCCGCGCTCCATTGCAGGTTACGCCTTCCCCGTGCGCCGCTACCCAGACTTTGCCTTGCGCAGGTGCTGCCATCACGGCGAAGACCGGCAGGCCATCGGCCACCAAAGCCACCGACACGCACCATCCGCTGCGCCCGCGCACATAATCGCGGGTGCCGTCAATCGGGTCGACGAGCCACAGTAGTCGAGCGTCCAGCCGTGACGGGTCATCAACGGTTTCCTCTGACAACCAAGCCGCTGCAGGCAAAATGGCCCGCAGCCTTTTGGTGAGAAAGGCGTCAACCGCCATATCGATGTCGCTGACAGGGTTATTCTTGCCCTTGTCCCACACGTTCGTGTCGGCGGCAGCGCCCTCCCGCCAACTGGCAAAGGCCAATGCTGCGGCCTCTTGCGTGGCTGCTACCACAGCATCCCGGTCAAGCTTGCGTTCAGGCACCTGCGATCATCATGCCGTCGATGCGCAATGTTGGCACGTTCATGCTGCGTATGAATTCGAGGTCATTGGCCGCAGTCATGGCCGCAAACATGTCCTTCAAATTACCCGCAATGGTGAATTCGCTCACTGGTCCTGCAATTTCGCCGTTTATAATAAGGAAACCTGCGGCACCCCGGCTGTAATCGCCCGTGACTGGGTTCACGCCTTGGCCTGCGAGCTCATGGATATACACGCCATGTTTGATATCGGCGATCAGTTCCGTGACGCTGACGCTACCACCCTCCAAATGCACGTTGGATGTGCTGACGCCTGGCGCACCGCTGATCCCGCGACTAGCATGGCCAGTGGGTTCAAGCCCCAATTGCCGCGCCGACGCGCTTTCCATTAACCAACCCGTCAACACGCCCTTTTCGATGATATAACGGCGCGCCGTGGGCAGGCCTTCTCCATCAAAGGCGCGTGAACCAAGGCCGCGCATCTGGTGCGGGTCATCGATAATGGAAAGGCCGCTGTCGAACAACTGCGCGCCAAGCGATTCCAGCAGGAAGCTTGTTTTCCGCGCAATCGCCGACCCGCTGATGCCGCCGAGCAAATGGCCAACCAAGGATCCACCTACGCGTGGGTCAAACACCACGGGCATCTGGCCGCTTTTGACCATGCCGGGGTTCAACCGTTTAACTGCGCGCTCCCCTGCCCGGGTGCCAATGTTGGCTGGGCTGTCGAGGTCAGCAAGATGCCGCGCCGACCGCCAGTCATAATCGCGTTCCTTGGAATCACCATCGCCAGACAGCACGCTGGCCGACATGCCATAGCCCGAACCGGATTTAACGCCTGCAAAGCCATGGCTGGTCGCCAGAGCGAAGATACTGCGTCCGGCGCTGGCGCCAGCGCCTTCGCTGTTGTTGACGCCGGGCACGGCGCGCGCCGCGTCTTCGCATTCCAAAGCCGCTGCACGCAGTAGGGCTGGGTCGGGGTCAAGGCCGTCATCGCTATCAAAATCTGGAACAGCCCCTGTCAGCACACGATCCTGCGGCGCGAGGCCCGCATATTGGTCCTCCGGCGCTTCCTTTGCCATATCGATTGCGCGGGTGACGAGCCCTGCCAGAATGTCCGGATTCATATTGGAGGATGAAATGGTGGCGGAGCGTTGGCCGACAAACACACGCAGGCCGATATCTTCGCCTTCGGAGCGGGCGACATCTTCCAACTGGCCAAGCCGCACTTGCACCTCCGTCGAGGCGTCGCAGACATAGACGGCATCCGCCGCGTCAGCGCCTGCCTTCATGGCTTGGGAAACGAGATTTTGCGCGCGATCAAGCGCATGTTGTGGTGTTAGCATGATTCCCGCTTAGGCGCGGGCCGTTACAGCGTCAATCAAGCGGCCTTCAAAAAACCGTACATGCCACCGCCAACACCACCGGAATGGCAATCGCAGCAACCCACAATTTCAACCGTTCGGCAAGATATTGGGTTTCTAGGCCGTCATCTGGATGGGCCGTCGCACACAATGCCTGCCAACGCCGCTCCAAATTCCGGCACAAGGGAATGACGGCAGCGACCAAAAGGACCAAGACAAAATACGGAAAAATAGACGTGCCGCGCGATTCAATCGTCGGCGTCACCAAAAATATCAAGGCCAATGTATACACAACCAGCGCAATCGCGACATGGTCAGACATGCGTTTTGAATAGCTTTTATAGGCGCGCAGAGGCGCTTCTTGGGCTTTTGCCATTTTCTCTCTCCTCTTCCCGTTACAAGACTGTCACTTTCAGCAAGAGGTTTCAAGTAAATTTATACGGCGCTAGGGCAGGCCCAGAATCTTATGATTTTGCAAGGATAAGCGCCATTTCGGCCGCTCCATAACGAAACGCGTGGCCTCTTTGACATTGGCCGCATTTGCACCTGCATCGCCTGTATCCATTGGCTGAATAAGGAAATAGGCAAATTGCCATTGTTCCATAGCATCAACCTCGCTTGTCGGTTGTGGCCACACCAGTTTCAATTCATCGCCAGTGCGTTGAATGACGTCCGATCCAGCCTTTGGGCTGATGCACACCCAATCAATGCCGGGATGCACCATTATCGTGCCGTTGCTTTCAATCGCGATCTGGAAAGCGTGGGCGTGGAGCGCGTCGACGATCCCGTCATCCACCTGCAACATGGGTTCGCCGCCGGTAATCACCGCATAACGCTTGTCGGTGCCATCGCCCCATAACTCAGCAACCTTAGCCGCCAGCGCCTCGGCGTCATACCGCCCGCCATTTTCGCCGTCGATGCCGACAAAATCAGTGTCGCAAAACTGGCATATGGCGCTGGCGCGGTCGGCCTCGCGTCCGCTCCACAAATTGCAGCCGGAAAAGCGCAAGAACACTGCGCGGCGGCCCGCATGGACGCCCTCCCCCTGCAACGTTAGGAAAATCTCTTTAACCGCGTAGCTCATGCGTACATCGTCGGGTCAGGCAGGCCCGCATCGACAAAGCCCTTGGCACGCAGGCGGCAGGCATCGCATTGACCGCAGGCCTTGTCATCCGGGCTTGGGTCATAGCAGGACCAGCTCATCCCCGCATCGAGCCCAAGCCGCGCCGCCTCCCGCGCAATGTCGGCCTTGGTCATATGCAGCAAAGGCGTGTGCACCGTGAAATGGTCGCCCTCAACACCCGCCTTAGTAGCCAAATTGGCCGTCGCCTCAAACGCGCGGATGAAATCGGGGCGGCAATCGGGGTAGCCCGAATAATCAAGCGCATTGACCCCAATCCAAAGGTCGCGCGCATTACGCGCCTCGGCAAGGCCAAGACATAAGGACAGGAATATGGTGTTGCGCGCCGGAACATAGGTCACAGGGATCGCACCAGACTCCACGCCTTCCTTTGGCACATCAATATCCGCCGTCAACGCCGACCCGCCAAAGCGCGTCAAGTCCAACGGCAATATTATATGCTCCTTCGCCCCCAAATGCGCAGCAATGCGGGCCGCGCTGTCCAGTTCAATACGGTGCCGCTGATTATAATCAATGGTCAACGCAATCAGGTCATACCCCGCCTCCCGCGCCAGTCCGGCCACAACCATGGAATCAAGACCGCCCGACAAAAGGACGATTGCGGATTTAGTGTGTGTGCTCATGCCGCCCCCATAGCCGTTCGTCATGGGCAAAGTCGAGACTGCGTGAGTGGGATTGTCTTAGGCGTTATGCACCTTTCACGGTAATTCCGAATTCACGGCTCGAACGTCCTGATGCGGGCTTAAAAGATACAGACCACCGACAAGGAAGAAATGGCGTTATCATAATTCCTAAAGGGGTCATTTGAAGCTCGGTCCGCCATCCGGAACTCCGGCCTTAGAATAACGTGCTTAACAACCGGAATGTCGGCCGACGCATTGACGCTGACACGTTGCTCATGACGGGCCGCGCCGATTGAGGGGGTTATGTTTTTATATCGGCGGTCGCGATAGCCTACGCCCAGTCTGACCTTTGACCCTTTTAGCGCACTATCGCTTGGGATCAGAACATTGCCACTCACCTGCAAGCCGTCGAAGGCGCGGGTTGGGTCGGTCGTCCGCTCCCGTTCATAGCGCAGTGCCAGATTGACATAGCCAAGCCGCCTCATGAAAAAATAAGAGGCGCTGGCGTCGGTATTGTGGGTATCGGCATCAAGGCTCTTTGCGGTTGAAAACACCTTGCGCACATATGTATAGCCGCCGCGCACGAGGAGGCGTTTGGAAATGAAGCCACTTATCGAGGGACTGACCGTCTGCATGTTCAGAAATGGCTTCCCGCCGAGCAGGATGTGAAAAAACCGAGCGTCTGCGCCAATAGCCAATTTGCCGATCCGGGTCATGCCCTCCAATGACGCGCGGTGGATCTGCAAATCATAATCAGTCAGATTGGCGTGCACGGTCTCATCGAAACTATAGCCGACGGACAATTCCGTCTTGCCGAATTTTGCGAAGCGATATTTAGCCGACGCGCCAAGCAAAACGGCATCGTCTGCGCGACTGGTGTTCACGTCCGTCTGCTCGACAATGACGTTGCTATCGTGCTGCACGCCGGTCCTAAGTTCAAAGCTCAGTGGTCCGCGGTCCGCTGCGCGCACGCCAGACGGTGAGGCCATTACAATAAGGCTGAGGAGTGCGACACGCCGCTGCATGAAAGTAAATGCTTTCGAAACGCTCATGGAACCCAGGCGGGCACGACAACTGGCGCAAGATCGACGCCAATCCTTCAGCCTCCAAGAAATTTACTTAAGGTTGGCGCTATCGGGGAGCGCGGCATCAATTTGATCCAGCGAGCGACTGGCTGCCTCCTCTGCCGCGCGGGACGCCACGTCATCAGCCGTGTCGTCAATCCCGCCTCCCCTCCAATTGTACATCACGACTTGGTCCGCATCGCGCAACATCCATGCTGTAGGAATGACAAAAGGGTCAACGGCGTCCTTAGGCTGGTCCTCTACGATCTCAACTTCAGGTTCTTCAATGACGGGGTCGACTATGATCTGAGGTTCTTCAATCGTGGGGTCGACGTGGATCCCAACTTCAGGTTCTTCAATGACGGGGTCGACTATGATCTGAGGTTCTTCAATCGTGGGGTCGACTGGGATCCCAACTTCAGATTCTTCAATGACGGGGTCGACTATGATCTGAGGTTCTTCAATCGTGGGGTCGACTGGGATCCCAACTTCAGATTCTTCAATGACGGGGTCGACTATGATCTGAGGTTCTTCAATCGAGGGGTCGACGTGGATCCCAACTTCAGGTTCTTCAATGACGGGGTCGACTATGATCTGAGGTTCTTCAATCGTGGGGTCGACTGGGATCCCAACTTCAGATTCTTCAATGACGGGGTCGACAACATCAATCGGCGCCACTTCGTCAAACGCCTCAACGATGTCATCAGGCGCGGATAATTCGGGTTGATCGACCGAAACTTCCTCCGCCTCGACAGGGGGAACCTCAATCTGAATATCCTCCGTCACGCCATCAATCACAGACTGCTGTGCGCCGGAAGCAGCACACAAGCCTAAAACGCCAACGGTGAAAAACAACGAGCGCCGACGCAACGAATTGAAAATGCGCATGATTAGAACTTTCTTCGCAAACTATACATAAAGATTACGCAGTAAACCATTACCCGTCAATGATGAATTGTGTGTTCCAAGTCAGCACCAATGGCATAGATTTGATGTTGTGATTTAAGGAGTGTTCTGGTCTGGCAAAGAGTGGCGGTATGCCTGATAGTCAGAGCTAAGCCGTTCGTGAATTTAACCCCATGCACCGTTACAGCAAAACGGCCCGCTGCAATGTCAAAGCACAATCGCCGCAGTCGCTCCTAATGTTCGAGCCGGCCAGCCGACGTATGAATGGCAAGGCTCATGAACGAAACCCAGTTAACCGGACGTGCAGAATAATATGTATGAAGGAACTGTGGGTCCCATCAACCAAAATAGGGAGGTGCCACCCCAGTGGGGTTTAGGGTTTGGATTCTGCCGTCTGGAGGAGTTCGAGTAATTTGTGCGCGACCTCTTCCGACGATTCCGGGTTTTGCCCGGTTACGAGCTTTCCATCGGTCACCACGAATGATGCCCAGTCGAAACTTTTGTGATAGTTACCGCCATTGGCCTTCAGCATGTCCTCAACCAAGAACGGAACAACGTCGGTAAGGCCGACCGCATCTTCTTCGGTGTTGGTGAAGCCAGTCACATTCTTGCCCGAAACCAGTGGTTTACCATCTGCGCCTTTGGGATGCTTGAATACCGCCGAGGCATGGCACACCGCGCCGACGGGCCGGTCGCTTGCCGCAAATGTCTCAATGAGCCGGATGCTGTCGGCATCTTCGGAAAGATCCCAAAGCGGGCCGTGACCGCCGGGAAAAAAGATCGCGTCATAGCCATCTGCCGATACAGTCGACAAAACCGATGTGTTTGCCAGTGCGCGCTGCGCATCCTGATCATCGTTGAAACGCTTTGTGGCTTGCGTCAGCGCATCAGGCGCTTCGCTGCTCGGGTCCAACGGCGGCTGTCTGCCCTTAGGGGAGGCCAAAGTGATTTCAGCGCCTGCATCCTTGAAAACATAATAAGGCGCAGCGAACTCTTCGAGCCAGAAGCCAGTCTTCTTCCCAGTGTCGCCAAGCGTGTCATGCGACGTCAAAATGATAAGTATTTTCATGAAATTTCCCTTAAGCAAAAGTGGAACACGTCGCATCAAGTGATGAATGGAAAACGATAGCAAATGTTCCCGCGCGGCCGCGTTCTAAGCACCTATGCCGACGGGTCGATTGGGTCCATATGCCAGAAAAAACAAAGGCACCCCCGATAGGCGATGCCTGTGTAATTGGTGCGGCGTTAAGGGTGTAACTGATAACACTTATATTATTGATATTATTATTGAGTTTTTTAACGCGAGACTAAACCCGCATGTTGTTTCAGACTTGGAGGAATGTTCCTTGAGTTTCATACAGCGGCTGAAGCACGGCGACTACCCCGACAGTAGGATGAGGCAATGCGAACGTCAGCTTTGCGTCCAAACACCGTCATTTTGAGCGCCAGCTGGCTCCCCCAAAAGCTGACATTACATCAGCAAGTTTGATATGGCTGATGTGTTGGACATATTCCACCTTGATGACCCCGTAATCTTTGTCCCCAACCCTGCCGTTTGGCAGCCTTTTAATTTCATTGACACAACGTCGCGACCACATAGAATCTTTTTGTCAAAACGCGTTTGTTAAGGTTGCAGGCATTCATGACGACAAGAACATTAGAAAAACGATACATTCCCGCTGCTTTGCTGGCTGGATTTCGTTGGCTTAGAAATCCGGTTTCGCAGGGCGGAGCAAAGCAAGTTCCGCGTATTCAAATGTTAGCTCGTGGACCCGAGATACTCGCGGATGTAGAACGTATGCGGGCCCATCCCACGGGCAAAAAGCTTTTGGCTGAACGCCCAGACCTCGGTGTCTTTTTGTCTAATTCCGCTGCCCTTAAAGCGATGCCTGAAGCCAGTCTGGGTCGGACGTTTTATGATGCAATGGATAATCCTGTTGGCGTACCCGGATATTTGCTGGCGGGACTGATTTACAAAGACGGGTTTTTCGACTCATTTGACATGAGCGATGATGCTCGGTTTTATCTAGAACGAATACGTTGGCTCCATGATTTATTCCATGTCGTAAGTGGCTATGCCACCGATCTGGCGGGCGAAGGCATGCTTATCTACTTCCAGCAAGCTTATCTTTATGGTTTGAACTTCAACGCATTGGCGCGATCACCGTTTGGCATCGGCCCGCGTTACTTTCTTCGTCCAGATTGCGGCAAAGCCCGTTGGCAAGAGTATCTACGCGATGCAAATAGTCGTGGACTAAATGCATACAATGTTTGCCCAGCAGTGTTCGCACCATGGGAAGAATTGCTGCCACAACCGTTGATCGACGTCAGACGTCAACTTGGTATTGTGCCGTTTGTCGAGGATAGCTCACGCTGGCTCGATAAGAGTGAGCTTGGCAAAAGGGCATCAACAGGGTTCGGCGCGCATTCAGTCGAAGCAAAGCAAGCACAGTTGGCGCGTAAAGTGGTTGAGGCCGGCGTCGACTACCGCGATCTTTACCGGTTCAGTGACGAGAAAGCTCGCAGCCTGCACCTTTTAGCGGCAAACGGGGCAACGGATGCGCAAATCCGTGAGGCGGCGGCTAGCGGAAGCAGTTAACTCAAGTCGGGGGTATTTTTTGCCGTTGCTGTGCACCGACATCATTTCGTTGGGGACGCTCCAGACCTTTTGTATTCCCTTAACTGACGCTGCTTTCTGTCTGGCGCGTCGATAGTTGATACAGCTTGCTGGACAACCCCCAGGTTATGCACAAAAATCGCATGTGTTTTGCTGACCGAAATTTGATTCGATCGTTGTATTCTTGTGTATTGTGCAAAAATTCTGGCCTAAAAGCGGACCTTCCGAACTCGACCCAATTGCAGCTATCAGTCCTAACTGTTGCGATAGCCTGAATGCTTGTTTTTAAATTGGCTTCGGTTACAAAATATACGCGACGGTTGAAGCTATGCTTGTAACTAGAGGCTCAAGATGACATCTCTTCCTGATTTTGTAGCTACGGCTTCGATTTTTCATTACCTCCTTATGGGGGAACTTGTGATGTTCTCGATCTGTCTCCTCATGATTAAAATAAGAACACGCTCAGTGTATCTTTTTTTAGTTGCCAATGCTGTAGCGATTTTGGCGAACATATTCTTATTGATGGATTTTAAAGATAGTGACAGCCTTGGCAGCCCATTAGGTGAGATGTTATTACTATTATCTTCATCGATCAAATCATTGAGTTTTGCAGACCGAGGCTTCACCCGACAATCTAACCGATTGCCAAGTGTCTTACTAATCATCGGCTTTGTTCAGATCATAGTCGTTTCCGTTTTAGGAGAAACAGATTTTCGTCTATTTTTGATCTCATCTATCGGTATTTTTCTCTCACTTTCAGCCATTTTTTACTTCTTAAATAACAAACATTGGATTGGTCTTCCGAACGTCAAATACTGTGTGACATTATTGGCTTTTTATATAGTGAATTTTGTCTTTACGTTTTTTACCTCTTACCCAATCGGCAGCCAAACACGCTTCATACCAACAGACGGCGCTAGCCCTGATCACATCATCATTACAGCATTGCTTTCATTTTTCTTTCACATGGCATTTATTGGGCTCATCATCGGCAGGCAGGCACGGGAAAACAATTTCAAATCGCGTAAGGCCGTTCGAATTCAGCAGGCAGTTGAACATTCTAAGACCAAGGAGAAAGCCACCGCTGCGCTTGCAGAAGAGCGTTATGATCTCCTAAAATTGCTAACCCATGAGGTGCGCCAGCCACTAAATACAGCGCAGGCGGCCTTGGACAAAATCGGTCAGGAATTACACCGAGAACTGACAACGCCGGACTACATTCAACAAACCCTGATAAAGGCCCAGTCAACAATCAATTCAATGGCGTTGTCTATATCCAACTCAATTCTAGGCGCAACGTTGATAACGCAAGGCCGACCATCACAACTTCACTCGATTGATTTATGTGATGTGGCTCAACTCGCTTTACTCGACTTAGACCCGTCGCAACGTAGCCGTATTCAAACGAGTTTCGAACAGCCGGTAATCTTCGCCAAAGTCGACCCTATTATTTTGCGCCTCGCAATCCGCAACCTGCTCGAAAACGCACTCAATCATTCTCCTTCTGATAAACCGATCTTGTTCGAAATCGTGACTAACGAGGAAAAGTTGGTATTGGACATTCGTGTGACAAATAACCTCATCGATCAATCAACGCTGAGCGCGGATATATTTGAACGGAACAAGCGAGGCGTTGACAGCCGGCACGAGGGGTCTGGCTTAGGTTTATATATCGTTAGAGAAGTAGCTAAATTGCATAAAGGCGATGTTTCTTATCATTTGGTGAATGGCGATCAGGTGGCATTCGAACTTACAATACCAGACCCATAGCAGCGCGTATCTTGCGGAGCATGGTTCCGTATCCAAATCACCAAACCGGCCAAAGGCGTCTGTGCTGAATGGGTGCTATCAGCTTCTATCTACTGAAAGCCGCCGATCCGCTTCCCACCCAATTGCGGTCAGTCTGCTTTTGGAGATACGACGAACCAAACGGCTGTTTATGCCGGCAGATCCAATGCAATTATGAAAGAGGATATCGCAACGACGACCTCAGCCGATGCGAAAGGCTTTGCAATCAAAACACTGTGACGTGCCCCCTTAAAAGTGGGGCTGTATGTGGTCCCAACCAAATAGATTTGGTTATTATATTTAAAATTCAATGATCTGATCAAAGTTTCCGTCGTCAGAACATTTGGCACTGATGCCTTCGCTTTAACTCATGCTGCAACTATAATTGTATCGGGCGAGTGCCCAGTGAAATACCGATCATACGCCATTTGGTATCCTGTCTCGAGATGTCTAGTATACATCTCGCTATCAAAAAGCGGCTGCGTTAAGCGATTAGCTTCTAACTTCGATTTGATCTTAGCGAGTTCGTTTGGATCTGTTGCAAGCGTCAATGCCAGTGCTTCATATGCCTCTTCGCTCTTCGTGATAAGTTCTGGTAGCCCAATCGCTGTCAAAAGACTGCCAGCCACACGTGCCGCAAAACCCTCACCCAGCTTTGTGACAACTGGCAATCCCGCCCAAAGGGCATCACTCGTTGTGGTATGAGCGTTGACGTTGAACGTATCCAAAAACAAGTCTGCGAGTTTCTGCCTCGCAAGGTGCTCAGCCTGCGGCACTCTCTCAGCAAAGATTAATCGTTCTGAGCTGATGCCTCGAGCTTCGGCTTCTCGCTTTAGGTTCTGGTCTGCCCATTTATTGGACTTGAGCAACCACAGGACACTGCTCTTGACCTTACCAAGCAAACGCATCCAAATATCAAACTCCTTTGGAGATATTTTAAAGTTGTTATTGAAGCAGCAAAACACAAATCCATTACTCGGTAGTCCCATTTCTCCCCGTGTAATGATCTTGTCTGAGATGATACGTGTATTGTCCGTCGGCTGATAGGTGTTTGGCAGATAGATAATCTGCTCTGAGTAATGCAGGCGTTTATCGTTGGGTATCACAACGGCATCAGCCACAATGTAGTCTATAAAATCAGCGCCCAATGTTCCTGGATATCCCAGATAGCTGATCTGAACTGGTGCCAAACCGTAGGCGAAGGGAGCCAAGCGTGCGTTCGTCGTAAAGCCTTTCAAGTCTATCGCAATATCTAGCTTTTCCGCTCTAGCGAGGTCAACAATTTGCATATCGTTCAGTTCACGCACATCGTGAAACACATCAACAGCACGCACCAATTTTTTACGCATCTCGTCTTGCTTGTCAGGTCCATAGGAGTACGCAAAGAGCTCAAATCGTGATTTATCGTGCAAAGCAAAAATCTGGGTCATCAAATACATCGTCGCATGATTATGAAAATCTCCACTAAAATAAGCTATCCGCAAACGCTTAGGTTTCTGAGATGGTTTAGCTGATGCTGGCAAAGGCTTTCGTAGGAATTTTTCTCGTACAAATAGTTCTGACCTTAATCGATGTCGTTCGGGTACGTCCTCGAGCGGAAGGACTGTAAACGGTGAAACACACTCTCCAATTATCCCCAGTTCTTTAAAATATGACTTGTCGGCCTCTATCGACAACCAATCACAGATGTGAGCCAGCTCATGCAAATATTGCGCTCTTGCAGCCGCATAATCAGGCTTCAATGACAGCGCTTTGTTGAAAGCTGTTATTGCCTCGTCCAGCTTGTCCAGATCTTTGAGAGCATTGCCCATGTTATTATGGGCTTCTGCATTATCAGGCTTCAATGACAGCGCTTTGTTGTAAGCTGTTATCGCCTCTTCCAGCTTGCCTTGATCTTTGAGAGCATTGCCCAGGTTGTAATAGGCTTCTGCATTATCAGGCTTCAATGACAGCGCTTTGTTGTAGGCTTCTATCGCCTCGCCCAGCTTGCCTTGTTCTTGGAGAGCATTGCCCAGGTTGTTATACGCATCTGCATAATCAGGCTTCAATGACAGCGCTTTGTTGTAAGCGGCTATCGCCTCGTCCAGCTTGCCTTGCTCCTGGAGAGCATTGCCCAGGTTGTTATAGGCTCGAGCATTATCGGGCTTGATCGAGAGCTCTTTGTTGTAAGCGGCTAGCGCCTCGTCCAACTTTCCTTGACCTTTGAGAGCATTGCCCAGGTTGTTATACGCATCTGCATTATCAGGCTTCAATGACAGCGCTTTGTTGTAGGCGGCTATTGCCTCGTCCAGCTTGCATTGATCTTGGAGAGCACTGCCCATGTTGTTATAGGCTTGAGCATAATCAGGATTTAATGACAGCGCTTTGTTGTAAGCGGCTATTGCCTCGTCCAGCTTGCCTTGCTCTTGGAGAGCATTGCCCATGTTGTAATAGGTATCGGCATCATCAGGCTTCAATGACAGCGCTTTGTTGTAAGCTGTTATCGCCTCGCCCAGCTTGCCTTGCTCTTGGAGAGTAACACCAAGATTGTTGAAGCCCCCAGCATAGGTTGGGTTTAACTCTGACACTCTTTTAAAGGCACTGGCTGCATCTTCCGTTCGACCCAAGCCCTTGTTGGCGGCACCCAAGATATTCCAAACAAAAAATGCACTAGGATATTGCTCTGTGAGAGTTTGCGCTCGCTCAACCACAGCAGCCAATTGCCCCTGATTATACAGAGTAAGAAGGTGATCAATGACTTCCTGAGGTGGAGTTTGCGTCACATCATTCTGCTTGGGCTTGGTCAATCTAACTAAACCCTGCCGCGCACGAACATGCTTCGAAAAACCTGCGACACAGATTGATATAGTATCTTCGCTTCCTCAATCTCACCTTTCTTTGCGTGCGAATTAGCTTCCAAAAGAGCACGGTCTGCTGATATTTTTGCCAAAGCCCCAGCCCCTCCTATGTGATGATAGTTGCTGCTAAATACTACGTGATGAGCCGCCGTCGCGTGATCCGCTGCGACTGCCCTTCTACTGGCCTTGATGGCCAGTCATTGGACCGTCGGCTGCCGCCGGACTTGCAGTGAGAACGCCTGAAACCAAGGTTGCTAATGTCAGCAGATATTTTGACTTGTCGAACATTTTAACCTCCTTCGAAGCAATGCCTTTAATCTGTCGTTTTTACGAAAAGTGGTGGGGGGCCTCAGCCCTCCACCCAAGTCGATTTTTGTGGTTCATGCTGGGGGTTCTAGCAGGAACCGGGGCTTGGCCGGGCGGTATCGCCGCCCGGCCAAGGGGTTAGTTGCCACCGTTGATGGAGTTGACGGAGCTGTTGGCGACTGCCTGCACAGTCGTATTGTTGCCATTGGAACGCAATGCCGAACCGCTATTCGAACCAACGGTCATACCAAAGGTGACGTTAGTAGCGGTTGCCGATATTGCCGCAGAGTTGGATTGAACGCTTGAGACTGCGCTGGATGGCACCCCAGCGCCAAAGGCAGCCATGGTCACGCTGTTCATAGCCATGTTTCCGTATGCATTTGAGCTAACAGTATTGTTAATTATCATGGCACTGGAATTGGTTGCTCCAATTCCGTCGGAATTGAGAGCCAACGTGAATGTAGTGCCAGTTGCAAGCGTTGTTACTCCCCCGCTGTTCGCTTGGTCATTCAACAATCCAACGGATGGCGCAGTCGCACCAGCAGTAGTCGCATCGAGAACGTTCGAAACAACGTTGCCGAAGCCATTAGCCGCAACCGAGTTATTCGCCAGCTTGGTAGAGGAGCTTAGTGCTCCTGCGACCGTGCCGGAATTTAACGCCAACGTATATGCTGCGCCCGTACTTGTTGCGCCAACTGTGCCGCTATTAGTCTGACCATTCCGCATCGCTACAGCAGCGTCCAGCGTCGCTGTTGTGCCAATGGCTGCAAGGGTCGTTGGTCCAGAATACGAAGTCGCATTGTAATTCAACGCATTGCTGGCTGAGTTACCACGAGCCAAGGCCGTTGTGCTGTTGCCGTCAACAGAAATCGAGCTGTCTGTCGCAGGAACAACGTCCAACAAGCTCGCTAACCGATAACCAACACTTGACGTTGCGTTCACTGTAACCCCGGCAGCACTTGCCTGGCTGTTGTTTAGCCCAGCTGTTGCTCCGTTATCGGTCGCCAATGCCGACAGCAGGTTCGATATACGGTTAGCCGTACCTTCGGCCGTTGTCGCATTGCCCGTCAGAGTAACAACGCTGCCAGCCGCACCGGTCGTGCTCGCTGCGTCCTTATCAAGGTTGTAAATGTCCGACCGTGCGGTGCTGGCTACTGGGCCCGATGCGCCCTGAACGGAGTTCAAAGCGTAATCAGCCGTCGTAGTGTTGCTGGAGGCGACGATACCGCCAACGGTATCAGAGCCATCAAGCGTAACCGCGGAGACGCCAATGCTGTTAGAGGCATTGTTGATGACGCCGAGTGCAGTGTTGCTGTTACCGTTGAGGGCGACAGACGAAGCGCTTGACTCTGCGTTTGCAAACACTGTCATTTTGGATACCGAAACGATTTCCGCCTCGTTGCCATCCTGAACATTGCTCAATGCAGCCGTTGGATCAACACCAGCAGCAGCGCCTGCTCCGGTTGCAGTGAGCGCAATCCGATTGGTACCGCTGTTGCCCAGTGCTTCTGCAAACTGGTCATTTGAAGAAACACTCAAACGCGAGTTCGTTGTGGCGGCATCTGCTATCAGGCCAACGTCGATACCATAAGCGGCAGCAACATTGGTCGTGGACGCGCTGGTGTTACCCAGTGATTGCGAATTGGCAAGGCTGTAATCACCAGTTGCCGTAGCAGCGCCATCAACGCTCCCGACAGCCGCTGCCTTATTGCCCGTTCCGCCACCCGAGAGCGTTGTGGCGCTCACCGCAAGCGAGTTGTTGCCAACATTGCCGATTGCCGAACCGCGCGTTACGTTCGAATTCACGGCAATTGCGCTTCCCGAGACATTGGCATCGAATTCCGCAATGACGCCTCCATCGGCTCGGCTTGCTGCGGTAGTAGTATCAGCACCTAAGCCGACCGTCGATGTGACCGGCGCGTTCGAACTTTGAACGTTGAGGACACCTGCGTCCGTGGCAATGGTTGTTCCGGTCAATGACAGGCCATTAGTTGCCTTGTTCGAAACACCAAATGCATCGATGACGTTGCCGTTCAAAGATACGTTGGAATCGGACGTTGCACCAGTTACCAATGAAGAGATCGTCGCTGGCTCATCAACCTTGGCTATGACTGTTCCAGTGCCCGAAATTTGAGCATTGGCAACGGCAAACGCTGTATTGGCGGTTGAAACGGCACCGGCGGCGGTTGTTCCTACGTTAGGCGCTGCCGTAGCTCCGGCAGCTGCTGAAATCGTCGTGGCAGAAACGGCCAGATTGTTGGTGACATTTGCACCATCGGCAAACGCCTGAATACGGTTTGCCGAAGTTAAGAGTGAGGATGCCGTCAATGCCCCACCAACGGTTGTTTTAACCATTTCAATTGCAGCGCTATCTACGTCTGCAAGTACATTTGCGCCAGCGGCGATTGACTGAACGTTTGCAATAACTGCAACTTTGCCGATGTCACCTGCTGCCACTGTACCGTTACTTAACGTGCCGCCAATGTTCAAATTGTTGCTGTTGGAGGACACAGCACCCTTCGCCTTAGCGGTGAGCGTGTTGCTGTTGTTATTGACAGTGCTCCCGGCATTGACGGCGTTGCCGATTGACAAAAGGAAAGCAGATGTTCCGGTGGTTGCCGGGGTCGAAGTCGCGGTCACTGCACCAAGCACGGACTGGTCGTTGAGCAGCGCGTAAGCCGCCGTGACAGAGCCGTTGCCGGTCAAATCCAACGTCTGGCCGCCTGTGGCTGCGCCGTTATAGGCGACCGTCTGGGCATCGACATTGAGCGTGTTGGCGGTGGTTACACCGGTGGCCAGCGCATCGGTGCGGTTGCCGGTTAGCGCTGCCGAAGCGCCGGCGGCGCCATTCCCCAACGAATCGGTGATTACGAGATAGGCGCTCCCCGTGGTTGTGGCCGACACTGTCGAGGAACTGTCGCCGTTGAGCTGGCTGTTGGCCACGCCGACGCCCGAACCGACGGTGGTGCCGGCAAGCGATACGGCGTTCGCTGAATCGCTGCCCACCGCATAAGCCTGCTGGGTGTTGTTGGTGACTGACAACTGCGAGTTGGCGGTCACGCCGGCAAAATCGTTCGAAGTCAGCGTGATTCTGGTGCCTGTCGTGTTGGCCGTCACCGGTGCCAGTTGGTTCAGCTGGCGGTTGGCGATGGTTACAGCGCCATCAGTCGAAATGATCTCTTCGGTCGCTGCGGCTGGAGTCCTGTCGAAGGCCAAGGTCGCATTGCCCGCAGATGTGGTAACCGTTGCTGCCGAGAGGTCGATCGTCTGGACAGCCCGGCTACCCGCCGCACTTGATGCCACAATGTTGGCGGTCATGCCAACGCTGCTACCTGATACGGTGCCGTTGCTAGCGTCACCGACCGTCGCAGCGATTGTTGTGGTGGTGGTATTAGCGGTGACGGAGAAGGCATAGAAGTCGTCACCATTTATCTGACGATTGGCCAGCGTGGCCGATCCATCGAACAGGGCCGATCCGGTGCCGCTGGCGATCCCCGTGGTCAAGCTGTTGCCGGTGGCGGCCGCCGTAACTTGGTTGGCCGACAGGGTGATGGCGCTGTTGACCGGCTCCTTAACAGTGGCGGTAATGTCAGCACCAACGGTGCTCGCTGCAAGAGCCGCATCACCGCCAACAGTGCTCGTCCGAAAACTGGGGGTCAAGCCACCGACCGTGGTGGACCCACTGAGTTTGGCCGCGGTTGCATCATCATTGACCTGCGTGCTCGCGATGGTGAGCGCACCGGTAGCGCTGAGATCGAACGGGTCATCGCCAGTGCCAAAATCCAAGCCATCCGCATCTATCCCATCCAATCTCGCCGAAGATGTGTTGGTTCCGGCGGTCAAATTATACGACAAACCGTCGGCCAGGGTAATGGTGCCGCCCAAGACGTTGCCGCTGGCTGCAGAGGTGATCAGGTTGCTGTTCACCGACAAGCTGGAACTGCTGAACGCTGCGGCTCCAGTGCCGTTGGCGACCGTAGCCGTCACATTGCTGTTGGTGTTAAGCGCATTGCCAACGACGCTCACGGCATTGCCATCGAAGGATTGGTTGTTGGCGATAACGGCAGTGCCGCCAAAGCTGGCATTGTCGGAAGCAATGGCGATGCTGGTGGTCCGGGTGTTGGCCGTGAACGCGGCGCCAACATTGTTGCTGTTCACCACTGCGCTGCCATTGACAGAAGTGGCTGCAGCCACATCGTCAGTGAGGAGCAACGTGACGTTGTTATTCTCTGCCTTGGCGAAAGAGTCAGCGCCCGCGCTAACTTGGGTGTTGGCGGCAACCAACGTGCCTCCGGCAAGGGTAGTGGCGGTCGTGCTGCCGAATGTGGCCGTCGCCGGACCGGCGGCGGTGTTGGTGTAGCCGACCGGGATCGCATTGTTCAGCGTGACCGAGAAGGCGCCGGAGCCATTGTTGATGGTGGTGGCCGCATCTATGCTGTTGGAGGACAACTGGACGCTGCCGCTGGTGAAGCCACTCAAGTCAACACCCGCCGCCTGGTTCGATGCCGTGGCCGTGATGGCGCCGGTGTTGCTGCTGACAGTGCCGATGGCAATGCCGTCAAGGACGCCAGCGCTGCGGAGCAGCGCCAGATCAACATCCATGCCAAAACGGTTGCCGGAGGCGACTGCATCTGCCGTGTTGCTGGAGTTGATGAAGCTGCCGTTGCTGGCACCGTCAACGACGGTCGTGATGGTCGAGGTGTTAACGAGGGCGGTCACGGGCGCACTGTTGAACTGCGCCTCGCCGCTACCGCCGACCACATATCCAGCCACGTACGAACCCAGGTAACGGGTAGTCAGGACGCTCGCACCGAGCGGCAACGGCTCTCTCACATTAAGCAGCAAGTTGACGTTCTTGCCGTCCAGGCTGGCGGCCGTGTCGTTGTAGACGACAACCGGGTCCACCAAGACGCCGAACGCGCTAACGCCGGTGATGTTGGTAAAACTGCCTAACAGCGGACTGCCGGCATCAAGCAGCGTATAACTACTCGTGTGTGGCAGATAGGAGCCGCCCGTGTTGATAAGGGCCAGCGTGCCAGCGAGCGTGGCGGTGCCGGTCACGACAATTTTATCCGCCATTGCCGGAGAGACGTCGATCTCAGTTGTCGAACCTGTTTGCAGCACCAGATTGCCGTCCACCGTCAGTGTTCCGGGCGACATGCCCGGGGTCAGTGTGGCACCAGAATTGACCGTCAATGCCCCAACCGTGCCGGTGCCGCCCAGTGACGCCCCGCTCTCGACCGTCACCGCCGAGCTCGCGATATTGCCTGTAACTTTGAGACTGCCGCCCGAAACCGTTGTTGCGCCAGTAAGGCTGCTGGTACCGCTCAGAACGAGCGTGCCAGCGCCGGTTTTGGTCAGGGTGCCGGCACCGCTCACCTCGCCGCTAAGGGTCAGCGTGTTGGCCTGAGTGTCGACCGTGCCCGCGCCGGTTATGGCGACCGCATTGGCGGCAGTAAGACCATTGGCACCTGCCTGCAATGTCGTGCCCGTCGCCATCGCCAGCGCGCCTGTGCCCAGCGCCGTGTTGGTGCCGACCTGGATCGTGCCGCCACTAAGCGTGGTGCCGCCGGTGTAGGTGTTGGCGCCGGTCAGCGACAGCGTGCCGTCGTCGATCTTGGTCAGAGCGC
>NZ_CAMCWY010000028.1 GCF_945882965.1 Sphingorhabdus sp. EL138
ACTCGGTTACGCAGACCGGACCTTTGGGGGCGTTACAAAGACGCCCGGGTTCAGCCTGCCTCTGACGTGCGACAAAAGAATAAGGATTAAATGGGGCATGAACCTCATCCAAACACTCGAAGCCGAAGCTATTGCAGCTTTGTCAGAAAACAAAAAAATTCCTGCGTTCCGTGCAGGGGACACCGTTAAGGTGGGCGTGAAGGTCATCGAAGGTGAGCGCACGCGTATTCAGAATTACGAAGGCGTGTGCATCGCGCGTTCGAACAAGGGCATGGGCTCCAACTTCACCGTACGCAAAATGTCGTTCGGTGAGGGCGTTGAGCGCGTATTCCCATTGTACAGCCCAAACATCGAAAGCATCGAAGTCGTCCGGAAGGGCGTCGTGCGTCGTGCGAAGCTTTACTATCTGCGCGGCCTGACCGGTAAGAAGGCACGTATTGCCGAACGCCGTGACCCGCGTCCTATTAAGACCACCGAGGCTGCCGAATAAGGCAGGAGCCGCGTTGCGTTTCTAACCGAACACAAAAGGCCGGGCTCCGACAAAGAGCCCGGCCTTTTTTATTGCCATTGAAGGAAGTGAACATGGGTTATCGTATCGTAGTTGCAGGCGCGACGGGTAATGTCGGCCGCGAAGTCGTCAACATCTTGGCCGAACGCGCATTCCCCGCCGATGAAGTTGCGGTGCTCGCGTCATCGCGCAGCCAAGGTATCGAAATCGAATATGGCGACACAGACAAGATGTTGAAGATCCAGAATATCGAGAATTTCGATTGGACGGGCTGGGACATGGCGATTTTTGCCATCGGTTCGGAAGCAACCCAGAAATATGCGCCGATTGCCGCTGCTGCTGGCTGCGTGGTAATCGATAACAGCTCGCTTTTCCGGATGGACCCGGATGTGCCCTTGATCGTGCCTGAGGTAAACCCAGACGCGATCGACATTTACAAACGCAAGAACATCATCGCGAACCCGAACTGTTCAACGGCGCAATTGGTCGTGGCGTTGAAGCCACTTCATGATTACGCCAAGATTACCCGCGTGGTCGTATCGACATACCAGTCGGTGTCGGGCGCGGGCAAAGAGGGCATGGATGAATTGTTTGAACAGAGCCGCAACATATTTGTCGGTGACAGCGCCGATGCCAAAAAATTCACCAAGCAAATTGCGTTCAACGTCATTCCGCATATCGATAGCTTTCTTGAAGATGGCTATACGAAGGAAGAGTGGAAGATGATGGTTGAGGTAAAGAAGATCCTCGACCCGAAAATCAAGCTAACGGCGACTTGCGTGCGTGTTCCTGTCTTTGTGGGCCACAGCGAAGCCGTGAATATCGAATATGAGCGGGAAATGTCGGCGGAAACCGCGCAGAATATCTTGCGTGAGGCCCCTGGCATCATGCTCATCGATAAGCGCGAAGACGGGGGCTATACGACCCCGATTGAGGCCGCAGGTGACGATGCAACCTATGTGAGCCGCGTGCGTGAGGACTCGACTGTCGACAATGGCCTTGCCTTCTGGTGCGTGTCGGATAACTTGCGCAAGGGGGCCGCGCTGAATGCGGTACAGATTGCCGAACTGCTTGGACGGCGGCATTTGAAAAAGGGTTAAGTTATGGGGCTGCAAGCTGATATATTCTGGTCGTTTCGCAGTCCGTATAGCTATCTCGCTACTCGGCGGTATCGCGCACTTTCGGAAGAATATGACCTGACGCTAAACCTGCGTCCGGTCTATCCGCTCGCCATCCGCGAACCTGACTTTTTTGAACGCAGTCATCCAAATTGGTTGCGCTATACCTTTACCGATATGTTCCGCGTTGCGCAGTTCCATGGCGTTCCGTTCGGTCCACCTAGGCCCGACCCGATTGTGCAGGATATTGCCACGCGCAAGATTGCCGAGAAGCAGCCCTATATTTTTCGCCTGACCCGGCTGGGTCAAGCGGCGGCGCGGCGCGGCAAGAGCCTTGCCTTTTGCGATGAAGTCTCACGGCTCATTTGGGGTGGGGCAGAAAACTGGCATGAGGGCGACCATTTGGCAGGTGCTGCCTTGCGCGCGGAATTAGATTTGGCAGAGCTGGATGCCGAAGCGATCAGCGACGCAGAAGCGCTTGACGCAGAAATCGCCGCCAACCAAGCTGCACTTGAGGCAGCAGGGCATTGGGGTGTGCCAACCCTCGTTTTCGATGGCGAAACCTTTTTTGGGCAGGATCGTATCGACATGGCGCTGTGGCGCATGGGGCAAAAAGGCTTGGCTGCGCGTTAGTCCGAGGCGTAGATTGTTGCAAATCGATTAAGGTTTATGAATATATCCAACAGTTTCCAAGCCCCCGACGGCGTTAAGATCGCGTGGCGCGAGACGGGGCAGGGGCGGCCTTTGTTGCTGATTCACGGGTTCATGTCCGAAGCGGAGACGAACTGGATAAAATACGGCCATGCGGCAGCCTTGGCCGATGCGGGATACCGCGTCATCATGCCTGACCTGCGCGCCCACGGCATGAGTGGCAAACCCCATGATCCCAAATATTATCCCCGCGATATTTTGGCAGATGACCAATTTGCCCTGCTTGGCCATTTGGATATCACAGATTATGACCTTGGCGGCTATTCGCTTGGCGGACGGACCGTATCGCGGATGCTCGCGCGTGGCGCAGCGCCTGGTCGGGCCGTTATCTCAGGCATGGGACTAGAGGGCCTCACTCAGACCGGAAAACGGAGCGCGCATTTCCGCCATGTCTTCGACAATTTGGGGCAGCATGAACAGGGGGCGCCTGCGTGGATGGCGGAGGCGTTCCTGAAAACCACTGGCGGTGACCCGGCGGCATTGCGACATATTTTGGATAGCTTTGTCGATACCGATGCGGCGGAGATTGCCAGTTGGACCTTACCTGTTGCTGTTATATGCGGTGAACAAGATGACGATAATGGCTCTGCCGCCGATCTTACTGCGCTTTTGCAGCATGGAAAGCTGTTCACGGTTCCAGGCAATCATATGAGCGCGGTAATCAAGCCAGAGCTCGGGCAGGCCTTTGTCGCGGCACTGACTGGCGACCGCTGGTGACGTTGCCGCCCTTCGACATTCAGCCGGTTTTGAGTGGCGTGTGCGTAACATTGCGGCCATTATTGGCGCGCGATTGTGATGCACTTTATGCCGTCGCCTCCGACCCCGAAATTTGGGCGATGCATCCATTTCGTGATCGGTACAAAAGGGAAGTCTTTGAAGGCTTTTTCGCTGATGCCATTGCATCGCAGGGTGCCTTTGCCATTTTGGACCGAGCGTCAAACGAAATCATCGGCGGCACGCGCTTTTCCGCTTACGATCCGGCAACGCAAGAAATAGAAATCGGCTGGACGTTCTTTGCCACCGCATATTGGCGCACGGGCATCAATCGCGAAGTGAAGGCGCTGATGCTCAGGCATATCTTCCAATTTGTCAGCATTGTTGTGTTTCAGGTGGGCGCACATAATTTGCGCTCCCGCACTGCGGTGGAGCGATTGGGCGGGACGTTAGTACGCGAGTATAAGCGCCATCATGGTGCGGAGGTGTATGACTACACAAGCTATTATCTGACGCGCGGGGGTGCCCTGTCAGGGGCGTTGGCAGCGTCATTGGTGGCAGACTAGCATTGGATAGCGAATCTGCCCTAGAAAGGCGTTTCTGGAGGTTCTGGCTGTCCGGCATATTGTTGCTCGCGGCGCTGATTGTTATGAATGTCTGGCTGGTCACCGAAGCCGCGCCATTGGGGATCAGCGACCATCAGGCCGCCGGTAATGCGGCGCGCGTTGACATCATCCACGCTGACTGGGCAGCATCGGGTGTGATGGACTTGGCCATCTACAGCATGGCGGCGGACCTCATCTTTATCGCGGTTTATGCATGGGGCGCTTTTGCAGGTGGGCGGATGTTTGCCGCGTCGCCGCACGCCATGCTCGCTCGGCTTGGTAAGGTCGTCATGGTCGCAGCCGTCGGTTTTGCCATTGCCGATTATGCTGAAACCATTAGCCAGATCATTCAGGCGGCAGTTACCGGTGGGCATGATATGCTTTCCGGCGTCGCCGCCACCGCGCGGCCCGTTAAAACAATATTGTTTTTGGTGACATTCTTCGGTGTGCTGGTTGGCTTGGCCATTAGAAACTGGAAACGCCGCGCGGCTTGACGGGGTAGGCTGAAAGTTTAAACACCGCGTCGAGATATCTGTCAGGAACCCAATATGAAAAATCGGGAACTATATAGATAGCTAGCCAAACGCCGTCGGCGGATGGCGGCTAATAAGTGGGAACCCGTTTGAACGCGATGCTCGAAATGGCGGCGTCGGTTACATTGCGAGATTTATGGGTTCGCGACCTAGTCTGTTGGTTTTGCTGCGGGTTTCGCCGGG
Organism: Sphingorhabdus sp. EL138; assembly: GCF_945882965.1. GTDB lineage: Bacteria > Pseudomonadota > Alphaproteobacteria > Sphingomonadales > Sphingomonadaceae > Sphingorhabdus_B. The sequence continues at coordinate 4,373 of NZ_CAMCWY010000028.1, forward strand.
GCGGCCTTCTTCACCGCTGGCTTGGTCCGTGGTGCAGGCTTCGCCGCGGCGGCGGGCTTTGCAGCAGGCTTGGCCACTGGCTTCTTCGCAGCGGCCTTTTTCGCAACAGGCTTTTTAACAGCTGGCTTTTTCGCAGCAGGTTTTTTCGCAGCAGGCTTTGCGCTGCTCGCGGTCTTGCGCGCATACACCTTCTGACCAGCCACGGCTGCCGCTGCTGCGGCTGCTGCGGTTGCGATAACTGCGCCAGCAACGGCGGCGGACTTGCCGGGATTTTCCTTAATGACTGCACCAGCGGTCGCGGCGGCACTTGAGGCGGAATCTACGGCTGACTTGGCGGTGGTAGACGCAGTCTCGGCCGCAGACCGGGCTTTACCGGAAAGGGTATCGGTCAGATCGCGCAATGTGGTCAAAACCTTGCTGAACACACCTTTTTTTTCGGGCTTGCTTGGCATAAGCCGTTCCTCCTTGGGTTGTAATGCAAACTTGATAATCGTTTGGACTAAAGTTCGTTCCCGCGTGCTTATCGGAATGGTGGTTCGTTGAATGCGCGTAACTTGCGGCTGTGTAAGCTATTTCCAGCCTCGCGAAGCAACTCACATGTTTGAATGCCGATCTGTAAATGCGCGGCAATCGCCTCTTCGTAGAAACGGTTTGCTTGACCGGGCAACTTAATTTCTCCGTGCAGCGGTTTGTCCGAAACACATAATAATGTGCCATAGGGCACGCGGAAACGATAGCCCTGCGCCGCAATTGTCGCCGACTCCATATCGATGGCAATCGCGCGGCTTTGCGAGAAACGAAGCGCGGAGGCGGAATAGCGCAATTCCCAATTACGGTCGTCGGTGGTGACAACGGTGCCTGTCCGCATCCGCCGTTTGAGGTCTGCGCCGCTGGCGCCCGATACATCCTCCGCTGCGCTTGCTAAGGCTACTTGCACTTCGGCAATGGGCGGGATGGGAATTTCAGGTGGCAGAACTTCGTCTAAGATATGGTCATCGCGCAAATATGCATGGGCGAGGACATAATCGCCAATCCGCTGAGTCTCACGTAGGCCACCGCAATGACCAATCATCAACCACGCTTCAGGGCGAAGCACCGCCAAATGGTCGCAAATCGTTTTGGCATTGGACGGACCAACGCCAATATTCACTAAGCTAATACCCGAACGGTCGGGAGCGATCAGGTGATAGGCCGGCATCTGGTGCCGACGCCATGTGCTATCGGCGACAAGCTGCGCTGCATCGTCTGTTGGCTGATCCACATATAGGCCGCCAGCGCCTGACAATGCGGTATAGCGTCCATTGCCGACTTGCTTGCATGCCCAACTGACGAATTCGTCGACATAACGGTGGTAATTGGTGAACAGAATATAATGCTGCACATGCTCGGCAGGCGCGCCCGTGTAGTGGCGCAAACGCGCCAATGAAAAATCGGTGCGGAGGCCATCAAACAAAGCAAGTGGCGAACTATTATTGCCCTTTACGCGCAACAAACCGTCGGCGATTTCGTCGCCAATATCGGCCAATTCGGTGGTGGGGAAATGACGTGCTAGCTCGTTGGGACTTACGGTCCCAAGTTCAAGATCGGCCGATCCATCGAGAACATAAGGGAAGGGGATTTCTTGGCGACTGCGGCCAACCGAAATCTCGAGTTCATATTGCGCATTCAAAAGATCGAGCTGCGCGCCAATATAATCGGCAAAAAGATCGGGCTTGGTGAAGGTGGTCCGGAACGTGCCGATCTTCTCCAGCTTGCCAAATGCGAGGTTCGATTTGGTCTCGCGTGTTTTGCCGGCATAAGTGATGATGAGTTCGGGATAACAGAAGTCATTGCTTGCGCGCTGATCTGCACTTGGGGGAACCCCATCCTTCAAATAAGCCGCAAGCGCGGATTGAAGCCTTTTTACCGAAGATTCATATTCGGTAACGAGTTGTTTAATGATGTTTTGAGCGTGTTGCGTAGGCATAAGCACGCTTCAACGAATTTTACGAATTTGGCAACAAAAAAGGGAGGGTGACCCCTCCCTTTTAAATGCAGCTTCTGTGGATCTAGCAATAGATTAGAGCTGTCCGAGCATATATTCTGCTGAACTTACGTTGAAATCGCCCGGTGCTTCGACATTAACTTGCTCAACGATGCCATCGTTGACGACAAGCGAGAAACGTTGCCCGCGCTTGCCCATGCCATATGCGCTGCCGTCCATCTCTAGACCGAGCGCAGCAGCAAAATCGCCATTTCCGTCGGCGAGCATCGTGATTGCGTCCGAGCCGCCCGACTTGTTCCAAGCGCCCAAAACAAAGGCATCGTTGACTGCGGTGCAGGCGATTTGATCAATGCCCTTGGCGGCAAGTTCGTCTGCCTTTTCGACAAAGCCGGGCAGGTGGCGTGCCGAGCATGTTGGCGTGAAGGCACCCGGCACGGAGAATAATGCAACGCGGCGTCCAGCGAAATATGCCGCAGACTGAACGGGTTGAGGGCCTTCGGCGGTTGCCTTGACCAGTTTGACGTCAGGGATTTTATCGCCAACAGAGATGCTCATGAGATATTTCCTTTAGCAAGAGAGAGCGTTGCCGCTTCATCTGGGACGCGCCTTACCAAGGCAAGTGGGCTATGTTTAACGGCGCTTTTTTTAAGGTTAATGACATCTGTTTTTTTAAGTTTGATGACATCAGTATGCGTTGCGTTTCTGACAAAGCGCCCCATCGGGAAAGCATATAAAGCAATCTTTATATTTGATTTTCGGGAAATCTGCCGTTAAGGGCCAAGGCATCTGAAACCTCCCGGAGAATAAGCCTGTGGCTTTTAACGATTATGTCATTGCCGATATAGGCGAGGCCGATTTTGGCCGTAAAGAAATTAACATTGCCGAAACCGAAATGCCCGGCCTTATGGCGTTGCGCGAGGAATTTTGTGCGTCGCAACCTTTGAACGGTGCGCGCATTGTGGGTTCGTTGCATATGACGATTCAAACCGCAGTGCTTATTGAAACGCTGACGGCGCTTGGCGCGGATGTGCGTTGGGCGACGTGCAACATTTTCTCGACACAAGACCATGCCGCAGCCGCCATTGCTGCGCAGGACATTCCTGTGTTTGCAGTCAAGGGCGAAAGCCTTGCGGATTACTGGGATTATGTCGGCCGCATCTTCGATTGGGGTGACGAGACCACTGCGAACATCATCCTCGACGATGGTGGCGACGCCACGATGTTTGCATTGTGGGGCGCAAGGCTTGAGCGCGGCGAAAGCTTTGGCGAGCCGGAGAATGAAGAAGAAGTTGAATTCCAGCGCGCTTTGAAGGCATTTGTTGCCAAGAAGCCGGGTTACCTCACGCAAACGGTCAAGAATTTGAAGGGCGTTTCGGAGGAAACTACGACGGGCGTTCACCGCTTGTACGAAATCGCGAAGAAGGGCGAACTGCCTTTTCCCGCAATCAACGTCAATGACAGCGTTACCAAGTCGAAGTTCGACAATCTTTACGGCTGTAAGGAATCGCTCGTAGACGCCATTCGTCGCGCCACTGACGTCATGCTCGCCGGTAAGGTCGCATGCGTTGCTGGCTTTGGTGACGTTGGCAAAGGCTCGGCGCAGTCGCTCCGCAACGGCGGCGCGCGGGTGATGGTCACGGAGGTTGATCCGATCTGCGCATTGCAGGCCGCAATGGAAGGTTTTGAAGTTGTGACAATGGAAGAGGCCGTGCAACGCGCGGATATCTTCTGCACAGCAACCGGCAATGCCGACGTTATCACCGCCGAGCATATGATGAACATGAAGCCCATGAGCATCGTGTGCAACATCGGTCACTTTGACAGTGAAATTCAAATCGCAGCTTTATCAAATTATAGCTGGACCGAAGTGAAGCCAGGAACGGATCTCGTTCAGTTCCCGGACGGCAAGCAGATCATCGTTCTTGCGAAGGGCCGCTTGGTCAACCTTGGCTGTGCAACTGGACATCCAAGTTTTGTGATGTCGGCAAGCTTCACCAACCAAGTGCTCGCGCAAATCGAGCTTTGGACCAATGGCGACAATTATAAAAACCAAGTCTATGTTTTACCAAAGCATCTCGACGAGAAGGTCGCGACGCTTCATCTCGAAAAGCTTGGCGTGAAATTGACCAAGCTGACGGACAAACAAGCTGGATATATTGGTGTCTCGACCGAAGGGCCATTCAAGCCAGACCATTATCGCTATTAATCACCGATCAGTTTGTGACGAAAAGAGAGCCTGCTGCGGAAACGTGGTGGGCTTTTTTCGTTGCGCGGCTCGAGCGCATGCTTGCTGTGCCCTTGGCCCAGAAGATAATTGAATTGCATGCTGGCACTTTTCATTTTCCTTCTGCAAAAGGTGCGGGAACCACAATCATCATGGCGCTACAGAAGATATGATCATTCCAACCGACGAGGATATGCGCGCCTTTGGCCATTCGCTCTCTAAAGACCTAAAGCGTTCGGACTGGGTGGCGATCAACGGCCCGCTTGGTGCTGGCAAGACCGTGTTGTGTGCAGGGATATTGGCGGGCCTTGGGTATGAAGGCGAAGTCGCCAGCCCGTCTTACGCCATCGTCCACAGCTACGAACCGCCAGATGTTTTGGTTGCCGTTGCCCATGTTGATTTGTATCGGATTGATTATACTGACGAATTGGACGAACTGGGGCTGGCAAACGAGCGCAGTGAACGTATCACGCTCGTTGAGTGGGCCGAACGCTTTGGTTCCGCTTATGTGGTGCCAAGCCATAAAATTGACATTGCACCGCAAGCGGACGGAAGCCGAATACTGACTTTGAAAATGGATATAGATGACACAGGTAATTAATATGGCGCCGCCCGCTGGCTTGGATGCATTTCTGACGTTGCATGGCTGGGAAGGCGCGCACGTGACGCCTGTTGCAGGAGACGCGTCTTTCCGCCGCTATTTCCGCGTGGAGTCCGCCACGCGCGGCAAAGCGATTTTGATGGATGCGCCGCCACCGCATGAGGATCCGCGCCCCTTTATTCATATTGCGGAATATCTGAACGGGCATCAGTTTCGCGCGCCAAAAATCTTTGCCACCGATCTGACGCGCGGCCTGTTGCTGCTGGAGGATTTTGGCGACCGGCGGATGCGGGAGCATTTGGACGAACATCCCGAAGATGAGACCGCAGTCTATCGCGCGGCCATTGATGCTATTGTCGAGTTGGCGCAAACTCCGCCTGTGCAATCGCAAGGCTATGACATGGCGACCTACATGCGCGAAGTGCAGCTGTTGTCCGAATGGTACATGCCGGCCATGGGGTTATCATTTGATGTTAGCGCATTTGACCACATCTGGACCGAGGCGCTGGCCCCGCTTGCGGATTATCAGAAGGTTACTGTGCTGCGGGATTATCATGCCGAAAACATCATGCTGTTGGATGATGGGCAGCAGGGGATAATTGATTTTCAGGACGCTTTGGTCGGGCATCCTGCATATGATCTGGTGTCCTTGCTGCAAGATGCGCGCCGGGACGTTTCGCCCGCGCTTGAGGCAGAGATGCTGGCCTATTATCATGATGCGGCAAAACCTGATGCGGATTTTGGGGCGCAGTATGCCTTGCTGGGTGCCCAACGAAATACCAAGATTATCGGCATCTTTACGCGGCTATGGAAGCGCGATGGCAAGGAACGTTATGTGTCGTTCTTGCCCCGCATGTGGGGGTTGCTGGAGCGCGACTTCGCCCACCCCGACCTTGCGCCGGTCAAACACTGGTTCGACACGCACATTCCGCCGCACGTGCGCGAGACAATGCCTACGGAATTACGCATCAATGGTTAAGCCTGTTGATACAGCGATGATCATGGCTGCGGGCAAGGGGACGCGTATGATGCCCCTGACCGCCGACCGGCCAAAGCCGCTGATCGAAGTGGGCGGCGTTGCCTTGCTCGACCATGTGCTTGGCCATTTGCGGGATGCCGGCATCGGCAAGATCGTCGTCAATGTGCATTATCGCGCAGAGCAAATAGAGCAACATTTAGCAGCATCAGCGGATGACTTGGATGTGCGCATATCCGACGAACGCGATGTGTTGCGCGACACAGGCGGCGGTTTGGTTCACGCGTTGCCGCTCATTTCCGACGATCCCTTCATTTGCGTCAACGCCGACAATTGGTGGACCAATGCGGGCAAGAATGCGATCTCGCAGCTGATGGCGCATTGGGATGATGCCCGCATGGACGTTCTCATGCTCCTCATTCCGCGAGATATCGCTTACAATAGCCAGGGCAATGGCGACTTTAACATGGATGCAGACGGCCGATTGTCGCGTCGCCAGGGGGACGCGCCTGCAGCCTATGTGTGGACTGGTATCCAGATGCTTTCGAAGCGTCTCATTGTCGACCCGCCTGCGGACGTGTTTTCAACCAATATATTTTGGGACCGGGCAATCGCTAAGGGCCGTTGCATGGGCGTGATACATCACGGGCTCTGGTTTGACGTCGGCTATCCGGCGGCCATTGCGGCAACAGAAAAGAAGTTGGCGGAACAATATGGCAGATAAAGGCTCGCCCCCGCGTGCCCATGTGTTCAACGTACCGCTGGGTAATGACCTATGCGATGTAACCGTGCAATGGATATTGCAGTCGGCGGGCGCAGACCCGCTTGCGATCTGCAACAGTATATTTCTCCTGCCGAATAACCGCGCAATCAAGGCAATGACGGAGGCTTTTGTTCGGCAGGCGGCACCGGGTATGCTTTTGCCGCATATGGTTGCCGTGGGTGACATGCAATTGGACGAAGCCTTGGGACCAATGCTTGACCCCATCGCGGCGAGCGGCGCGATATGGCCAGCAATCGCTTCGTTTGAGCGGCTGATGCTGTTGGCTAAGCTCGTCAAAGACTATCAGCCCGCTGATGCCCCGCTTTCGTCTGCAGAAGCGTTGCGACTGGCGCGCAAATTGGCAGAATTGATCGACGCGCTTGAGGTTGATCTGGTCGATTTTACCCAGTTCGCAGACATCAAAATAGAGGCTGATTTGGCCGGACATTGGCAAAACGCCTACGCTCGGCTTTTGCAGATATTGCCGGCGTATCGGGCCGCGTTAACTGCGCGAAAATTGATGGGGCCAGCCGAACGCCGGAACCATTTGCTTGCCGCGCTTGAGCAGCGTTTAGCGCAAAATGTTGATACGGGTCCAGTTATAGCGGTGGGGATTACGACATCTGCAAAGGCTGTGGCCCGCGTGCTGCGCCGCGTGGTACGCATGCCGAACGGGCACGTTATCTTACCGGGCGTTGACCTTAACCTGTCTGACGCGCGTTGGGATGATCTGTCGCCGCCCACTGAAGATAGCCCAGGCTTTGCGCGCCGTCGTAATGTGGAGGTCCATCCGCAGTTTCATTTGAAACATTTGCTTGAACTTATGGGTATTGACCGCAGCGAGATTGACGTCCTCCCAACCGCCAGAACTGAGCCAGAATCTGCTACGATTTCCGAAATCTTCTGCCTGCCGGAACAGAGCATACATTGGCAGGACCTGCCACCGCTGCGCAAAAGCCTTCCGAACGCAAAATGGCTCGAGGCAGAAGATAGCGCGCAAGAGGCAAAGGCAATCGCCGTGCACATCAGGGGCGCGCTGGAGGTTGCCGGAAAGCGCGTCGCCCTGATTACGCCCGATCGCGAATTGGCGGTGCGCGTGGCTGGGCAGTTGCATAGATGGGGCATAGAAGTCGATGACAGCGCGGGCATACCCTTGCTGCAAACACCGCCGGGCACGCTTGCATTGGCGCTGGTGGACGCAATCTGGAGCCGCTTCTCCGCGTCGAGCATATTGGCCATTGCCAAGCACCCTTTGGTGTTTGCCGGCACACAAAGGCTCGCTTGGTTGGACCATGTGCGGCAGCTTGATTTGGCCTTGCGCGGCACGGCCAGCAGCATTGGCCTTTCGGCGATTACACGACGGCTTGAGACGGCGCGCAAACCAAACGCAGATTTAATCGCATGGTGGTCTGGGGTTGCGACGCAACTGGCACCGCTCGAAATGGCCGATGGTCAGCCATTTGGGGATGTTCTGGCATCCTTACGCGATGTTGCAACGGCGCTTACCGATGGCGGTATTTGGCGTGGCGCGAGTGGCCGCGAGTTGACGCGGAACTGGGAGGACGTAACCTCAAGCGATCTGTCCACACTTGGCCGTGTCGATGCAACAGGTTTGGTTGCGACGTTCAGAGAAATTTTCTCCGGCGCGGTTGTGCGTCCCCCTTATGGCGGGCACCCGCGCGTCGCGATTTACGGTTTGTTAGAAGCGCGCTTGCAGCAGGCAGATTATGTGATCTGCGCTGGCCTGAACGAGGGTACATGGCCGCAAATCGCGCAGCCTGATCCTTGGTTGGCCCCTGCCATTCGGCGTCACCTGAAACTGCCGACGTTGGATCGGAATATTGGCCTTTCGGCACATGATTTGGCGACGGCACTTGGCGCGCAAGAGGTGTTGTTGACTCGCGCGCGGCGCGACCGGAGCGGGCCAACGGTCGCGTCACGCTTTTTGTTGCGGATTAAAGCGCTGATTGGGGAGGCGCTTGCGGGTGATGACGCGCTGTTGGCGTGGGCAGACTCGCTTGATCATCCTGCCGAAAAGGAGCCGTTTGCCGCGCGGCCAGTACCCATGCCGAACGCGGAGCAGCGCCTAGTTTCCTTATCCGTTACCGATTTCGACCAGTTGAAATCTGACCCTTATTCCTTTTACGCCAAGCGCATCCTTGGCCTTCCTGTGCTGGAAAAGGTCGATGCCGAACCCAGCTACGCTTGGCGCGGCAGCCTTGTGCACGACATATTGGAAAAATGGTTCACGCACGACAATTGCGCGGTCGATAAGCTTGTCGCGCGTGCGGATGCATTGTTGGCGCAGGAGGCGGCGGATCCATTGCTGCGCACATTTTGGCAACCGCGCATTGCCGCTGGTTTACGCTGGGTGGCGGATGAGACCAAACGCTTGATGGCGGAGGAGGGGCGCGTCGTGGCGGTTGCCGAGCAACCCGGCACCGTCCATATCAAAGGCATCGCCGTCAGGGGGCGGGTTGACCGTATTGACCGGACCGCAGATGGCGACTTGGTCATCATCGACTATAAAACCGGTATGCCACCATCGACCAAGCAGATTAACGCAGGATTCGCGCTGCAACTGGGCCTCATTGGCTATATGGCCGAGGCGTTGGCTATTAAGGGTGTGTCAGGCACAGCGAGCCATTTCGAATATTGGAGCCTTGCCAAGAAAAAGGATATCTTCGGCCATATTGCCGAGCCCACAAGTACGCGTGCGGCGGATGATAAGCCGGAGCGCGCGGACTTTGTTGCCTTTGCAGTGGCGCAAGCGGAGGTCGCGATCAGCAAATGGATATTAGGCAACACGCCTTTTACCGCAAAGTTGCATCCCGAATTTGCGATCTATGGCGATTATGACCAATTGATGCGCCTACAGGAATGGAATGGGCGTCAGGCTATAATTGAGGATGCGGCATGAGCGCTGAACCCAAAAAGCTGCACCCATTAATCCCCGCGCAAAGCAGCGCGGTTGTGCCGGACGACAATATCTGGCTGAGCGCTTCGGCAGGGACGGGTAAAACGCAGGTGCTGACTGCGCGCGTCATTCGGCTGTTGCTGGAAAATGACGTTGAGCCGGAAAATCTGTTGTGCATCACCTTTACTAAGGCTGGCGCGTCCGAAATGGCGGACCGGATCAATCAGCTTTTGGCGACTTGGGTGCAGATGGACGATGGAATATTGTTCCATGACCTTGAGGCTATTGGCGCTGATGCAGGTCCCGAGGCGCGCAAGAAAGCGCGGCAATTGTTCGCAAAGGTTCTGGATGCGCCCGGCGGCGGATTGCAGATATTGACCATCCATAGCTTCTGCCAATCGCTGCTCGGCAGCTTTCCGGAAGAAGCGGGACTGGTGCCGGGCTTTAAGCCTGTTGAGGGGCGCGAGCAGCGGGAATTGCTCGACGCGGCGCTCGCGAATTTGGTTTTGGATGCCGAAGCGCGCGGTGACGGCAGGATAATCGCCAATTTGCAGGAATTGAGCCTGAACATGGGCGAGGACGGCGCCCTGCGCTTCTTGCATCGTACGGCAGCTGCGCCCGATATGATGGCTTCAATCCCCGATGATGCCGGCGCGGTGGCTTGGGCGCGGCGGTTGGCGGATGTCAGTTTTTCAGGCACTGTCGAAGAAATGCTGGCGGCCGCGTTTGCCGACGAACATGTTCCGCGCGCGGATCTGCAATCTATTATCGACGCCAATCTTTTATGGTGCAAAAATAAATTCGATAGCCGCGGCGGTAAGCGCGCGGCGGTGCTTCAGGACTGGCTGTCCCGTTCTCCCGCCGAGCGTGCAGCTTTATTCACGGAGCTTCATAGTTGTTGGTCAAATAAGAACGGCGAAATGCAGGTTTCGTCCAAGGGCCATACCCCAATGACGGACGCATATGCCGCGCAAGCGTTGGAGCTGTTCCAATGGACCAACCCGTTGATGGGGCAGGTTGTGCGCGCTCAATATGCGGACAGGCTTGCGCAGGCCTTGTTGGTCGGCAAGGAATTTGCGGCCCAATATAGCAAGGCGAAACACGCGCTTGGCGCGGTGGATTTTGACGACATGATCCGGCGCACGGCGGCGTTGCTGCAACATGGTCAAATGGCGGATTGGGTGCGGTTTAAGCTAGATCGGCAGATTGATCATATATTGGTCGATGAGGCGCAGGACACCAATGTCGCGCAGTGGGATATCATCAGCGCACTCAGCGATGATTTTTACAGTGGCATGGGGGCGCAACCCGACAAGACACGCACTTTGTTCTCTGTCGGCGATTTTAAGCAAGCCATTTACGGGTTCCAAGGGACTGCCCCCGAACGCTATGAAGCAGCGGGGGAATATTTTGCCGAGCGTATCGGTAAATCGGGGTCCGAGCTGAACCGGCTTACTTTGTCGCAAAGCTTCCGTTCAACTCCGCCGATCCTTGAGTTCGTGAATGCCGTTATCGAAGTGGCTGGCCCTGAAAGTTTCGGTATAAAAGGGGAAATTGCCGTGCATTATAGCGACAAGCCGCATATCGGCATGGTTGAGTTGCTGGAACCCATATCCGCCAAGCCCAATGCGCAAGATGACAGCGGTTCGGACGAAGAAGAAGATTGGTTCAGCGACGAAAAACGCGCTCTGGCCGAAAAACTGGCGGATCATGTCAAGGCGCTGATTGACGCAAAACCATGGCTCGTCAGCAAAGGCCGCCCCCTTGAACCCGGCGATATCCTGTTTCTATTGCGTAGCCGTGGGGAGATGGCGTCGATGTTGGTGGCGCAATTGCATGAACGCGATGTGCCCGTTGCAGGTATCGATCGGCTTCGATTGTTGCAGCCATTGGTCGTGCAGGATTTGTTAGCCGTCATCAAATTTGTGCTTCAACCCAATGATGATTTTAGCCTGGCTTGTGTGTTGGTTTCACCCATCATTGGCTGGTCGCAAGAAACGTTGCTCCAATATGGCTATGTCGGCGACCGCAAGGGCAGTCTGTGGCAGCATGTTCGTGATCGGCCCGAATTAACCGCGCAGATGGCTCCGCTGCGCGACATGCTGGCGATGGCCGATTTCACGACCGTCTATCATTTCCTTGAACAAATCTTGTCCGGCCCCATTGGCGCGCGGCGTAAATTCATTGCGCGGTTAGGCAGTGAGGTTTTGGTGCCCATTGAAGAGATGCTGAACTCCGCGTTGCAATTTGAACAGCAACACAGCGGGGGCTTGCAAAAATTCCTTGCATGGTTCGACCGTGGTGACACCGAGATCAAACGCGAGGGCGACAGCAGCAGCAAAGAGGTCAGGATCATGACCGTCCATGGTGCAAAGGGCTTGCAAGCCCCTGTGGTCATTTTGGCCGATGTCACATCTGACCCAACCAAGAAGCCTGACCACTCTGTCGAGCTGTTAATGGCCGAAGGGCAGCGCATACCATTGTTACCCATTCGCAAGGCGGAACAATCGGGGCAGTTGCTGGAAACCGTGGAGCGGCAAAAGACCCGCGAGCTGCAGGAACACAAACGCTTGCTCTATGTCGCGATTACGCGGGCCGAAGAGCGGCTGATCATGGCCGGGTCATTGGGCATCAGCCGCAAGGGAGAGCCGCCAACCGAAAGCTGGTGTGCGCTTCTGCAACGGGGCATGGCGGCACTTGGGTGCGATTGGGAGGATGACGTGCGCTGGGGCAGGGTGATGCGTCATATCGGGCTTCAGGGGGCTTACCTGACGCCGCCAGAGGGCAACCATATTACCTCTGCGCAAGCTGAACCGTTAGTTGCCACACCGCCTTGGCTTTTCGCCCCAGCGCCAGCCGAGCAACGCCCACCGCGTCCTTTAGTCCCATCGCGTCTGGATGATGATGATTATGGCGATGCGCCAGCCACTTCGGCAATGCGCAAGGCGGCGGTGCGTGGCAAGCTTATCCACGCTGTGTTGGAACGCATCACCAATGACGTTTCGCTCCAAAAAGCCGAGCAATGGTTAGCCGCGCAGACGCCCGATACCGACATTGACCCGGCACAGCTTATTGCCGAGGTTGGCGGTATCGTGAACGACGCGCAATGGGGGGCGTTTTTTGGTCCCTCTGCCCGCGCTGAGGTGCCATTGGTCGCAGTGGTTGGCGAAACGGTGATTAACGGACGGATCGACAGGTTGCTGGTTGAACCCGGTCTGGTGCGTGCCATTGATTTCAAAACGGGTCGGCAGGTGCCGCAAGATGAACGAGGCGTGCCAGCCGCGCATTTGCGGCAAATGGCGCATTATCGTGCCGCATTGCAGACGATTTTCCCAGAATCGCGGATAGAGGTATCTTTGTTGTTCACGCACGCGCCGCGCTTCATAACGCTTTCCGATGCCATCTTGGCACCTTATTACCCCGCCTCTTGACGTGTTCAGCAAAACTATTGCGCATGGTGCTTGTCAGTCCTTGGCGGCGTGAATACATAAGGCATAACAAAGGAGATTGATATGGCTACCAAAACCGTAGGTGATAATGACTTCGCCGCAACCGTGCTGGCATCAGGCAAACCCGTATTGGTCGATTTCTGGGCCGAATGGTGCGGCCCTTGTAAAATGATCGGCCCAAGCCTTGAAGAAATCAGTGAAGAGCTTGCCGGACAAGTCGAAATCGTGAAGCTGAACATTGATGACCATCCCGATACGCCTGCCAAATATGGCGTGCGTGGTATTCCCACAATGATCCTGTTCAAAGGTGGTGAAATTGCGGATACGAAGGTTGGCGCAGCGCCCAAGGCACAGTTGAAAAGCTGGCTCGAAGCCGCGCTTTAGGGTCCTGACCCTAGCTGCGATAATCGGCGTTGATGCTGATATAACCATGGGTCAGGTCGCACGTCCACACCGTGGCGTGCCCCGACCCAAGGCCAAGATCAACGCCGATCTCGATTTCCTTTTGCTTTAGGTGGCGTGCCACCGGCGCTTCGTCATAATCTGCCACCGCAAGGCCGTTGCGCGCGGCCAACGTCGCGCCAAAGCGGATGGATAGCGTGTCGCGGTTCGCAGGCTCGCCGGCTTTACCAACGGCCATAACGACGCGGCCCCAATTGGCATCCTCACCCGCAATCGCCGTTTTGACCAAGGGCGAATTGGCAATGGCCAAGCCCACGCGCCGTGCGCTGTCATTGCTGACGGCCCCCGTCACCTGAATTTCAATAAACTTCTGCGCCCCTTCGCCATCACGCACCACAAGATGCGCCAGTTGGCGGCAGACATCACCCAGCGCGGCTGCAAAGGCGTCTGCGCCGACGTCTTCAAACGAGGTCAACCGCGCATTGCCTGCCTTGCCTGTAGCAAAGGCGAGCACCGTGTCGCTGGTGGAGGTGTCGCTGTCCACGGTAATGCAGCTAAAGCTTGATTGATTGGCGGCGGACAAAAGTTGCTGCAAGAACGCCGCGTCGACGGCGGCGTCGGTAAAGACATAACCCAGCATCGTCGCCATGTCCGGCGCGATCATGCCCGAACCCTTGATAATGCCGACAAGCTGAACCTTGCGGCCATCGACCATCGCGCTGGCCGTTGCGCCCTTGGCAAAGGTGTCCGTGGTCCCGATGGCTTGGGTGACATCTTCCCAACTGCATATAGCAGCATCAAAAACCGCTTGAAGACCGGCCTGCGCCTTGTCGATGGGCAAAGGCACGCCAATGACGCCGGTTGAAGACACGAATATCTCCGTCACGTCGCAGTTCAAATGGGCCGCCACTTGGCCCGTAATCGCGTCCACCGCATCTTTGCCGCGCTGCCCAGTGAAAGCGTTGCTATTGCCCGCATTGACCACCAACGCCCGCGCACTGCCGTGCGGCAAATGCGCGCGGCAAAGATCAACCTCGGCTGAACAGCAAAGATTTTGCGTGGTTACGCCCGCAACCGTGGTGCCAGCATCAAACGTAACATAGCTCAGGTCACAGCGGTTCCATTCCTTATACCCCGCCCGCGCAATACGCGGCGTCGCACCAGCAATGTCGGGCATGATAGGAAAAGGAGCGGCGAGTGGAGAAGTGCTAGACAAGCAATTGGAACCTTGTAATATTTTGAGAATTCTCTGTAGGGCGCGTAAATGGTATATTTCGTCTATCTGCTGGCCGCAATTGGCGCAACTGGCAATGCACGCTAGCCAACACGCTTCGGGATAGACGGAGCGGCTTTGTTTCCCTATACGCGTCGCAGCACCTCATAGGGCAAAACATGCGTTTACTGATTTATCTACTGGCGATGATGAGCGGATTTTCCGTTGCGGAGGCGGCGCGTCCAGTGTCTTCGGCGTCGGCATCGATGGATTCAGCGGTTGCGCAGGCTTATGTTGCGGCTGCGGCGCTTGAAGCTGTCGCCGCTTGCGAACCCGTGGTCCGTGAGACTGCGAAGGCGCGCGCGGCACTTGCACCCGCCGTCGGTGCAGCGACCCTGGTTGCCGTAACGCCAGATACGCCGATTGACCGGCATGATATCATCTTAGGTTAGGCTTTCTGCGCCCTTTTGGGTGCGTTTAATAGCTACCTACCGCGCGCCAACCGCGCGCGTCCCCCGCATATTTCAAAGGAATTATCCATGCTCGGCGGATTTGCTAAAGCCTTATTCGGGTCGTCGAACGACCGTTACGTAAAATCAATCATGAAGATTGTTGAAAACATCAACGCGCTTGAAGGCGACATCGCCGCCATGGACGATGAGCGGCTAAAGGGGCAGACGCCGTTATTTCGGGATCGTCTGGCCGCCGGAGAGGCGCTTGACGATATCCTGCCAGAGGCTTTTGCAACTGTGCGCGAAGCATCAAAGCGCGTCATGGGTATGCGCCATTTTGATGTGCAGATGGTCGGCGGTATTGTGCTGCATCGCGGCGAAATCGCCGAAATGCGCACGGGTGAGGGTAAAACCTTGACCGAAACATTGGCATGCTACCTCAACGCGCTTGAGGGCAAAGGCGTTCATGTTGTGACCGTCAACGACTATCTGGCCCGCCGTGACGCGGAATGGATGGGGCGGATTTACGGGTTTCTTGGCCTCACGACAGGGGTTGTCGTTCCAAACATCGCTGAACAGGAACGCCGCGACGCTTATGCTTGCGATATCACCTATGCGACGAACAACGAACTTGGTTTTGATTATTTGCGCGACAATATGAAATATGAACGCGCGCAAATGGTGCAGCGCCCATTCAATTTCGCGATTGTCGATGAAGTCGATTCTATCTTGGTTGATGAAGCGCGGACTCCTTTGATTATTTCTGGCCCGACCGACGACAAATCCGAATTATATATGCAGGTCCATGCCGTCGTTCTGCAGTTGGACGCGGGCGATTATGACAAAGACGAAAAGAGCCGCAACGTTACGCTAACCGAAGATGGCACTGAGAAGGTTGAGCGGATGCTTGAGGACGCTGGCTTGCTGACGGGCTCTAATCTGTATGATTATGAAAACACCTTGGTTGTCCACCATCTTGACCAAGCGCTTAAAGCCAATGTGATGTTCAAGCGCGACATTGATTACATCGTCAAGGATGGCAAGGTCATCATCATCGACGAATTTACAGGTCGCATGATGGATGGACGTCGCTGGTCAAACGGCCTGCACCAAGCGGTTGAAGCCAAAGAAGGCGTCCAGATCGAGCCTGAAAACCAGACGCTGGCGACCATCACTTTCCAGAATTATTTCCGCATGTATCCCAAATTGTCCGGGATGACGGGCACCGCTGCTACCGAGGCTGGCGAGTTTCATGAAATCTACAAGCTAAACGTGGTGGAAATACCCACCAACGTGCCCGTTCGGCGCGTGGATGAGGACGACCAGTTCTACAAAAATACCCAAGATAAATTCGGTGCCATCGCCAAAACAATCAAAGAGGCAAATGACCGCGGTCAGCCCGTATTGGTCGGAACGGTGTCGATTGAAAAATCAGAACTGCTGTCCGAATTTTTGGAGAAGGAAGACGTCAAGCACAGCGTCCTGAATGCCCGCTTCCACGAGAGCGAAGCGCATATTGTTGCGCAAGCCGGGCGTTTCGGCAGCGTTACCATCGCCACCAACATGGCGGGTCGCGGTACGGATATTCAGCTAGGCGGTAACTTTGAATTTCGGTTGAATGACGAATTGCGCGATATGCCCGAGGGGCAGGCGCGCGATACAGCCATTCAAGCGTTGCAGGACGAAATCGCTGCTGAAAAAGCCAAGGTCATCGAAGCCGGCGGATTATTTGTTCTTGCCACAGAACGCCATGAAAGCCGCCGTATCGACAACCAGTTGCGCGGCCGTTCGGGGCGTCAGGGTGACCCTGGGCTCTCCCGCTTCTATTTGTCGCTCGACGATGATCTTTTGCGTATCTTTGGGTCCGAAACCTTGTTCTCCAGAATGATGAACTCCAGCCTTGAAGATGGCGAAGCGATTGGCGGCAAATGGCTGTCGAAAGCTATCGAAACCGCGCAGAAAAAGGTAGAGGCGCGCAATTATGATATCCGCAAGCAGTTGGTTGAATATGACAATGTCATGAATGACCAGCGCAAGGTCATTTATGAACAACGCAGCGACATCATGGATGCGCAAGACGTCGATGATATCATTGAGGATATGCGCAACGATACCGTCAACAACCTTGTTGGCGACCATTGCCCCGAGGGCACTTATCCCGAGCAATGGAATATCGAAGGTCTAAAGCAAAAATCCACTGAGCTGCTGGGGCTGACGCCTGACATCGACGCTTGGTTGAAGGAAGACGGCCTTGAACCGGAAATCATCGAAACCCGCATCGCCGATATGGCGACCAAAAAGTTCAAGGCGAAGGGCGCTGGTCTTGATGATGATATCTGGCGTCAGGTCGAAAAAAGTATCTTGCTGCAAACGCTTGACCATCATTGGAAAGAGCATTTGTCGACGCTCGATGCCCTGCGTCAGGTGATTTATCTGCGCGCCTATGCGCAGAAGAATCCGATCAACGAATATAAGCAAGAGGCATTTGGCCTATTTGAACGCATGTTGTCCGCCATCCGCGAAGGCGTGACTAAGACCATCGCCACCAATGATTTCCGCGCGGAGGAAGAGTTTGTTCCGCAAGACTTGCCTGAACTACCCGATTTCCTGACAACGCATATCGACCCGTTTACCGGCGAAGATAACAGCGATGATATCGACGCAGGTTCGCTTGGATTGGTGACGACGACGATCCCGCGCGCTGTGGCTCCATCGGGTTTCAACAACCCATATGCAGGCGACCCTGATCTGCGCCGCAACGACCCATGTCCCTGCGGTTCGGGAAAGAAATATAAGCACTGCCACGGCGCATTTTGATAAGCAGATGACGGAGCGGCCAAGATGATCTGGCTGGCCAGCCTCTTTGCTCTTGTCGCCTTTGTCTATGCGTCTGTTGGCTTTGGCGGCGGGTCCACGTACACGGCGTTGCTGGCCTTGTGGGGGGTGGATTACCGGCTGATCCCCGTGATTGCACTTGTCTGCAATATCATCGTCGTGACCGGCGGCAGCATTCGCTTTGTGCGGGCTGGCCTGGTGTCCTGGCCGCAGGTTTTGCCTTTGCTCTTGGTGTCAGCGCCGCTCGCCTTCGCAGGCGGGCTGGTGCCGCTGAAACAGGTCGTGTTCCTGACGATATTGGGTGGCGCGTTGTTGGCGTCGGCCATCGCCCTTTTTCTCCAAGCGGATAAGATGACGCCGCGCGCAGTTCCAAAGCCATTGTTGCTGGCGCTTTCGGGCGGCGTAGGCTTATTGGCTGGCCTGTCGGGTATCGGCGGGGGCATATTCATGGCGCCAGTCTTACACCTGATCCGCTGGGCAGAGCCACGCCGCATCGCCGCCTTCGCGTCGCTTTACATATTGATCAACTCGGCGGCGGGCCTGCTTGGCCAATTAGTGAAATCAGGGGCGCATTCGCTAGCCGAGCCTGCGCTGCAATATGGTCTGCTGCTCGGCGCTGTGTTGGTCGGCGGACAGTTGGGCAGCCTGTTCGGAATGCGCTATTTCTCCCCACATTTGTTAAGGGCGCTAACGGCGTTACTGGTCGGCTATGCCGCGCTTCGGCTACTCTGGCAGGCCCATGGGCCACTTTAGAGACTGCTGAGCCACAAAAATTGGCTCCCCGGGAGGGATTCGAACCCCCGACCAATTGATTAACAGTCAGTTGGGAAA
>NZ_CAMCWY010000029.1 GCF_945882965.1 Sphingorhabdus sp. EL138
GCCTGTTGTTTCCGCCAAGCAGCTATTTTCGCATGATCCCCCGATCGCAACACTTCAGGGATCATACGCCCTTCCCAATCATTGGGTCGGGTATAGTGCGGATATTCAAGCAATCCTTGTTCAAAGGACTCTTCGTCACCGCTGGAAGACGCGCCCATTACGCCGGGAAGCAGCCGAATGCAAGCGTCTAACAGCATCAACGCCCCAATTTCGCCGCCCGACAGGATGATGTCGCCCATTGAAACTTGCTCGATTTCAGGGTGGGCATCAAAAAGGCGCTCGTCAAAGCCCTCAAACCGGCCACAGAGAACGGTTACGCCGGGTCCAGCGGCCAGTTCACGGATGCGGGCTTGCGTGATTGGCTTTCCACGCGGCGTCATAGCAAGGATTGGAATAGTAGGATCCTTAGCAGCCGCATGTTCCACCGCCGCCGACAGAATATCCGCCCGCAATACCATCCCTGCCCCGCCGCCTGCGGGTGTATCATCAACGGTCCGATGCTTGTCCGTCGCAAAGTCGCGGATCTGAATAGGCGCACAAGACCATTTCCGCTCCTCCAGCGCCCGGCCAGCCAAGGATATCCCCAGCGGTCCGGGAAACATCTCGGGGTAGAGGGTGAGGATTTGGGCGTGGAAGGTCATCAAACCGTCCAATTCTCAACGATCAACCCCGGCACGTCGGCAAAGTGCTTTTCGTTATTGGTTACCAAAACGGCACCCAGCGCCAGCGCGTGGGCCGCAATTAAACGATCAAAGCTCCGCCTGTTAACGCCAACGCGCTGTACCAGCATCGCATAATGCTCGGCGGCGAGATGATCGAAATCCATAGTGCTCACGATCGTCAAGAAGCGTTCAGCTTTTTCTCGATCTCCTTCGGGATCGTTCGATTGTCTCGGCCCGACCAGAAGCTCTGCTGCGGTTATGGCAGAAACGCATAAACCTGATTTGAAGTTGTCTTTAACCCGTTGCCGCGCAATATCGCTGCGGCCATCGACAAAATCGATGCAGATATTGGTGTCAAGAAGATACAATCACGCCACCGACTTGTGGGACGACGTGTCCCAGACGCGATCATCTTGATCAATATTTCCTCGGCCATGTTTCATAAAGCCGGGCGACATGCTGCCATATAGGCTCATCAGAACCGTCAATGCTTCGGATTCTTTCCATATCGAAATGCGCCCGCTCTCATGGGGAAGAATGACGACGTCATCGCCTTCAACGAACCCAGCACCTTTCGGCAACCGCAGGGCGACAGAGTTGCCCGATTTGAATGCTTTGGTGGTCCATTGTCGCGCCATTACAACCTCCGTATATCAAGTCTGTATATACTAAATCACGAACGCCGCGTCAATGACGATACGTCCGTCGGCTTGGGCACCCCATTCGGGCACGGCATCTGCGGTCATAGGGGCCATGAACTTTTTGCCCGGCTTGCCGTCGGCAGAAGGCATCTGAATTTCAAGGACATCGCTTGCGCCGAAATTTTCGACGGCAACGCAAATGCCGAGGTCCGTCCCGTCGGTGGACACGCATGGCAGGCCTAACAGGTCGCTATAATAATATTCGCCCTCACCCAATGCCGGCAAAGCTTCGCGCGGGACGGTTAGCAGGGTGCTGCGCAGCTTCTCTGCGGCGTTGCGGTCGTTGATTTCGGCAAAGCGGGCGATTGCGCCGTCTTTGGTCGGGCGGAGCGACTTTACCGTGAGCGCCCCATCATTGAAGCTCTTGTGATGTTTCAAGCTGTCGAGGTTATCCGCAAACAGCTTAAGACGGACTTCACCCGTCACGCCATGCGCGCCGGAAACGGCGGCAAGCGTGACGGTGTGGTCGTTCCCCTCCCGCATGCGGGAGGGGTTAGGGGTGGGGCTCGCTATAGGCGAGCTTTCTGCTCTCGAGGATGGTAGCCCACCCCCGACCCCCCCCGCCTGCGGGAGGGGAGAAGGCATTTAGCCCTCAGCCTTTTCTTCAGTTGCTTCTTCAGCGGCTGGCACAGCTTCTTCAGCGGCAGGCGCTTCTTCAGCAGCAGCTTCGACAGGTGCGGCTTCTTCAGCGACAGGTGCTTCTTCAGCAGCAGCTTCGGCAGGTGCGGCTTCTTCAGCGACAGGTGCTTCTTCAGCAGCAGCTTCGGCAGGTGCAAATTCTTCAGCTACAGGTGCTTCTTCGGCAACGACTTCAGGCTCTGGCTCAGGTGCTGGAGCAGCGGCGGCTGCTGCGGCAGCTTCTTCAGCTTCGGCAAGCTTGGTTGCCTTGTCTTCTGCGCGATCCTTGGCTTTTTGGCCAGGCTCACCCTTGTTCGGGTTGGTTTTGACCTTGCGCTCTTTAACGCCAGCAAGGTCAAGGAAACGAGCAACGCGGTCCGATGGCTGTGCACCAGCCGCGAGCCAATGCTTCGCACGCTCAGCATCAAGGATCATGCGCTCAGCGCTGTCCTTGGGAAGCTGCGGGTTGTAGCTGCCGATACGCTCAATGAACTTCCCATCGCGCGGTGCACGGGCGTCGGCTACGACGATTTTATAATAAGGGCGCTTTTTCGAACCGCCCCGCGACAAACGCATTGATAATGCCATAAAACTAACTCACCTTTCTTAAAATACATAAACTAAAACAATATGTTATTTCTTTTTATTCAAAAGCCTTGCAAGGTCAGGCGGCATCCCGCCACCGCCGCTCATTCCGGGAAATCCACCCATGCCAGGTGGCATTGCGCCAGGGGGAAGGCCGTGCATCCCCTCCATCGCGCCGCCCAAATCTGCGCCGCCTTTGCCGCCACCGAACATCGCAGCAAGGCCCTTGAGGCCACCCATTTTCCGGATGCGTTTCATGGCATTTGCCATTTCCTGATGCATTTTAATCAGCTTGTTGACGTCTTGCACCGTCATGCCAGATCCTTTGGCAATGCGGATTTTACGCTTGGCGTTTAACAGTTCGGGCTTCGCGCGTTCTTTCGGTGTCATCGAACCGATGATGGCATCCATGTGTACAAGTAACTTATCGTTCATACCGCTGGCGTCCATCGCCTGCTTGGCCTTTTTCATGCCAGGCATCATGCCAGCTAACGCGCCGAGACCGCCCATCTTGGTCATTTGGCGAAATTGCATCCGCAGGTCGTCCATGTCGAACTGACCCTTGGCCATTTTGGCCGCGAGCTTCTCCGCGTCCTCTTTTTCGACCATTTCGGACGCACGTTCGACCAAGCCGACGACGTCGCCCATGCCAAGAATACGGCCAGCAACGCGGCTTGGGTTAAATGCCTCAATCGCATCCAGCTTCTCGCCGACACCTGCAAATTTGATTGGCTTACCCGTAATGGCGCGCATCGACAGTGCCGCACCGCCGCGCGCATCACCATCCATGCGAGTCAGCACGATACCGGTCAGATCAACGCGTTCGCCGAAGCTTTTGGCGACGTTGACCGCGTCTTGCCCGGTAAGCGAGTCCACCACCAGCAGAATTTCCTGCGGCACCGAAACCTTCGCCACCGCCTGCATTTCGTCCATCAGTTGCTGATCGACATTTAAACGACCAGCGGTGTCGAGGATAAGGACGTCAAAACCCTGTAACTTTGCCGCCTGCATAGCGCGCTTGGCAATATCGACAGGCATTTGCCCCTGAACGATGGGCAAGGTCGCGACGTCCGTCTGCGTACCAAGCGTGGCCAATTGCTCCTGCGCAGCCGGGCGATTGACGTCAAGCGACGCCATCAGGACCTTTTTACCGTGCTTCGCCTTCAACATCTTGGCGATTTTTGCAGTCGTGGTGGTTTTACCCGAACCCTGCAGACCAACCATCATGATAATCGCAGGCGGCGCAACGGCGAGGTTCAGGTCGCTTTGTTCAGCGCCCAACATTTCGACAAGCGCGTCGTTAACGATTTTGACGACTTGCTGGCCCGGTGTGACTGACTTCAACACTTGCGCGCCAACGGCTTGCTCGGTCACCTTGTCGATGAATTCACGGACGACAGGCAATGCAACGTCTGCCTCAAGCAAGGCAACGCGCACTTCGCGCATCGCCTCACGCACATCGGCTTCGTTCAACGCACCGCGACCGCGAAGGCGATCAAACACCCCTCCTAACCGGTCACTTAGCTTGTCAAACATCGACATTCCTTACCAAATCGCCCCATATGGCGCATAAACGAACAAAAAGCCGGTGAGCGAATCTTCGCCAACCAGCCTGGAAACTATGGATTTCCAACAAATATTGAATGACAGGGTTGCTGTCTTGCACTTGCTCTTACCAACACGCTTTCCAAAAAGCAAATCATTCCGTGTGGCAAGGGGCCCGATGACGATTAGCATGAGCGGTGGACACTCCGGCCTGTAGCCCCTAAATCGCCGTGGATGGCAAAAGGCGAATTTCACAAGATGCATGGGCTGGGTAATGACTTCGTCATTATTGATGCGCGCGCATGTCCGATGGAAATGCCCCCTGCCCGCGCGCGAGCGATTGCGGACCGGAAGACCGGTATTGGCTGTGACCAACTCATCCTTGTACTCACCTCCAAAGTTGCCGATGTCGCCATGCGCATTTTTAACGCAGATGGCAGTGAAGTCGAAGCGTGCGGCAATGCCTCGCGCTGCGTTGTTGCTTTGTTGAAGCAAGACCTGAAAATCGAAACAAAGGGCGGGATTATCTCCGGGCAATTGTCCGGCAACGACGTGACGGTTGCCATGGGCGACGCCAAGTTCGACTGGCAAGATATTCCGCTCGCTTTTGCCATGGACAGTGGCTCCCTGCCCCTTGCTTGGGAAGAATTGGAAAACCCCATGGCGGTCAACATGGGCAACCCGCATGCCGTGTTCTTTGTAAACGACACCGATGCGGTTAATCTCGTACAGCTTGGCCCAATCATTGAGCATGATGCCGCCTTTCCAGAACGCGTAAATGTCAATGTCGCGTCCATCGACGGCAATGAGATCCGCCTGAACGTATGGGAGCGCGGCGCTGGCCTTACGGGCGCGTGCGGCACAGGGGCCTGCGCTACGGCGGTTGCCGCGATCAGGCAAGGTAAGGTTCAGTCACCTGTTGTCGTCCACCAATCAGGTGGCAGCTTGACCATCGCTTGGACACCGGGAAACCCAGTTATCATGACGGGAAGCGCGACTTATGTCTTTACCGGACAGGCCGACTGGGATGATTTTGGATGAACACCCCGCTGCTAAAGCCTGAATTAATCAGCATGGGGTGCCGCCTTAACCTTGCCGAAAGCAATGCCTTAGCCGAGCAACTTGCAGGGCATGAAGACATTATCATCATTAACAGTTGCGCTGTAACCAATGAATCGGTCCGCCAAACGCGGCAAGCCATTCGACAAGCATATAAACGCCGCCCCGATGCCCGCTTATGGGTAACTGGCTGCGCCGCACAAGTGGAGCCAGAAACCTTTCAGAATATGCCCGAGGTTGCTGGTGTGTTCGGCAATCATGAGAAACAGAATGCCGCATTGCTGCGCGAGATAATCAATCGCCCGGACCGCCCGGTTGTTGTGTCGGACATCATGACAATTGCGCAAACCGCGCCACATCTTGTCACCGCTTACGCGGGCAAAACCCGTGCCTTTGTTGAGGTGCAAAATGGCTGCGACCATCGCTGCACCTTTTGCATCATACCCTATGGCCGGGGCAACAGCCGGTCTGTTCCGGCGGGTAGCGTTATCGAACATATTCAAAAGTTGGTGGACACTGGTTTTCAGGAGGTGGTGCTGACGGGCGTCGATGTCACCAGCTATGGCCATGATCTGCCGGGGCAACCAAATCTCGGCTCGCTAGTTGAGCGTATCTTGAAGCTTGTGCCAGACCTTCCGCGCCTGCGTCTTTCGTCCATCGACGGCGTAGAAATTGACGCGCGGCTGTTTGACCTGCTGACCAGCGAAGCGCGGGTCATGCCGCATGTCCATCTGTCATTGCAGGCAGGCGACAACATGATCCTGAAACGGATGAAGCGACGCCACAGCCGTGAACTGGCGATTGACCTTGTTGCGCGTTTGAAAGCAAAAAGGCCGGACATTGCCATTGGCGCCGATATCATCGCCGGTTTCCCGACCGAGGATGACGCCATGTTTGCCAACAGCGTCGACCTGGTGCGCCAATGCGGTATAGTCCATGGACATATATTTCCCTATTCGTCCAAAAAGGGCACACCAGCGGCGCGCATGCCGCAAGTGCCGCCCCAGATTATCAAGGCCCGCGCCAAAGCCCTGCGCGATGCAGTCGCCACCGAGAAAGCCGCTTGGATAAATGCGCTGATAGGGTCGATCCATAATGTTGCTGTCGAAAGCGGCGGATTGGCTGGTCACGCTGAAAATTTCGCGTATCTGAAGCTCAATAAGATGATGCCGGAAGGCCGTATCGTATCGGTCCGCGTCACGCACATCCAAGACGAAGTTTTACAGGCAGAGGTTATCGAATGAGCGAGAATGCTGGGTGGACGGACCGTTTGTTCGGCGGCCTAAAAAAAACGTCGGGTAAGCTGACCGAGAATATTGCGGGACTTGTCACCAAGGCGAAACTTGACGCAAGCGATCTCGACGAGATTGAGGATGCGTTAATTGCCTCCGACCTCGGCCCAGCCATGGCATCACAAATCCGCGACAAAATTGCCGCTGGCCGCTTTGACAAGGGCATTGATGCCGATGGCATAAGGCAGATCGTAGAAGATGAAATTGCCTCGGTCCTTGCGCCGGTCGCTTCCCCGCTGGAAATCGATGCCTTCCCTCGCCCGCAAGTCATTTTGGTGATTGGTGTTAATGGCTCAGGCAAGACGACGACAATCGCAAAGCTCGCCAACCTGTTTCTGGAGCAGGATTATGGCGTCATGCTAGCGGCGGGTGATACCTTTCGCGCTGCCGCCATTGGCCAATTGAAGATTTGGGCAGAGCGCATTGGCGTGCCGATTGTCACTGGCCCCGAAGGCGGCGATGCGGCTGGCGTCGTATTTGACGCTGTTAAAAAGGCTACAGTCGAAGGGATTGATGTCCTGATCGTCGATACCGCAGGCCGGTTGCAGAATAAGCGGGAGTTGATGGATGAACTCGCAAAAATCCGACGGGTCCTGGGCCGCCTAAATCCCGCCGCTCCGCATAATGTAGTCCTCGTACTTGACGCCACAACAGGTCAAAATGCGTTGTCGCAGATTGAAACCTTTAAGGAAGTTGCCGACGTGACTGGACTTGTGATGACAAAATTGGACGGCAGCGCGCGCGGCGGCATATTGGTCGCGGCAGCCAAGCAATTTGGACTCCCTATCCACGCCATTGGTGTAGGCGAATCCATTGATGATTTGCGGCCGTTCAATCCGCAAGATGTTGCCCGCGCCATTAGCGGCGGTTCGTTGTGAGCGAGGCCCCTCGAAAACAAAAGCCATCGGGCACGCTGAATTTTGTTCTCGATTTCGGGCCATTATTCTTGTTCTTTATCGCGTCAAAATTGGGCAGCTCCGATGCGGACCCGAAACAAGGCGCAATTGTTGGTACTGCGGCATTCATGGCCGCAATCATCGTCGCGGTGATCGTGTCAAAATTCAAGCTGGGCAAGATTTCGCCAATGTTAAAGCTAACGGCGGCCTTGGGGGTATTTTTCGGCGCATTAACGATCTGGTTCCACGATGAACGCTTTATCCAGATTAAGCCGACGATCATTTACACCTTTTTCGCGGTGCTTTTACTAGGTGGCTGGTTGCGCGGCAAAGCCATGCTGAAATATGTGCTTGAAGCCGCCTATCAGGGTCTGAGCGAAGCAGGCTGGTTGAAGCTATCTTTAAGCTGGGGCCTATTCTTCTTGGTGCTGGCGGGATTAAACGAGATTTTCCGTCGGCCCGAATGGTTTTCGTTTGATACTTGGCTTTCGATCAAAGTGTGGGGCGTCACCGCCCTCACCTTCCTATTTGCCTTGGCTAATATCCCCATGCTCATGCGTCATGGCTTAAAACTCAGCGATGATACCGAGCTTCCGCCAAAGGGATAAATGAATCTATTGTTCGGCGCGCGATGCGCCATTGCCGTCGAGATTTGCTGCAGACGCAGAAATTATGTGACAAGCTGCTATCACCCAGATAGTCAGCATGCCGTCAGGGGCAATATGACCTGAATGCCTACAGGAGGAAAAAATGGCGAAGTTTTTTGGAAATCTACATCTGGTGCTGGTCGCGGGGCTAGTGCTGTCATTGGCAGTAATGTTTGGCGTGCACGGCGACGGCGTTACGGCGCAAGCTATCACGCGCTGGCTACATACATTCTTCGGGATCGTCTGGATCGGATTATTATATTATTTCAACTTCGTACAAATTCCGACCATGCCAAAGGTGCCTGCGGAGCTTAAGCCTGGTATTTCAAAGCATATCGCGCCATCAGCGTTGTTCTTCTTTCGTTGGGGCGCAGCGCTGACTGTATTGTTCGGATTAATTATCGCCGTTCAAGCTGGCTACGCGCATCAAGCATTCACTCTGCAAGATCCTTACAAGCTGATCGGTATCGGCATGTGGCTTGCCGTTATCATGGCGTTCAACGTGTGGTTCATTATCTGGCCAAACCAGAAAAAGGCGCTGGGTATCGTTGAAGCGGATGACGCAACAAAGGCGAAGGCAGCGACCACAGCGATGATGACATCGCGCTTGAACACATTGCTGTCGATTCCGATGCTCTACACAATGGTGAGCTTTAACGGCGGCTAAATCCGGACATTTGGATTGCAAAGAAGGGGTGGCATATGCCGCCCCTTTTTTATCCCAACAGATCGTGTTTTTTTAACGTGTGGCGTAATTGGTCATAGCTGAGATTAAGTGCCTTGGCGGTCTGCCGCTGATTGTAGCGACATTTGGCGAGCGCTTGCTCCAACACCGCTTTTTCAAACTTCTCGGTCGCCTCGCGAAAATCCGTTACATCCAGCGTTTCACTAGGATCCATTGAATAACGCGTTTCGGCGGAGCTGTTCTGATTATCGGCTTGCACCTGCGCAGGGGCAGAAGCCGCCACCCCGCCCCGCCAAGGGCTGTCGAACGGGTCGAACTGAATATAATCGACGGGCTGTGCCGGGTCGGCCCAGCGATATATAGCGCGCTCTACAACATTGCGCAGCTCACGCACATTGCCCGGCCAAAAATGATTTTCCAACGCGCGGGTTGCAACTTCGCCAAATCCGGGCCAGCCCTCCCAACCCAATTCCGCAGCCATTTTGCGCCCATAATATTCAGACAGAACCTCAATATCACCTTCGCGCACACGCAGCGGCGGCAAGGTGATGACTTCAAAACATAAGCGGTCAAGCAAGTCGGCCCTAAACCGCCCCTTGTCGACCATATTGGGTAAATGTTCATTGGTTGCCGCCACGATGCGCACGTCAACGCGCATGGGACGGGATGAACCGATGCGCGTTACCTCGCCATATTCGACCGCGCGCAACAAGCGTTCCTGCGCGCCCATGCTCAAGGTACCAAGTTCATCGAGGAAAAGCGTTCCGCCATCAGCCTCTTCGAAGCGCCCTTCGCGTGCCCGCGTTGCGCCTGTAAACGCCCCAGCCTCATGCCCAAACAACTCAGCCTCAATAAGCGTTTCCGGCAAAGCAGCACAGTTTATCGTGACCAAAGGCCCATCCCAGCGCGCACTTAAGCGATGGAGACGCTCGGCAATCAATTCCTTGCCAGTCCCGCGCTCGCCTACAACCAATACAGGACGATTAAGCGGCGCGGCACGACTTGCACGCTCCACGGCATCCAAAAATGCGGTCGATTGACCAATGAATTGAACGCTGTCTCTATCCATTTTCAAATATTGGCATATTTCACCATAGAGTGGCAATAATTACTAGCACCTTGCACGTGTAAATTTTGAGAAACGGCAGAAATGCAACAAAAATGCGAATTGGCACGGTCCCTGCACTGTATCTTGCAAGCCAGCAAACACTGGCAAACAAAATTGGGAATAAACAAAATGCGCAAAGATATCGAAATAGGTAGTCATTCAAGCGAACAAGATAGCCGTCTCTGGTTAGCGGTCGCTTTGTCCTTCACGATGATCTTTAGCAGCTATGCTGTTTCGGTTCTGAACCACCGCAACGATGGCGAGGTCAGCGCGCGCACCCAACTGAATAGGTCAATCGTTGTCAGCTATCTTGCCTGATTTCGGTAACCTGCGACCGGAGTGCCCCAGCTCCCCCTCCCCCGCCGAAAGGCATCCGGTCGCCACCTTTTTGAATGAAGTCGCCAATATACATTATCGGAGTTACCCCATGGGCATATTTTCACGAACCCGCGATATCATCGCTGCCAATGTGACCGACCTTCTCGACAAGTCGCAGGACCCAGCCAAAATGATCCGTATGATCATATTGGAAATGGAAGAAACACTGGTCGAGGTCCGGGCGTCTGCGGCGCGCACCATTGCAGACCAGAAAGAACTGCGTCGCCATATTGACAAGCTGAACACGCTTGAAACAGATTGGACAGACAAAGCCCATCTGGCGCTGTCAAAGGGTCGTGAAGACCTTGCCAAGGCGGCCTTATTGGAAAAGCGCAAGGCGACGGACATGAAGGAGCAATTGACCGCGGAGGTCGATGTTCTGAACGATGCGCTCAAGGCCTCCGAGCAGGATATTCACAAGTTGCAGAAAAAGCTGGCCGACGCGCGCAGCCGCCAAAATGCACTGATGACACGTTTGGAAAGCGCCGAAAACCAAGTCAAGCTGCGCACCATGTACAATGGCGACAAGGTCCGCGAGGCATTTTCACGCTTTGATGTCCTCGAACGCCGCGTCGATGAAGCACAAGGTTATGCGGACTCTCTGTCTATCGGGTCAGAAGCGCCACGCACTTTGGGTGACGAAATCGCTGCGCTTGAAAGCTTCGATGTCGTCGATGCCGAGCTGGAAGAAATGAAAAAGGCCATGAAGGCCGACCAGAAAAAGGAAGCCTGAGCCATGGAAGACGTACTCGTTCCGATTATGGTCATGGGGATATTGTTTGTAGCTCTCCCATGGCTTGTACTGCATTATGTGACGCGTTGGAAAACCGCGGCGACGCTGACAAATGATGATGAGCGTATGCTTGGCGATATGCATGAACTGGCGCGCCGGTTGGAAGATCGCCTGGACACCGTAGAACGCTTGGTTGCACAGGAAAATCCAAATTGGCAACCGCGCCGCATGGACCTCGATGCGCCAAAATTTGACCCCGAAAATGCACGCAAGCTGGAAAGGAACCGCTGAAATGTCAGGGAAACACACCAAATTTTACCTCGATAAGCAAAATGCCAAATGGAAGGGCGTCTGTGCCGGAATTGCGGACTATACTGGCGTTGATGTTCTCTGGGTGCGTCTAGGTACCGTGATGCTGACGCTGATGGGCGGCTTCCCCTGGACGCTGATCGCTTATGTCATCACGGCTTGGATGGCCCATCAAAAGCCCGTGCATCTGTACACCGACGACCGTGAAGAGCAGAAATTTTGGCAAGGCGTGCGTCAATCCCCTGCCCGCACCACCCGCGACATTCGTTCGCGTTTTCGCGAAATCGACCATCGCTTGGCCGAAATGGAAACTTATTATGTCAGCAACAATAAGCAGCTGGCCGACGAGATAGAAAGCTTACGTTAACCAGGGGCTTATATAGGGAATAATATATGTTCACGCTCATCATTCTTGGCCTGATTGGTTGGTTTGCCTACCGCCATTTTGCGCAGAAAAAGCGTCAGGCCGACCGCCGCAATTGGGGTGTTGACTATCGCGATACGCCCATTTGCCCCATGACCCGCCGTCTGCCTTGGAG
The DNA here is from genome assembly GCF_945882965.1 of Sphingorhabdus sp. EL138. Taxonomy (GTDB): domain Bacteria; phylum Pseudomonadota; class Alphaproteobacteria; order Sphingomonadales; family Sphingomonadaceae; genus Sphingorhabdus_B. The sequence goes on from NZ_CAMCWY010000029.1 coordinate 11,758, forward strand.
GGATTTATAATGCACTTTGGTGGACCAAATTTCGTCATCGCCATTGTTGCGCTGATGACGGTCGGTTGGCTGGTCAACAACTGGATCCGCGCCAAACATGGCTATCCTTTGGAAGATGAATGGGGCGGCAAGTCCGCGCTGACCGATGGTGACTATCCCGAAGCCGAACGCAAAATCATGCTTTTGAGCAACGACAATGAAGCACTTAATGGCAAAATCGGCCGCCTAGAAGAACGCGTGGCGGTGCTCGAACGGATTGTAACTGATAAGGCTGGACGCTTGTCTGAAGAAATAGAAGCCCTTCGCGGGCCAAGCAATTAAGCGGTTTTATAAACCGCACCACTTGGGAATTTGAGGAGGACTTTATGGGCCCGTTTGAAATGGTCGTTGCGATCATATTAATCGTCACTGTTGGCAAGATCATCCAGACAAAACAAAAAACCAAGCATGGCATAGTTGAGGATCAAGACTTTTTGGGTACCAAAACCCATCGTCTGCTGAACAGCGCGGAAACGCAGCAGATGCAAGACGAGATTAAGGCGCTGAAAGAACGTATTCAGGTACTGGAACGCATTGCCACCGAGAGTAATAGCGCCAACGATCTTAACCGTCAGATTGAGGAACTGCGCAGCCGGTAACGGCGCGCGGCGCGAAAGGAAGGAACCATGGAACAGGATCCCAATTTCTACATCATCATCGGCGCTTTTGCGGTGCTGTCCGTCGGGATTGTCTCTTCGCTGGGCTTGCGTGGATGGCGCGATTGGCTTGCGCTGAAGCATGCCGAGTTAGACATTGCCCGCCGCAGCAGCGACGCTCCAGTGCCATCAGCAACATCGCGTATCGAAGTCGCTGATTTAAAAGAACGCGTCAAAAAGCTTGAGGCTATCGCGGCAGGGATTGATATCTAACCCCCGCAGCCATATGCGGGTGGCCATGACCACACTCACCGATATCCAAGAGGAATATGAATTCCTCGAAGCCGACGACCGTTATCGTTTGTTGATCGATCTTGGCCGCGAACTGGCACCCATGCCGGATGCGCTGAAAACCGATGCGACATTGGTTCGGGGTTGCTCGGCAAGTGTCTGGGTGTATCCGGTCACGGACAAAAACCAGCTTTCGTTTATGGCGGATAGCAATGCCGCGATTACTAAGGGCATCATCGCACTTGTGCTCAAAACGGTGGATGGCAAAAACGCCGCCGACATTTTGGATACCGATATTGAAAATGCCCTCGCCCCGTTTGACCTGAAGAACCAACTCAGTTCAAACCGGACGCAGGGCATTCCCAATATGATTGCCCTCATCCGCGAAACTGCCGCGCGTTATGCCATCTGAGCTGGCCGGACGCCCAGCCAAAGCGCAAAGGCCGGAAGGCGGGGCAGCAGCAACCGGTCAAACAGCCACAAAGCCAGCAGTGAAACCGCAAGCAATGGCAACAATATGGCCATTACAGCGATGATCACGACCACGCCGCGTATTTTCTGCGGCAGTGCTGGGGCAATAGGCGCCCCAAGCGCGTCAACGGGCTTATGCCGTCGCCACATCATAAAGCCCGATATAACCAAAGTGATCAGGCCCAACGCGGTCAACACACCAACAAGCTGATTGATCCAGCCAAAAAGCTGGCCCTCATGCCATGCAATTCCATAATTCACAGCGCGGTCAATGACATGCTTGTCCGCAAAGCCCGTTCGCGACATCTCCTTGCCTGTCGCAACATCAAAGCTAATGCTGCGGTTTAGTGGCCGGTTTTGCGCCTCTGACTTAATCGTCCACGCCATGGGTGTCGGTGGACCAAAACGCTCCGGCGCGCCCGGCGGTTTCACGAAAACCGGATGCGGCAGCTTTTCCAGTTTTGCCTTGGCCACCATGTCGGCGAGGCCAATAAGCGGTATCCCGGCAGCCTGCATTTTCATCATGGCGTCATGATCATGCTCGGCATGTGGAGCATTCCTGCCTGTTTTCCAGTCTTGCGTGCCTTGAACGAGGCCAAGCTCCGCCCTTGCCAAGCGAAAGGCATCGCCCCAGACACTTGCCCATGGCAGCCCCGTGATCAGCAAAACAAGTGCGAGGCCAGAAACCCAAAAGCCAGTCACTGCATGAAGGTCGCGCAGGAATACACGCTTACCCTTGCCAAGCCTGGGCCACACAACGCCAAGAAGCCCCTGCCCGCGCGGCCACCACATATATAGGCCGGTCAGGATCATCACTATGGCCCAACAGGCCGCAAGTTCAACAATCCAATCCCCCATTTTGCCGATCAAAAGCGAACCATGAATGTGCGCAACCGTTGCGGAAATGCGGCTTTCAGGGTCAACACTCCCTAAAACCTTGCCCTGCGGTGACACATAGACGTCCCGCATGGACTGGCCATCGGCGAGCCCGAGATGAATCACGGCGGCGTCCCCGTCCCGCGCGGGCAACCGATAGCTATGGAACTGCGCACCCGGATTAATGTCCATGACCGCGGCCAGTTGTGCGTTGGGGGACACGGCCCCATGGGTCGAAAGATTGCTAAATGCGCGTTCCTCCCAACGGTCCAATTGCGGCTTGAACAGATAGATTGCGCCTGTTGTCGCCAGCACAAGAACAAGCGGCATGACGAACAAAGAGGCATAAAAATGCCAACGCCAAATTGTGCGGTAGATTGATGTATTTTCCATGCCCTACCTCCTAAAACCGCATCCGAACGCCGCCATAAGTGGCCCGACGTTCAACCGGATAATAAATGGCCGAAGCTGGCGTCGCCAATATTGCTGCTGACACGTCACCAATGGCTTTCACGCCTGTCAGGTTTCGCGCATCGACGAATACATCAACACCATTTCTGATGCGGGCACCGACAGATACGCCCAACAGGGTATAGCCTGTATTACGGGCTGTGTTCCGATAATCCGCCCAAGCACCTTGGGGCACCCATTCCACATTTGGCGAAATATGAAGGTCATCGCCGCCCAGCCGAAGCTCAGACCGCAGGACGTGGACTGGAACGACTGGCAATCGGCGGTTCCCATATTGGGCATCACCCACAAATCTAAAGTCCGAATATTGCCAAATTTGCCGGAAGCGCAGCCAATTGGTCGGCGCGGCGCTGAACGCAGCTTCAACGCCCTGATGACGCGTCTTGTTCGCGTTAAAGGTTGCTGCGGGAATGTCCGGCCCGACGGTAAACTGAAGCATCTCCCGTTTGATATTGGCGCGATAAACCGCCACATCCCAGCTTACCCCGCCCAATTCCCCACGCGTTCCAAATTCCGAGGTCCACGCGACTTGTGCACGCACCGGAACAAAGGCGGCAATTTGTGCCAGTTCAACAAAGGTCGGGAATTCGGCCGATTTGCTGTGGTTCGCAAAAAACTGGATTTCAGTTGCAGGTTCCCAAAGCACACCCATTTTTGGTGACACCGCATCAAACGATGCCTGCGCCGTCACCGCTATGGGCACAATTTGCGATTGTTTGCGAAACCCATCGGCGTAGATAACGCCAGCGATAAGGGTTAGCTTTTCGATTGGACTGACCCTGATTTCACCATAGATGTTGGTCGTGCGCGCTGTCTGATCAGCGTCGAATGTCATCGCGCCACGTTTGCCGCTCAGGTTCACGAAACGCTTTGCGTCAATGGTCCCCCAACGTGATTCAACTCCCAATGTAACACTCCACAGTTCGCCTGCGAGGTCGTAGCGGGCGAACACGCCGCGATCCATCGACACCTGATCCACCACTTGGAAAATCGGGTGATATAATTCCTTGGAATTTAAAAAGGCCCCGACATCCAAATAGCTATTGCCCAAGTCGAAGCGAGTCCGGTTCTGGATACGGATGGAATCGATATCGCGGGCCTGATCACCAATGAAATTGCCACTGCGCGGGGCAGTCAATGCCGTTGCACGAGTCATCGCGCCCGGTAACTCTTGATCCAATGTCGTCATACTGCCGTAAAATCGCGTCGATATAATGCCCGAGACGCGCAAGCCGACATTGCCGTTGAACCGAATGGAATCCCGCCGCGCATGTTGGCGATCCCCCTTATGGCTATCCGCGCTAATCGCGGCCCAGGCGTTGGCGTTTTGGTCACCTGCGCCGAACGATGCCAAGCCCCGATAAAAATCAAAGCTGCCGACGTCACCGCGCAGGTATAGCCCCGGGGCATTATCCCCCGTTGGTGTCACACCGTTAACTGCGCCGCCCAGCGTTCCGGAACCGAACCTCAACGCGTTTGCGCCACGATATACCTCCAAATGATCGAAGAATATCGGTTCAAGTTCCTGAAAGTCACCATTGTCATCGGCAAGGTTGATGGGAATGCCGTCCTGCAATAACGTCAACCCGCGCATGTGAAACCCGCGCGACAAGCCAGAACCGCGAATGGAAATGCGGATTTCCTGTCCAAAGCGTGGTTGCGTATATACGCCGGGGGAAAAGGCCAATGTATCGCGCAACGATACGACCGTCTTGTCGGCATAATCCTGATGACTGACAATGTCGGTACCACCTGCGGTTTTCTGTGCGATTACTTCGGCTTGGTCGGCCGCCGCGCGACCGGTGACAATGATTGTGGCATCCGCAGCATCTTCAGCGGCGGCGGGGGTAATGATTGCACAAAAGATGCACGCCGTAGTGGCGCGCAAAATGGATAAAAATTTCATGGTAGTTTCCTAAATCTAAACGGAAAATGGGCCGCAAAGCAGCCCTTTGGTTTAGATATAAGAAGGTGGCCCAATGGCCGGAGGTGGCGGCGCGGCTAAGCCAGCGCCAACCGATACTTCGCGCTTGGCAAAAACGGGTATCGCCCGCGCAACAGGGGCCATATCAATTTGCAAGGCGGCCGCCGGAAAATCCGCCGTTATTGCTGCCCCTGCAAAAGCACAAGGTTGGTGTTCAACCGATTTGCCTTTTGATGGATCTTCCTTGTGCAGCTTGCCCGATTTATCCATCCAGACGGTTTGGGTATCCATCCCCGCACAGATGGTCAGCGCAAAGCTGCGCTCGGCAGATGGCATAAAACCGGCAGGAATAATGACACGCATGGCAAGCGCCAACACTATGAATGCGGCGGCAAGACTGCGGATAAGCGACAATGTCCGAATCACTCAGGCGCTATGCGCTTGCGATTTCGGCCACGCAAGGTGCTACCCCTTCCACGCACGGCGTTCTTCGGCAACGCGCAGGACGTCATACGCCGCCTGGCCTGCCTGAAACGCCTTTGCCGCATTGGTGTTGCCGGGATTCACGTCAGGATGCGTTTCCTTGGCAATCTTGCGCCACGCCTTTTTCGCGTCCTCAAACGTAGAATCGCTTTCGAGGCCTAAGATATCAAGCGCATGCATTTCATCGCGGCTTCGGCTGCCATCGCCGGACCCTGCCCAGCCATAATGCGCGGATTCCTTATAGCCTGAAGAATCCCGGCGCTCATTAGCCTCACGCTCGTCGGCTTCCTCCTTGGTCAGCCCCTCAAAATAGTCATAACCGCGATTATACTCGCCCGCATGCTCTTCACAGAACATCCAGCGGTCGGGATTGTTTGGAGATTTTGGCGCGGGGCAGTTTCCAGCCTTGTTGCAGCCATATCGGTCACACAGGCGCACCTGCTGCGCCTCGCTGCTGCTGCCATAGCCGCGCCAGCGGGGAAAACCCCAGTCATTTCGTCGCGTAGTTCGCACCATGCCGCCGACTTAGCGGCGAGATACGCATTTTGCTAGGGGCGTAAACGCAATTTATGCGCCGGACAGCGTGCCGCCCATCATCGGATTGCCAAAGAACGTTGAATATAGCAGCCCCGCGACGATGCCAGATATGACGAGTGTGAGAACAACATAGATGAGCACGATGACCACCGTAAAGCCGGCAATTTTTTCCTTTGGAACGCCGAGTACGGGATTTAGACCAAGGTAAATCAGGTAAACCACATACGCAATGGCAGCAAAGGACAGTAACGCCCCCAAAAAGGGAATCCAGCTCACCAACGCCACGACCCAACTCGGCGTGCTGGCGTACGTCATCAACTTCATGGCCTGCACATTGTCCGAAGTGCCGTTAAAGCTTGGCGACACGAGCTTAACGATAGTTGCCATCAGAAACAGTGTAACCAGTGACAAGACGAAGCTGACGACGGCCATGCCCGCTATGGCCGTTATCCCCATTGACATGATGCCACCGCCAAGTCCCATCATGTCAGCGGCAGAAATACCCAATAATCCGGTAAATAATATCGCAGAGACCAATGGTATCAGCGCCAAAGGCATTGCGTAGCTCGTAAAGAGCCTGCCAATAGTTGCTGGCTCGGCAGCAATGACATTCCATTCATCCGCTGGTTTGAAGATGATATTCTTGGCGCGTTCCACAATCGACATTGACTTAGCCCTCCAGAATTAGCTTGGCATGGAACTGAACATAATGGCGCCAATATGTAAACATTGACGTTCGCGTCAACTCGCGAACGTGCGCGCATGGGGTAAAAAGCCAGAGGGTCTGTAAGCCGGGTTCTGTCCTCCACCTTCGCTAAAGCTTCGGCGGATGTGCGACCATTCATCTAGGCGACGCATTGCTGCGGCACTCATGCAACCAACCCGGGCGACTGGCAGGAGGATGCCATATGCCGCCCCTATTCGGTTTTGCTCCCGGTGGGGTTTGCCCTGCCATTTCTGTTACCAGAAACGCGGTGCGCTCTTACCGCACCGTTTCGACCTGGCCGCATCGAAATGCGGTGGACTATTTTCTGTGGCACTTTCCCTAAAATTGCTTTCGCCGGACGTTATCCGGCACCGTTCCTCGCTGGAGCCCGGACTTTCCTCCCCTTAGCAGTT
>NZ_CAMCWY010000030.1 GCF_945882965.1 Sphingorhabdus sp. EL138
ACCTCGGCCCCGCGCCATGAATAGATGCTTTGGTCATCATCACCGACGCAGCAGATATTCTTGCGTTTCTGCGCCAGCAATCGAAGCCACAGATATTGGACGGCGTTGGTATCCTGATATTCGTCGACAAGGATATATTTGAACTGCGCCTGATATTTTTCGAGGATGTCCCGGTTGTTCTTCAACAGGTTCAGGCCATGCAACAGCAAGTCGCCAAAGTCGCAGGCGTTCAATGCCAGCAACCGCGCCTGATACAGTGCATATATATGTTGCCCTTTGCCGTTGGCAAAAGCTTCATTGTCGGCGGCATCCAAATCGGCAGGGGATTTGCCCGCATTCTTCCATTTATCGAGCAAGCTCGCAAGTCCACGCGCGGGGAAGCGCTTCTCGTCCAAATCCTCGGACTGGATAAGCTGCTTTAACAGCCGAAGCTGATCATCTGTGTCGATGATCGTGAAGTTGCTCTGCAGTCCAATGACTTCGGCGTGGCGGCGCAGCAGTTTTGCGCCAATGCTATGGAAAGTGCCAAGCCACGGCATCCCCTCCACCGCTGACCCGACCATCGCCCCAATGCGCTCCCGCATTTCGCGCGCCGCCTTGTTGGTGAAGGTGACGGCAAGGATTTCTGACGGCCATGCTTGGCGCGTGTATAATATCTGCGCCATACGCGCAGTCAGCGCTGCCGTTTTGCCTGTGCCAGCGCCGGCCAGCAGCAGCAGTGGTCCTTCGGTTGTCAGCACAGCCTCACGCTGCGGCGGGTTTAACCCGCGCAACCAAGGCGGTTCCGTTTGCGACGGATCGGGCTGGACCATGATTTCTGACATATGCGAACAGTTAGGGAACGACGCGGCGAACTGCAAGCGCCGTTCGGTCACATGGCGGAACTATAATGCGCCGCAAGGCGCGCGCGCCGTTAATTGGTGGCAGGCCGTAATAATGTAAGTTTTGCTTTGCCGACATTGCGGACGGTGTCGATCGTGAAACCCTTCACATCAATATCTTCTTTTATGCTGGTTTCGACGCTGATCCAGGCAGATGGTGCGAACCAGCCAAAGCGGACCAATTTATCCAGCGCGACTGACCCGGCACCGCTCAAATAAGGCGGATCCATCAGCACAATATCAGCTGGCTTTATTGCGGTTCCTAAAGACAGCACTGAGGATTTTCGGACGTCGCTTTGGTCTTTTGCGCCAAGTTTGTTGATATTTACGGCAAGTGCGTCGAGCGCTAGCGCGTCATGCTCAACAAAGGTGCAGTGCGCCGCGCCGCGCGACAAAGCTTCAAGCCCAAGCGCGCCAGACCCAGCAAACAGGTCAAGGACACGCAAATCTTCAAACGACCCCAGCCGACTTGTCAGCATGGAGAACAATGTCTCACGCGTGCGATCAGCCGTCGGGCGGGTTGTGTCGCCTTTGGGGGCAATAAGCGGCCGAGAACGCCATTGGCCGGAAATGATCCGCATTATTTCAACGTCTTTCGAAATTCAATCAGGTCCACGCGGCGCACTTCGCCGACGGTGCCGGGGGCAAGCTCGCCTATCACAAACGGGCCGTAACGCGTCCGGATCAGGCGGCTGACTTCAAGTCCCAAATGCTCAAGTACCCTGCGGACTTCGCGGTTCTTGCCTTCGGTCAGCGTCATTTCGACCCAGCCATTTCGGCCCGTACGGCGTTCCAGATTGGCATCGATTTTGCCATAGGTGACGCCTTCAATCTCGATACCGTGAATCAGTTCCTCAAGCTGCTCCTGACTGACATCACCAAAGCAACGCGCGCGATAGGTGCGTTCAACACCAGTCGATGGTAATTCCATCTGGCGTTTGAATGCGCCATCATTGGTCAGCAACAACAAGCCTTCGGTGTTGAGATCAAGCCGACCAATAGGCATCAGGCGTGGCAGATCCTTTGGCAGAACGTCGTAAATCGTTTTGCGCCCGCTAAAGTCGCGCTCAGCGGTCAGGCAGCCTTCGGGTTTGTGGAACATGTAAAGTTGCGTTGGCGCGGGCTGACCCACGGCCTTGCCATCCACAGCGACCCCGTGCAGCGATTTCAGCAAAGTTGCGGGCGTTTCCACCTTTTCATTGTTCAGCGTTACCCGGCCATCGGCAATCATGCGTTCGATTTCGCGACGCGACGCAACGCCAGCGCGCGCGAGCAGCTTTGCAATGCGCTCTTCACCATCCTTACGTTCCAAAGCGCCCTTGCTAGGGCCTGCATTGGGGTTGGGTTTACGCGACGGTTTGCTGTCCCAACGCAGACGCGGTGGCTTGGCGGGGCGGGCAGGTGCTTTTGACGGAGGTTTAACCATATCCGCGCCTTTGACGCATATTGCTTCAAAAGTCACTGGCCATTCAGGAAAATCGATTTAGAGCGTGATGCTATAGATAATCGTAGCCCTGAGCTTCGTCGAAGGGCGCTTGTCGGCGGGGCGTGCTTTGAAAGGCTCAGCACTGCGGTTTGGAAGAATATCGTAAGGGGGCCAAATGTCAGTCGATTTGCTGCGTTTTATCATTTTCGCGGGTATTTTGCTCGCTCTGCCATTGATTGCGCTGACCGTTCCCGCTTTCCGGCCGTATTTGCGCAAAAACCCCGTCATTACGTTTCTGTTGGGCATTTCGAGCGGCTTTCCGTTGACTTTGCTTGTCGCGACAATGACATTTTGGTTGGCAAAGGTTGGTATCGACACCGCGACCATTGGTTTTGCGGTGGCGTTGGGCATTCCGTACACGATAAAATTCCTTTGGGCGCCGTTGGTAGACAAGCTGCATCTGCCGGTTTTGACCAAATTGTTCGGTCAACGTCGTAGCTGGTTGTTCTTCATCCAAGCGTTGCTGTTTGTTGCGATCTGGCAATTGGGCGCGACTAACCCACAACCGGGTGACATGGGGATGTTCGCGATTTGGGCGCTGATCACTGCGTTTCTATCGGCTACGCAGGATATCGTTATTGACGCCTATCGTATCGAAATTTTGGAAGAAGAAGAATTCGCGCATGGCACCGCGACAAACCAGTTTGGGTATCGCACGGGCAATTTGATTGCGGGCGCAGGGACCATCTATTTTGCCTCACAGGAGGGATTGGGTCTTGGCTGGTCTACGGCTTATGGTTTGACCGCATTTTGCATCATTCCCGCCATCATTGGCGCATTATGGGCGGGGCCCGGCAAATTTGTTGATCGTTTCGCCCATGTGGAGGGCATGAACCCGACGCAGTGGCTGACTGAGGCCGTAGTCAACCCGTTCCGAGAATTTTTGACGCGGCATGGCGCGTTCCTCATCCTTGGTTTTGTCCTTGTGTATAAGGTGGGCGATGCAATGGGGCAGGCTATGTTAAGCCCGATGATCGTTGATCTGGGCTTTTCCGATCTGGATTATATTTCCGCCAATAAATTATGGGGCTTCGGTGCGTTGATTGTGGGCTCTGCCTTGGGCGCGCCCTTCATCTTGTGGCTGGGCATGGGCCGCGCTTTGCTCATCTCGGGCCTGTTGATGATGTTCTCCAACATCATGTTCATGATTTTGGCCGCTACAGGTAACAATTACTGGATGATGGTGGCCGCCATTTGCACGGAGAATTTGACCAGCGGCATAGGGCTGACGGTGTTCGCGACCTATTTGTCGGGCCTGTCGAGTATCGCGTATACTGCTACACAATTTGCTTTGCTGTCGTCCTTTGCTGGCGTTGGGCGGACCTTCATGGCCGGACCGGCGGGCATTGTTGCGGAAAATGTAGGTTGGGTTGGCTTTTGGGGCTTCACTGTAGTTGCCGCCATTCCGGGCATGGTTTTGTTATGGCTGCTGTGGAGCAAAGGCTATGTCGTGCAAAGCATCCATCAGGTGGAGGCTGTCGATGAAAAGGCGTTGAAGGATCCGGTCGGGCCGATACGTATCCTTGGCTTCTTGCTGGTCGTCGCCGGTTTGATCGGGCTGCTGCTTTCGCAACCTTTAGAGTTCGCAAATGATATCACATGGTCGTTCGCAGCGCTGCTGGTCGCGGGCGGATTGCTGGCTTGGAAGGGACAGCCCAAAAGGGTAGCACAAGGCTGACTAAGCCCAACACAGCATTGTCATCCCCGCCTTCGCTAGGATGACACGGTTAATCAGGCACCTGATCGTTCAGGCGCAACACTTCGCCAGCCAGATAGAGCGAGCCGCAGATCAGGACATTGGCTGATGCTTGCTGCGCGGCCAACTGCCCCAGCGCGGTTTTAATGTCGCCTGATGCCCGTGCATCGGTGATTTGCAGTTTGGAACGCGCCACGTCGCACAATTCGCTTGGCGCATGATGTTCATGCCCCGGTATCGGTACGGCAATCAGCGTTTCAATTTTGTGTGCAAATGGCGTGAGGAATCCAAGCGCGTCCTTATTCTGCAACATGCCGATGATGACCTGCACTGGCGCGCCATTTTCCAATATTTTGGCAATCGCCGCGCCTGCGTCGGGGTTATGCCCACCGTCCAGCCAGATATGGGAACCATCGGGCAATAATTCGGTCAGAGGCCCTGCCGCCAGTAATTGCATCCTTGCCGGCCAGCGCGTCCATTCCATCGCGGCGGACAAGGCGGCTTCTGGAATGTGGATTGCCGTTTGATGCCGCAGCATCGCCACCGCCAAGGCGGCATTATCGGCCTGATGCGCGCCCGGCATGCGGGGCAGGGGCAGGTTCAACTTTCCAGCCGAGTCACGATAATGCAGGCGGCCATCATATACCGCCGCGTCCCAGCCTTCGCCGCGTGCGTTTAACACTGCGTTGTGCAAGGACGCTTGCTTGGCAACGGTGTTTGCCATCGACGCGCAATATTTCTGCGTCACTAAAGGCGCGCCAAACTTGGCAATGCCCGCCTTCTCAAAGGCGATGCGGTCCAGCGGCGGCATGTCGGGCAGCCCTTCTTCTGCTGCCAACAAAAACCCCTCATGATCCAAGCCGAGTGAAGCAATGCCGCAAGCGACAGGCTTGGCCAGAACGTTGGTGGCGTCTAACCGACCGCCAAGGCCCACCTCAATGATGCACGCATCGGCCTTCGTCCGTGCAAAGGCGCAAAAGGCAACAGCGGTGGTGACTTCAAAAAAACTCGCTTCCAACCCCTCTGCATGGTCAAGAACTTCGGACAGCAATGCGGACAAAGTAAAATCATCAATCAACCGCCCTGCGATGCGGATACGCTCGTTAAAGCGCACCAGATGCGGGCTGGAGTAGACATGGGCAGTCAGCCCCGCCGCCTCAATCGCACCACGCAGAAAGGCACAGGTCGAACCTTTGCCGTTGGTGCCGGAAACATGGAAGACGGGCGGGAGATGGTGATGCGGGTTGCCAAGCCGATCCAGCAAGGTTGCGATACGTTCAAGGCCCAATATGTCCTTGCCCGGCGACAGCATCGTCAGCCGGTCAAGCTGCGCCTGAACGGCAGGGTCAGTGGAGGTGGCGTGGTCAGGCATTCATCTTTTCCCCGACGACAACACCACGTCACCCTGAACTTGTTTCAGGGTCCATTGCGCGGCAAAAACGGGCGGCCTATGCGCAAAAATAGACCCTGAAACAAGTTCAGGGTGACGACGGGGTAGCATTACAACCCTTTCTATCAAGCCGCCTTCTTTTCCGGTGCGAGATAGCCGATGAGTTGCGACAAGACGTCGCGCAGGTCGTGGCGGTGGGTGACCATGTCGACCATGCCATGCTCAAGCAGATATTCGGCGCGCTGGAAGCCTTCGGGTAGTTTTTCGCGGATTGTTTGTTCAATCACGCGCTGTCCAGCAAAGCCGATGAGCGCGCCGGGTTCGGCAATCTGCACATCGCCAAGCATCGCATAAGACGCAGTTACGCCGCCTGTAGTCGGGTCAGTCAACACAACAATATAGGGCAGTCCTGCATCATGCAGCATTTGTATCGCCACGGTAGAACGCGGCATTTGCATGAGGCTCAAGATGCCCTCCTGCATGCGTGCCCCGCCGGCTGCGGTAAAGATGACATAAGGGCATTTGGCCCGGATTGCGGCCTTTACTGCGTCAATAAACGCCTCGCCCACCGCCATGCCCATGGAGCCACCCATGAAAGCGAAGTCCTGCACACTGACAACAACTGTCTGGCCGTCGACGTTGCCTTTGGCCGAAATCATCGCATCGGTCTCGCCAGTGGCAAGGCGCGCGGCTTTTATGCGGTCCGTATATTTTTTGGTATCTTTGAATTTCAACGGGTCTTCGCCAACGACGGGTGGGGGCAGCACGTTGTAACTGTCGTCATCGAACAGAGCCGCAAAGCGTGTCGCCGGACCAATGCGGCCATGATGGTCGCATTTGGGGCAGACCGATTGATTTTCCTCAAATTCGCGCAGGAAGATCATCGCCTGACAGCCCTTGCATTTGTGCCAAAGCGTTTCAGCGGTCTCGCGCTTTGTGATGAAGGGAATGGCGTTACGGACGCGGGTGATCCAGTTCATGTTCAGACCTTTCTGGCTGCAACAATGGATTGCTTTAAGGATGCCACATAATCGCGGACGGGGACAGCGGCGTTCGCGCCATGCTGCGCAACCAATTCAACAATCGCCGAGCCAACCACCACGCCATCGGCGACACGTGCGATGTTGGCGGCTTGTTCAGGCGTGCGGACACCAAAGCCCACGGCGATGGGTAGGTCGGTATGCGCTTTGAGGCGCGCGACAGCTTCATCAATGCTTGTCTGTGCGGCGACTTGTAAGCCCGTAATGCCAGCGACGCTGACATAATATAGGAAACCCGACGCCCCGTTGAGGACCGTGGGCAAGCGTGCAGCGTCCGTTGTCGGTGTCGCCAAGCGGATCAGGTCAATGCCTGCGCTACGCAAAGCAGGGCCGAGCTCGGGGTCTTCCTCGGGCGGAATATCGACGCAGATAACGCCATCAACGCCAGCCTTGTTGCATTCGGACGCAAACCAGTCGCCGCCACGGATCGTCATGGGGTTGGCATAGCCCATCAGCACCAAAGGCGTGTCGGGATGGCGTGTGCGGAAAGCGGAAGCGAGGGCGAAGATGTCTGCGGTTGTGGTGCCCGCGTTCAGGCTGCGGATATTCGCCTCTTGAATAACGGGACCGTCGGCCATTGGGTCGGTGAACGGCATGCCAAGTTCAATGACATCCGCCCCGCCTGCGACAAGTGCGTCGAGATTGGCGGCGGTGTCGCCGTCACCAGCGGTGATGAAGGCGACCAAAGCGGGGTGAGGTTTGGCGAAGGCGATGGAAAGGCGGGTCATTTTGCGCGCCGCTGCATGAATATTTCAAACCATATGGCAGTGATGCCAGCCGCTGCGACAATCAAAATGGGTGAGAGCAGGGGCAGTCGGGCGCCAGTGTAGCCGGATAAGTATCCGGATAAGTATGACGTAATGGCAATCATTACAAAGGCGCTGACTAAAAAGAAATTCAAAGACCGTTTTGTAACTAGCTGTTTCATATCTTCGTCCCCAGCGCCTCAGCCACAGTGAAGATATCCTTGTCCCCACGCCCACATAGATTGGCGAGGATAATCTGGTCGCGGTCCATCTTTTTGGCTTCGCGCTCAACGGCGGCAATCGCGTGGGCAGGTTCCAGCGCTGGAATGATGCCTTCGGTGCGGCACAGCAACTGGAACGCAGCGAGCGCATCCGTGTCGGTCACGCTGTCATACCGCACGCGGCCAATTTCCTTCAGCCAGCTATGTTCAGGGCCGATACCGGGATAATCGAGGCCAGCGGAGATCGAATGTGCCTCGGCAATCTGGCCGTCGGCATCCTGAAGCAAATAGGTTTTGTTGCCGTGGAGGATACCGGGGCGACCGCCCGCAAGACTTGCGGCATGTTCGGCGTCAAGGCCATGACCCGCCGCCTCAACGCCGAGCATCGCCACGTCCTTGTCGTCGAGGAACGGGTGGAACAGCCCGAGAGCGTTTGAACCGCCGCCAATGCAGGCGACCAGCAAATCGGGCAGGCGGTTGATGCGGCTCAGCATTTGTGCGCGCGCTTCTTTGCCGATCACGCTTTGGAAATCGCGCACCAATTCGGGATAAGGATGCGGGCCAGCCGCCGTGCCGATGATGTAGAATGTGTCATGGACATTGGCGACCCAGTCGCGCAGCCCTTCGTTCATCGCGTCCTTCAACGTGCCAGCGCCACTGGTCACCGGAATGATCTCCGCGCCCAACAGGCGCATGCGGAACACATTTGGCTGCTGCCGCTCAATGTCTTTTGCGCCCATGTAAATAAAGCAGGGCAGGCCAAAACGTGCGCAGACGGTTGCGGTGGCAACGCCATGTTGGCCAGCGCCGGTTTCCGCGATGATCCGCGTCTTGCCCATACGAATAGCAAGCAAAATCTGACCAACGCAGTTGTTGATTTTATGCGCGCCAGTATGGTTCAACTCATCACGCTTGAACCAGATTTGCGCGCCTTTGCCCGCTGGCGCATCCTTGCGGACTTCCTCGGTTAAGCGCTCCGCATAATATAGCGGCGATGGGCGGCCGACATAATGTTCAAGCAGATCATCGAACTGCGCAGCAAAGGACGGGTCCTGTTGCGCGGCGCGATATTCGCGCTCCAAATCCAGCACGAGCGGCATGAGTGTTTCGGCCACATAGCGCCCGCCGAACTGGCCAAAATGGCCACGCTCGTCGGGTTGGTTGCGAAAGGAGTTCGGGGTGCGTTCAGTGATTGTCATAGTCCCGCACCGCTTGGCAGAAGGCCGCAATCTTGTCCACATCCTTGATGCCGGGCGCAGATTCTACGCCCGATGATGTGTCCACCAGTTGCGCGCGTGTTTGGCGCAAAGCTTCCCTTACATTGTCGGGGGTCAGGCCGCCAGCAAGGCCCCAAGGGAGATTGTGTTTGTGCTCGGTTAGCAAGGACCAATCAAAACGCATGCCAGTCCCGCCGGGCAAAGCCTGTGCTGGCGCATCAAACAAGATGAGGTCTGCCGCATCGACATATTCATCTGCATTTTTGAGCGATGCGGCGTCCCGAACGCCAAAGGCTCTCCAGATTTCGATATCAACTGCGCTTTTCAGGACGCGGAGCCATTGCGCGGTCTCGGAGCCGTGAAATTGCACGATATCGGGCTTGATGACCTCAATCGCTTTGGCAGTGAGGCCGGGTTCTGCGTTCACCAGTAACAGGACGACCTTCAGCGAGGCTGGCGCGCGCATTCGCAGGGCGGCGGCTTGTTCTAATCCAACATGGCGCGGGCTTTTTTCAAAATGGACAAGGCCGATATGCGATGCGCCCGCTTTTGCGGCGGCATCAACGCTGGCTTCGGTGCTAAGTCCGCAAATTTTTATATGTGTGTTCATGCTCGGCCCAATAGCCGACACATTCCTTCCCGTCATGCTGAACTTGTTTTGGCTCTGCCAGCCTTCGGCTCCAGCATCCATCGCGCGACCGCGACCCACATTTCGTTAGGAAAGTGGACCCTGAAACAAGTTCAGGGTGACGAGAGGGACGGCGGCAGTTCGTTATGCCAAAACAAGTTCAGGAGGGCACGAATGAAGGAGCCGTAACTGCTAAAGCGAACCCATAATCGCGCGTGCAGCGTCGTCAGGGCTCTCTGCCTTGGTAATCGGCCTTCCGATGACCAATATACTCGCGCCATCGTCACGGGCCTGTCTGGGCGTCACAGTGCGTTTTTGGTCGGCGGCGGTTCCGCCAGTGGGGCGAAGGCCGGGGACGACGAAGAAACCATCCTTCCACGCCTTTTTTGCGGCTTTCACTTCATGCCCTGAACAGACAATGCCGTCGAGGCCAGCCTCTTGCGCAAGCGCGGCCAAGCGGGCGACTTGCAGCTCGGGGCTGTCCGATACACCCACACGGTTCAGGTCATGATCGTCCAGACTGGTCAGAACCGTTACCGCAACCACTTTGGTATGCAAGCCTGCAGCCGCTTTGGCATCCTCCATCATCGCGCGGCCACCCGCGGCGTGGATGGTGACGATGGCCGGTTCAAGCACGTTGATCGCCTGCATCGCCTTGGCAACTGTATTGGGAATGTCGTGCAATTTCAGGTCGAGGAAAATCGGTAGGCCCAGTTTCTGCACCTCATGCACGCCATGATGCCCATTGGCGCAGAAAAATTCTAAGCCAAGTTTTACCCCGCCAACCTGTCCCTTGATACGGCGGGTCAATTCCAGCGCGTCTTCCAGATAGGGCGTGTCGATGGCGACGAAGATAGGGTTGGTCATATCGAATCCACAGCAGTGTAAGCAGGGGGAGGAGAGGCTGGCGGCGGGAAGGCTGGTGTCCGCTGGTTGCCCTCAAGCGTCAATATGCGCCGCTTCATGCGCCAGATCTGTGTTCGGTGCACAAGGTATAAAGGCAAAAACCCAATCAGGAATGCGACAATGACTAAAGCTGGCAATTTCGTATCCAGGCGAAGACCGCCCCAAAGGCGGACCGATACAGGGGTCCAATTGTTAGTTGCGAACACAATCAACCCGACAATGATCGTCACCCAAATCAGCGTTTTTAGAAATCGCATCGCGCGGTCTCTCCTTTGCACGCATAGTTTAAGCAAACTTTCCCCCTTTGGGTAGGGGATAGTGCGTGTTTGTCACATGCGTTTCAAAGAAAGGAGTCGTGCTTAGCCAAACACCCGGTCGAAAATGGTGTCGATGTGCTTGAAATGATAATCAAGATTGAAACGATCTTCGATTTCTGACGCGGTCATTTTTGCGGTAACGTCCGGGTCGGCTTTCAGCAGCGCCATTAACGACTCTGCGCCATCCGACTCCCACACCTTCATCGCATTGCGTTGCACAATGCGGTAGCTGTCTTCGCGGCTAATCCCTGCCTGAGTCAGGGCCAACAGGACGCGCTGCGAATGAACAAGCCCACCCATGCGATCAAGATTCTTTTGCATCCGCTCTGGGTAGATCAGCAACTTGTCTATGACACCCGTCAGGCGGCCAAGCGCGAAATCGAGCGTTATGGTGGCGTCAGGGCCTATATAGCGTTCAACGCTTGAATGGCTGATGTCGCGTTCGTGCCATAAGGCGACATTTTCGAGCGCGGGTGTGACATAACCACGCACCATACGGGCAAGACCCGTCAGGTTTTCGGTCAAAATCGGGTTGCGCTTATGCGGCATGGCCGAGCTGCCCTTTTGACCCGGCGCAAAATACTCCTCCGCCTCCAGCACCTCGGTGCGCTGCAAATGACGCACTTCGGTCGCCAGACGCTCAATGGATGAGGCGATGACACCCAGCGTCGCAAAATACATCGCATGGCGGTCGCGTGGGATGACTTGCGTGGAGACGGGCTCGACGGCAAGGCCAAGCTTGGCAGCAACATGTGCTTCCACTTTGGGGTCGATATTGGCAAAAGTACCGACGGCGCCCGAAATCGCACAGGTCGCGATTTCGGCGCGCGCAGCGACCAGACGTTCACGGCCGCGGGCAAATTCGGCATAAGCTTGCGCCAGCTTCATCCCAAAGGTGATGGGTTCGGCGTGTATGCCATGGCTGCGGCCGATGGTGGGCGTGAACTTATGTTCCATTGCGCGCGTTTTGATGGCGGCCAGCAGCGCATCCATGTCAGCGAGCAACAGGTCTGTCGCCTGAGTCAATTGGACGGCAAGGCAGGTGTCGAGCACATCGGACGATGTCATGCCTTGATGCATGAAGCGCGCCTCATCGCCGACTTGTTCGGCAACCCATGTCAGGAACGCGATAACGTCATGCTTTGTAACGGCTTCAATTGCGTCGATAGCCGCGACGTCGATAACTGGGTTTGTTTCCCAATATTTCCATAGGGCTACGGCAGCGGTTGCGGGCACGACGCCAATTTGGGCTAGCGCGTCTGTGGCATGCGCCTCAATTTCGAACCAAATACGGAAACGGTTTTCCGGCTCCCAAATCTTGACCATGTCTGGGCGGGAATAACGTGGGATCATAAGAAACGCTTTCGGCTGATTTCGGGAGTCGTGGTTCCGTTAGCAGGCGGACCGTTAGGCGTCAAAAATGCAAATGGCACCTATCGTTGCCGAAGCACATTCCGGCATGAAATTACATTTAGCTGTGGATTGCTGAAATCCTTGCTTTGCGACTGCGGGCTGGCCCGCTATCGGCTCTTGCATGTCTGATATTGTTGATGCCCCAGCAGAAGATCCGTTCGACGCGATAGTTGATACGCCGTTTGATGCGGCCTTGTCGGAACGCTACCTGATCTATGCAATGTCAACGATTACGGCGCGTTCTTTGCCAGATTTGCGCGACGGGCTTAAACCGGTACATCGGCGTCTATTATGGGCTATGCGCCTGTTGAAGCTTGATCCAGCCAGCGGTTATAAGAAATGCGCGCGGGTCGTCGGTGATGTGATCGGTAAATATCACCCGCATGGCGACCAGTCGGTGTATGATGCGATGGTCCGCCTCGCGCAGACATTCTCCCTGCGGTATCCGTTGGTCGATGGGCAAGGCAATTTCGGCAATATCGATGGCGATAATGCCGCTGCTTACCGGTACACCGAAGCGCGGCTGACAAAGACGG
Source organism: Sphingorhabdus sp. EL138 (assembly GCF_945882965.1). Lineage (GTDB taxonomy): Bacteria > Pseudomonadota > Alphaproteobacteria > Sphingomonadales > Sphingomonadaceae > Sphingorhabdus_B. The sequence goes on from NZ_CAMCWY010000030.1 coordinate 12,478, forward strand.
CCATTGAGCTGATGAACGGGCTTGACGAAAACGCGACCGATTTTCGGCCAACTTATAATGGCGAAGATGAAGAGCCAGAGATCATGCCCGGCCTGTTCCCGAACTTGCTGGCCAATGGGGCAAGCGGGATTGCCGTGGGCATGGCGACAAGCATTCCGTCGCATAATGCCGCCGAGATTATTGACGCTGCTATGCTGTTGATTGACAATCCGCAGGCCAGTCACGAACAATTGATGGAAATTGTGCGTGGCCCGGATTTTGCGACCGGTGGCGTGTTGGTGGATAGCCCATCGGTGATCAGCGCGGCCTATGCCTCTGGCCGGGGTGCAATGCGTTTGCGCGCGCGTTTCTCAAACGGCTGGCAGGATGACAAAACATGGGAACCAACTGGCGTTGAAAAACTGCCCGGTGGCACATGGCAATTGGTTGTGTCTGAAATTCCCTATCAAGTGCAAAAGGGCAAGCTGATTGAGCAAATCGCCCAGCTCATTGCCGACAAAAAGCTACCCATTCTTGATGATATTCGCGACGAAAGCGACGAGCATGTGCGCATCGTGCTTGTGCCGAAAAGCCGCAATGTTGATCCCGAAGACCTGAAAAACGCATTATTCCGCCTGACCGATTTGGAAACGCGTTTCTCGTTGAACATGAACGTGTTGGATTCCGACCGCACGCCCAAGGTTATGGGCTTAGGCGAAGTCCTGCGGCACTGGTTGCGGCACCAGATAGACGTGATCGTCCGCAAATCCCAGCACCGGCTGGAGAAGATCGACGCGCGGCTGGAGCTGCTGCAAGGCTATATCATTGCGTTCCTTAATCTTGATCGCATTATCGAGATTATCCGTACAGAGGACGAGCCCAAGCCCGTCATGATGACGGAATTCCAATTGAATGACCGTCAGGCCGAGGCCATCCTGAACATGCGTTTGCGGTCACTACGCAGGCTTGAGGAAATGGAACTGCGGCGGGAGCTTGAAGCGTTAGAGGCCGAACGGGAAGATCTTGTAAAATTGATCGAAAGCCCGGCGCTCCAAAAGAAGCGTTTGAAGAAAGACCTGTCAACACTGCGTAAGAATTACGCCGAAGAAACGGCGCTTGGACGCCGCCGGACAAGCTTGGAAGAAGCAGGGCAGGCGCGCGAAATTTCGCTTGAGGCCTTTGTGGAACGCGAACCTGTGACCGTGATCATGTCAAAGCGCGGCTGGATCAAGGCGATGAAGGGGCATGCTGACCTCTCCGCACGCGCAGATTTCAAGTTTAAGGAAGGGGATGGCCCCGCTTTTGCCTTCCACGCCCAAACGACAGACAAGATCCTTTTTGCCACTGCACATGGCCGTTTTTACACCTTGGGTGCGGATAAGCTTCCCGGCGCGCGCGGTTTTGGTGAGCCTGTGAGCACGATGATCGATATTGAAGCCGGTAATGATATTGTTGCCGTTTTCCCGGCCGTTGCCGATGGCCGGATGTTGCTGGCTGCAACCACCGGAAAGGGTTTTATTGCGCGCATAAGCGACGTTATTGCCGAGACACGCAAAGGTCGCGGCGTTGTGACCTTGAAGCCCGGCACGCGGCTGAAAGTCGTCCGCCTCGCGCCGCCGGAAACTGCCGACGAAGCCGCTTTGCGCGATCAATATGTCGCCGTGGTGGGCGATAACCGGAAACTGGTTGTCTTCCCGATGACCGAAATTCCTGAAATGTCCAAAGGGCAGGGCGTTGCCTTGCAGCGGTATAAGGACGGCGGGCTTGCCGATGCCATTTGTTTCCGCATGAGCGAAGGTCTTAGCTGGGCGATGGGCGGCGACAGCGGGCGGATGCGGACCGAGAATGACATGTCGTTATGGCGTGTTGCGCGCGGTGCCGCTGGCCGATTGCCGCCGCAGGGATTCCCGCGGAACAATCAATTTGATTGATTGCGGTCAGGACCAAGTAAATTCACCTTCACGGCGTCAGAATTGCAAAGCGGCCTTAGTACCACTAAGCTTGGGCCTTGCCGCCTTGCACTGAACAAAACGGCTTCAAACCTAGCACGTGATACTTATAAGTTCACAGCCTAACTGGCCGCCTGATATTGCGTGCAGCCGCGGACTTACCTATGGTCCGGACATGACCATGATCTGGAACCCATCACCCAATTTCGGCGAGCGCAGTTTGCCCGTCAATATGCTTGTGCTGCACTATACCGGTATGCAGTCCGGCGCGGCGGCCATTGACTGGCTGGCGAACCCGGCGTCAAAGGTTTCGGCGCATTATGTGGTCGATGAAGATGGGCAGTTGGTGCACATGGTGCGCGAGGAGCAACGCGCGCAACATGCCGGATTGTCCTATTGGCGCGGCGTTACCGATTGCAACAGCGCCAGCATTGGCATTGAGATCGTCAATCCCGGCCACGAATTTGGCTATCGCCCGTTTCCTGAGGCGCAAATGGACACAGTGACTCGGTTAGTCGCAGAATTAGTCCGGACCTACAGTATTGAACCGCGCAACGTGGTGGGGCACAGCGATGTGGCACCGGCCCGCAAAGAAGATCCGGGCGAGCTGTTCGATTGGGGTCGGCTTGCCAAGCTTGGGCTTGCCATAAAGAGACCAAGCGCAAATCTGGTTGACCCCGGTTGGCCAGACGCTGCGTTCCTTTTGGCGTTGGAACGTTATGGCTATGGCATAACCGATGGCCGAGCGGCCACAGTCGCATTTCAGCGACGGTTTCGCCCCGAAAACATTGATGGGGTAATCGACGGGGAATGTCGCGCTATCTTGTTCAGCTTGCTCTTGGCTGTTGGCGGCAACTCTGTTATCTGACCGACGCCAGAGGGTTGGGCGATCGCCGCTTAGCGGGTAACTGCTAAGGGGAGGAAAGTCCGGGCTCCAGCGAGGAACGGTGCCGGATAACGTCCGGCGAAAGCAATTTTAGGGAAAGTGCCACAGAAAATAGTCCACCGCATTTCGATGCGGCCAGGTCGAAACGGTGCGG
>NZ_CAMCWY010000031.1 GCF_945882965.1 Sphingorhabdus sp. EL138
ACGCGGGTTCAGGCTGGGCCAATCATTGGATCGGCCGGCGCAACCGACCAGCAAAAGGGCAAGAACAAGAGGCTGGGCCATGCGGTGCATGATTTATCGCCTAAAACGGCAAGGAAGAGGTTGCAATGCCCCGCGCGCATGGCTATCAGCCCGGCCTTCACGGTGTGCGCCCGTAGCTCAGCTGGATAGAGCATCAGACTACGAATCTGAGGGCCGGGCGTTCGAATCGCTCCGGGTGCACCATTTACGTACCAAACCACTAACAGGGATTTTCCCGTTTAGTGTGGTACTGATAGCTTTCTCTAGGCTGGACTTCTCTCCAGCATGGGGTGGCGCCCATTCACGATGGGTACCTAAATCGACAGAAATCCTGGGCTTTCCATCAAGTATACCGAGCAGGTCTGCATACCGGATGCGGACAGCTCGTCCGATGCGTGAAGCGGGCAATTGGCCTGTGCGAATGAGGCGCGACACATTGCGATCGGACACGCGAAGATATTGCGCTACTTCTGCTCTCGTCAGTAGGTCGGCGGGGTTGTCCGCCGACACTTGTGGCGTTGCTGCCTGAGCCATAGGCTCAGGCTTTGCGTATACCCACGCGGTTAGGTCCGCGCGACTAATGGGTGTCGAAGCAGCCGGAGTATGCGATGGCTTTTTGGGATTTTTGTAAAGCATGAGGAAGTTTGCCAGATGCCAACTATTACTTCATCGGCGTAACGTGGGGAACTTGATCGGGGGTTTTGCGACAAGCTATATTTCAAGCTGGTACCGCCAAATTCGAAGCAATCAAGAGATTAGCTGATAAGCCCGTCCCGCCAACATGACAAGCTTTCTGTTTCGCGTAACGGCAGCTTTGCGTCCAAATTCAAAAATTCTTAGATGCACAAAAAGTGCCCTTGAGGTGCATGACTTGTGTGTCTCGTGCCAGCCATAAGAGAATAAGGCGGCAACAATCATGGACCGCGCTTTTAGTCCGGGAGAAAAAGTTCAAATGTGACCGTCGCGTTATCGTGAACCAAAAAAGATACCGAGCCGCCATGCGCCTCTGCCACTTTTTTTACGAGATATAGGCCGAGGCCCGAGCCACCGCCTTTGGCCCTCGCCCCACGCCTATGGCGCGAGAAAATGGTTTCGTCCAGAAAATTATCCCCGCTTAGTTTACTTGTCACATTGAAAGAAGCGCCGAATAAATCTTCACGCTGGAGAATGCAAAACTGGACTAGGCTGTGTGGGGGCGAATATTTCAGGGCATTGTCCAGCAGGTTTCGCAGGGCAAGGCGAACCAGAACGGGATCCATATTAACAAAAACTGGCTTAGCGTGAGAATTGATTTCAATCCGCGGAACCAGGTTAGTCGGGCAATCCGTTTTTGCGAGCCGAGCGACATCATATGCATCAACCGACCGTGGCGTGATATTGGCGTTCTCTTCCAAAAATGATGCCCCAAAAATGGCGTTCGAAATGGCCAGGGTAACGGCATCCAGCACGTCATTCGCACGGGCAATGGCCAGTTTTGATTTGACCGCCATGGGTGTTTTGGCTTTGACTGCATAGTCAAGGGCTTCAAGTGCCGCGCGGGCATTGTTGATGGGCTGGCGCACCACATGTTTTAAAAGGCCCAACGTCATGAGGCGCTCACGCGCCAAGTCGGCCAGACGATTTTCTTCTGCCGACATTCGCTTGCTGTTTTCAAAAAATCTTGTAGCGCGGCGCGCTGCAAAGAGCTCTAACCGAAGTGGGCGTCCAATGATCAGATTGAGAAACCCGATCTGCATGCAAAACGACGAAAAGATTAAGATCTCAAGTCCCAGTGTGTTGCTCGAAGGGTCGATATCAAACCCAGCGCCATCTCTGGTGGCCGACACGATCCAGGCACGCCATAGGAATAGCAAGGCACATGCGCTTAAGCCAAAGATCAAAGCCTGTTTGCCCCAAAACCATCGCCAAAGGGGGTTCTTGTGGCAGACCCACCCGGTGAGCCAGAGAATAACGCCGCCGGCAGCATACCCCAGCGCCAACGGTAGCCATCCAAAAGGCAGGGCGGCGCTCATCAACATTACCGCAACGGCGGCCGCAAGAATAATGTTGGGTCTGGAGTAACGTGACAATCTCACCCTGGGTCCCGCTAGGGCAAAGTAAGGCAGGATAATGGATGCGCCGCTCAAAACGTAACTGAAAAAATTATACTGTCCCGAGTAGGTCGTTTCCACAAAAACAGATGGGATCAGCATTGCAAATGCTGAGCCTGCATTTGAAAATATCCATAAAATAGATTGATAATATGTTGATTTACTAATAGAAAAATAAATAATTATTGAAAATGCTAATAAAGAAGAAGCATAAAGCATACTCAAATTTAATATTAACGCATTTGGATTCATTTAAGTATTACCATTTTTATGTTAAAAAATAAATATTTATAAATTAAAAAGATAAAAATAAATTAAATACCACATTGTCATCATCTTTTTGTTCGATCGACATATCGCCATAGTGGTAAGCGGCAACTCGATCTGCGGCAAATAATCCTAAACTGGTAGTCGCCGGTGCTGAAGTATCGGTGAAGCAGAGTTCAGTGTAGCACGGAAAAGTAGGCGGTTCTTGACTGCCTATCTCGAAAACAATTGAGAATGTGGTACCGATCTTAACGTCATCGACATCTATGGAGGCCCTGATGTCGCTGTCGATTTTCGCGAGGGACAGCGCATGCTCAAACAGGTTATGCAAGGCTACACGCAAAAAAATTGGCACGCATTCGACGAAAAGACTGTTTTCAGGCTGCGTTAGGACAATGCGTTTTTGCATCGCATGGCTACAATCCAACCGCGCCATTTCCAAGATTTCGAACGCGCCGACTGGGTGTCGATCCCATTCCTTACCCCCTACGCTCAGCACGCCTAGGAGGATTACATTAGACAGGGCCAGTGTGATGCCATCCAGCGAGGCGGCGGCGCGTTCCAAGGCATGCTCTGCATCCTTAAATAGCGCCGATGAACGCTCCAGTGCGGACGAGATGGACTGGAGAGATGCCTGCGCATTGTTCATCGGCGTACGGACCTCGTGCGTCAAAAGTTCAATAAAAGCAAGTCTTTGCTCTGAGGTGTCCGTAAGCTTCTTGGACTGCTGCATAACATCTGTCGCCCGCACCCAAGCCCTTAAATTCCGACGATCTCGGAAAACCACAATCTTAGCCTGCTGCGCAAAGAGCATACCTGTAAAGCCCAATTGGAGGAAAAAGGAAATGGCGACCACTGCTGCTGCAGAAAAAATTTGTATCTTTGAACTGCCGCCAAAAGTAGTGTCTGCAGCGAATGGGTGAACGGTGAAGGCGCGAACCGACAACAGTATAGCGGCGAAGGCCAACCCTAACGTTAGCACATTGAGTGCTGTTTGATTTGAGGCTGCCCAATATCTGTTTCGCCTTAAGGCTAGGATGGACGCGAGCGTAATTGTTAGCGCGACTAATGAGACAATAAGCCCACTGTAATCTAAAAAAATGTCGTCAAGGGTGAGTGGCGCTGCGGCGATTGAGAGGATGATCAAGCCCTTACTCGGTCTGTCCCTGAGAAAGCCCTTGGTCTGAAAACTAACTGCCGCGTATCGAAAGATACCCCCAAGCAAAGCCAAAAAGGCAGAATAAGGTGCAAGATATGGACTGGACAAATTCAATAAGTTCTCCGGTGCTAGGGTGAACGACAGCGCGATTAACGTGCTTGAGCATATCCACAAAATCACCTGCATTCGATTGTCTTGCCGGATCAACACTAACTGGCATATTGTGAAGGCCACTAACTGACCGAAGTACGCGTAATCAATCGAACTCAAGAATTGGACTTGGTCCACTTAGCCGCCGTCTCGGTTATCGATCACCTCAACCGGTTCACTGATTTGATAGCCAAGCCCGTGAACCGTTTTCAGAGGTGAGGGCTGATCCGTGCCGTTTTCAATTTTTCGCCGCAGTCGAAAGATAGCTGAATCCAAATTCCGGTCGTCTATGTTCTGCACAATCCCGGCGGCGTCAGCCAAATCCTGTCGTGACATTGGATTGTCAAAGTCAGCGCACAGGCAGCTTAAAATCTTCAATTCGACCGGCGTCAAATCAACGGTTGTTCCGCTGGGTGCAACGAACTGCGAGCGGCGACTATCGAGCCTCCATGGCCTGCTGGCAGTCGATTTAAGCGCTGTGCGGCGGCAAACGGAGGCAATTGCGTTATACACCTGATCAAAGCGCACGGGTTTGTTTATGAACATGTCTGCGCCCGCGGTGAGCGCGGAGTTGAATGCGTCTGCGCCCATGCGGCCACTAATCACCAGAATGCCCGCAGATGTTTGGCCCCTGATCAAGGTAATGAGATCGACGCCGTCGATCCCAGGAAGTCCCAAATCCAAAATGTAGAAGTCAAATGATGACATTCTATTGGACTTCAGCAAAGCTTCCGCAGTCGCAAAGCCGGCAGATAAAAGCTCGCGGACGCCAAGATACTGGCCAAGAAACTCAACAAAGTCATTATCGTCGTCGACGATGCAAATATTTTTTGGAGCATTGGGGATCATGACTTGTCAGCTCCAGCCATCTGAAAATTTCCGCTAACCTTCGGCGCAAGCTTCGTCAGGTCTAAACACAAAATACGCGCGCGGTCAGTGCTAGCTTTAGTCGTTCGCATAGTCATAGGCGGGTGTCCAGTGCAATAAGGTTAGGCGATAAAAGACAGTTGACCGTTCCACAATCAGCGCGCTCGCAAACGCCTTAAGATAGGACTGCGTAACATTCTAACTGTACCACGAACGAAGGTCACTTTTTGATCGTCACCACAACGCGGCGATTGGCTGCCCGACCTGCAGAGGTCAGATATGAGGCGATTGGCGACCTCTCGCCGCGAGAAATGGTCGACATACGGTTAAGTGCGACGCCCTGTTCACTAAAAAAGGTGCGTACGCTCTCCGCACGGCGCAGACCTACAACGTCATTTCGCTCGGCCGAGCCGACAGCATCTGTGTGCCCCTCAATTTCGATAAAAAGGTTACGGTTGCTGCCCTTCAGGCCAACTGCAAGTTCGGTGATCCGCTGCTTGGCAGCCGCATCCAAGATCACCGATCCTGTAGCAAAGAGGATAGTATCCGTCATGACTGTTTCGTAAAGGAACTTACCTTCGGCTGTTTTTTGAGCAGTTTGAGCCGTTTTCTCGGCGGCCTGAGCCGTGCTCAAGGCCACCTCAGCAACGCCCTCGACCTTCGTTACGCGTTCCGCCAATGCAATTTCAACGGCCAAGCGCCTTTGCTCTAGCTCGGGAATCATTTTTACTACCTGACGCTCCGTGGCGCAGGCGTTGGTGAGCAGGCATATCGCCGCAGCCGCGAAAGTTTTTTTCATGTGAGCCTCCGTTTGAAGTTTTCGTTAATGAAACGGATTACTCGAGTCAAACAGATATTAAACATATATGGTTGCGCGCAGTAAAAAACAGTTATTGACTAGCGGGCATGGGATTACATAATGGACGTAAGATTGAACCGATGATAATCGGCCCAAGTGCGCTGCCCCAGTCTGCGTGGGCTCACACTATCCATTTACTTCGGGTTTATTCAAGGGATTGAAAAAATGCGAAAGTTTCTAATTTTCTTGGTGTGCCTGTCGTCGACTTCTATCGCATCTAGCCGTGCCCCCCAGGCTGACTGGCGGATTGTTAACTGGAGCGACGACGTCCTGCTCTATGTTGACCATAGCAGCATTCAAAGGTCGAAAGCCCTCGTTGCCTATTCCGCCAAGATCGTCTTCTTGAAAGATGCGTCGTTGTCGGAGATTGTCTCTAAAACTGAAGTACATTGTGATACAAAGATGTCCAGAAACCTGATGGTTTCTGCAGTCTCGAAAGCAGGCCGAGCGACCACTGAAAAGGCGAGCCGCGTTTGGCGTGCGGTAGAGACGGGCACCAATGTTGAGCGGGAAATGCAGAGCGTTTGCCTGTAATAATTGGTTTTTGTGCACCCCCAAGCCGCGGCGCCTCGGAGGTTTTGGGTGTAGGTGTCGCCGGACAGTCTGTGTCGTCTAGCGCATTGCGATGCCTCATTACTCCACGGCTTAGTGCGGGCGCGCCATGATCTTAATTAATCGCGGCCACTGCCAATGCCTCGCCATCGGTATCCCACCATGTGGCCTCGCGTCGGGCCTGGCCGACCGAATCGCGTTCCACGCCTTTCCAGATTAAACGCGTCGGCATAGCGGGTCGCACTGATGTTTTTGCGGCCATTTAAGCAGAATATCATCAAATATAGCATTATTCTGACTTTATATCATTTAAAAACAGTATGCTTATAAAAAATATGAAAATATATCTTTGACATCTGATTAGATCTGATTACTAAAGTCGTGTTGATTGATGTAACCCCAATCGGGATGAAGACGATGCGCAAAACTATTCATCTGTCAGTTATGGCAGCCATATTAACAGGCAGCTCCGTTGCCCATGCGAATGGATTGAACGAGAACACGGCGTGGCAGTTTCAGACGACGGCCGAACTCGCGAACCGCGCGTACATTGAGGATTTAAGGCGCAAGCAGGAGTCGGGCTTCTACAACTCGCCGGTGTACAACTCCTTCATCGACAATCAGAACAACTTCAATTGCTCGAACGCTGCAAATGCCTCCGGTAACGCTGGAACCAACTCCACCACGGCGAATACGCCGAATAGCTCGGGTGCGACCGGCTCAGCCAACGGCAACTCAAGCTCGGCAAGCACATCTGCGATGCAGCAGCCTTTTGAAACTGTGCTGAACAACGCGCAGAAGAACTCCGGCCTCGTCGCCAGTGACGTGATGGGGGACAGCCTTGCGTCGGCATCTAATAACCTCACAAGGCAGGTACTGAATTCTGCGCAGGACAATCTTGGCGTGCAAGACGCCAGCGTAAACGGCTCCAATGCTTGCGCGTTTGCAAGCGTGACCGGCGTCTCCAAGTAAATTGTGCCTCGCATTGTCTTCCGGACCCCATCAAAATGAACCCGCGACGATGGTCCCGCTCGGGGCGTCCAATTTTATTGGCTTCGGCGGTATTTTTTCTGGCCGGATGCAGTCCCTCGATGATCGGCGTTCAAACGCAGCGGATCGCCCCAGGTGAGGCACCGATGCAGATAGGGACCCCCGTCCGCAACAATTTGACGCCAATGGAGGCGGCGCTTGGCTGCTATGCAAGATCGCTCGCGGCCAGCGGACGCGCGCCGTTGGTGATTGGCGTCGGTGAAATAAAAGATTTCACTGGCCGATATTCGATCAACGAAGGCAACGTCATCACGCAGGGCGGTTCGCTAATGCTCTTTTCGGCGTTAGGCAAGCTGGGCGGCACTGTCCGCATTGCAGAGCGCTACGATAGCACGATTGCGGACCGCGAGCTGGGCTACATGGAGCGCCGCCAGCTGGGCGATGGCGCGCAGCACGAGGTCGACGGAAAAAAAGTGCCGTGGGTGCCCTATTATGGCGGAACCATTCAAGTGTCCGACTACTATATTGCCGGCGGCATTTCCGAGGTGAATTACAACATCGCCTCGCGCGGCGCGGAGGCATCGCTGAACAATATTGGCGCCAAGAGCCGCACATATACCCAAAGCGTGGCCATTGACCTACGCATTGTGGATACGCGCACGCTGCTTGTTGTCGATGCGATTAGCCTTTCAAAGCAATTCAGCGGCTATGAGGTCGGCGCGAACACATTTCGTTTCTTCGGCCTGGGACTGGTCGACATCAATGTTGGCTCAAAGGGCCAAGAGCCTTTGCAACTCGGCGTTCGGGCCGCCATTGAAGAGGCCGCTATCCGCCTAATTGGGCGGGTGACGGCAGTGGACCCCATGCCCTGCCTCGCGCTGCGGACGCAAGAGGTTCAGGAGCAAACGTCTGAGGAAATCTTCGCGCAAATGACCCGCGACGGGCAGGTGGCCATGGACGGCAACGCCCCTGTCGGCCCGATGGTCGAAGCGCCGTCACAGCCGATGTTGCCCGCAGCTCCAATGTCTCAAGCCCTTGCGACTGCGCCACCCAATCCCACACCCGCGCCGACCGCAACAGACGTGCTTAGCGCGGCGCCAAGGGCGGCGACGTCGGAGAAGAAGTCTCTGAATTCTGACACCAGTGGCCAGGCGGAACAGGCGGGCGAGATCATTCAGATCCCGTTCGACATTAACGATGCCAACCTCTCCGTCCCAGCGCAGTCCATCTTGGACCGACTATCGACCGCGCTGGCGCGGGGGCCTGTGTCCCTCGTGCTTGTCGCGCGGGATTCGGAAAAGCTTGACCCCGCACAACGGGGACGGCTGCTTGACCAGCGCCTCTCCAGTCTCGTCGCCGCGCTGTCCAGCCGCGGCATCCCTGCAAAATCCCTGTCGATGACGTGGCGGCCCGCCGCCATGGACACGACGATTTATCGGGATGGACCAGGTGTCCAGCTGCTGGCGCGTATAAAAATTACCAAATGATTACATTATCTAACAAAGGGAAGAAGACCATGTCATATTCAACATCAAACAAGATTAAGCTTCTACAAAGCGCGAGTGCCCTCATCCTCGGCGCAACTGCAGTTACAGCCCAAGCGCAATCTGTAGGGACCACTGCCACTGACGTGACCTTGGCCAATACGGTGGATGCGTTGGTGGTTGTCGATCAGTCGGTGTCTGCATCTTCGGGCACGACGGCTACGGCAAACGATTCCAACGACACATCGGGCAACGGTGTCACTGTGACGAACAGCAGCGTGTCAATCATCGACAGCACCATCACGGCAACCGCAATCAACAACACGTCATCGCCGTCGGTCAATGATTCCGGCGAGGCTGTCACTATCACGTCTTCGGGGATCTCGGTCGAACAGGACAACTTGTCCTCGGCCACCGCGCAGACAGGATCTGGCGGTGCGAATGGTACCCAGGTGAAGATATTAACCGGCACGACTTCGAACTCGCCGTTGACCATTTCAGATGCGGTTAACCGTGCATCTGCAACGGGCAACACGGCCTCCACCGCGGTGAGCACCACTGATTTCACAACCAACTCAACCGAAGCAACTCTGGGCGCGATGCAGCAGAACACTGGGGTCGCCGACGCCACGCCAGCTATCAACAACATTTCGGTTACGGCGACGGTCAATGACACTGACATCAATCTGACAGCAGGCGCCACAACGGCCAGCGATCTGACCGTGAGCGGCGGCACCGATGCCGCCGTCGCCACCGCCAACAGCCTGACGCAGCGTATGACGCTCGATGGTACCACGCTGACATTGGGCACGGTTAGCGCCACTGCTGAGACAGTTGGCACCGATACCGGCGCGACCGGTCAGGCACTTGTGAGCAGCCGCCAGACCAACACTTTCACCGATGTGTCAGCCGCAAACACGTTATCTTCGGTGACGCTCGTTGCCGGCGTGACTGAGAGTTCGTCGCTTGATGTCAACAGCAACACGCAGGCTGCAACTGCCACCGGCAGCTCGGCAGGCAATGTATTGGCGCTTTCGGGCACCACGGTTGGCACTGGCGCGGCCATTGTCAGCACCCAGACCAGTGACGCAGAAAGCACCGTCACTGCAGCCACCACTGGCCAGGCCGGCATTACGGCGACGTCCTTGGGCGCCACGACGGCGTCATCAGCATCGCTGACGGACAATGCACTGCAGTCGCGCGCGACAGGCGGAACGGTAACCAATACGCTCACGGCCGCAGGGACGACCATTACCCTTCAGGCACCGGATGCCGTCGCGGCCGCGACCATTTCGGCGGGTCTCGAAGGAACGGTGGGCGGCGCATATGCAACGCTGAATGACCAGTTGATTGCGGGCAGCGTGACGGCAACCACCAATGCGACTGCCGCGGCGACAGCTGGCTTCACTGTCGGCGTTACCGGTGAGGTTTCAAACGGAAGTTCCATCAACAACGATCGCAACGCCATGACCGCGCAGGCGCAGGGCGCTGTGGCCGCAAATACTACCACTTTGTCCGTCGGCGGAACTCTCTCGCAAGGCGCCACGGTCGTTGGTGCAATTGCGAATGCGGCCGTCATCGCCAACATCCAAGCATTGTCAGACGGCGCTAACATCGCGGCGCTCGTTCAAACAGTGTCAGATTCCGGCGATACTGCCATGTTGACCAGCGTCGGTGGCGCGCTCAGCAGTTCATCAGTGTCGACCTCCAACAACCGGATACAGGCCTTCGCGGATGGCGCTTCGGCCACCAACGCCCTGACCGCGTCGGCTACCACGTTGACAACAGCTGCCAACACATCTGGTGCGACATCTGGTGTGCCCGGCTCGACGGCACTGACTGCCGACGCCGCCTTTGCGGTCGTCAACCGCCAAGATGGCGGCAATGGCACGGTCAAGGCTGAGCTCAACGATCCAATCCCGCTTCGGACTGAGATCGCGGGTGCAACGTCATCGTCATCCGTGACATCCACAGGTAACATGCAAGATGCCTTCGCCACGAGCAACAAGGCAACCAACAGCATCACGCTCGCGGCTACGACGCTCACCAGTGATGGCGCTGTCGTCAATAACCAGAACAGTGACGCGCGAGTGTCGTCAATTATCGGTGCGGACACCGCTGGGCTTCCTGGAGCCGTAGGCGTAGATGCGGGCGTTATTGTTGATTTCAACGACGCGATTTCGAGCAGCAACATTGCCGTTACCGGCAATATGGTGCGCGGTTCCGCAATCAGCAACGTCGGCACCAACACGCTGACGGCATCGGCTACCACGCTGACGGGTGACGGCACAGACGCTAAGGCAACGGCAGATTCGACCATTGGCACTCAGGTGACCAATGCCGATTTCAGCCTTGGGAACTCCCAGACACTGGATACCAACGCCGCTTCCACAACCAAAGTTTATGCAACCTACGGCGTCGACGTGCTCTTCGATGCGGCCGTGACGGACTCGCAGATTGCAGTGTCAAACAACACGCAATTTGGCGAAGCCTTGGGCAACTCGGCGACCAACAGGGTTCAGCTGACGGCGGTCGATGCAGGCGCCACGGGCAATGATCCGACGGCGGCACTGAACAATGTCCAATCGGGCACCTCAGTTACTGGCGCCACGTCGGAAATGTCGCTCTATGCCAATATGGCTTCGTCTGGTTCGTCGGTCGCCCTGAACGGCAACAGCAATACATCCTTGGGGGCAATCAACAATGCCGCCAACACCGTGTCTGTGTCGGGCTTGGCGGTTGATGGTTCGACTGGCCTTGCCAGTGTCAATGTGACGACCAATGTAACAACAGCGGATTATGCGCTGAACAATAGCCAGAATGCGAGCGGCACGCTCACCAGCACGGCGGAGACTACCGCCTATAACTTGGACCGGACAGATACAACCACTACCGCCACTACCGGTATCTTGAATGGTTCAGCTTCCTTGTCACGAAACACAACCACGGCGGAAGCGTCATCCAACCGCGCGACAAATAGCCTTGCGGTCTCGGCCACCGACATTGGTGCAACGGCCGCGCTTGGTAACGAGCAGTCGAGTGCTGCCGGTGTTACCGCCACGGCGTCGAGCAGTACGTACAAACTTGAACTGACCACGGGTGTGGCTTCTACCTATGCAGCAAATGGCAGTAGTGTCGCCGTCGAAGGCAATACGACCACGGCTTTGGCACGCGGTAACTCGGCCTCGAACGCGCTTAACTATAACGTTAACGTGGCCTACACCGGTATAGCGACTGACCCCACCTTTACGGCAACCACTGCAGCGTCCGCCGGGGCCGTTGTCTTGAACGCGCAAACAAACACTGGTGGCGTAGCTGCGATCGCTAACTCCGTTGCTTATGCAGTGGGGCTTGCGGGGACGGGTACGGGGATAGCAACGACGCCGGTGACGGCCGGATCGGCGTTGAATTCCTCAGCCTCGCTCAGCAACAATACGACTTCTGCCGTAGCCTTTGGTAACGCTGCCACCAACACCCTGACCATGGCGACATGGAGCGCGGGTATCCCGTCCAGCGCGATATCGAGCAATCAGGTCAACAGCGGTCTCGTCACGGCAACGGCAACAGGCGTGGGCTTCACCATGACCCCGAGTGGGCCAGCTTCGGGCAGCATGTTCCGCAACAGCGGCAATAGCATAAGTGCTCAGGCGATTGGCAACAGCTCGGTCAGCACCATCGGTGGTGGCAACTAATCCCTTGGCCGGACGGCGATACCGCCCGGCCAAGCCCCGGTTCCTGCTAGAACCCCCAGCATGAACCACAAACGACTTGGGTGGGGGGCTGAGGCCCCCCACCACTTTTCGTAAAAACGACAGATTAAAGGCATTGCTTCGAAGGAGGTTAAAATGTTCAACAAGTCAAAATATCTGCTGACATTAGCAACCCTGGTTGCTGGCGTTCTCACTGCAAGTCCGGCGGCAGCCGACGGTCCAATGACTGGCCATCAAGGCCAGCAGCAGGGCAGTCAGCAAGTAAACAGCGGTGGATCACGCCACAGTGGATCATCGAGCAGCCAACGCAACGATCAGAGTTCCCACGATAATCGCGGGGATGGCCGACATAATGGCGGTGCTAACGGACGTGGCTATGGCCACGATCGGGGTCATGACGGCCGAGGTTATGGTTACAACCATGGTTATGATGGTCGCGGTCACGAGGGACGTGGCGCCCGGTACAATCCTGGCTATGACGGTCGCGGCTACAGCGCCCGGGGATATGGCTACAACCGTGGCTATGACGGTCGTGGTTATGCGGGGCGCGGTTATCCTGGTTTTGGCGGTTGGGGACAACACTCCGTCCATGGGCTGCCCGCCTATCGCGGCTGGGGATATGGCGTGGTTGTCGTGCCAGTCGTCATAGTCGTACCCGCCTATCGCGGCTGGGGCTATGCCGGCGGCTACCCGGCCACTGTTGGCTATCGCGGTTACACTGGCAATTGGGGCTACAGTAGGTTCCGCCGCGATTAAACTTTAGCGGACAAGGGTTTTCTCGCCCCAAGCGCCTAAGATCCCAAGCGCCTAAGATGACGCCGGACTTCATGACATATATTTCGAAGACGTCTTTTACAGCCGACCCAACATACACGTTGAATATATGACTACCCACTTAACAACTCTTCCGAGCAAAATGCATTGGTCTGTCAAATTATGGCAATTATGAAAACATCTGACGACGCGCGCCATGCTGCCGGCTGGCTCCTTCTGCGCGGCGGGCGGATGACCAAGTGGAAGGGTCGCGTTGTCAGCATGTCGCCCCATATCGGCGCTCTATCGGCGGACATTTCGTTGTCGGCGCTTGCGGTATCCATGGCGCTGGGCAGCGGACTGCTATTGGCACCTATGGCCTCGGCGCAAACGGTGGTGCTATCTGGCACAAATAACAACACGACCAGGACTGAGGCGGGCGCGCCTTTGGTGGTCACGACAGATCCCAACGGCTACAGCGTTCAGACAATAGCCGGGGACGGGCTCGTGCTCAACGGCACAAATGGTTTAAGTCTTACCGATTCCAGTACTTCGACGATCACGGGCGCCACTACTGGCGTTACGGCGAACAACTCGGGCGGCACGCTGTCGGTGACGGTCTCCGGTATAGTATCGGGCGGCACTGGCGCGGGCATTGCAACCCAGTCCGATGCGGGTGGCGCGGTGGAGATCAACCTGCTGTCAGGATCGAGTGTCAGCGCAACCTCTGGGGTGGCGATTTCGGACGGTGTCGGCAATGCGGTTGTGACGCTCAATGCGGGCGCAGGAGTTACGGGCAGTATCGCGCTAGGGGATGGTAGCGACACGCTCAACATCGCCTCGGGTGTAACTTTGGCGGGGGTAACATCGCTGAGTGGCGGCGCAGGCTCTAATGATACGCTCAACATCAATTCCGGCTTGTCGGGCGCAGTGAGCAATTTTGAAGCTATCAATGCCGACACAGCCGGGGGTAGCTTTACGCTCGGCGGTGTGGTGAGCGGTGGCGCTCTGACCAAGATCGACGACGGCACGCTGTCGCTGACCGGCGCCAACACCTACACCGGCGGCACCACGCTTAGTGGCGGCACGATCCAGGTCGGCACCAACACGGCGCTGGGCACAGGCGCGCTGGCGA
>NZ_CAMCWY010000032.1 GCF_945882965.1 Sphingorhabdus sp. EL138
GTGAGGCCCAAAATTACGCTGCGAGAGCAAGTGCTGAGTTATCGTTTGCACCTATTGGTTATGAACCATTTCACGGCTTATTCATGCCGGGCAAAAACAATGCTTTTCAACGCACGTCGATCCTAGTTCAGCCCCTCCAAGACCTCTGACAAACAGAGATTTTGGTGGAGCTGCCGGGTACCGCCCCCGGGTCCGCTGCACCTATTGCACATCGCAATTTATCACCATAGCCGGGCGAACCCGGCAACGACCCATATAGGCCTTTTTTCGTGAATGGGAAGTGAAGGTGGTTACAGACCCTGCATATTTCGGCTTTCCGCCGGAACATGGACATTCAACCCGTCAAGTTCGGGCGTCAGGATGATTTGGCAAGACAGGCGGCTCGTGCGTCGTGCGCCACTAGCGAGGTCAAGCATATCCTCCTCATCCTCAACCGCGCGGGGGAGCCTGTCGAACCAATCCTTATCAATGACGACATGGCAGGTGGAACACGCCATTTGGCCTTCGCAGGCGCCCTCCAAAGGCTGTCCGGCGGCTTGCGCGACGTCGAGCAGGCTCCGACCATCGACTGCTTGAACCTCCAGCGATTCGCCGTCGGCATTGATGAACGTGACTGTGATCATAACATCGCCTCTGCTGCCCAATTGATGGCCTCGGCTGCAATATCAATCTCTTCAGCCGTCGTATAGCGGCCAAAGCCCAAGCGGATGGAAGATTTTGCCTGCGCGTCAGTAAGGCCGATTGCGCGCAACACATGGCTTGGGCGACCGGAGCCACTGGCACAAGCGCTCCCCACAGAAAAGGCAATGTCCCGGCACTCCGAGATCAGCCGCGCCGCGTCAACGCCTTCCCGGCGAATGTTAAGATTGCCTTTATAGCGCCCCGTCGTTGCGCCATTGATGGTCCAGTCAGCGAACGCGGCCAAAGCGCGGTCCCACAGAGCGGAGACATGCGCGGCGTCCGTTTCCATCCGTTCTGCTGCCAATTTCGCCGCAGCGCCAAAGCCGACACATAAAGCAGGTGAGAGCGTGCCGGAGCGCATGCCTTGCTCTTGCCCCCCGCCCAGCATTTGTGGAGCCAGTGACACGCCATCGCGCACCCACAACGCGCCGATGCCCTTTGGCCCGTGAATTTTATGCGCGGATATTGCGATCATATCGGGGCCGTCCGGAATAGGCATACGGCCAAAAGCTTGCACGGCATCGCAAAGGAAAAGCTTGTTTTGGGCATGGGCGGCAGCGGCGAGACCGGCAATAGGTTGAATGGTTCCAATCTCGTTGTTGACCATCATGATGGCGAGCAACGCCGCATCGACTTGCGATGGCGAGGGGGACCGCTCGACAAGGTCGAGCGGTGAAGGGGAACTGGATGCAACCTGTCCCAATATTGAAGAAGCCCCTCCGTCAGTTGCAAGGCAACTGCCACCTCCCCATCGCAAGTCGATGGGGAGGATAATACCGCCCAAATGCTGCACGCAATCCAAAACCGCAGCATGCTCGGTCGCTGGGGCGCTCACCGGCAGACCAGTTCCCATAATCGCCAGATTAATTGCTTCTGTAGCGCCGGAGGTAAAGATAACGCGCCCACCGGGCGGCAACAAAGCCGCCACTTGATCACGGGCGAATTCAACCGCCGCGGCCGCCGCTCTGCCCGGTGCATGCGCGCTGTGCGGGTTCGCAAATCCGGTCTTTAACCAAGGCTCCATTGCCGCAAAGACTTCGGGCGCGAGCGACGTCGTGGCTTGATAGTCCAGATATATCATGCGGCTTTTGCGCGAGCGGCGATGCTGCGCCAGACATCGATTAAGCGCCCGACGTCCGCGTCATCAGTATCAACGCCAAAGCTGACGCGGATGACTTCGGAGGCAGATCTATCATCCCATCCCATCGCGCCAAGCACATGGCTGGTTTTAAGTTTACCCGATGAGCAGGCGCTACCCGCAGAAACCGCGATCCCTGCCATGTCAAAGTTGATAAGCTGGCTTGATGCGGCAATGCCCGGCATCCGGTAACTGCCGATGGTCGCTAGCCGGTTGCTTTCCGGCGCAATGACAACGCCGCCAGATTCGACAATAGCGTCTTCCAATATTTTGCGTAGGCGGACCGCGTTTTCCATCCACAAAAACCCCGCCTCAAGCGCCGCTGCAAATCCGATCGCAGCCGGCAAATTCTCCGTCCCGCGTCGATAGCCTTGCTCTTGACCCCCCGTCGGTGACAACAATCCAAGATTGCGCACGAGCAATGCGCCCATGCCAGGCGGCCCGCCCAATTTATGCGCTGACACCGCAATCATATCCGCATCGGGGAGCGGCAGTTTCCCAGCGCTCTGTGAACAATCGGCGAAGAATATGCCGCCAACGTCCCGCACAGCGCCCGCAATCTCGGCCATGGGTTGGATAACGCCGGTTTCATTGTTCACCGATTGAACAGCAAATCGTGCGTTGCCAATAATCGCCCCGATATCGACCTGTCCACCATCCCCTACCGGCAAACGGTTTGGCCCAGCCACCGCCAGCACCGCATCATGCTCCACTGTACTCGCCACTGCGGCCGTGCCCCGAAGCCCAAGCGCAATCGCTTCGCTGGCTCCGCTCGTCAGGATGACTTCGCCATCCCAATCCAGCGCGGCTGCAATCCGCCTGCGTGCGTCCTCAAGCGCAAAGCGGGCCTCCCTACCCTCTTGATGCGGCGACGACGGATTGGCCCAACGCCCCATCGCCTCGGCCATCGCCGCGCGCGCCTCCGAAATCACGGGCGTCGTGGCGGCATGATCAAGATAGATGCGGGTTTGGTCGGGCATAGTTTCCATGACAGTTGCGAAAATCGTCACTGCTTCTATATAGCGCTTGCAGTTCCTGCAAAGCCCGAACCGTCGGGTAAAGCTCGGCACACATTCTTAGAATCGAACATTTATATGCCCGCCATTGCTATTCCTGGTCCAGAAGGCCGCCTTGAAGCCCGTTTTTCGCCGCCGCCGCGCCCACGAGCACCAATTGCAATGATACTGCACCCGCACCCGCAAGCGGGCGGGACAATGAACGACCGCATCACGCAACAGCTCTACAAAACCTTTGTGGCGCGCGGTTTTGGCGTCTTACGCTTCAATTTTCGCGGCGTTGGCCGAAGCGAAGGCGAATTTGACAATGGCATAGGTGAATTGTCTGACGCAGCGTCCGCGCTCGATTGGGTCCAAAGCTTCCACCCCGAAGCTTCCACCACATGGATCGCCGGTTTCAGCTTTGGCGCGTGGATCGGAATGCAACTTTTGATGCGCCGCCCGGAAATTCGTGGCTTCATCTCGGTAGCGCCTCCAGCCAACATGTATGATTTCAGCTTTCTGGCGCCCTGCCCTTCATCGGGCATCATCATTCAGGGCGTGAATGACGAAGTCGTAAACCCGAATGCGGTGCAAAAGTTGGTCGATAAACTCCGCACCCAGCGGCACATCACCATCCATCATGACGAAATTCCACGCGCAAACCATTTCTTCGAAAATGAAATGGAATTGCTGATGGCATCGGTGAACGGCTATCTCGATTTCCGGTTGGACCCGAACTGTCCGATTAAGTGATTTTTTCAGGCAGAGGCGCAGAGGGCGCGGAGAGGTATTGATCCAACGTCACCCTGAACTTGTTTCAGGGTCTTATTTCTGAGAACTCTCATTATTAAGATTCTGAAACAAGTTCAGAATGACAGCACGGAAACCTCCGCGTCCTCCGCGCCTCTGCGTGAGATAATCAGCGTTGTTCGACTGCGCCTGTTACCAGTGATTGCCCCTTTTCATCAGGCACCACCCAAATCGCCACATTGGCGATTATAACCAAGGCCGCCGCGACCATCAGCCACATTTGCTGGCTAGCGCCATCCCGCCGCCAGCGTTTCGTTGCACCATAAAGCAGCAGGAAGGCCGAAAGCAGGGCAATGGACAATATGGCATTGATCATAATCGCGTCCATAAAGACGGTGGATAAGCTGCGCAATCACGGAAATTCGGCATGGCCTTTTGCGGCTTGGTCCCATAGGGGGATCCTAGTTCGACTCAAGCTGCTACAGGACGTGCCATGCGTATCGCCATCGCCTCAGATCATGCTGCTCTTGCCCTGAAATCAGCGCTAGCTGAATATCTGCGCGCTGCCGGACATGATGTCGACGACCTTGGCCCCCATGATGAAGCTTCAGTGGACTATCCCGATTACGGATACAGGCTTGCAAACGCGATAGCCGATGGTTCGGCGGAACGCGGCGTTGCCTTATGTGGGTCCGGCATTGGTATTTCTATTGCCGTGAACCGCAACCCTGCCGCGCGCGCCGCTCTTGTATCTGAACCACTATCGGCCCGCCTGTCGCGTGAACATAATGATGCCAATGTCATTGCCATGGGCGCGCGCCTGATCGGAATTGAAATGGCAAAGGCCTGTATTGATGCATTTCTCTCAACCGAATTTGGTGGTGACCGGCACCAACGGCGCGTTGATAAATTATCCAACCCCATCATGACTAAGGAACCAGCATGAGCACGCGCCCCGCACACGATCTTTCCGATGTTCAGCCAGACGGCTTTTTCACACGCGGCTTGGCTGAAACCGATGCCGAAGTGTTTGCCGGCCTTACCCATGAACTGGACCGCGAGCAGAACCAGATTGAACTGATTGCGTCCGAAAATATTGTGTCAAAGGCTGTGCTTGAAGCGCAGGGGTCGGTCTTCACCAACAAATATGCCGAGGGTTATCCCGGCAAGCGTTATTATCAGGGTTGTGCGCCCTCGGACGAAGTTGAAACTCTAGCCATTGAACGCGCCAAGAAGCTGTTCAACGCTGGCTTTGCCAATGTCCAGCCGCATTCCGGCGCGCAGGCCAATGGCGCAGTCATGCTGGCGCTCGTAAAGCCAGGCGACACGATATTGGGCATGAGCCTTGATGCAGGGGGCCATTTGACGCACGGCGCAAAGGCCGCCATGTCAGGCAAGTGGTTCAACGCGGTGCAGTTTGGCGTGAATCCAGAAACCCACTTGATTGATTTTGACGAAGTTGAGCGGCTTGCCAAAGAACATCGTCCAAAAATCATCATTGCAGGGGGCTCCGCTTATCCGCGTATCATCGATTTCGCACGCTTCCGCGCTATTGCTGACGAAGTCGGCGCGATCTTCCATGTTGATATGGCGCACTTTGCTGGCCTGGTTGCTGGCGGCGTTCATCCAAACCCGCTCGAGCATGCGCATGTCGTAACCAACACCACGCATAAAACGCTCCGTGGACCTCGTGGAGGCATGATTACGACCAATGATGAGGCTATCGCCAAGAAGGTCAACTCTGCGGTCTTCCCGGGCCTCCAAGGCGGTCCATTGATGCATGTCATTGCCGCCAAGGCTGTCGCCTTTGGTGAGGCCCTTCGCCCAGATTTCAAAACTTATGCCGCAGCGACGATTGCCAATGCGAAGGTTCTGGCCGCAACGCTGCATGAACGCGGTGCTAATTTGGTTTCCGGTGGCACCGATACGCATTTGGCTTTGGTCGACCTGACCCCGCTCGGCATTACCGGACGCGATGCCGACGAGGCGTTGGAGCGCGCGGCTATCACTTGCAACAAAAACGGCATTCCCAATGATCCGCTACCGCCGATGAAAACCAGCGGTATCCGCGTTGGTTCGCCTGCCGGAACGACACGCGGCTTTGGCGTCGCTGAATTCCGGGAAATCGGCCACATGATCTCTGACGTTCTTGAAGGCTTGCGTCAAAAGGGCGAGCATGGCGATGCGGCGGTCGAGGCCGAGGTCCGTCTTCGTGTCCGCGAATTGTGCAGCCGCTTCCCAATTTACCCATCTTGAATTACACAGGTGCCTTACCCATCTAATACACAGAAGGGAATTGACCATGGGATTTTGTAACGAATGTGATGCGGCATATGGCGATGGCGCGAAGTTTTGTGCCAATTGTGGTGCAAAAACGCCTGAACAACGGGCCGCCGAAAGCATACCCAATCAGGCACGGCATTATGTAGGTGAGGCTGTGGACGAGCTGTGGAGCGCGACCAAGGATGCGTTTCACACCGGTAAGCATCTCGCCGATCAAGACACCGTAAAGAAAGTCGCTGGCGGCGCAGCGATTGGTGCAGCCGCAGGCATTATCGCCCCAATCGGACTTGCCACCGGTGCATTGATTGGTGCAGGCATTGTCGCGTACCGGCATGTGAACAAGAAAAAGAATCAGGAGAAATAATTGCGCTGCCCATTCTGCGGACATGACGATAGCCAGGTAAAGGACAGCCGTCCGACTGAAGACAATAGCGCAATCCGCCGTCGGCGGCAGTGCGAGGGTTGCGGTGGGCGCTTCACAACCTTTGAGCGCATTCAGCTGCGTGAGCTGGTGGTGATCAAAAGCGAAGGTAAACGCGAGCCGTTCGACCGGGAGAAGCTGGAACGTTCGCTGTCAGTCGCGTGCCGAAAGCGTCCGGTGGACAATACGCAAATCGAAAAACTTGCCTCGGCGATACAGCGACAGCTTGAAACCCTGGGTGAAAGCGAAATCGAAACCAAACGCATTGGCGAATTCGTCATGGATGGGTTGAAGGCGCTTGATAGCGTTGCGTATATCCGCTTTGCGTCGGTCTATAAGGACTTTAGCGAAGCCAAGGATTTTGAAGATTTCGCCGGAAGCGTGGTCGAAGCGGCGCAGAAATGACCGCGCCGCCCATCATCATTCTTTGCCGTCCGCAATTGGGCGAAAATATCGGCAAGGCGGCCCGCGCTATGCTCAACTTCGGCCTTACCGAAATGCGTCTTGTCGCCCCGCGCGATGGATGGCCCAACCCCAATGCAGGACCAGCGGCATCGGGCGCGGACATTGTGTTGGCCAATGCCCAAGTTTTTCCGACACTGGCGGAGGCAACCGCAGACATTGCACATGTCTATGCCACAACAGTGCGCAAGCGCGGTGTGACGAAGCCGGTTATCACGCCCGAAGTGGCTGCCCGAGAGATATTCGGCAACACAGTGCGAAGCGCGATATTGTTCGGGGCCGAACGATCAGGCTTGGAAAGCGACGAAGTCAATGTTGCCCGCGCCATCATCACGGTGCCGATTAATCCTGAATTTGGTTCACTGAACTTGGCGCAGGCAGTAATCCTGTGCGCGTATGAATGGTCAAAAACACAGACGCTCGCGAGTCCGCCCAAAACAGATTTGGAACCTCCTGCCACGCAGTTCGAATTGGACGGCCTTATTTCACAGTTGGATGCCATGCTGGAGCCGCTGAATTATTTCACGCCCATTGACCGCGCGCCAGTCACCCGCCGCACGTTGCGCAATTTGCTAACGAAGCCAGCATGGAACGCGCTTGAGGTCAGGACATTACGCGGCGTGCTCACAACGTTGAACAGACGGCGATCGCCCGAAGTTTAGGGTCAGGACCACTTGAGAAAACCGCTGGCACGCTATTAAGCGCTATTGGCATCCCAAATATCGAGTTCGTAAGCGATAGAAGCCTCAACCAAACGCTCCCATAGGTCAGCAACCACCTCGACCGGAATGCCTGAGCCACTTGCCGCGTCGTGGACGTTTTTGAGAACCTGTTGCTTGCGTGCTTCGTCGCGGACGGCGTTGCGTTCTGTTTTAATCCGGGCGGCGGCGTCCATATACGCGAAGCGAACGGCCAGAAGCTCGACCAATTGCGCATCAACCCAATCAACGCCCGCTCGCACTTCGGTCATATCATTGCATTTGACGGGTTCAATTGGGCTGACTGTTCTGCTCATGGCAGCGCCTTTACGATTCAGCCAAGGTAAAGTCGAGCCAGATGTTGACATAACGCCCGTCAACGGCCATAGGCGCCGCTTCGCAATCGACCCTGCATTCCGGTGAAGCAGGTGTCCGGCACATTTCAGATGTGTCGCGCGGTACCGGAAGCAACGTTGTTAGCAATTGGAGACTGAATATGTCGATGCGCAAAAGCTCGAAGTATAAACTTGACCGCCGGATGGGTGAAAATATCTGGGGCCGTCCAAAATCTCCGGTAAATAAGCGCGAATATGGCCCAGGTCAGCATGGTCAGCGCCGCAAAGGCAAGCTGTCTGATTACGGCATCCAGCTGCGCGCCAAGCAGAAGCTCAAAGGCTATTATGGCGACGTAACTGAAAAGCAGTTCAAGCGCGCCTATCAAGAAGCCAGCAACATGAAGGGCGATACGTCGCAGAACCTTATCGGTCTGCTGGAGCGTCGTTTGGATATGGTCGTATACCGCGCCAAGTTCGCACCAACCATTTTTGCGGCACGCCAGATCGTCAGCCATGGCCATATCCGTGTCAATGGCGTGAAGTGCAATATCGCCAGCCGTCAGGTTGCCGTTGGCGACATCATCAGCTTGGGGCCAAAGGCCAAGGAAATGGCATTGGTTATCGAAGCGCAAGGCCTCGCCGAACGTGACATTCCTGAATATGTTGCCGTTGATGGCAACGACAAGGTAACCTTCGCACGCGTGCCCACGCTTGATGAAGTGCCTTATCCTGTGAAGATGGAGCCAAATCTGGTCGTCGAATTCTATTCGCGTTAATCTTCCAATCAAATTTACGAAAAAGGCGGTCCCTGTGGCCGCCTTTTTCATTTGAGCCGCGCGAACGGGTCTGGCACAGTGCGCGCAATAATATTTCCTTTAGGAGAATTTGATGCGCCTGTTTTCGCTCGCCCTTGTTGCCGCGCTTGTCCTTACCTCCGCGTGTCAGAAAACGGCATCGCGGGATATGGACATTTCGGCATTACCACAGGTCGAGGTCCCTGCTTTGTCAGAAAAGACAATGAAGGACGTCACCCGCGAGTTGTCGCTTGATGCGTATGAGGGTCGTGCGCCTGGGTCGATTGGCGAAGGAAAGACCGTCGCGCACCTGATTTCCAAGTTCAAAGCGGCAGGACTTGAACCGGGAAATAATGGCAGTTGGACACAGGACGTCCCCCTGATCGAAATCACCGCGAAAAACGTCTCGGCCTTAAGCATTGCCGACCGGAACGGAAAGGCCACGTCCTTTGCCTATGGCAGTGAATATGTCATCGGCAGCTATCGCGAGGCCGCCAAAACCGACATCAAGCAAAGCGACATGATTTTCGTCGGCCATGGCATTGTCGCTCCGGAAAAGAGTTGGAACGATTATGCGGGCGCTGATGTGAAGGGCAAGACCGTCGTTGTGATGGTCAATGACCCCGACTTCGAAAATGATAGCCTAGAAGGCCCCTTCGGTGGCAAAGCCATGACCTATTATGGCCGCTGGACTTACAAATATGAAGAGGCAGCGCGTCAGGGCGCGGCGGCCGTCTTGATTATCCACGACACTGCGCCTGCCGCTTATGGTTGGAACGTTGTCAATTCCAGTTGGACGGGCACACAGTTCCTCGCGCAATCCAAAGATGGCGGCAAAAGCCAGACTCAAGCCAATGGCTGGATTCAGAAATCTGTCGCCAAGGACATTTTTGCCGCAGCTGGCCAGGATCTGGAAAAGCAAATGGCCGCAGCAAAGCAGAAAGGCTTCAAGGCCGTACCCTTGAACCTGACGGCGTCGCTTAGCTTTGATAACGACATCGCGCGCAAGGCCAGCAAGAATGTGATTGGTGTGATGAAGGGCACTAAACGGCCCGATGAATATGTGCTTTACACCGCGCATTGGGACCATCTGGGGCGTTGCACGGCGGCGGCGGATGGCGATGACATCTGCAACGGCGCCGTGGACAATGCCACGGGGACAGCCGCGCTGGTTGCGCTTGCGGAGGGCTATGCCAAAGCCGGCGCGCCAGACCGGTCGGTCGTGTTCCTTGCGGTCACTGCCGAGGAAAGCGGCCTTCTCGGTTCCAAATATTATGCCGAAAACCCGATATTCCGGCTGTCCCAAACCGTTGGCGGCGTAAATATGGATGCAATTTCGATGTCCGGCCCCGCCAAGAACCTGACCGTCATTGGCAAGGGCAAGTCGCAACTTGACACTTATTTGGAAGCAGCGGCGAAATCAGAAGGCCGAACACCCGAAATGGAGCCGACCCCGGAAAAAGGTTTCTATTATCGTTCCGACCATTTCAGCTTCGCCAAACTTGGCGTGCCGATGGTATATTTCGAAGGCGGCGATGATCTAGTCATTGGTGGAAAAGCAGCGGCCAAGGCAGCGGCAGATGACTATGAAAAGAAACGATATCACGCCCCCGGCGATGAATTTGACGAAAAATGGGATTGGTCAGGCGTGATGTCCGATCTGAACCTCTATTACCGGGTTGGCCGGATGCTTGCGATGACCAATGCATGGCCAAACTGGAACGAGGGAGATGAATTCCGCGCCGTTCGCGACAAAAGCCGCAGCGCGAAATAATCCCATGGCGTTTCGCATGCCCGCAGAATGGGCGCCCCATGAATCGGTCTGGATTGGCTTTCCAAGTTCGGCGGATGCCTGGGGTGAACCACTGCATCGCGCCCAGCAGCAGATTGCCGCATTTGCCAATGCCGTCCATGCCTCTGGCCGTGGCGAGCGTGTCCATGTGATCGCAGGCAGCGCCGAAGCCGCCATGATTGCCACCGATCTTGTGGACAGCGGGGTCCATGTAGAACAGCGCATAATAGGGGACATCTGGCTGCGCGACACGGGCTGTATCATCGTGCAGGAGGGCAATCTGCGTATCGCACGCGATTTCGGCTTTAACGGCTGGGGTGGCCGTTTTGATTATCCCGGCGACAAAAGCGTTGGCAGTGACCTCGCCGTTGCTGCGGGATTGGACGTCACGAAGGCTGATTGGATATTGGAAGGCGGCTCAATCGATGTCGACGGCAATGGTCTGGCTGCGACCACCATCGATTGCTTGTTGAACCCTAACCGTAATCCTACGCTCAATAAGGAAGCAATTGAAGCGCGGCTTCGCGATGACCTTGGGATACAAAGATTGCTTTGGCTAGGCGATGGCTTGGCGAATGATCACACCGATGGGCATATCGACAATCTCGCCCGCTTTGTGGGGGTAAACCACATCCTCATTCCGCAAGGCGCAGGGCAAGATGACCCCAATGAAGCCGTTTTTGAAGATGCCCGCAAACGCGCAGAAGCATTTGGGTGCCGGGTTAGCCTCATGCCTTCGGTCGGGCGCTTCTTGCAAGATGGAGAAGCCGTTCCGGCAAGCTACATGAATTTCTACATAGGCAATGCCGCAATTGTCGTGCCGATCTATGGCGTGCAGGATGACGATGCAGCCATTGCCACTTTGGCGACATTGTTCCCGGACCGACAAATTGTCGGTGTCATGGCGGACGCAGTGTTGACCGGAGGCGGCAGCTTTCATTGCTCAAGCCAACAAGTGCCAATTTGATTGTATTTAAATTCCAGACTCGAATAGTCTACACAGCACGCAACCAAGAAGAGGATTTCTCATGAAAAAAGCTTTTCTATTCGCCCTCGCAGCCGCCACTTTGGCCGTTCCCGCGCTCGCTGACCACCATGGTGGCAAGATGGCCGACCATGACAAAATGCATAAGGCGCATCAGGATCGGCTTGCTCAAATCCTTGCGGATCCGGCACGGGCAAATGACGCAAAACGGGACAAATATCGCCACCCTGCCGAAACGTTTGAATTTTTCCGCCTTCACCCCGATCATGTGATTGGTGAATATGCCCCCGGCGGCGCATGGGTATCGCGCATCCTTGGCCGCTATATCAACGAAAATGGCAAATATACGGGCCTGTATTTCGGAACAAAAACCTTTTTCAGTGACCAGCAAAAGCAAGGCATTGCCTCGGCTGTTGGCAAATTTCCTTCCGACGTTGCCGCCGTATCCGGCCGGCCAGCCGCTGATTTTAATGCCTTTTCCTTAAGCGAAACGCCCGAAGGCGCGAAAGGAACGTTCGACCGCATATTGATCATGCGCATGATGCACAACATCATGAACTGGAACATCGCCGACGCCGAAATAAAGGCAATGCGTGACCTGCTGAAGCCAGAAGGCCTTATCGGCATCGAACAGCACCGCGCCAAGGCAGATGCACCGTTCAGCTACACCGACGGCAGCAAAGGCTATATGCGCGAAGCCGACATCATCAACTTCATGAAAATCCATGGCTTTGCACTTGTCGCCAAAAGCGAAGTGAACGCCAACCCCAAGGACAGCGCAAACTGGCCAGATGGCGTGTGGACATTGCCGCCTGCGCTGCGTTTGAAGGATGTCGATCGCGCGAAATATGAAGGCATTGGTGAATCTGATCGCATGACCCTGCTGTTCCAAAAACGCGATTGAAGATTTTGCGGCGGCGGCGGCGCTGAACAAAATATGCCGTTTGGCGACAATCATGATTGCGGCACGTTTCGGGGTGCGGCTATAGACGCGGCATGACCAGAGATATCACCGTCGCCGCGTTGCAACTGCCTTTGTCGGCTAGCGAAGCCGAAAACATTGATTCCGTGAGTGACCTTGTGTCGCAGGCATCCGACTTGGGCGCGCAAATCATCCTGCCGCCTGAATTGTTTTCAGGGCCTTATTTCTGCAAAACGCAGGAAGAAGCGCATTTCGCGCTCGCGCGGCCAACCTTCGAACATCCTGCGGTCCGGGCCATGGCTAAGCTCGCCAAGCGCCTTAATGTTGCTATCCCCGCCAGCTTCTTCGAACGCGACGGCGCGCATTTCTACAACAGCATCGCGATTATCGACGCCAATGGCGAAATCATGGGCGTGTATCGCAAGAGCCATATTCCCGACGGCCCCGGCTATCAGGAAAAATATTATTTCCGTCCCGGCAATACCGGGTTCAAGGTCTGGGACGTATTCGGCACGCGCATCGGCGTCGGCATCTGCTGGGACCAATGGTACCCCGAATGTGCGAGGGCGATGGCATTGATGGGCGCTGAATTGTTATTCTACCCCACAGCCATCGGTGCCGAGCCGCAGGATGCGACATTGGACACACGGCATATGTGGCGGCGGGCGATGATTGGCCATGCCGTATCGAACTGTATGCCCGTCATTGCGGCTAACCGGGTCGGCAGCGAAGACGACCATGGTCAGACGGCGCAAAAATTCTACGGCACCAGCTTCATCGCCAATGAATGGGGCGATGTGGTCTGCGACCTGGACGACGCTGAAACCGGCATAATGGTATCGACCTTTGACTTAGACCTAGCCCGTGCGCACCGCGCCAGCATGGGCTTTTTCCGCGACCGCAGGCCCGCATTATACACCCGCCTTGCCCAGGATATTTGATCTGTCGCATCTCTATCTTATTGGCATAGGTTCAAATCAGCCACATCCTGTCATTGGCACACCAAACCGCATCATCCCGCACGCGATAGCTGCGCTGGAGATGGATGACATTGATGTGTTCGCACATTCGGCCATCATTCAGTCAAGCCCGATGGGGCCATCGTCACGCCGCTTTGCCAATGCGGCTGCGATAGTGGCAACCGCACTTGATCCGCCTGCACTGCTTGCCCGCTTGCACGAAATCGAAAGCCATTTTGGACGCGTCCGTCGTGGCCAAAGCTGGCGCGCGCGGGTGTTGGACCTCGACATTCTTTTATGGTCCGGCGGCAACTGGGTAGACAGCAATCCAGCGCTTTTCATTCCGCATCCTGGCCTGCGTTCACGCGGCTTTGTCCTCACGCCTGCCGCCATGATTGCCCCCGATTGGCGCGACCCCGTGTCGGGCCTTAACATTCGTCACCTGCAATCACGATTTAACCGACCAAAGGCGCTTGACCGCACCCCCCACCGCCATTAGGGGGAGCGCTCTCCTTTGAACCCATGATAGTTCAAAGCGGGGGCCCTTAGCTCAGTCGGTAGAGCAACTGACTTTTAATCAGTAGGTCGCTGGTTCGAACCCAGCAGGGCTCACCA
>NZ_CAMCWY010000033.1 GCF_945882965.1 Sphingorhabdus sp. EL138
TTTCTTGCCGTCAGTAAAGATTTGGATGGCGATCACAAAGGCGCGATCAATGATTGGCTGGCGTTATTGAAAGACACTCCGAAGGATGCTCCTTGGGAAAGTGACCTTATCCGAACCATCGAGCAAGTCGGAAAAATTCACAAAATCGATGTTACGGAAAGCTTGGCAAGCACACAAAAGAAACGGACAGGCGACTTATCGGGTATCCTGAAAAGCATTGCGGCAGCACCAATACCTGGACCGAGCAAAACAGATATGGCGCAAGCGGCCAAGCTGCCACCCGGCCAACAACAGCAAATGGTGACGTCAATGGTAGAAGGACTGGAAACCAAGCTTGCGAACAATCCTAAAAACGTAGACGGTTGGATCATGCTGATGCGTAGCCGCATGACATTGGGTGAAACGGCAAAAGCAAAGGCAGCACTTACAAAGTCGGTCGCGTCAAATCCAGAATCGCGAAGCAAGTTACTGAAAGAAGCCCAAATACTTGGTGTTCCAGGAACGTAGGATTGGCGGGGCCAGCCAGTAATTCTCGTTAGCTCCGTTCGGCAATGGTCTCCGCGGCTACATTAGATAAAAGTGCTCGCAACATTTGGCGGCGACGAAATTATCTCGACCTTTACTTCGCGACAGGCGTGCATGTTACCCCTGCGTAATTTTTGCAGATAATCGATCCGGATGGGCGTGTTGAACAAGATCTTTGCGGGCCTGGCGCCAAAGCCAGGCAGAGCAGAGCAGAGCAGTTGGTGATTGATGCTACGCACCCCAAGGCGCGGGGAGCGGCTGCTAGCCCAAAAAAATGTCGTCTTCGATGGGCTACCGGATGTACAATGGGGGCTGAACTCCAAACTACACGCCGTGTGCGATGGCCTTAAAGAAATCCTGGCCATAGTGATTACATGCCTTAAGCGATTAGGCACGCCTAAATCGAGGTTTTTTGTTTGCAGCGGCTAGTGCCTTTATTTTACAACTCTTTACAGAAAGTGGTTACTCAAGTAGTTAGGTTAATAGTTGATTTCAGGAATTTTTCATCGATTGCGTGAAAGTGAAATGTTTATATTTTTTCGATTATTTTTCTCTGCATTCTTACTCGTGTGTGTAAATTCTGCTGCGCTCGCGGTGAATGCAACCGCGGAGTTGGAAACGCTATCGGGAGAAAAATGCGAACTTAAGGGAGCGGCCCAACAATCGCAAAGCAGTGTCTTTGTTGATGACAGGCAGCTGCTGTGTGGAGAGTTGGTGGTTGGCAGGTTTGCACGCCTACTATTTTCCGAGAATAGTAAAGATACCGGCAAGCAGCAGCTTGAGCGCGCCTTTAGTGCAGCAAAGGCAGAAATGTTACTCAATGCCCAATTGAACTGCGAACCAGAGCGATACTTGCCGCGCGATGGTGAAATTGTTCTCGCCCTGCCGTGCCGAAGTTCGACCGATGGTTGGCCAACCTTACTTCTAGCTCAGATCGGCGGTGGAACGTTGAACGTCGTTCAAGGACCTGCGTCGGCCTATCCGGCCCTGTTATCGGCACTTGGCCTGCCAAAGGATGAAAGCCGCACCCTTCTAGCCGCCGAAGTCCGGGCTCTGTGGTCGGCGCCCATAGTCATCGGAAGCCAAGTCGATCAGGCTTTGATCCGCGAGCTCTGGTCCGATGCTCGGCTTGCCAACAGCCGTTTTGCTTATGCCGAAGCCGAGCAGACGTTGCGCAGGGCGCTCGAAGTTCAAATTCGCATTTTTGGCGAGGATGACGCTGTAAGCAACGCACTTTTTCTCGACATGGCGATGGTCGTTGCAAATCTTGGCCGATTTGACGAGTCAGATGGCCTACTGCGCCGCGCAGCGCCAATTATAGAACGGTCGCCAAGTGCGACCGAGCGAGCCCGCCTAGCAACTTACCGAGCCAATATTTCAGCATTGCGCGGTGATTATGTCGCAGCCCGCGCCGAAGCCGGCGATGCCGTCGGGCAATGGCGGGCAATAACCGACGCTCGCCCAGTCACTGATGACACGGCCTCGGCTCGCGGTGAAATGGCGATGGCCCTAAATCTTGAAGCTTTTGTGCAGATGCGCAGTGGCGACACAACCAGCGCCAATGTGCTTGCAAGTCAGGCGTTGCTGGCACTGGCAGCAGCGCCTGCAACGCCGGTTTGGTGGCGCGCCGATATAATGGGGATTCTTGGCGAGACCAGCCTTTCCGATGGTAGGCTGGCCGCTGCAGAAGCTTACTTCAACGCAGCGATCACGATCCGCAAGAATGCCTTTGGGGAGGGCGCGGGAACCCTGCGTATGCGGACGGCGCTGGCGCGCGCATACCAATCAGAGGGCATGAATACTAATGCCATCATTGCTTATCGCGAAGCGCTTACGATCGCCCGCGGACTTCCGCGAGACAGTTTGCCGTTTACCGATGAAGACTTGATGCCGCTGGCAGCGGCAGTAGTCGATTTTAGCGCTGGCATCTCCGACGAAAAGCAACGTCAGGGCTTGTTTACCGAAGTTTTTGACGCCTTTCAATTTGCCCGCAAGCCAGGCCGGGACCGCACAATTGCCTTAACGGCCACGCGGCTCTCGTCAGGCTCTGTTGAGTTGTCAGCCTTATTGCGGCGCGTCGAGGACGATAATCGTGAGTTAGCCCGTATTCAAAGTGAATTGGCCCAACAGCAAGCCCTTGCGGCCGATGACCGCAATCCCGAAACCGAAGACGCGCTCATTGCGCAGATCGCTAGCCAAGCGCCGCGCATCGCGGCATCTCGCGCAGAAATCGCCGCGCAATTTCCCGACTATCAAGCTCTGAAAGAAGAAAAGTTGCCGCAGCTTGACGATGTACGTTCCCGGCTGCAAGACGATGAAGCCCTAGTTTCATTCCTACTTGGCAGGGACAAATCATTTATTCATCTCATACGGCGTGATGGAACGATCGTTGCGGAAGTGCCGGCTGGCGCAGGCGATATCGCCACAAGTGTAAAAAGCTTGCGCCGCGGACTTGAAATCGAGGGAAGCTCGGTTGCTGATTTTGATCTGGAAACCGCGCACCAACTTTTTTCCCAATTGCTTGGTCCTGTCGTACCGAAGCTCGGCGGAATAAAGCGTCTGATTATTGTGCCAACGGGAGCTCTTGCGAGCCTACCATTTGGCCTACTTGTCACAGAGCCGTCAAATACTAAAAACTATAGCAGCGCCGCTTGGCTTTCCCGCCAATTTTCTATCACCCATAGCCCGTCAATCGCCAGCTTCATCGCGCTGCGTTCCACGCAGCTTGTCGGCAAGCCGAGCAAGCTGCTGCTGGCTGTAGCCAACCCACTACTCGGTCCCCTGCAGAGTAAGGGGTCAACAGGTGCAAAAGCGGCGCGGGCTGGATTTTCGAGCCTGTTAGGCAGTTGCCGGAAGGATGGCCCGGCGTCACCCGAAACACTTCGCATGCTGGTGCCATTGCCCGAAACCGCCAGCGAGGTCGCCGCGGTCGCGGCAGCGCTCAACGCACCCGACGCAGAAATTATGCTCGCTGCGAATGCAACCGAAGCCAATCTGCGCAGTAAGTCCCTTTGGGACTATCGCATATTGTACTTTGCCACCCACGGCGTCTTGCCTGGCGAATTGAAATGCGAATCCGAACCCGGGCTCGTGCTCACACCGCCCACTACAATTGCGGCAACGCGCTCCGCCGACGGATTGCTTGACGCCAGCGAGATCGCCACACTGGAACTTCGCGCCGATCTCGTAGTGCTGTCAGCCTGCAATACCGCTTCGGACGGCAGCGGAAAACTAGGCGGCGAGACCCTGTCGGGGCTGGCAGAAGCCTTTTTCTATGCAGGCGCCCGCAGTTTGCTAGTCAGTCATTGGCAGGTGCCATCGGCGGCGACTGCCCGTTTGATGATCGATGTCTTTAAGGCCGTCGGCGCCAACCCCGAACTGTCAATCGATATCGCCCTGGCCCAAGCGCAACTTAAGGCAATAGAGACCCCGGCCACGGCTCACCCATTCTTCTGGGCGGCCTTTGTGCTGATCGGCGACGGTGCCTCATCTCCACTTAACGAAGGAGCCTCTGCATGAATTGGAAGGCGCTCGCTGCAGGGCTAGCGCTCGTCCTTGCGTGGCCCGCCCTCGCCATGCCGATGATCGTCGTTGAAGCGCGAGGTGGAGGCCTAAAGCCCGGGATGCGCATCGATAGCACTCGCACGGTTAAGCTCGTCGAGGGCGAAAAAATAGTTCTGGTCGCACCCGATGGCCGGATGTCCACATTGCGTGGTCCCTATTCTGGTCCGGCCGTCCGTAACGCTGGATCAGTGCAAAACCCACGCGTCGCGTTGGCGGCACTCATAGCTACCCGTAAAGATCGTGCTAGCTCAGTCGGGGCAGTCCGGTCCGGAGCCAGTGCCGCGCCATTGCCAGATCCTTGGCTTATAGACATCTCGCGCGGCGGCGACCGCTGCCTAAAAGATGGCGAAAAGCCGGTCTGGTGGCGTCCGGAGAGCTTCGCTGATCAGGCCTTTTCAGTATTTCCCGTTGATCGCTCGTGGCGCGCAGATTATGTATGGAAGGCGTCTACAGATCGCATGACGCCCCCCGATATTGTCGGGCTTGACGATTTAAAAACCTTCATAATCCGTGCAGATGGTCAGGAATATCCCCTCCGTATCAACATGATACCGCGTGATATAGACGATCCTCTGGTGGTCAGCGCCTGGATGCTGGAAAAGGCATGTGTTCAGCAGGCTGACGCATATCTAAGGGCGATCGGCAAAGATCTTGACGAGAGCGCGCCGATGGCAGGCCTTAGTGTGTCGCCCACCGGGTTGATACAAAGATGAACAAGGCAACCCGGCAGGTCTTGGCAGCGATCGCAATTGCATTTGCCGCTACTTTTCTAAGTGGCAGCAGTGTCCGCTTCATCGCGCCGCTGGCAAATCTGGAAACAAAGCTCGCTGATATTCGTGTCGCAGCGATGCAGCCAGCCATGCCGCCATCTTCGGATGTGGTAGTCATCGCCATCGACGAGGCGACGCTGGCCGCATTTTCGTATCGATCGCCCGTTGATAGGGGCCTTATTGCCGATTTGATCGAACAACTTGAAGACAAGGGCGCAGCCGCAATCGGGGTAGACATCATCGTCGATCAACCCACCGAAGCCGCCAAGGATGAGCGGCTTCGCAAGGTCATCCGCGCGACGAGCACGCCGCTGGCCTTCAGCTTCAGTTCGGCCCCTAATGTCGTCAACGCCGAGCAGCTTGCCTACATGGAGGCGTTTATTCCGGAGGATAAGCGGGCGGAGGCAAATCTGCTGACCGATCCGTTTGACGGGTTAGTCCGCCGCATCAACCCCGGCGGCACTGTCCTTAATGGACGGCGCGTTGACACCCCTCAGCATCCAGCTGGATTTGTAAGAAAATTGGCCGGAATGGGCGGTGCAAAAGCACCTCTGGTTCCAGTCGACATCGCTTGGCGTGCGCAGCCAGATGCCGAAAACACGCCTTTCCCGACTTTTTCGGCAACTTATCTGCAGTTTTTGCCTCCCGAACTGATCAAGGGCAAGATCGTGTTAATCGGCGCAGTGCTATCGATCACAGATCGCCACAGAACCCCGCTTTCCATAATTGACGATGGCGATCGGGGCAACATGCCAGGCGTTATGGTTCAGGCACACGGCATCACCCAGATTTTGGAGGGGCGGCGTCCGCCCACGGTACCTGTGTCATGGACCATTGGCCTATTGGCGCTTTTCGCCTTAATCGGCACTGGGTTAAGCCTGTTGCGAATGGGCATCGTCTTCAATGTCGGTATCAGCGTCGTAATCACTATTGTGTATTGGGTCGGCGCAATCTTGGGCTTTGGCAAAGGTTTGCCAATGTTGCCGCTATTCGGACCGACACTGTCGCTATTCCTCGCTTTGTGGATGATGGACCTGATTATTGGACGCGGCGAACGCAAACAGCGCGAATTTATTCAGAGCACATTTTCACGCTATGTCTCGCCGGCAGTGGTCGACCAGTTGATCGCCGATCCGAGCTCGGTTGAAGTGTCAGGTTCTAAGCGGGACGCGACCTTCATCTTCACCGATATCGCTGGCTTTACTACATTGTCTGAAAAATTGGAGGCCGAAGAACTCTCCGAAGTTCTAAATGAATATCTCGACGGCGCATGCGAGATTATCCTGAAATATACTGGCACCATCGATAAATTCATCGGCGATGCTATCATGGCGATCTTCAACGCTCCGATACCGCAGGCCGATCATGCCGAGCGTGGAATTCGTTGCGCGCTCGAACTCGATGCCTATGCCGAAGCCTTCCGAAAGGACTGCAATGCTAGAGATATTCCTCTTGGTGTGACCCGCATCGGCATCCACAGCGGCCTATCAATCATCGGCAATTTTGGTTCGAAATCGCGCATGGATTTCACTGCGCTTGGCGACACCGTCAACACCGCCGCACGCACTGAAGGCGTCAACAAATATTTCGGTACGCGCGTCTGTTGCACGCAACAGGTCGTCGACCAATGCCCCGGTCTCGAATTTCGACCGATTGGCGACATTGTGCTTAAAGGCAAGGTGGAGGCAACGCGCCTATATACGCCTGTCGCCGCTACCGATGCGCCCGAGCTAATAGCGGGTTATCGCCGGGCCTATGCCTTACTTGAAGCCAGCGATCCAAATGCTGTCGATTGTCTGGCGAGCCTTTCAAAGGATTTTCCAGAAGATCCCGTCATCCGTTTCCATCAGGATCGGATTGCACTAGGGCTGCTGTCCTCGCGTGTGGTGATGGATGACAAATAAACTCCGAGCTTTGGCCTATGTTATGCCTATATTTTACGTTGCACCGACCTTGATGGCGATGCACGCTGCGCCTGTTATCGCCCAAATCGTCCGGCCACCGCCACAGGCCGAGATTTCGCGTCAGCGGATCCAACCTCTGCCCCTTCCAGAGACGCCATTACAATTGCGCATTCAGAACCCTGAAAAGGCGAGCGTCCCAAAAGCCGTGGATGAAATCGAGTTTTCGATCACCCGCATTAAGGTAACTGGTGCAACTCATTTTCCGGAAGCGCGTTGGCGCGCAATTTTTGCCTCGCTTGAAGGCAAGAAAATCGTTTTGAGCGACTTGCGTGAGGCTGCCAATAAGCTTGAAAATCTCTATCGCGCCGATGGCTTTTTTCTGACCCGGGTTTTCATCGCTCCACAAGAGGTACGAGACGGTACCCTTGAAGTACAGGTAGTCGAAGGGTTCTTAGCCAACGCTTTTGTCCAGGCACCGAACCAAGCCAGCCGGAAACGTACTCAGGCACTGATCACCCCGGTGCTCGGCCAGCGCCCGGTGCGCTTCCTTGATCTTGAGCAAAGGCTGCTCCTGCTAAATGACACACCAGGTATGGCCGTGACCAGCGTACTGCGTCCAGGGGGCACGCTGGGCAGTAGCGATATCTTGCTGACAGCCG
Organism: Sphingorhabdus sp. EL138; assembly: GCF_945882965.1. Taxonomy (GTDB): domain Bacteria; phylum Pseudomonadota; class Alphaproteobacteria; order Sphingomonadales; family Sphingomonadaceae; genus Sphingorhabdus_B. Next base: position 7,423 of record NZ_CAMCWY010000033.1, read on the forward strand.
TCAAGCCACCAAGAACTGCCTTTGCCGCGGTGGATAATTCGGGTTCCGATGTCGTGGGGCCAATTAACTATTCGCTTGGCACAACGATCTTTCAGCCCTTTGGCAGACCTGGCGCGCTTGATCTGTCGCTGGCTTCGTCCGGTGAAGGCTTTGCCGAGCTTCAAGCAGTGAGTGCCCGGTATGCAACACCGCTTGGTAATAATGGTATGGTGGGCAGTATCGGCGCGCTAGTCGCGCACGCAGCGCCGGGCGGGCTAATTCGTGATCTTGATGTACAAAGTCTATCGGGCTCGCTGAGCGCCAGTCTGCGCGTGCCATTGCTTCGGTCCCGGGCTAATTCTATCTATCTTGATGCTGGGATGACGTTGAACCGCAGCTTCGTTAAGGCGTTGGGCACGGAGATTAACGACGACCGGAGCACAGTTGCCAGCCTCGGCCTGCAGTGGCGACAGATCGGTTGGCTGGCGGGCGACATGACATTTGGCGTTAACGTGCTCCACGGCCTTGGCCTATTCGGTGCGAACGGTGCCGATGCGCCCTTGCCGTCGGTCCAGGGGTTCAATCCACATTTTCTGCGGCTGACCTATCAATTCCAGCGCAATCAGCCGATCCTTGGCCCGATCGGCGCCAGTATGACATTGCAAGGCCAATATACCGCCAACCGCCTGCTATCGGGGGAGCAAATCTCCTTCGGCGGGCGCAGCATCGGGCGCGCCTATGATCCATCAACGGTGGCTGGCGAGCGCGGCGTTGGGGTAATTGGTGAACTGTTTGCATCACTTTCGGGTGTGCAGGTGCCCAACTTCATTGAGGGCACCCAAGTCTATGCTTTCGCCGACTGGGCGCAAACCACTGCGCTCGCTTATGAGGCAACGCCCAAACAACGCGCGACCATTTCCTCGCTTGGGGCGGGAGCGCGTTTCACGCTGCTCGGCCGGTTGTCGATCGACACGCAGTTCTCTTCGGCGCGCCATGCGCTACCGGACGGCACCAAAAGTGGCGGCCGCTTTACTCTCGGCGCAATTTTGCAGTTTTGAAAGACGATGTCATGATCAGCGCAAACATTAGATCCGCCAATCATGGTCGAACATGCCATCCGGCTATTCGCCGGCTGTCTTTTCGGACGACACTGGCCTTAGCGGTCGGCATGTCTGCGCTGGCCACCGCCAATGCTCAGGACCCGTTCACGGTCAAAAACGGAAACGGAAACGCCACATTCGCACGCAGCACCGACAATAAAACATTAACGATTACACAGACCACACCCCGAGCAGTACTCGACTGGACAGAAATCGTGTTGCCAGCCGACGAGACTTTAAACTTTGTTCATACGCTTGGGTCCACTTCGATCACGCTTAACCGGAGCACAGCGACCACAACGGCACCGTTCGAAATTAACGGCACTGTTACTGCGACTGGCCAAGTCTGGATCCTCAACCCAAAAGGCGTGATCATAGGCTCGACCGGCCGCGTCAATGCCGCCGGGGTCCTTGCTACCACGGCCAGCATCAGTGATGCTGACTTCATGGATCTCACAAAAAGTAAGTTTGTATTTTCTGACGCAACAAACGCGGCTCTCACCAATAATGGCCAGATCAACGTGCCATCGGGATATGCGGTGCTTGCTGGCAGGACTGTCGCGAACATCACTTCAAGTGACACCAGCGAGGCATTGATAAGCGCCAGTTTGGGAAAGATCGCGCTGGGTGGAGGCCGAGACTTTACTATTGATTTTGCCGGTAATGGGCTGGTGTCATTCCTGGTGGCCGACCCGGCCGGAGCCACCGCGGTGGGAGCCACCGCCAATTTCTCAAACAGTGTCTCAAATGGCGGAAAAATTGTAGCCGATGGCGGCACGGTCCTGATGACGGTACGCAGCGCTGTCGACATTATCGGCAACGTCATTAATAACAAGGGCATCGTTCAGGCACAGACCGTCAGCAACACTGCTGGTGTGATAACCCTCGATGCAGGCACAAATGGACTGATAACCGTTGGCAGCTCTTCCGTCGGCGGCAAAATTGATGCCAGCGGTGGTACCGGTGTGAATGGCGGTACTATAAACCTCACCGCTTCCTCTCTAGATGTTAACGCAGCCAGTACGTTGTTGGCAAATGGTGGAGGCACTGGCACTGGCAGTGGGGGCAGTATAAATCTGTTCGCTAATCCCGCAAATTCTCAATCCTCCATGCAAATTGCAGGAACGTTGCAGGCCGATGGCGGAACAAATGGCGGCAACGGTGGAACGATTGATATTCAGGCTTATAGCCTCAACCTAACCTCAGGCAGCAAGCTATTAGTAAATGCTGGAAGCACTGGCACTGGGGGCAAAATAAATCTGCTCGGTAATCTCGGAAATTCGCAATCCTCCATGCAGATTGCGGGAACGTTGCAGGCCGATGGCGGAACATCCGGTGGCGACGGCGGAACGATTGATATCAAGGCTTATAGCCTCGACCAAACCATGACGGCATCTGCGCGCGGCCAAGGCACTAGCGGCCTGGCCGGCAACATCAACATCACCTCCCCATCGATCGATGTTCTAGGTACGACAACAACGTCGACGGGCAACACTAAAATTCTGGCATCTCAGGTCTGGTCATGGCTCAATGGCAGAACAAATGTGGCGCTTCGCGCGCAAAACCCAACAGCCGCAACTACTGATGGAAATGTGACGATCTATGCGTTCAACAACAAAACCGCCGTCCCTCTTACAAAATTGTCGCTTGGCGCCACCGGCGATGTGGTAATCGCAAGCGGAGTTAACATCACGGCGCAATCGGGACTATCGGTCGCGCTGCAATCCGACAGCAACAGTAGTGGCTCTGGCAGCGTCAAACTCGCCGGAACGATCGACACCGGCGACACGGCTCAGGCTGGAAATGCTGCATCCATCCTTATCGATGGCAACGTCAAACTTGGTGGCGATAGTGCCCTCATTTCAAAGGACGCCGTTGTCGTAACAGGCAATATCAGCCGCGATGCCGGCGTAACGAACGGCGTCAATCTAAGTGTCAACGCCTCAACTTTGAACACTGGATCCACAGCTTTGAACAGCGGATCCATCGATCTTGGCGAAACGGGTCAACTTGGACTAACACTCGACAGTGAAAGCAAAATCAACGGCGCCATAGTCGCGGCATCGCTGACAAAGTCAGGTGTTGGTCGGCTTGGCTTGTTCGGCAATAATGCTGGCCTGGGTGCAATCACATTCCAGGGCGGGACATTACAGGTCGCCTCAACCAGCAACCTCGCGGGTGGCAGCGCGCCCCTGACTTTGGGCAATGCCAATAGTGTAACGACCTTGCAACTGACCACGCCAAACGACGTCGAGATTTCAAAGCCAATTACGCTGGCTGGAACTTCTCGGATTGAAGCAACAGGAGCAGGTCGTCTGACCTTGAGTGGCACAATCGACGGCAGCCACGGCCTCACCGTAGACGGTCAGAGCGATATCACCCTCAACGCCGCGATCGGGGGTAC
>NZ_CAMCWY010000034.1 GCF_945882965.1 Sphingorhabdus sp. EL138
CGCAACGTCAACTCTTCTCAAAAAAAGCCTGTAAAAAGCCGTTAAAACGGTTTGGCAACGACCAATATCACGATGATCGCTGATGCAATGCCTGGCACCTCATTAAACAGCCGCAGTTGCTTGCCGGTAAGCTGCCGTTCGCCGCGCGCCAGTTTCTTGGCGTAGCCGACGGTCCAACCATGATACGCCGACAATCCTAACACAAACAGCAGTTTGGCATGGAACCAACCCTGCGCCATAGCACCAATATTCCACGCCAAAACGAGTCCCAAAACCCAGACCACAATGATCGAGGGATTGAGGATGATTTTGATCAGCTTGGATTCGCGGTCCACCCATTTGGCAGCCTCTTCTGATCCTTCAGCGCTTTCCTGATGATAGACAAAGAAGCGCGGGATCATGAACAATCCCGCCATCCAGAAAATGACAAAAATAATGTGAGCGGATTTCAGCCAGATATACAACACAGATAGAGTTTCCGTCATAAAAACGGCCTTTATGGGCTAAGCCTTGCGGACCAGATTAAGAAGCAGTTCAACATTTTCGATTGGGGTGTCCGGCAATATGCCATGCCCGAGATTGAAGATATGTGGCCGGTCTTCATACGCGCTGAGGATATTCTCAACGGCGTCCTTCAAAACATCGCCGCCCGCAATCAACGCCAGCGGGTCAAGATTGCCTTGCACAGGAAGACCCTTGCGCAATTCGCGGTTCGCCCAATGCGGATCGACAGTCTCGTCCAGACCCAGCGCATCCACGCCCGTCCTTTCGGCATAAGCCGCAAGCTTTCCGCCCGCGCCTTTGGGAAAGCCAATCACAATTGCATTCGGATTGCGCGCCTTTAACCGACGGACGATTTCGGCATTGGGTGCAATGACCCATTTTTCAAATTGCGCAGGCGATAATGACCCAGCCCAGCTGTCGAACAATTGCACGGCATCAACGCCGGCATCAATCTGATCACCCAAATAATCGACGGTTGCCGAAATAATTGCGTCGATGAGCGCGCCAAAGCGCTCAGGCTCCGCATGCGCCATTCTGCGGGCCTCTGCTTGGTCTTTGCTACCCTGACCATGGACCATGTAGGTAGCGACTGTCCACGGGCTTCCAGCGAAGCCCAGGAAGGTTGTTTCAGACGGAAGCTCCGCCGACACCTTGCGCACCGTATCAATAACGGGAGCAAGCCGCTGCGGTGCTGGGACGAAATCTTCAAGCCGCGATTCCGCTAAGCGCGGCGCGAGCCGAGGACCTTCGCCCGTTTCGAACCAAAGGTCCTGACCCATGGCATGTGGAACCACGAGAATGTCGGAAAACAGGATCGCGCCGTCAAACCCAAAGCGCCGGATAGGCTGCAAAGTGATTTCGCAGGCTGCGTCGCTGTCATAAGCGAGCGCCAGAAAACCACCTTTTTCCGCACGCAATGCGCGATATTCGGGCAGATAACGACCCGCTTGGCGCATGAGCCATATCGGCGGGATAGCCTCTTGGTTGCCTCGCAGGACGTTCAGCAGTTTTTTAGGGCTTTGCGCAGACATAGAAACGAGAGGTCCAATCAAAATATATATTTATAAAAAGGATGATGAAAGATGATGCGCTGTTGATAGCTGCGGCCTTAAAAGCTTTTGCGGATATTGCCAACATCTTGACGCGCGCGAACAAACGGGCGGCCCAAGATTCGCAAATTTATTCCCCATTATCCACAGCCTGTGCATGACGGAATGTGCCTGTGGACAGCCTGTGTCCGAATCCAGCGGTGAATTCGGGGTAGTGGGCAAGAATGTGCGACGCAAAACTTGTCCCTTGATTTATCCCCAGCCTGCCAACAAGACTGTCCGTCATGAGCCAGCGCTTTCATTTACATTTATTGTCCGACTCCACCGGTGAAACCTTGGAAAACATCGCCAAGGCGGCCTTGGCGCAGTTTGACGGTGCAGAGGATGTGGTCAAGCATTTCTGGCCCATGGTGCGTTCGGAAAGCCATTTGGACCGGATATTGACCGATGTGGCCGCTAATCCCGGACTGGTGCTGTTCACTTTGGTGAACCGCGATACACGGCGCAAATTGGAAACGCGATGCCGGGCTTTGGGTTTGCCTGCGGTTGCGGCGCTCGATGCGGTCAGTGATGCAATGTCGAACATGTTGGGCCAAGAGGCGAAAGCGCGTCCAGGTCGGCAACATGTTATGGACGCCGCTTATTTCGCGCGTGTTGAAGCCATTCAGTTCACGATCGCCCATGACGACGGCATTAACGCGCAAAATTGGGAAGAGGCCGATATTGTGTTGGCGGGGGTATCGCGGACCTCAAAAACGCCCACGAGCATTTACCTCGCCAACCGAGGATATAAGACCGCGAATATCCCGATTGTGCCGGAATCGCCACCACCACCGATATTGTTTCAACTCAAGCACCCGATGGTCATTGGCCTTGTCACCAGCGCGGATCGTTTGATTCAGGTGCGCCGCAATCGTTTGCTGTCCTTGAACCAGTCGCCCGACACTGATTATGTTAATGAGGACAAGGTCCGTGCAGAAGTGGCCCATGCGCGGCGGATGTTTGCGGACAATGGCTGGCCCGTATTGGACGTGACGCGCCGGTCAATCGAGGAAAGTGCCGCTGCGATTATCAATTTGTTCAATGAGCGCGAGCTAGCGCAAGTGGGTGATTCATGACACTTGTCCTTGCATCACAAAGCGCCGGACGGATCGCGATGTTGAGCGCGGCAGGGGTATCGGTAAAAGCGGTTCCAGCTTTGGTCGATGAACAAAGCATCAAAGCATCACTGGCCGAAGCTGGCGCAAAACCGCGCGATATTGCCGATGCCTTAGCAGAGGCAAAGGCGCGCAAAATTTCCCGCAAAATGCCAACCGCGATGGTGTTAGGATGCGACCAAATTTGCGTTGGTCCCGACGGATACATTTTTGACAAACCCCAAACACCTGATGATGCGCGCGCGCATTTGGCGCGGCTCTCGGGCAAGGTGCATCGGCTCATCAGCGCGGCCGTTATCTGTGAGCAAGGCGAACCTGTTTGGCGCATAATCGACACCGCGCAGTTGACGATGCGCAACTTAAGTCCGCAATATATCGATGATTATGTCGAAACCTATTGGGATGAAATCCGCCACTGCGTTGGCTGCTATCGGATTGAAGCCGAGGGCGCGCAATTGTTCGCGAGCGTCAGCGGTAGCCAGTTCACGATTATCGGAATGCCATTGCTTCCGCTGCTTGATTATCTACGCACAAGGGGCCTTTTACCAACATGACAATATATGCCGAAGTCATCGGGCACCCGATATCGCATTCCAAATCACCGTTGATTCACAATTTTTGGCTTCAGCAATTGGGGTTGGTCCGTCATTATCGGGCGCATGCGGTGCTGCCAGATGATCTGGAGCGTTACTTTGCCGAGCGCGCAGCCGATGCCGCGTGGCGTGGGTGCAACATCACGATACCGCATAAGATTGCGGCCCTCGATTTTGTGGCTGACCCCGGCGATGTGCGTAGCTCTATCGGCGCGATTAACACCGTGTTTCGCAATGATGCCGGCGCGCTTGTCGCGACCAATACGGACGGTGGCGGTTTTTATGGCCCAATTGCTGATATCCCCATTGCGGGTGAGACCGCTGTCGTCATTGGTGCAGGCGGCGCGGCGCGGGCCGTGCTCTTCGCCTTGGCGCAGGCGGATATTGGCGAAGTCGTTTTGGTTGCGCGCAATGCTTTGAAGGCAGCAGGCTTGCTCGCGCATTTCGGGTTGAAAGGCAAAGTGATTGGGTTTGATGCGCGTTTGCCGGATGCAGCGTTGTTGGTGAACGCAAGCCCCTTGGGTATGGTCGGGCAGGAAACGCTTGAGATTGACCTTTCACCCTTGCCCGAACATGCCATTGTCTATGACCTTGTTTACGCGCCGATAGAGACGCCCTTGTTAAAAGCGGCACGCGTGCGCGAGTTGGAAACGGTTGATGGCCTTGAAATGCTGGTGGGGCAGGCGGCAATCGCGTTTGAATTGTTTTTCGGCGTTGCCCCGCCCGAAGACGGTGAGGATGCATTGCGGGCAATGTTGTTGAAATGAAAAAGCCGATGATCATTGGCCTGACAGGCTCAATCGGCATGGGAAAATCGGCTGTAGCGGTGATGTTTGCGGACGAGGGTGTCCCGGTTTTTGATGCCGATGCCGCGGTGCATGATTTGCAAAAAGCGGGCGGTACGCTTGTGCCCGCAATTGAATTGGCCTTTCCCGGAACGACCGGCGTAGATGGCGTCGACCGTCAAGCGCTGGGCGCTGCTGTTTTTGGCGACCGCGACCGGTTGGCACTGTTGGAATCGATTATTCATCCCGCCGTCGCCGAACGCCGAAAGGCGTTTCTGACATCGCATCAAGACGCGGACATGATATTGTTCGACATTCCCTTATTGTTTGAAAAGCGCGGGCAGGCTGGGGTCGATACGGTCGTCGTTGTAAGTGCACCTGCCCCGGTTCAACGCGAACGCGTGCTCGCTCGGCCCAATATGACTCCAGACAAGTTCGAACATATTTTGGCGTTACAAATGAACGATGCCGACAAGCGCGCGCGCGCCGACCATGTGATTGATACTGGCAAGGATATCCATGAAACGCGGGCTGATGTGCGCGCTCTTATAAAAATGCTGCGGGCGGGACTTGCATAAGCCTATAAACAGGCTCACATCTATTCTCAGAATGCGTGAAATTATATTCGATACGGAAACGACCGGCTTTGACCCTGCAACTGGGGATCGCATGGTCGAAATTGGCTGCATCGAAATGGTCAGCCGGGTGATGACGGGTAAGCATTACCATGCCTATTTTAATCCGCAGCGCCCGATGCCCGCGGCTGCCGAAAATGTGCACGGCCTGTCGGACCGTTTCCTGTCTGACAAACCTGCTTTTGGCGAAAAGGCCGATGAGCTGCTGGAATTTTTAGGCGACAGTCTACTTGTTGCGCATAATGCCAGCTTTGATTTTGGCTTTCTCAATCATGAATTGCAGCATTGCGGTCGCCCGCCCGTGTCGATGGACCGTATGGTTGACACTGTGGCGCTGGCACGGGTTAAAAATCCCGGAGCGAAGCTGTCGTTGGACGCTTTGTGCACCCGTTATGGCATCGACCGAAGCCACCGCGTCAAGCATGGCGCGCTGTTGGATGCTGAACTGCTGGCACAGCTGTACATCGAACTGACTGGCGGTCGGCAAATTGGTCTTGGCCTCGCTGACGATGCTAAATCTGATAAAATGATAGGCCAAATGGACGGTAACAGCGTTCAAACAACGAAAACATTTCGGCCAGCGCGCGCGCATTCTGCCTCAGCGGAGGAATTGGCGCGCCACGCCGAATTTGTTGGAAAGATTAAAGACGCGCTTTGGCTCCAGCCGGGGTCAACGCTTTAACACAAAGGAGATAGGCATTGGACATCAGGGTTTCAGGACATCAGGTCGACACCGGTGCAGCGCTCCAAACCCACGTGGAAACACGACTTGGTTCCATTGCCGAAAAATATTTCGCTAAAGCATTGTCGTCACACGCAACCTTTGGCCGCGCGCCGCATGACGGCTTTACCAGCGATATTGTGATGCATGTGATGCAGGGCCTGGTGCTGAAAGGTCGCGGCGAAGCGCAAGATGCGCATGTTGCTTTTGACCGCGCTGCAGAACGCATAGAGAAACAATTGCGCCGGTACATGCGCCGACTGCAGGACCGGCACGTGCAAACCGCATATGCGATGGCGCAAGAAGAGGCCGCATATACCGTATTTGATGCAGGCGATGGCAACGAAGAAATGCCACTGCCTGATGCGCCCGTAATTGTTGCTGAGATGCGTGTAGATATTCCCGAATCGACGGTTTCTGATGCGGTTATGTTGATGGATTTACGCAATACTCCAGCCTTGTTATTCAAAAACACTGGAACTGGGCGACATAATATGGTTTACCGCCGCGAAGACGGCACGATCGGGTGGGTTGAACCAAAATCGACACCTTAAACCTCGGCCGACGTGAATAAATTTTCGATATTATTTCAAGTATTTAGGGATTGCGCTACCGGTCGCACCGGGCGCTTTTGAACAAAATATGATTAGATTTTCTACCAGCCTCGTTGAGGGAGCCGTTGCTGCTGACATGCTATGCTCGGGCAAATCCGACTTGCTGGCGCAGTTATCGGCTATCGCGGCTGAAAATTATTTTGTCGACGCCGATGCTGTTCTGGATGGCATGATCGAGCGCGAGCGACTTGGGCCAACGGGTTTTGGTGGCGGAACAGCGATACCGCACTGCAAAGTGTCGGGTATCGACATGCCCGTGGCCGTGTTTGTCCGGCTTTCAAAGCCTGTGCCATATGGTGCTGTCGACGACGAGCCTGTCGATCTGATCTGCGCACTTGTTTCACCGGCGCAGGACGGTGCATCGCATTTGCGTGCATTGGCAGAGGTTTCACGCCTGTTTCGCGATGAGAAATTCCGCGCGCAATTGCGTGGCGCCGCCGATGCTTCGGCGATGTTTGCGGTGCTGACCTTGTCTGAAGAGCGTGACGCCGCTTGATTGAGCCGCGGCTTGCCAGCGGTGTTCTTATCTCCGCAATCAAGCGCATGGTCGAAGCCGAAGGTGACTTCGCAACCGTTCTGAAAAAGGGCGATGCGGTGTCCGGTGCGATATTGCTGATCGGCCAGGTGCGTGGCGCAGACCCCAAATTATACGAATGCTATCCCTCATTGGGCGGCCAGACCGCTTGGCAGACGGTGGATTTGAAAGAGCCCGGCGTGGTCGCGGTGCAGGATTATTGGCAAAAACGATGCGCGCGTGACCCAGATTTGTGGGTTTTTGAACTAGATGTCGCGTCCGGTGCACGGTTGGACGGACTATTGGCCATGTTTATTTGACTTTGCTGCGCTGCGCCATAGATGCGCTTCCATCGAGTAGCGAAGGTTGTTGTATCGGGCACAAATGAGGTGCCCAGACAAACACGCGAGTCGGATGCAACAAAAGACGAACAATGATAAACTAATACAGTTTCGTCTGCTGGTGCCGCCGCTTTAATGTATGTTGCATGTTGAAATTTTTTCGGGCTGCCTCTTTGGTAGCCGTATCTTGTACCCTGGTTTCCTCAGTCATTGCCGCCGATTCCGGGGCTGCTATTGGGAATAACCAACGCGCACAGTTAAGCGCCAATACCGCCATCCTTGACCCTACGCAAATCGCCGCCGAACAGGCGCAGTTGGATCTGGCGAAAAGCGGCAAAGTGACGGCAATCATCGCCGAAAATGGCGACATTATCCATGTTCCAAGCAACGGCGTTACGCCGAAATCGCTCCTAAATCCCAATGATAATGATGCAGATGCGGCAATCGCGTCTTCGCTCACGGACCTCGTGCGCACGCAAGCTGTTGATGACAGTTTAAGCAACGAAGAGCGGTGCCTTGCCAGCGCGGTCTATTTCGAAGCCAAGGGCGAGTCGCTCGCTGGCCAATTGGCGGTCGCCCGCGTAGTTCTGGCCCGCGCCAATTCGGGTCGCTTTCCCAGCACATTATGCGGCGTCGTCCTCCAAAAAGGTCAGTTTTCCTTCGTTCGCGGCGCAAGCTTGCCGTCGATCCAAACCGACAGCATGCATTGGCGCAATGCCGTCGCGATTAGCAACATTGCGCTGGAAAACAGCTGGAAAAGCCCAGTGGAAGGCGCATTGTTCTTCCATGCCCGACATGTTTCGCCAGGATGGCGTCTGACGCGGATTGGCAGCATAGATAATCATATCTTCTACCGCTGATTGTATCGACCGGAATGAACGATAAGGGCCCCATAAGGGGCCTTTATTTTGTTCCTCTTTCGTTCTAAAAGTATATGATGAATCAGACCCTTAGTTCTTCGTCAATTTTCGGTGCGGCTGCGGTAGCACGCGGCGTTTTGCGGTTGTTCTTGCGCAACCAGATTGTGGTGCAGCCCGAGGTCAGCCTGCGCAATAATCGGCGCGCTGATCTTATGGGCCTCAGCAATAAAGGCGAGATTATCATCGTCGAGATCAAATGTTCGCGCGCCGATCTTTTGGGGGATCAGAAATGGCCGGAATATCTCGAATATTGTGACCGTTTTTTCTGGGCGGTGCCCGCTGGGTTTGACATTGTCCCGCTACAAAGCGTCGCATTCATGCCCGAACGCGCCGGGTTGATTATTGCCGACGCCTATGACGCGGAAATTGCGCGGCCGGCAGGGTTAGTGTCGCTCGCCCCCGCACGCCGTAAAACCGAAACGCAGCGGCTTGCGCGGTTGGCCATGCGCCGCTTGATGGGGATCGCTGACCCTGAGTCCGCGCTATCCGGATTTGAATTCGAATAGGTCCTGACCCTAGCTTGCTTTTTTGGGGTTATACCAAATCGGTGAAGAATAGGCCCGCTCCCGCGCCTTTAGCTCCGTACCCGGCAGCAGCTTTGCCCCATAACGCAAGGCATCAAACAGCACCCAGCGCGGTGTCGGAATTTCGATTACGCGAACATAATAGAACGCACGGACGTTGCGGTTGAATTCGGGGTCAGTCCACACCGCGCGCAATTCGGGGTCGCCTATACTGTTGGTATAGCTGGCTTTGGCGATGTTAACAGTGTCGCCCACGGCAGGTACTTTGCCATTCGCGCCCTTTGGCCTTTTGTCTGCGTCGCCCCATACAACGTCAAAGACCTTTTCTTGCAGCACGCCTGATGCGTTCACCCATCCCTTGACGACCTGAACACGGTCGAGATTGGCGCCCATCGGGTCTTTCAATGCCGAAATCATGAATTTGGGCGCACCATTGCCGGGTTTAAGATCCGCGCCCATGGGGACGCCTTTTGCGTAACCAGCCTTTACCCAGTCGCCTGCAAACAGCGTGTCGTCATAATCCCAGCCACCAAAGAAGCGCAATGTCATGCGCGGGCCAGTTGTGGCGTACACCTCGCGTCGCATCATTGCGTCGAAGATGGCTGCGCGCGTATTGGCGGTCGCCCAAACGGCTGCATATCCGCCTGCAAGATAGTGCCAACCAATACGCCCTTTCCGGGTACCTAGATTTTGGGCCTGCGAAGCACGGTTGGCGTTAGGCTCGCCGCCCGAGTGCTTGCCAAAGAAATTGTTTTCATCACCCGTTGCAAGTCCCGTATGGCTATCGGTCGACCCGATGACGCCGAA
>NZ_CAMCWY010000035.1 GCF_945882965.1 Sphingorhabdus sp. EL138
GTCAGGTCGTAAAAACGAACGCCACATTTCGGGCAAGTGCGCTTGGTTCCCCATTCAGCCTTGATCATGGCGGGCTTAAATCCTTTTAAACTGGCTTGGAAAGGCAACGCACATCTGTGAATCACCGTCAATTGGCGCGGCCTTTGCCACAGCGACGCGCCGCTGTCAAAAATTACTGTGGTCGTTGACTTGAACGCGCATCATCCGCAAAGCGCAAAACATCATGCACAACGCAGTTCCCAGACCCGGCAGTTTCCAGCCCAGCGGCCCGTTACGCGGCACGCTTAAGGTTCCTGGCGACAAATCCATTTCCCACCGCGCGCTTATGTTGAGCGCGCTTGCGGTGGGTGAAAGCAAAATTACAGGCTTGCTGGAAGGCGAAGACGTGCTCGCCACCGCTGCGGCCATGCGGGCAATGGGCGCGGATATAGAACGTACCGGTGCAGGCGATTGGACCGTCAACGGCGTGGGCGTGGGCGGGCTGATGCAGCCATCTGGCGCACTCGACATGGGCAATAGCGGGACCTCGACACGGCTATTGATGGGGCTGGTCGCCAGCCACCGGTTGACCGCGACCTTCATAGGCGATGCCAGCCTGTCCAAACGCCCGATGGGCCGCGTGATTGATCCGCTCAGCCAAATGGGCGCCGAGTTTACGGCAAGCCCCGGCGGGATGCTGCCGTTGATGGTGCGCGGATTGGTGCCTGCCATACCGATCAGCTACCGTCTGCCGGTCGCCTCTGCGCAAGTTAAAAGCGCCGTCTTGCTGGCCGGGTTGAACATCGCTGGCATCACTGAAGTGATCGAGCCTGTGCCCACCCGCGACCATAGCGAACGGATGCTGCGCGGTTTTGGCGCGGTTTTGAAGGTCGATGTTGATGCCGATGGCGTGCGCCATATCCGCCTGATGGGCGAAGCAGAGTTACAGCCGCAGCAAATTGATGTTCCCGGTGATCCGTCCTCCGCAGCTTTTTTCATTGTTGCAGCCCTCATTACGCCGGGCAGCGAAGTCACCGTCACCCATGTTGGCATGAACCCGACGCGCACAGGCATTTACAAGATGTTGGAGGCGATGGGCGCTGACCTCAGATATTCCAACGCGCGCGAAGTTGGCGGCGAGCCCGTTGCAGACATCACCGCGCGGCATTCTGTCCTGCGCGGTATCGACGTGCCACCGGATGTTGCGCCAAGCATGATTGACGAATTTCCGGTGTTCTTCGTCGCCGCTAGCATGGCGCAGGGCCGAACAACGACCAGCGGCCTCGACGAACTGCGCGTGAAGGAATCCGACCGCCTCGCGCTCATGGCGACGGGCTTGAAAGCGATTGGCGCACGGGTTGAAGAACGCGAAGACGGCCTTGTCATCAACGGCAGCGGAGGAGAACCATTAGAAGGCGGCGCGACGGTAACAAGCGCGCTCGACCACCGCATCGCCATGAGCTTCGCTGTGGCGGGCCAGCATTGTTATCATGCGGTAACGGTGGATGACGTGTCGCCCATAGCGACGAGTTTTCCGACATTTGAAACCATCTTACATAATCTGCAGGTTCAACATTGACCGATTATGTATCGCCCTTCGCCGCTGACCTTATCGGCTTCGCAGGTAGTTTTTTCATCGTGGCGGCGTTTGCGTACAGCAACCTTGCAGCGCAGATGAACGCATTATGGTTCAACGTCGCAAACTTCCTTGGTGCAGCATTGCTGACCATTTCGTTGACGGTGAATTTCAATTTGCCGACGATGGTATTGGAATTTGTCTGGATGGCGATTGCCGTGTTCGGCATTATGAAGGCGCTGATGAAGCGCCGTATCGATATAGGCACGGCCGAATGATTATCGCCGTTGACGGGCCAACTGCCTCTGGCAAAGGCACGTTGGCGAAGGCACTCGCCGCGCATTTTGGGTTGCCATTTTTGGATACCGGCCTGCTGTACCGGGCGGTCGGTCGATACGTGCAATTGCATCATGGCAACGCCGACGATGCCGCGGACGCTTTGGCGGGATGCGGGTTCCCGGACAGCTTGCTTGATGACCCCAGCTTGCGGAACGAAGAAGTTGGCGGATTAGCAAGCCGTGTCTCCATCCACCCCGCAGTGCGCGCGGCGCTCAACAAGCGGCAGGTGGATTTTGCCAATCAACCCGGCGGTGCGTTGCTCGACGGGCGCGATATCGGGACAGTGATCGCGCCACATGCAGACGTGAAGCTGTTCGTCACCGCGCCCGCAGAGGTACGCGCACGGCGCCGATATGCAGAAATGCAGCGGCAAGGTAACGATGTCGCATTTGCCGATATCCTCAGCGACATTCAGGCACGGGATGCACGCGACACGGGCCGCGCCGATGCGCCGTTAAAACCGGCGGAAGACGCGCTATTGCTTGATACCGGCGATTTGACTATAGGCGACGCCGTTCAAGCTGCGATCGCTTTGGTGGAGTCTCGACTTCGCAAGAGCTAAGCAGCCGGCGTGTATCGATAGAACACACCGTAACCCTGAATTTTATTCAGGGTCCATTTCGCCTCGCTGACCCTTGGTCTAAGTTGATGGATGGATGCTGAAACAAGTTCAGCATGACGTGGTAATTTGGTTCGATATGCACCGTTTTTGGACGCTTTGCTGCTATTCGGGCATCAGGGCAACTCTGGTCAAAGACCGTCGGAACCAACCGACTGGCCGGACAAAATGTACGTAAGGACACTCTAACCTATGGCAACTTCGCCAAACCCGACCCGCGACGATTTCGCAGCACTTCTCGACGAATCACTTGGTGGCGCAGACGGTGGCTTTGAAGGCCGCGTCGTAAAAGGCACCGTAACCGCAATCGATAATGACCATGCTGTCATCGATGTGGGTCTCAAATCCGAAGGCCGTGTGGCGCTGCGTGAATTCGCTATGCCCGGCCAAAAAGTCGACCTGAAGGTTGGCGACGAAGTCGAAGTCTTCGTTGACCGCGTAGAAAATATGAACGGTGAAGCCATGCTCAGCCGCGATCGCGCCCGTCGCGAAGCCGCTTGGGATGTGCTTGAAGGCGAATTCGATGCTGGCAACCGCGTTGACGGCGTTATCTTTGGCCGTGTGAAGGGTGGTTTCACCGTTGATTTGGGCGGCGCAGTGGCATTCTTGCCCGGCAGCCAGGTTGACGTCCGTCCCGTGCGCGACGTTGCGCCATTGATGGACATCGCCCAGCCATTCGTCATCCTCAAGATGGACCGCAAGCGTGGCAACATCGTTGTTTCGCGTCGCGCGATTTTGGAAGAAACACGCGCAGAACAGCGCACTGGCCTCATCCAGAACCTCGCCGAAGGTCAAATCATCGACGGCGTTGTCAAGAACATCACCGATTATGGTGCGTTTGTCGATCTGGGCGGGATCGATGGCCTGCTGCACGTCACCGACATCAGCTACAAGCGCATCAACCACCCAAGCGAAGTCATCAACATTGGTGACACCGTTAAGGTCCAGATCGTCCGTATCAACAAGGACACACAGCGCATCAGCCTTGGCATGAAGCAGTTGGAAAGCGATCCTTGGGATGCCGCGGTTGCCAAATATCCCGTCGGCACCAAGTTGAAGGGTTCGGTCACGAACATCACCGAATATGGTGCGTTCATCGAACTCGAAGCCGGTATCGAAGGTCTGGTCCACGTTTCGGAAATGTCATGGACAAAAAAGAACGTGCACCCAGGCAAAATCGTTTCGACTTCACAAGAAGTCGACGTTGTCGTTCTCGAAATCGACATGGAAAAACGCCGCATTTCGCTTGGCCTCAAGCAAGCGCACGACAATCCATGGGCATCGTTTGCTGACAAGTTCCCGGTTGGCTCGACCGTTGAAGGCGAAGTCAAGAATGCGACCGAATTTGGTCTCTTCATTGGTCTCGACGGCGACGTTGACGGCATGGTCCACATGTCCGACATCGCATGGGGCATCACCGGCGAAGAAGCCCTGCACCTTCACCGCAAGGGCGAAACCGTTAAGGCAATCGTTCTTGACATCGACGCCGAGAAAGAGCGCATTTCGCTTGGCATCAAGCAGCTTGAAAAGGGTGCCCCGTCGGCAGCCGGCGCTGCTTCGGTAAGCGGCCTGAAGAAGGGTGGCACCACCACTGTGACCGTTCTTGAAGTACGCGATGGCGGCCTTGAAGTGCAGGCAGGCGAAGATGGCGCAACTGGCTTCATCAAGCGCGCCGATCTTGGCCGTGACCGTGACGAGCAACGTCCGGACCGCTTCCAAGTTGGTCAGAAGTTTGATGCCATGGTTACAGGTTTCGACCGCTCGAAAAAGCCGAACTTTTCGGTCAAGGCGCTTCAGCTGGCCGAAGAAAAGCAAGCCGTTGAGCAATATGGTTCGTCCGATTCCGGCGCATCGCTTGGCGACATCTTGGGTGAAGCACTCAAGGGCGTGAAGAAGTAAGCTTCGGCTAAAGCTAGCATCCAAAACGACGTATTAGAAACCCGCTCCTTCAACGAGGAGCGGGTTTTTTGGTAGCTTTGGCACGAACCGGTTGAAAGACCGTTGTAATGATAAAAAATTTCTGTCAGCGTATCGACATTATTGTAAAGTATTGTAAAATTACCTTTGAGAAGCGCACTGCGCCGCATTTAGATAACCATAAGAGAGGAACATAATATGATCCGTTCCGAGTTGATCAAAAAGCTTGAAGCCGAGAATCTGGAGCTCAAAACAGAGGAAGTCGAAAAGATCGTCGATCTGTTTTTTAACCAAATCATTCAACGCCTTGCAGATGGTGGGCGTGTGGAATTGCGCGGCTTTGGTGCTTTTTCTACCCGCGACCGCAGCCCACGCAAGGGGCGCAACCCACGCACTGGTGCATCGGTCGAAGTGCCATCAAAGCGCGTACCTTATTTCAAACCAGGCAAAGAAGTCCGCGAAAGCCTCAACAAATAACTTGTTGGTGCAAAGGCACTTGACCCTGCGGGCGTAATGCTGTCTGCGCAGGGCTAAGCGGATGTGGCGGAATGGTAGACGCTACAGACTTAAAATCTGTTGTCCGTAAGGGCGTGCGGGTTCGAGTCCCGCCATCCGCACCATTCGGCCCTAGGGACCGTTTGAGTTAACTGATCATGCATGCAAGGCAAGCCCCACATTTCGGCTCAATTGCGTGGGGGTTGTCGTCGGTAGCTTAGCGCCTCGGCAATGTGAATACGGCAGACGTCAGTGGCGTTAGCCAAATCGGCGATGGTGCGGGCAACGTGCAATATGCGTGTGTAGCCGCGCGCCGATAGGCGCATCGCCTCTGCCGCTTGGGCCAGTAACTTCTGCCCCGCTGAGTCCGGGGTGCCAAATTCTGCCAGTATATCGCCATCAAGATCAGCATTGGTACGCAAGCCAGTGGCTTGAAGTCTTTTGCTTTGTAGGAAACGCGCGGCCTGCACCTTTGCGGCCACCTCAGCCGAACCTTCGGCGGGGGGCGGAAGGACCAAATCTGCGGCGCGGACGGCCTGCACTTCGACATGCAGATCAATCCGGTCAAGCAATGGCACCGATATCTTCGCCTGATAGTCCGCCGCGCAACGCGGTGCCAGGCTACATGCCAAAGCGGCGTCGCCAAGATGCCCGCAGCGGCAAGGGTTCATCGCAGCGACCAATTGGACATTGGCGGGGAAGGTCACATGGCTGTTGGCCCGTGCGACGCTGACTTCGCCGGTTTCCAAAGGCTGTCGCAAACTGTCGAGCACGCCGCGTTGGAATTCGGGTAGTTCGTCGAGGAACAGAACACCAAGATGCGCAAGGCTCACTTCGCCCGGGCGCAATCAGGCGTTCTGCGGACTTAGAAATCGACCTGTTCATAATGCTTGGGTGGCGCGATGACTTCCATCCGTTCGGACAGAAGGGGCCGAAAACTGGGCCGCGATTTAAACATGGCGTACCAAGCCTTCGTCTGCTCATGCCCATTCCAATCGATGCCGCCAAGATAGTCGGCTACTGAAATCTGCGCCGCTGCAGCTAGGTCAGCCATCGTCATTGTTGAACCCGCCAGCCACGCGCGGTGGTCGATAAGATAGTCGATATAATCGAGATGGCCGTTCGCCAACTTCATCGCCTCGCGCAGGACTTTGGCTTCGGGCGGTTGACGATCAATCAGTCGCTTCTTCATACGTTCATGCAAAAGCGGTTGCGTGACATCGCCATAAAATTGTTCGTCGAACCAAGACACGAGGCGGCGGATTTCGGCGCGATATTGCGCGGTGCCGCTGATCATCGGGTTGGTTGGGACGGTTTCGTCAATATATTCCGAAATCGCCACCGAATCAGACAACGTAATATTACGCTCCGGATCGCGCATGACGGGCGTTCGTCCCGCTGGGTTCATTTGTACAAATTGGTCGCGCTGCTCCCACGGATTTTCACGCACCAAGCTGTATGGCACGCCTTTTTCGCCAAGCAGCAGACGCACTTTGCGCGAAAAGGGACAGAGCGGATATTGATGGAGTTGCCACATGTGCATCTGTTAGGACCGGTTGCACAGAAAGTGAAGGGGGCGTCGTCCCAAAAGCAAACGCGTTAAGGTCAGGACCCTAATCGGAATTACCATTTTCACCAGGCTCACGCTTGGCTTCCTTTGCCATTTCACGATCGATTTTTGCTTCAGCCGCTTTCACTTTGCGCGCGGTTTCCGCATATTGCGTGTTAAAATCCTGCTGACACCCCGCCGCCAGCAAGGAAGATATGGTCACAGTGAGCACACACAGGAACCGGCGCATCAATAATCCTTTTTATACCGAACATTGACGTTCGATGTTCCGCTGGTGCCAATCTGGCTAAGCACAGAAAGCGCGCGGGTCAGGCTGACTTCAAATTGCGTTGCGGTGTAACCGCGCGCGTCAGTTACGATTTCGACATAGACGTCGTTGGTAATATACTGGCCGAATGCAACCGCCGTTTCGCGCCCGCTATTCGCATCTGCATTCAACAGGCGCAAGCGGTCAAGACCCGTCGCCGATTGCAGCACACCCAGCGGATTTAGCCCGCCCGACCCGCCGCGCAAGCTGTTGAGTGACCCTGCAAGCTGGACCGCCTGAATGGCAGACAATTCGGCGATGTGTAGGACTGTACGGACTCGCGGGACATCTTTCATATTGCCGATAGGCAAGCAGAAGGATGGAACCGATGACCAAGGAAGAACGAGATATTCAGCGCAAGCTAAAGGTGCTGCGCCATGCTGAGAAGATCGGTGATGTAGGCAAAACATGCCGATACTTCGGCATTGGCAGGTCAAGCTTCTACCGCTGGAAAGCCTCATTCGAGCGGAACGGCGAAGCCGGGCTGATCAATGCAAAGCCCATTCCAAAGAACCCTGCTAACCAGACGCCACCCGAGATCGTGGAGAAGGTCCTTTACCTGCGCAGCAAATATCATCTCGG
>NZ_CAMCWY010000036.1 GCF_945882965.1 Sphingorhabdus sp. EL138
GGCGGCCTGTGCGCCCAGAAGTTCATCAAGGTCGTCACCTACCAGCGCCAGACGATCGCTGCGACCCGCGACATCGCCGCCGTGACCGCGCGCATTTCGCGCGGCGAGGGCATGGAAGCCCATGCCCGCACCGGCGATGCCCGGCTGGCCAAATATTATCCGGGCGAACACTTCGATCTTGCTGCAAGCCTGGCGTGATCGGGCAGGAGACATTCGATGCAAGAGCTTGATGAACTCGTCCGCATACGGGAATCGATCATTCCCCGCGCCAACCTGAAGCGGTTGGCAAAGCGCAACAATCACATGGGCTTGCTGTTCCTTGCATTTCATCTGGCGGTCATTGCTGCCACCGGATGGTTGGTGTTCGCCAGCCGCGGGACACTGTGGATCGTCCCGGCGATCTTCCTGCACGGCGCCATGTTGGCGACCTTGTTTGCGCCGATGCACGAAGCCGCGCATGGCACGGCATTCAAGTCGGTCTGGCTCAACGAGGCTGTCTTGTGGCTATGCGCGTTGATCTACATTTTTCCGCCGCACTGGTTTCGCTATCACCATGCCTTCCACCACACTTACACGCAGGTGCGACGGATGGATTCCGCCATGGTGTTGCCCAAACCGATCACGCTGGGGCAGTATCTGGTCTATGTCTCCGGCCTCACCATCTGGAAGCGCAATCTATCCTATCTGTTCGGTCATGCGCTGGGTCGGATCGATCCGGCCGAACGCTCCTATGCCCCCGAAGACCAGTATCCCGGACTGATCCGCCAGGCGCGCATCATGCTGTTGATCTATGCCGCCGTGGCGGTAGTCGCCATCGCCTATGGATCATGGGCGCCCGTCATCTACTGGCTTTTGCCGCGCGTCGCTGGCGAATCCTATGCCAGGTGGATGCGTGTCGCCGAGCACACCGGCTGCGCGGAAGGCTCTGATCCGCGCACCAACACGCGCACGACGCTGACCAACGCGTTCATCCGCCAGATCTGGTGGAACATGCCCTATCATGCCGAACATCATTTGTGCGCCTTCATCCCCTTTCACGCGCTGCCCCGTTTTCACCTCGAGGTGCGCGACGAATTGACCGTGGCCCCGGGCGGCTATTTCAGCGTGCATGCCGAACTGTTCCGCAAGTTCATCCGCTGGAACCACGCAACCCCGACCTATCAATGACCAAAGGGACCGGCCGGCAATGACGAACGGGCAATCGGACAGATGGTATCGCGCGGCGGCCACGTCGGACATCGAGGATGACGATGTCCTGGGCGTCATCGTCGGTGATTACGGCCAGCATGAGATCGCCGTGTACAAGATCGGCGGCGCTTATTTCGCCACGGGCGATCGTTGCACGCATCAACGCGCGCGCTTGTCCGATGGCCTGGTCATCGACGATTGCATCGAATGCCCGTTGCACCAGGGCCGCTTTCATATTGCGACGGGGCGCGCAAAGAGCCGGCCGGTCAGCATTCCCTTGCAGACCTATCCGACCCGGATCGAAGAGGACGCGGTCTTCGTCCTGATCGCCGAACCCGACGCAGCATAGCCAGGCAATTGAAGGCAGCGAGAACGAATGTGAAGAACATCGGCTTCATCGGCGTCGGCGTGATGGGCACGCCCATGGTCCGCAATCTCATCAAGGCCGGCTTTCGGGTGTCGGTGTTCGATATCAATCCGCACGCCGTCGCAGCCGTTGTCGCCGACGGCGCGACAGCATCGGCATCGCCCGCCGCTGTTGCGGCCGATGCCGATTGTGTCATCACCATGGTGCCGAATGGCGCGCACGTCGAAGCGGTGCTGTTCGGTGATGATGGCGTCATCACAACCGTCCGCCCGGGCACTCTCTATATCGACATGAGCACGATCTCGCCGGCGGTGACGGACAATATCGCTCAACGGATGGCCACGCGGCAGATCGACATGCTCGACGCGCCGGTCGGCCGCTCGTCGCAGCACGCCGAAGCGGCAGATTCGCTGTTCATGGTCGGCGGCGAAGCTGCGGTCTTGCAGCGCGCGCGCCCGATTCTGGAACGGCTGGGCAGCACCATCATCCATTGCGGCGCGGCGGGGGCAGGCATCCGCATGAAGATCGTCAACAATTTTCTGGCGAGCGCCACCAATGTGGCGACCAGCGAAGCGCTTGCGCTGGCCGAGGCCAACGGCATCGATCCCGAACTTGCCCGCAGCATCATGGTCGGTACCGTGGCAGGGCAAGGTCATCTCGCAACGACCTATCCGGCCAAGGTGCTGCGGGGCGATACAAGCCCGGGGTTCATGATTGAGCTCGTGGTCAAGGACGTCGGCATCGCGATCGATCTGGCCAAGAGCGTTGGTGTGAACTTGTCGATGGCGGAAACCGCACTTGCAACTTACGCTGCTGCAATCGCAAAGGGACATGCCCGAGACGATTGGACGGCAATTTATGCCCTTGCAAGACAAAGGCTGCAGGAGCGGAATTCGTCGTGACCTTGCCCAAGTTCGCAGCCTTTCGGGCTATGCGATCGTGTCAGACCAATCACTTTCTTGCAGAATGGCTATAAGGGCCGCCGCGGCAATCTCAGCGGCACCTCGATGACCGGATTTTGCCCGTTGATACTGTTGCAACGGCGGTGTTCACGCTCCCCATCGCGCGATGGGAGTTCATCGCACTGTCGCTCGATCGCCCGCACGAATGTCTGCTTCTGGCGTAAACTGCCGTTCATTGGCCCGGCCAGGAATGACCGCCAAGTCCCAATTCCCGCCATTCGCAGACCGGTCAAGATGGGAACCAAGCGCCAGGTCGTGACCACTAGGTTTTGTCGGGTTATGCCGGTTTTGTCTTTTGTCAGGTGGCAACAAACTGGCTAACAGATTGAAGGCGATCTGGGCATGATGAACAAGAGCAAACGGAAGGCGGGCAGGCCATTGGAGCAATATTAGATGCACGGATCACACTCTCACAGTTACAACACAACTCTAGCAATAATACCTAAAATTGCTCCAATAGCACTATTGTTAGACGGTTTTGGATCAGTAAGCGACCACCGGACATTTTGAGTTCTAAACCGAAGGGCAGGTTGCCCATCAATACTTGCTGGATCGTATGATTTTTCGCGCACAGAGTTGCATGCCGATTCATCCATAGAGTAGACGAGGGTTGAAACTGCAATATAGCATTGATCTACCCGACCTTCTTGGTTTACTCGATATACTGTCGCCGTAACGCCCGTAATACCAATTCGTCGTGCAATTGCTGGATACTTTACAGGTTTTGCGACGAATGTCTTAGCAATCACAGCATCCTTAAACGAACGCTGCATACTGCCTAAAATTGAGTCAGATTTGTACGTTATGTTTGCAGGAATTCCTGATTTGCAATTCAACAAGTTGTTTTGACAGAATTTTAAGTCTTCAATGGAAGAATGAGTAAGTGTTGGAGCGTTTGCACTCCAAGAGGGCAAAAGCGAAGTCGAATTGTTGATTCCCGTGAATGACAAGGACCCGGTGGTTGAGTTGCCATTCGAAAGGAGCAGCGACGGCTTCTTTTCCATCGGCACATACGGTACGCTGACTGTTGAAATATTACTCCAAATCTCCGCGGCAGCCTCGTTATAATAAGCGGATTTGCGATCCCTAAATATATTCGCCATCGCCTTTTGCGATTTCTCGTCTCCTCTGCGCGCGTCTAGATACAAGTATGCTAGCGCATCATCAGCGCTGCCGACCTTATAAAGCAAATTGCCGGTCTGAAGTCGCGCAGTCGCTGACCAAAAAGCATACCGACGGAGTTCAGTTAGCTTCTCTAGTATATTCTGATTATTATCACTCGCGAGAAATTCAGCTAACTTTGATGCTGATGAGGCGTATGCGCCACCGTCAAAAGCAATTTTGCAGTAGCGAAGCAACTCAACATTATCGAGAGTGACATTATATCCCTTAGTGTCCAGTTGGCAAAGAAAATTTGCTGCAACTGCACTGCCCTGCTCGACGGACAATTTTAAGTATGTGAACCAATCATCGTAACCATATCTCACCAGAATTAGGCCAAGATTAAGAGACGATTCGGCATCTCCAGCTATTGATTTTGCACGATATATGTCCGCAATGTTTCCGCTTAGATTTGACCAGACATTCTTTTTTCTATCTTTATAGTATTTTACGCTTTCGGTAACAAGATTTACAGTACATGAAGAGTTATGCGCAACTAGAGTTCCATAGTTATCAGAAAACTTACACAACTTGTAATTAGTGTCGTAATTAGATTCGCTAACAAGTTTGATTCCTAGAAGCAGCGGCCGTTGCTCATTGTTAGTGATGCGCCACCTAACTCCGCCTGTTGCCTTAAAAAAAGATACTTTCTCTGTTAGATTTGATGGGATATTGTAACGCGCCCGAGCGAGATAAATTTCGCATGTCGTCGAATCTATCAAATTAAAGCCACTTGTTTCCGTTATAGAACATTGTTGCGGCTTCCCTTCCTTGTCCACAAGAAGCGATACACGTGTTACACCAGCGTGGCCCTTAAAGCGGCTATAGGCTGGGTAGTCATCGTCTGTGATTATTTGCTTATTCGACATGTATTCGGATACGTTTGGCGCGTCATTTGAAAAAAATACCTGGCTTTGAGCATGTAGTTCAGCGCCAAAAAACCCAGATATTACCAACGCAGTCTGACCGATAACTGCCAATCTTGAAGCAGTCAAAGGCGATACATTGTGCGCGACACTGCTGAAGCTTACCATTGCCCCCCTATAACAACAAATATTGTCCCCGTGTTTGCAGGGAATCGCCTGATGAACGGATATTGTCAAGATCATCGGAGATTACGTCCGTCAGTTTGGTGTAGTTTCTGCATCTCCCACCCTCTTGCATAGCCAGGTGGCTTTCGGTGTGATCTGGGGGGATCTCCTCGATTTCGGTTGTCGCGAGGAGGATCTGCCCCTTCAGAGTGGTCCAAAATCCGAATTAGATTTACCCACGAAGGAGGGACCGGATGGCGAAGAAGTACAAGCCGGAGGGAGATTATTGGCAGGCTGCGCGGGGCCGAGATCCAATTGCGGCGGGATCATTGTGATGGTTGGGTTCGGTTGGCACCATTGGCTGGTTGCCAAGTCGCTGATTTTGCAAACCCAGCCCGCTCTAAACCGCGCAGGGAGTTCTGTAAGGTTTTGCCGGTTTTGTCTTTCGTCTGGTGGCCACAAACCGGCCAACAGATGGAAGGCGATATAGGCATGATGAACAAGAGCAAACGAAAGGCCGGCAGGCCTTGGCAACGTGTGCCGCGGGCAAAGCCTCGCATTGGATTGGACGGCCGGCCGATCGATTGACGGGGGGCAACTCAATCTTCCCAAAGCAGAGATGGGGAAACCGTTGCGCTCCCTGTTCATGAGCAGTCGCGAAATTCGCACCGGGGGGCGTCAAAACCTTGGCGCTTCAAGTGCGGAAACCGACGCCTTCCCGATGAGATAACGCTAACACAGTTTTTCGCCCAAGCGCGCGCCGCTCACGCGCACGCGCACAAGGCATAAAGCATCAACTATGGACGGGTGAGCATTGAGAACCGCACGATTTCTAGTGACTGGCGCTGCGAAGGATCACCCAGCCCAGTGCCAACACACAGCCGATAACCGCACCCCCTACCAAGCAACTAAGGGTGGATAATTGGGTGGACGTAAAAGAGCAGGGGGAGGCAATTCCCCTTCTATTTCAACGCTATAGCCTGGAATAATGGTGCCGCTTAGGTGACTCGAACACCTGACCCCCGCATTACGAATGCGGTGCTCTACCGGCTGAGCTAAAGCGGCATCTCGGTAAGGCTGGCGATTTATCAGCGAGCGGGTGGACTGGCAAGGGGCAAGGCGGCGGCAGTGCGACC
>NZ_CAMCWY010000037.1 GCF_945882965.1 Sphingorhabdus sp. EL138
GGCGATGTCGTTGACGCGGCCATTATCATTGCGGCTGAAGTCGATCCCAAATTGTACAGCGTCCGGCTTGACCGTAATCTGGTCTACGCTATCGCTTCCGAGGTATGGGCCAAGGAGCATAAAGTCGAAAAACCCGAAGATCTCGCCAAATACACAGTCATGGTTCATACCGATATGCCGATGATTTTTGATGCCTGGCGGCAGGCAATGGGCGTGCCCAAGTTGAAGCCCGCAGCCGTGGATAGCCTAGATAGTGGCGCGCTTATGCTTGAAGCCGCAGCGAACGGTCTTGGCGTTGCTATCATGCATGGGAGCCATTTTTCAGATGCACGCGACCCCCGTCTAACGCGTTTGTTCAATACGGAAGTTGAAAGCCCTTATAGCTATTATTTCGTATGTCGCCCCCGGGCCCTTAAACAACGCGCTGTAAAGATTTTCCACGATTGGCTGCTCAAGTCCGGCGTATAAAAGCAGGCAGCAGACGGCGGTTTGGCAGGCGATGCCGTCGCTATGAAGCAGTTTAAAGGCCAACAGACCCAAAGTTCGATGGCGCGAAGCACTTGACCCAACGGGCGACGAGCGGCATTGCAGTGGGATGACCCAAGACGTAGCCGACATGAATTTCGAACAAGCGCTGCGCGCGCTTGAAGATATTGTGCACAAGCTGGAAAGTGGCGAAGCGCCGCTGGATGAATCCATTGCCCTGTATGAACGCGGGAATGCTTTGCGCGCCTTGTGCCAGCAGCGGCTGGATACCGCGAAGGCGCGTATTGAGGCGATTGCGCTGGGCCCCGATGGGTCACCTGTGGGCACTGCGCCTTTTGACGCCGGATGAGCGTCATGTCGCACGCGCCGCCCCCTTCTTTGTTGCAAGACGCGCTCACGCAAATTGCGACGGATATTGACCAGGAATTTGACGCCCTGCTAGAATTGCCGGGCGACGCGCGGGACCGTCTGTATGCGGCGATGCGGCATGCGGCAATCGGTGGGGGTAAGCGGCTTCGTCCTTTGCTCGTCACCGCGACCGCTGCCTTGTTTCATGTTGATCGTGCGGTTGCGTTACGTGTTGGCACGGCCGTCGAGGCGATCCATGTTTACTCGCTCGTCCATGACGACCTGCCTTGTATGGATGATGACGACATGCGGCGGGGCAAGCCAACCGTCCACCGCGCTTTTGATGACGCCACAGCTGTTCTGGCGGGCGACTCCTTGCATGCTTTGGCCTTCGAAATACTAGCAAACCCGCAGACGCATCCCGATCCATTTATACGCGGCGAACTGGTATCGACGCTTGCACTGGCCAGCGGCCCCGAGGGGATGGCTGGCGGCCAGATGATGGATATTGAAGCGGAGAACGCCACTTTCGACTTACAAACCGTTATGCGTTTGCAAGCACTAAAGACGGGTGCGCTGATTGCCGCCAGCGTTGAGATGGGCGCAATTTTAGGTCATGTCCCGCCCGAAGGACGCATGCATTTGCGCGGCTATGCCCGCGACATTGGCCTCGCTTTTCAGATTGCCGATGACATCTTGGATGTCGAAGGCGATCCTGAACTCGCCGGAAAAGCCCTTCAAAAAGATGCAGATGCGGGCAAAGGGACGTTCGTATCGCTGATGGGCCTTGAACGCGCAAAACAGCAGGCCGAAATGCTTGTCGCTCAGGCCAATGACCATTTATCCAGCAATGGCGCCGAAGCCAATTTGTTGCGCGCTATTGCAAATTACATCACCGAAAGGGATCGCTAAATGACTCACCGGATTGGCGTTTATCCTGGCACTTTTGATCCCATCACCTTGGGCCATATGGACATCATCCGGCGCGGCGCGAAATTGGTGGATGAACTTATCATTGGCGTAACAACAAACGCGGCGAAATCGCCCATGTTTTCCGACGATGAGCGTATTGCGATGGTTGAGCGTGAGGTCGCAAGTATTGGTTCTACCCATATTCGGGTTGTCGGGTTCAACTCGTTGCTCATGGATTTTGCCGACGCGCACGGCGCGAGCACGGTCATTCGGGGCA
Source organism: Sphingorhabdus sp. EL138 (assembly GCF_945882965.1). Classification (GTDB taxonomy): domain Bacteria; phylum Pseudomonadota; class Alphaproteobacteria; order Sphingomonadales; family Sphingomonadaceae; genus Sphingorhabdus_B. The sequence continues at coordinate 2,024 of NZ_CAMCWY010000037.1, forward strand.
TTCGCGGGGTCACTGACTTTGAATATGAATATCAACTGACGGGTATGAACCGGCAACTGAATGACCGCGTCGAGACGCTGTTTTTAATGGCGGATGTGTCGCTTCAGCCCATTGCATCGCGGTTGGTAAAAGAAATTGCGATTTACGGCGGTGAAATCGGCAAATTTGTAACACCCGCTATTCGCGACGAAGTCGTCGCGCGGGTGCAGAAAATTGGCCGGAAATCTTCCTAACCCCATTTAAGTGCGACAGAGCTTTCGCGTTACATTGACGTGCGCCGCTTCCGTGTAGTCAGTTTGGGTGCGGGTGGTAGCTCCAGATATTCCTCCGGCACATAAATGGCATATGTTGCAAGCCGGATTTCGCGCACAAACTGAATCAAGCACGCCGACAAAAGCGCCAACGCGAGCATGAATACGGCAACAGCTACCCAAGCAGCAGAAAATTGGGTCAGTCCCATCAGAAACAGCACCGCAATTTCCACACAGACCGAAATCGCAGACAAAACTGCGAACAATATCGATGATCCAACCACGCGCATGCGTTTTTCGATGATCCGCAATTCGCGCACTACGCGTTCATGCGCCAGGCCTTCGGTGTCGGCATATTGACGCTGCAAATCGCGTGAACGATCGACAATCCGAGACAATCGGCCCGTGAGCACGTTGAGGAGACTGCCAACGGCAACCAATAAAAAAGCCGGTGTCAGCGCCGTTTGGAGAACAGAGATGACGGCTGCAAGATCAGGTCCGAATTTACCGTCCAATTTGTTTCGCCTCTGCCAACAACCGTAGTTCTGTCTTCAGCAGCTTGCCGATATGGCTGCGTGGCATTTCGTCGATGGGATATAGCACAGATATCCGCTGCGTTTTGCCCAACTGATTATTAACGCGCAACAAAATGTCGTCGGGCACGGCTGCGTCATCGCGCAATCGCACAAAACCGACGGGTGTTTCGCCCCAAGCTTCTGATGGCATGCCAACAACAGCCGCTTCGGCAACCTCGGGCTGCTGCTCCAACAATTCTTCAAGGTCCTTGGGATAAATGTTAAAGCCGCCGGAAATGATCATATCCTTTGCGCGACCGACAATAGAAACAAAGCCATCTTCGTCGACGATGCCTATATCGCCGGTTTTCAGCCAGATATTGCCATCCGCGTCACGCCATTCCATCTCGCGGGTCTTTTCCGGTTGGTTTTTGTAACCGGACATCATGGTAGGCGAACGGCCGGTCAAAACACCCTTGGAACCTGCTGGCAAGCGGTTGTCGTCTTCGTCCAAGACGATCAGTTCATGGCCAGTTACGGGCTGTCCAACGGTGTGGAGCTTGTCAGGGTGATGATGCGCCTGCAACATGCACACGACGCCGCCCTCCGTCATGCCGTAAATCTCGACAAGGCCGCCCGGCCAACGTTTCAGTACATCTGCCTTCAACTCTGGGGCAAATGGCGCGCTGGTGCAGAATTTTACTATGAAACTGCTTAAATCATAATGGCCGAAATCGGCATGCGCCAAAAGCCTTTGATATTGCACAGGCACGAGCATGGTGTGCGTGGTCTTGTCCGTTTGCGCATGGCCAAGATAGGCCAAGGCATCAAACTTCTCCATAATCCGCGCAAAACCGCCATGGCACATTGTTGGCAGGAACACGGCAAGCGTCGTGTTCGAATATAATGGTGTAGACGCCAAGGACCGCGTGTCGCGGCTGTAGATTGACTTGAACCCGCCCGCCATCTGGTGCCAGCGCATGCCATGCGAATGAATGATGCCCTTTGGCGTGCCGGTGGTTCCGCTGGAATAGATGATGTTGAACGGGTCGGTGGCAGCAGGCGTCACGGCTGCAAACGCAGGGCCGTCCTGTGCCATCCAATCAGTAAGCGCCGGGTGATCGCCAACGGCGTTGCCCATCATAATGATTTTGACATCACCCAATGCGATGCCTTCGAGGTCAGCCAGCTTGGCCGCATCCACGAACAGATGCATCGCCCCAGAGTCCTTTAGCATCGCCGCCAACTGCGCTGGTGCCGCCGATGTGGTCAATGGCGCAGCACAGCCCCCAGCCCGAATGGCCGCGAGGTACACCAATGCATATTGAACGTTGCTGGTTCCCAATATGGCAACCGCCTGACCCCGCTGAAGCCCGTCGCGCTGGAGCCCTGCGCCGATGCGCGTCGTCAATTGAGCAACTTCGTGCCAGGTCAGCTGCATGCGGCTGTCAGCAAGCGCAGGCTCGGCGGCCTTTTCTGCCCCCCAAGCACCAATCAACGCGCCGAAATCGCCAAAGGCCTTCTCTAGCTCAGTATCGATATGCATATAAATTCCCGTCACCCCTTCACTGGCCTATTGGATGATTTAGCGCGATATTTAAAAGTTTCATTGCCTAATTTTCTAAGGCAGCTCTTGACCTGACAAAGCCGGGCTTCTTCCAGACAAAAGATTTTGGAAAAACGGTGATTTTTAGAGGCTTTTCCTTGGGATTTTCGGGGTTTCAGCCTAAGGTCACCGGATGACTGATGAAACACCGGAAAACCCGCAAAACAACCCTGCTGCGGACAGCGCAGAAAATCCCAACCAGAACGAATATGGTGCCGATAGCATCAAGGTTCTGAAGGGCCTTGATGCGGTGCGCAAGCGGCCGGGCATGTATATTGGCGATACGGACGACGGCAGCGGGCTGCACCATATGGTGTTCGAAGTATCCGACAACGCCATTGATGAGGCGTTGGCCGGACATTGTGATCTGGTGTTGATCGAACTGAACCCCGATGGCTCAGTTTCTGTCGAAGATAATGGCCGCGGCATTCCGACGGGCATGCATAAGGAAGAAGGCGTTTCGGCAGCCGAAGTCATCATGACCCAGCTGCATGCAGGCGGCAAGTTTGAGAACACATCTGACGACAACGCCTATAAGGTGTCCGGCGGATTGCACGGCGTCGGCGTTTCGGTGGTCAATGCGCTATCCGAATATTTGGAACTCACCATCTGGCGTGAAGGCAAAGAGCATTGGATGCGCTTTGAACATGGCGATGCCGTGGGTCCTCTCATTGTTCGGGGTGATGCGCCCGTGGTGGACGGCACGCCCAAAAAGGGGACGCGCGTCACCTTCATGGCGTCGACCAATACGTTCAAAAACGTACTCGAATTTGACTTCGACAAGCTTGAGCATCGCTATCGCGAACTGGCGTTCCTGAATTCGGGCGTTCGCATCTTGCTGCGGGACAACCGGCATTCGGACGTTAAAGAGCATGACCTCTATTACGAAGGCGGCATCGGCGCGTTCGTGCAATATCTTGATCGTAACAAAGCGGCATTGTTGGCAGAGCCTATCACAATCAGGTCGCATCGCGACGGCATCGCCATCGATGTCGCGCTCGAATGGAATGACAGCTATTACGAAAACGTATTGTGCTTCACCAACAATATCCCGCAGCGTGACGGCGGCACCCATTTGGCGGCATTCCGATCTGCACTGACCCGAACCCTCAACAATTATGCCGAAAAATCGGGCGTGTTGAAGAAGGAAAAGGTCACCCTGACAGGCGATGACATGCGTGAAGGGCTGACCGCTATTGTGTCAGTCAAGCTACCTGATCCGAAATTCTCGTCGCAAACCAAAGACAAGTTGGTCTCGTCGGAAGTCCGCCAGCCGCTGGAAAGCTTGATGGCTGACCGGATGAGTGAGTGGCTTGAGGAAAATCCTGGCCATGCGCG
>NZ_CAMCWY010000038.1 GCF_945882965.1 Sphingorhabdus sp. EL138
CTTCCGCTTCCGCGCCAGTGCCGCAGCGCCCAAAAACAGAAAGGAAAAACCAACCTCTTGACCCAAAACCCGCAACGCGGGATATACCAACCACCCGGGTCACTTCTCAGTGAAAATAACGGGTCACTTCTCAACGACAATCAACAGGCTAAGCGCATCAAGGTTTAACCACTTACTTCATCGATTTGGCGTTGCACATTCAGATAGTTTTTTAATTTGCTCTTCAGCGCCTACAGTGATGCCGAAGAACTTTCTAAGCCAAAGCTTGATTTTGCGATGTCCTCCCTCATCTGTCACATCGACCAAAATATCTCGGTTTGCTCCATCGTTGACGTAAGAAATTCCACCCTCAATAGGCATCATTCGTACAGCCATTGATAGAGACCCAGCCCACTTTGACCCGAGGCAGCCCTGAAGTTCTGCTAGGCTTCGCTCGGATTTTATTTCCCAACGAGGTGGTCTTTTTCGCCACTCTTCTAGGGTCGCTGCTAAAACCAAAGGGCAGACTGAGACAATTATCAACAATTTTGATATTCTTGATTTTGAGATCATAAATCAGTCCTAATCCACATTACTGGAGATAGATAGCCGAGTGCCCCAGCGGCTTTACCCAAACGGATAAACCTTGCCGTTACCATCTCCAACCGTCTGATTACCCTTCGATATCCGAGCAGCCAAGGCTGACGAGACGGTCTGTCCGTAAAACTTCTCCAGCATCTCAACGGACGTTCCCATCTGCCTTGCCAGTAGGAACGGGCTAGTGTCGTTCGACAGTCGCATCGTGGCATAGAAGTGCCTAAGGGAATACAGCGTCCGAGATCCGCCGTTACGTTCAACAGGTACTCCAGCAAATTTTAGCAGCGCATTGAACGCAGTCTTCATAGACTGAATTGGTGCTCCGTCCTTGTGGCAGAACAGCACCTCATCAGTTGGCGGGTTCTCGCCCAGTTCTTCGATACGCCGATCGTAAAGCCGTTCGACATACTTCTGGGCACCAGCTTGGAATACAACTTCACGGGCACCCGTTTTGCCTCTGACCTCCGCAATGAGTCGAGTATCGTCCTCGGTCTTGACGGTGCGAAGATCACCCCAGCGTAGTCCCCGAAGCTCACCGACCCGCAGTCCTGTATTAGCGAGGATTAGGATGTAGAGCTGGGCGAGGTTGCGCTGTCGGCTGGTTGCTTTGGTCTGTCCTTCAGTTACCCATTTCCGTGCTGCCGTGTAGATCTTCTTCCACTCTTCCAGCGTGAAGGTTGGTCGCCGTTCAAGTGAAGCCTTTGGTGGATCGGTATCAGGGACCGCCGTGATGTAACCCTTCGATACGGCGTATTTGAACACTGGTAGGATAGAGGTCCGTTCCCGTCTCAAGGTGCCGTTCGTTGGCTTGGTGCGGTTGTAGTTCTTCTTCCGCCATTCCCAGTAGTCAGCAAACTGGACAGGTCCGATATCGTTCATTCGCATCGGACCAAAGAAGGTGAGGGCATAGACCCGAATACGTTCAATAGTGGCTTCCCAAGATCCACCCTTGCGAGTGTGTCCCATCGTAGCGACGTACTTTTCCCACTCGGCAAAGACCTGTTTGAAGGTCTTCGACTTGATGCTGCCGCCCGTTTTGACGTGGATGTAGAGCTCTTCATAGTAGTTGAGGGCAAAGCGTTCGGCTTCACGTTGATCAGACGTCTTGGTGCTGATTCGCTTATAGCCAGTAGAGTTTGGAACACGGACACGAGCCTGCCAGACAGGATCCTTGAGGTTATCCCGTTTGTAGAGGATGACCCGCCCGTCACCCCGCAGATCAATCCGAATATCACCGTCACTAGCCATAGACTGCCTTCCTTCGACTCTCTCAGCCTAATCAGGAAGTTGGTGAATGAACATAGAAATTTGTGCACGATTTGTGCATAGCTAAAAAGCGCTATTTAAGCCGCAATCGGCACATCGATGCGTTTAAATATTGTTATATATCAATGAGTTAAATGGCGCACCCAAGAGGATTCGAACCTCTGGCCTCTGCCTTCGGAGGGCAGCGCTCTATCCAGCTGAGCTATGGGTGCGGGCCGAGTTTGGTTAGCAGGCATGACCCCGTTGCGCCAAGTTTTTTTTGGGGCGCGTTTTTATTTACGCCGTTGCTGTGGCTCGGCCGTATGGAAACCGCGCGGTTTGAGCGCACGATCCTGCCGGATGCATTGCGCATGCGATTAAGCTAATGGCTGGAAAACTGAATATGGCGATGCTACGGCGACTTTATGCAAAACCAGTTTGAACTCACGGATGATCAAGTCGCCATACAGGACATGGCACGCAAATTCACCGCAGATGCGATCACGCCTTTTGCCGCCGAATGGGATGAAAAGTCGCATTATCCGGTCGATGTGTGGAAAGCCGCAGGCGCGCTTGGCTTTGGCGCGATTTATGTGTCTGAAGAATCGGGCGGCACTGGTCTTGGCCGGTTGGAGGCGGCGTTGATCATGGAGGCGATGGCGTATGGCTGCCCCACCACCAGCGCGTTTATCTCCATCCATAATATGGCGGCATGGATGATCGATTGCTTTGGCAATGCTGAGTTAAAGGCGCGTTATTTGCCTGAGCTTGTGTCGATGGAGAAAATTGCAAGCTATTGCCTTACCGAACCCGGCAGCGGGTCGGACGCTGCGGCGCTGAAAACCAGCGCGCGGCGTGATGGCGATCATTATGTGCTGAATGGCACAAAGCAGTTCATTTCGGGCGCTGGCTATAATGACGTATATGTTGTGATGGTACGGACGGGCGAGGACAAGACGAAGGGCGTGAGTTGTCTTGTCGTGGACAAGGACACGCCGGGCCTTAGCTTTGGTCAGCCTGAGAAAAAGCTTGGCTGGAACGCCTCGCCGACCGCGCAGGTGATATTTGAAGATTGCCGCGTGCCCGTTGCCAATCGCGTGGGCGCAGAGGGTGATGGCTTCCGCTTTGCGATGATGGGCTTAGACGGCGGACGGTTGAACATTGGCGCGTGTTCGCTGGGCGGCGCGCAGCGTTGTCTGGATGAATCCATAGCCTATACCAAAGAGCGTCAGCAATTTGGTCAGCCCGTTTCCGAATTTCAAAATACGCAGTTCGTGCTTGCCGACATGGCAACCGATTTGGAGGCCGCGCGCGCCTTGCTCTATATCGCTGCGGCCAAGGTGACTGCGAACGCGCCGGACAAGTCGCGTTTCTCCGCCATGGCAAAGCGCCTGTCGACCGACAGCGGCAGCGAGATTGTTAATCAGGCGCTGCAATTATTTGGCGGCTATGGCTATTTGCGGGATTATCCGATTGAGCGTTTCTGGCGCGACTTGCGCGTCCACTCCATCCTTGAAGGGACCAATCAGGTTATGCGCATGATTATTGGCCGGGACCTGTTGCGCCAATGACCGATGATATTTTGCTCAGGGTCGAAGGTCATTCTGGTTTCCTAAGCCTGAACCGGCCATCGGCGCTGAATGCGCTGACGTTGCCTATGGTGCATGCCATGACTCAGGCGTTGCTCGCTTGGCGCGACGATGACGCGGTGAAATGCGTCGTGATTGACCATGCCGACGGGCGCGGTTTTTGCGCAGGCGGCGATATCGCTTTCTTGCGCGATTCGGCGATCAATGATGGCGGCGTGTCGGGCCGGAAATTCTTCCACGACGAATATCAACTGAACCATTTGTTGTTCACTTACCCAAAACCAGTCGTGGCGTTCATGGACGGCATTACGATGGGCGGCGGCGTCGGCATTAGCCAGCCTGCACGTTTCCGCGTGGCGACCGAGAACACTAAATTTGCGATGCCTGAAACTGGCATTGGTTTGTTTCCCGATGTTGGCGGTGGATGGTATCTTTCCCGGCTTGAGGGGCGCGTGGGACA